>NZ_CP045644.1:6024815-6656451 GCF_009498455.1 Variovorax paradoxus | reverse complement strand
GAACAGGCTGAAGGGACCGCCCAGCTTCAGGTCCACGGTCTTGTTGCGCAGCCTGTAGTCGCGGCGCTCGCCGTTGAGCCGCAGCCCATCGCCCGTGGCCTTGTCGAAGAGGCCCGCACTGACCGCCAGGTAGACCGAGTCTTCGCGCTGCTGCGAGCGCAGGTAGTTGGCCGAGAGCTTGAGCTTCCAGTCGTTGGCGAACGATTGCTCCAGCGCCAGGAACCCGCTGGTGGAATTGGTGTTGAAGCGGTTGTGGCGGCTGGCGCCGCTGAACGACACCGGGAAATCGGTCTGCTCGCCGTCGCTGTTGAACAGCGGGTAGCCCAGGTACGACAGCGAGCCGCGCGAGCGGTTCTCCTGGTGGTCGATGCCCGCGGTGAGCTTGAGCGACGACGTCAGGTCGGCTTCCACCACGCCATAGGCCACGTCCTTCTTCTTCTTGTAGTGATCGATGAAGCTGCCTCCTTCCTGGTGAACAGCGACCAGTCGACCGCGCACCGTGCCGGACGCATTCAGCGGCGTCGACAGGTCGATCATTCCTCGCCGGTCGCCCCACGAACCGATGCTGGCCTCCGCCACGCCCTGGAACGCGGCCGTGGGTTTCTTGCGCACCATGTTGACGATGCCGGACGGATCGCCCGCGCCCGTGGTCAGGCCCGAGGCGCCGCGCAGCACCTCGATGCGGTCGTACAGCGCCATGTCGGCGATGCTCTGCGAAGGCAGCGCGTCGAGTCCCAAAAATTCGGTGTGGGTGCTGATGCCGTCCAGCTGGTAATTGCTGATCGCGTAGCCGCGCGCGCTGGCGCTGGAACGCTCGGTACCGAGCACGTTGGTGGACAGGCCCGGCGTGCGTGCCAGCACCTGGCTGATGCTGGTGAGGTGCTCGTCCTCCATGCGCTGCTGGGTCATGACGCTGACCGACTGCGGCGTCTCCTTCAGGCTCAGGCCGAGGCCGGTGGCCACGCCCGTCGGGCCGGAGGCGGTGTAGACGCCCGTGCCTTCCGTGATGCCCGGGCGCTCGGCCTGTGCCGTCACGCGCACCTCCGCCAGCGTCGTGCCTGACTCGGAAGCGCCTGCAGCCTGCGTCGCACCGCTGGCGGAAGGAACAACGGTCAGCGTGCCGCCCGGTGTCTGTGCCAGTGCCAGCCCGCTGCCCGACAGCGCCTGCTGCGCCGCCTGCGCCACGGTGAACCGGCCTTGCACCCCGTTGGCGCGCCGTCCGGCCACGAGGGCCGGCGCGGCGCTGATGGTGCGGCCGCTCAGACGCGCAATGCGCGCCAGCACGATGCCCAGTTCATCGGCCGCCAGGTTCCATTCCGACACGACATCGGCGGAAGCGGCCACGGGCGCGGCGGCTGGCGGGGTCTGTGCCCACGATGACGCACTGGCGCATGCGAGCAACGCCGCCAGGGCCAGCGTGGTCCTGCGGTCGGTCGGGCGGCTGCCGGCCGACGGGCGGGCAGGGGAAGGAAGGAGGGACAGTGGCACGTCGGACTTTCTCGGCGGTTCTGGTGGATCGAAGCGTTCAACCCCGTATGACCCGCGAGGGGGCGCAAACCCCTCAGCCGATGCGTGCCGATGTCTGATTCATGCGGCGCGCACGTCCACATGCACCACCCAGTCGCCCCAGCGGCGCACGCGCAGCGGCAGGGTGTCCACCAGGGCCTGCAGTGCGTCCATCGGCCGGTCCAGCGGATAGACGCCGTAGACGCCGACCCGCGCCGCCTCGGGGCTGACCCGCAGGATGGCGGGCGTGTAGGGGCGCAGGGCATCGATGACCTCGCCCAGGGGCTGGTCGTGCACTTCCAGCACGCCGGTGGACCAGGCGCTCGGATCGACGCGCGCCGTGGCAAGCGGCGCGATGCGGTCGGCCTCGATCCATGCGCTGGCGCCTTCGCGCAGATCGACGGCTGCGCTGTCGTGCCGCGCCCTCAGGCGCACGCTGTGTTCCAGCGCCGAGACCAGCGTGCGGCCCTCGTCCTGCTGCACCATGAAGCGCGTGCCCAATGCCTGCACGGTGCCCTGCGCGCTGTGCACGACGAAGGACCGGTGTGCGTCGGCCACCGCGTGGACGATCAGCGCGCCCGCGCGCAGCCGCACCCGGCGCTGCGTTCCGCTGAAATCCAGGTCGACCGCCGAGCGCGCATTGAGCAGCAGGTCGCTGCCGTCCGCCAGCGCGAAGCGCCGCCGCTCGGCCGTGCCGGTGCGCAGGTCGGAAGTCCATGCCGAGAGCGGCGCGCGCCGGTCGGCCCACAGCCCGCCGCCCGTGGCGGTCAGAAGCGCCGCCGCGGCGCCGCCCAGCAGGGCGCGCCGGCGTGCGCGACGATCGGGCGGCGCGCTCAACGCACGCACGCCGGGCGCCGCGTGCCCGGAGGCCTGCAACTGGCTGAGCGCGGGCGAAAGGCGCTGGTTCAGCCGCTGCTGCAGTGCCGTCCATGCGGCGCCGTGCGCAGGCGCCGCGCCGAGCCAGCGCTCGAAAGCCTGTCGGTCCCCGTCGTTGCTGTGGCCCGAGTCGAGCCGCACCAGCCAGTCGATCGCCTGTTCCGTGGCCGCATCCAGCGGCGCCCTTTCAGGCATCGGGCTGTACCGGGCAGGTGTACAGGTGCACGACGGCCTGCTTGATGTAGCGCTCGACCGTGGAAATCGAGACACCCATGCGTTGCGCGATCTCGCCATGTGCGAGGCCTTCGAGCCGGCGCAACAGGAAGGCCTCGCGCGCCTTGGAAGGCAGGCCATCGAGCCATCGGTCCAGCGTCTCGAGGGCCTCGCGCACCAGCGCGCAGGTTTCGGGGGAAGGTGCCAGCTCCTGCGGCTGGGTCGCGAGCGCCTCGACCCACGCGCGCTCCAGTTCACGTCGGCGCCAGAAGTTGTAGAGCACACGCTGCGCCAGCGTGGTGAGGTAGGCGCGCGGTTCCTGAAGCACCGGGGCCTGGCCGCCGACGATGACGCGCACGAAGGTGTCCTGCGTCAGGTCCGCGGCCATGTGGCCATCGTTCAGGCGGCGCCGCATCCAGCCCAGCAGCCAGTCGCGGTGCTCGCGATAGAGCGCATCGATCGGGGCGACCACAGCGGGGGAGGGCATGAAACCAGGAGGGAGAGAATGAGAATTACTCTCATTCTAGTCGGGCCAATTCGCACGCGCTGCCGGCACCCCTCGGTCCGGCTGGTTCGCAAGCGACAGCACCGGCGCCCATCAGGAGCGACGCACCGACCGATCAGCCCGGTCCTGCTTCAGCCACGCGCAACCGGTAGAGCCCGACGTCGACGAGCCCCGCGCGGAAGCCGGCCTCGCAGTAGGACAGGTAGTAGGTCCACAGGCGCTTGAACGCGGCGTCGAAACCGAGCGGCTCGATCTGCGGCCAGGCCGCGAGGAAGCGGCGGTGCCACTCCGCCAGGGTCCGCGCGTAGTCCTTGCCGAAGCAATGGGAAGCCTCGATCACCAACCCCGCGCGCTGCGCCTGTTCCCGCAGCACGCGCGGGCTGGGCAGCATGCCGCCGGGAAAGATGCAGTGCTGGATGAAATCGGCTCCCTGGCGGTAGCTGTCGAACTGCGCATCGGCGATCGTGATGGCCTGCAGCACCACGACGCCACCGGGCTTGACGCGCTCGCGCAAGGTGGCGAAGTAGGTGGGCCAGTAGGCCTCGCCGACGGCCTCGATCATCTCGATGGACACGATGCGGTCGAAGCGGCCCTGCACGTCGCGGTAGTCCTGCAGCCGCAGGTCGACCCGGTCGGCCACGCCCCAGTCTTGCGCGCGTTCGCGGGCGAAGGCCAGTTGTTCGCTCGACAGCGTGACGCCGGTGACGCGGGCTTCGTGCCGGCGGGCCAGGCTCGCGGCCAGCGTGCCCCAGCCGCAGCCGATCTCCAGCACGTCGGCGCCTTGCGGGGTGTCGAGCATGTCGGCGATGGCCGCGAGCCGGCGCGCCTGGGCGGCTTCCAGCGTGTCGTCGTCGGCGTCGCTGAACATCGCGCTCGAATACAGCATGCTGTCGTCCAGCCAGTGCCGGTAGAACGCGTTGCCCAGGTCGTAGTGGAACGCGATGTTGTGGCGGCTTCCGCGCCGGCTGTTGCTGCGGGTCAGGTGCCGCAGCCGCGCAGCCCAGCGCGTCAGCGTGCGCCCCTTGAGCAGCGATCCCCAGGCCGACTCGTTGGCCAGGCCGAACTCGAACAGGGCCAGCAGGTCGGGACTGTCCCACTGGCCATCGCGGAACGACAGCGCCAGCCCCAGATCACCTTGCAGCGCCAGGCGCAGCAGCGGGCGCCAGCTCAGCAGGCGCAGGCTCGCATGCGGCCCGGGTTCGCGGCCGGCCACCTCGATGCACCGGCCGCCCGGAAGGCTCAGGGTCAACCGGCCGAAACGCGTGCGGGCAAGCACCCGGCGCAGCGGCGAGAAGACCGGAGCGGCGTCGAGGGCGGGGGCGGAAGGCGTGGTCAGGCTCATGGGGTCTTGCTCGAGGAAACGATGGTGAGGTCGCGATCGGGGGCAGCAGCCGGTCGCGGATGCAGCGGCACGCGCTTGATCCACAGGCGCAGCGCCTGCCAGTGAATGGCCGCCACCACCTTGAGGGTCAGCAGCGGATGGGTGATGAACACGCGCAGCAGCGCCAGGTCGCTCAAGGGCGCACGCTGGCCGTCGAGCCGCGCGTTGAGCACGGCGCCGGCGGCGTCGTGCACGCTGATGCCGACCGACACCGCCTCGCCCGGCGGCGCGATGCGGAACCGGTAGTGCAGGTCCATGCCGTTGAAGGGAGAGACGTACATCTGCTTGTCGCAGTGCTGGTCGACAACGGGCGCACCATGGTCGTCAGCGACCGGGATCAGGTAACTGTGCCGCTGCCCGAAGGTGTTGTTGACCTCGTACAGCAGCGCCTGCAGCGCGCCGCCGGGTGCATGGCAGAACCAGACGCTCAGCGGGTTGAACACATGGCCGAGCAGCCGCGGCATGGCCAGCAGCCGGATCGCGCCACCGGTCGGCAGGCCGGCCTCGCGCAGCCGCGCCTCCACCTGGGCCCGCAGATCGCTCCCCGAGCCGTCGCCATGGTCGGCGGCATGGAAGCTGAACAGGTTGAACCGGTCCACCGAGAAGCAGCGCAAGCGGGCGTGCAGCTGCGGCAGCTCGTCGATGTCGATCAGCAGGTTGTAGACCCGGTAGCTCAGCCGGTGCCGTTTCGGCCGCAGCCGCTGGTGCATGACCCGTCCGACGTAGAGCGCCGAGCCTTCGTGCGCGTTCATGAGGCGACGGTCTGCGCGCGCTGCGGCAGGTGGATGCGCCCGGACTCCTGCGCCACGCGCCAGGGCCGGCGCACGCCGCCGAGCGCTTCGGCGACGGCCAGGCCGGCCTGCAATCCGTCTTCGTGGAAGCCGGCGCCGAAGTAGGCGCCGCAGAACCAGGTGCGGCGCTGGCCCTGCAGCTGCCACAGCTGGCGCTGCGCGGCCAGGGCCGCGGCATCGAACAGCGGGTGGTCGTAGACCTCGGTGCGGATCAGGTGCTCGGGCCGCGGGCTGGCCGCCGGGTTCAGGGTGAGGAACAGCGGCTCGGCCGCCGCGCCCTGCGGCAGGTGGGGCTGCAGCCGGTTCATCCAGTAGGTCACCGTGGGGGCCGCACCGCTGCCGCGCGTGCCGAGGTAGTTCCAGCTCGACCACACGGCGCGCCGCGCCGGCATCAGGGCGGGGTCGCGGTGCAGCACGGCCAGGTTGCGGCTGTAGGGAAGGGCGCCGAGCAGGGCCTGCTCGGCACCGCTGGGCGCGTCGAGCAGCGCCAGCGAGCGGTCCGCATGGGTGGCCAGCACCACCTGGTCGAAACGCTCGGGCCACCAGCCGGCGTTCGTGCGAAGCCGCACACCCGTCGGCTCGCGACGCAGTTCGAGCACGGCCCGGTCCAGCTGGATGCGGTCGGCGAAAGGCTGGCTGAGGCGCCGCACGTATTCGCGGCTGCCGCCCACCACGGTGCGCCAGGTCGGGCGGTCGCTGACCTGTAGAAGCCCGTGGTTCTCGCAGAAGCGCACAAAGGCGGCGACCGGATAGCGGCCCACCTGCGCTGCCGGCGTGGACCAGATGGCCGCAGCCATCGGGTAGAGGTGGTCGTCGCGAAACGCGCGGCCGTAGCCGTGGGCGTCCAGGTAGTCGTCGAGCGCCTGGTCGCCCGCCACCTGCGCATCGCGCGGTGCCTCGCGGTAGAACCGCAGCAGGTCGCGCAGCATGGCCCAGAAGCGGGGGCGCGCGAGGTTGCGCTTTTGTGCGAACAGGCCGCGCAGGTCGGTGCCCGCGTATTCGAGCCCCCCGGCGTCCAGGCTCACGGCGAACGACATGTCCGAGGCCGCGGTCGGCACTGCCAGGTGCTGGAACAACGCGGTGAGGTTCGGGTAGGCGGGCTCGTTGTAGACGATGAAGCCGGTGTCCACCGGCACCGTGCCGTCCCGGCCCGGCGCGTCCACGGTATGGCTGTGGCCGCCCGGCCGGGGCTCGCTCTCGAACACCGTGACCTCGTGGCGCCGGGACAGCAGCCAGGCGCAGGACAGGCCCGCGATGCCGGTGCCGACGACGGCGATGCGCTGGCCCGAGGGCACCGAAGCAGGCATCGGCAAGGCGGCAGGCGGGGCAAGCGGGGCGGGAGGAGGCAGCATGGGGAGCCTTTGGCGAGTCGTGCTGCCTGTACGCATGAAACGATCGTTTGGATTGCCCGCGTGTCGCTGCGATGATCCGAACGCCGCTCCTTTGCGTACAACAGGACATGGCCGCTGCCCCCGATCCGTCCAACCCCTCTGCGGGCACTCCGGTGCCCCGCAGTCGCCGAGCGTCCCTCTTGACCGTTGTCTCGCCCGATTCGCCGCCGCCAGCCCGCCCCGACGATCTCTGGGCCCAGGCGATGGTGGCCGTGGCGCAGCGGCAGGACCGGGACGCGTTCGCGCAGCTGTTCTCGCATTTCGCGCCGCGCATCAAGCACTACCTGATGCACAGCGGCAGCCCGGCCATCCAGGCCGAAGAGCTGGCCCAGGAAGCGCTGGTCACGGTCTGGCGCAAGGCTGCGCTGTTCGATCCGGCCCGGGCGGCCGCCACGACCTGGATCTTCGCCGTCGCGCGGAACCTGCGCGTGGATGCGCTGCGGCGGCGCCAGGGCGTGCAGTCGGCCGACGACGCGTTCGATTTCGACCTGCTGCAGTCGGAAGAACCGGCCGTCGAAGACCAGCTGCACGACGCGCGCCTGAGCGAACGCCTGCGCGGCGCCCTGCGCCTGCTCCCGCCCGAGCAGCAGCAGGTGCTGCACCTTTCCTATTTTGAAGACGCGCCGCATGCCCGCATCGCGGCCCAGCTGAGCATTCCGCTGGGCACGGTGAAGTCGCGCGTGCGCCTGGCGGTCGCCCAACTGCGCCGCCTGCTGGAACATTGACGATGGACATCCGACACCACCCCGACGACGACCTGCTGCTGGCCCGGTCCTCCGGCCACATGCCGGCTGGCATGCGACTGGTTCTGGCCAGCCACCTGGAACTGTGCCCGCTGTGCCGCGAGCGGGCGCGCGCCCTCGATGTCGTGGGCGGCCTCCTGCTCGACGACCTGGCCGAGGCCCCTCTGGCCGACGATGCGCTGGCGCGCACCTGGGCCCGGATCGAAGCGCATGAAGGCGCTGAACCCACCCCCGTGCGGGTCAGCGCGCCCCCGCCGCTGCCACCCGGTGCGCGCTGGCCGCGCGCGCTTGCGCACTGCAGTGCCACGCCCTGGCGCTGGATCGGCCCCGGCATGCGCTGGAGCCGTGTGACGGTGCCCGAGGCCCCGGAGGCCAACGTCTTTCTGCTGCGCATCGCGGCTGGCAAGTACCTGCCGCAGCACACGCACCAGGGGCAGGAGTTCACCCAGGTGCTGCATGGCCGCTTCCACGATGGCCGGGCCTTGTTCGGCGCCGGCGATTTCGATGCGGCCGATGCCGAGATCAACCACCAGCCGGTGGTCCAGGACGGCAGCGAATGCATCTGCCTGGCCTCGCTGGACGGCCGGCTGCGCTTCGACGGGGCTATTGCACGTTTCTTCGGCGCGCTGGTCGGGATGTGAGGCGCGCCGCGACCCACGCCGACACGCCGCTCACGGCCGTGCCCCAGGCCAGGTCGGCGGCCGTGACGGCCCAGGGCCAGTCGCGCAGCGTGGCCTGGTTCGTCAGGTCGTAGGTCGCGTAGGCCACGAGCCCGAACAGCGCGCCGCGACGCCACGCCGCGGCGGGCTCGCCGGCCTCCAGCGCCGGTGCGATCGCAAAGACGACGAGGCCGACCAGGTAGAGGGCATAGAACAGCACGGCCGCCGTCCAGTCCACCTGCGGCGCCATCAGCGCACCGAGTGCGGGCTGGTAGAGGCGGGGCCCCATGACCGACAGCCAGACGGCATCGAGCACCAGAAAACACACGAGCGCCCACAGGTAGGCAGCGAGCAGGGTGCGCGGGGATGGCTTCATGGGGTGCTCCGTGGAGAAGAGGTCAGTCGGTAGCTCAGCTGGTGATCGCCCTTGGTGTCGGCGTCGAGTCCGATCCAGCGTTTGCTGTCGGCGGCATACCAGATGCGGATGCGCTGTTGCGCCGTCTGCAGTCGCCAGCCGCGCGCACGCACGGGCTGGCCGCGGACCTCGAGGGTCGCATCGGGCAGCGGCTCGAAGCGCACCGGCTCGGCCTTGCCCGTCTGGGGGTCGATCAGGCGCTGCTGTTTCACCAGCCGGGGATTCCAGTAGGCGAAGCTCATCGGGCAGTCGCCGTCGAAGCGCTGCGCGACCTGCTGGCGGGTGCCGTCGTCGTCGGTTTCGGTGCGCAACTCGCGCAGGCAGTCACCGGCCCAGCGCTCCTCGGCCTGGTGCCGATAGCGGTACACAGGAATGCCGAGCACGCGCACGGTGAACAGGGCGCGGCTGTCGACGCTGCGCGCCGCCGCCGTGCCGCCCACCACAAAGCGATGGGTCCCGATCGGCTTGCCGTCGAGCGTGGCGGTGAAGTGCCATTCGCCCGCTTCCTCGTCGGCTTCCTGAGCCGCGGCCAGGCAGGTCGCCAGCCCCAGCATCAGCCCCACGGCGCGGCGCTTCATGGCCGGGCGCCGCGCCGCGGCGGCCAGGGAATGAAGGCGCTGGTGCGTGCCGCGTAGCTGCGGTAGGCAGGCCGGCGCTCGGCGATGTCGTGCTCCAGCAGCGCCACGCCCGACACCTTGAGCAGCAGGCCGGTCATGAGCAGCGGAGACACCAGGCACCACGCCACCGCCCTCCGCCCGCCGACAGCGCGGCCAGCCCCAGGCCCCACCAGACGCAGGCCTCGCCGAAGTAGTTGGGGTGGCGCGACCAGGCCCAGAGGCCGCGGTCCATCACCGCATCCTCGCGGCGCGGGCCGCGCAGGAAACGGGCGAGCTGGGCGTCGGCCACGGCCTCGACGACCACGCCGCCGCCGGCCAGCAGCAGGGCCAGCACGTCCAGCCAAGTCAGCGGCGACGGGTGCGCGAACGCGGCCAGCAGCGGCCAGCCGACGATCCATGCCAGCACCGCCTGGAGCCCGAACACGAGGTAAAGGCTCTTCAGGCCGAAGTGCGGTTCGTTGCGCGCACGCATGGCCTGGTAGCGGCGATCTTCGCCGTGGCCCCAGTTGCGACGCCCGATGTGCAGCGCCAGCCGGCAGGCCCACAGCAGCAGCAGACCGAGCATCCAGGCGCCGCGGGCATCGAGCACGCGCGCGTGGGCGCCTGCGTAGGCCAGCGCCGGCGCCGCGATCATCAGGGGCCAGATCCGGTCCGCCAGGCTGGCGTCGCGCACCCCGATGCTGAACACCCAGACCGGCAGCGCCACGGCGAGGGCAATCGCCAGGCCCAGGCAGGCGAGCGACAGCATCACCGTTTCTCGAAGAGGTAGTGGCCGACCCACCACTGGCTGCCCTCGGCGTAGCCGAACAGCTCTTCCACCGACATGAAGAAGAGCCGCCAGCGGGTCCACCACACCGGCGCGTCGCGCTCTCCGTAGACGGCGGCCAGCAGAGGCATCAGGGTGGCCCGCCGGGCGTCCATGCACGCCAGCCAGGCGGCCGAGGTCCGCGCGTAGTGGCGGCCGTCCCAGCGCCAGCGGTGCAGCAGGCGCAAGTCGTCCTGGCAGCGCAGCGCGAGATCGTCGCCGGGCATCATGCCGCCGGAGAAGAAGTGGCGGCTCATCCAGTCGCTGGCATCGCGCGCCTCGAACGGGTAGGGCGCTTCGCGGTGAACGAAGACGTGCATGAAGAACCGCCCCTGTGGTTGCAACCAGCGGGCCACGTGCGAAAAGGCGCGCGGCCAGTTGCGCAGGTGCTCGAACATCTCCACCGACACCACGCGGTCGAAACGCTCGTCGGTCTCGAAGTCATTGAAGTCGCAGGTGATCACCTCGAGGTTGCCCAGGCCGCGTGCGGCGGCCTCGGCCGTGATGAACAGCCGCTGCGAGTGCGAGTTGGAGACCGCCGTGATGTGGGCGCCCGGAAAGTGCTCGGCCATCCACAGGCTCAGCGAACCCCAGCCGCAGCCCAGCTCCAGGATGCGCTGCCCATCCGCCAGGCCGGCACGCGCGCAGGTTTCGGCCAGGGCTGCCGCCTCCGCCTGCTCGAGCGTCTGCACCCCTTCAGGCCACCAGCAGCAGCTGTACTTGCGGTGCGGCCCCAGCACGCCTGCGAAGAACTCGGCGGGCAATTCGTAGTGCTGCTCGTTGGCTTTCTCGGGCAGCAGGGCCAAGGGCGCCTCCCGCAATCCATCGAAAAATGCCTCCGAACGCCGGGCCACGGCTTCCGGGTCGCCGCTGTCCAGTTCGACCAGGCGCTGGCGCAGCAGCCGCCGCACGCCCAGCCGAACGGCGCCGTCGGGCACCAGGCCCTGTTCAACCCAATGGATGGCAGTCGAGGTGCTGGAGGCTTGGGGCATGGCGGTGGGTGCAGGAAGAGAGAGTCTTCTCTTCCTACGCCAGGGCGGCCGCAATGGATCACTGGGGGCGGCTCAAGTGCGCGGAAATCGGGGCGATGGGCGATCGGCCTGTTTGCGCCGCACAGCCGACCGGGCAAAAGCGACGAATCCGCCCGGAGATGTGTCAAAGTCGCGCCAGCGCTCCAGATGCCGCTGCCCCGGAAGGACACCGTGTTTCGCCGACCCTCCATCACTTTTCGAACGACAGCCTTCGTGACCGTCGTTTGCCTGGCCCTCGTGGCGCTCGACTGCTGGAACAGCTGGAATTCGCGCGCGGAGCAGCTTCAGCAGATGAGCGTCGCGGCGTCGAACCTGGCGCGTGCCATGGCGCAGCAGGCAGATGACACGATCAAGCAGGCAGACACTGCGCTGGTCGGCATCGTCGAGCGCATCGAACACGACGGCACGCAGCCGGCCGCCGTCGCGCGGCTTCGCACGGTGCTCGCCATGCAGGTGGCCGAACTCCCGCAACTGGACGGAATTCACGTCTACGACAAGGACGGAAACTGGGTCGCGAACTCCCGGCAGATCCCGCCGCAGAACCTGAACAACGCGACCCGGGAGTATTTCGTCTTCCATCGCGAGCACGAGGACCGCGGACCGCACATCGGGATTCCGGTGAAGAGCCGGACCAACGGCAAACTGCTCGTTCCCGTGTCCCGGCGCATCAACCACGCGGACGGCAGCTTCGCCGGCGTGGCGCTCGCGACGATCGAGGTCGCGTTCTTCCTGAAGTTCTATGAAAGCCTCGACATCGGGCAGGCCGGCGCCGTTGCGCTGATCCTCGAAAACGGAACGATGATGACTCGCCGGCCGTACAGCACCGACATGGTCGGACGAAGCATGCTGGGAACGGGGCTCTTCCAGGCCTATACAACCCAGGGCCCGGCAGGAACGGCCGAGATCAAATCGGCGCAGGACGGCGTCACGCGATTGAACAGCTTCCGGCGTCTTGCCAACTATCCGCTGTTCGTTGCCGCGGCCCTCTCCAAGGACGAGATCCTGGCTGCCTGGTGGCGCGAAACGCTCTGGCATACGGGCGGCGTCACGCTGCTGACGTTGATCGTCGGCTTCGTGGGATGGCGGCTGGTCAGGCAGATGGAACTGCGAAGCAAGTCCGAGGCCGAACTGCTGCGGGCGCGCGACGCGCTGGAGACGCTCAACAAGACCTTGAACACCCTCGCCATGGAGGACGGTCTCACGGGGTTGGCAAATCGCCGGCAGTTCGACGTGGCGCTCGACAGCGAATTCAGCCGAGCCATGCGCAACGCGAGCACCCTGGCGCTCATCCTGATCGATGTCGATTGCTTCAAGCAGTACAACGACATCTACGGCCATACGGCCGGGGATGAGTGCCTGCAGACGATCGGGCGCACGATCGCAAGCGTTGCATCGCGCCGTCCGGGAGATCTTGCCGCCCGCTACGGCGGGGAGGAGCTGGCCGTGCTCTTGCCCAATACCGATGTGGCCGATGCCGCCGTCCTGGCGGAGCGAATCCGCACCGCGGTTCGCGACCTGGAAATCGTGCACGCCGGAACCCCCGACGGCTTCGTCACGCTGAGCGCCGGTGTGGATGCGTTCAGCCCCGCACTGACCTCGGGACCCCCGAAGGAATTGGTCCAGGCCGCCGACAAGGCCTTGTACGCGGCCAAGATGGGAGGGCGCAATCGCGTGTGCACGGCGATGCGGCCGGCGGCTGCGTAAACAGGCCCCCGAATCCACTCGACGATGGCCCCCGACTGCCGACTGCCGATGGCAAGGAGGAGTTCTTTGGTGGTAGCAAGAACCAGGGAATCCCGTTCGTGCAGGCCGTCCGCGAAAAATACCTTGCCATGGCCGGCTCGGGCAGGCTGAATCCGGGCAACAGCCGCTTTTGATTTTCGGAACGCCCACCTGTGCCGAACGAGTCCGCTCATGTCATCTCGTCGCCCGACGAAGCGTTGAGGCGCCTTCCTCCGGACGAGGTGCTGGCTCCGCTCATCGCGGATTGGGCGCGCGCCGGCAAGCGCCTTGCTGTCGTCTGCGACATCGACCTCGATCGCTTCCGCGAACTCAACCAGCGCCTGGGCATGGCGGGCGGCAATGCCGCGCTGGTCGAGGCGGCCCGTCGCATCAAGGCCCAACTGCCGCGCGAGTCGCTGTCGGCGCGCATCGGCGGAGACGAGTTCGCGGCCGTCTTCGCCGGGCTCGGGTTTTCGCAATGCCACGAGGTGCTGGAGCGCATCCTGATCGCGCTGGCCGAACCCTGGCAATGGCGGGGGCACACCGCCGACCTGTGCGCCAGCCTCGGTGCGCGGCTGATGGACAGCAGCGGCCCGGCGCCCGAACTCGCGCTGCGCGACGCCCAGCATGCGGCCTTCTTCGCCAAGCGTGCCGCCGACGGCAAGGTGCACTATTTCGACGCCCCGCAGGCGCAGGCCGACGCACAGGTGGTGCGCCAGCGCCAGCGCATCCAGGAAGGCCTGGTGCAGGGCGAGTTCTTCCTGTGCTATCAGCCCAAGGTCGACATGCGCCGCGGCGTGGTGGTGGGTGCCGAGGCGCTCATCCGCTGGAACCATCCGCAGCGCGGCCTGCTGCAGCCGATCCATTTCGTGCCCCTGCTGGAGGACGACGCGCTGGCCGAGCAGGTCGGCGAGTGGGTCGTCGCCACGGCATTGCGGCAGCTGCACGACTGGCTCGAGGCGGGCCTGCGCATGTCGGTCAGCGTCAATGTGAGTCCGCTGCACATGATGCGCCACGACTTCGTCGACCGGCTCACGCAGCAACTGGCGCAGTACCCGAAGCTCGGCCGCGGGGCGCTGGAGCTCGAGATTCTCGAGACCACGGCCATCAGCCAGTTCGCCACGGTGGCCCGCTTCGTGGAGGCGTGCCAGGCGCTCGGCGTGGCGGTGGCCATCGACGATTTCGGCACGGGCTATTCGTCGCTCACGTACCTGCGCCAGCTGCCGGTGTCGTCGGTCAAGATCGACCAGTCGTTCATCCGCGACATGCTCGACAGCGAGGCCGACCGCGCGATCGTGCAGGGCATCCTGCTGCTGTTGAAGGCACTCGGGCGCACGGCCGTGGCCGAAGGCGTCGAGACGCTGCACCACGGCGAAGCCTTGCTTGCCATGGGCTGCACGCTGGCCCAGGGCTACGGCATCGCGAAGCCGATGCCGGCCGACCAGATGCAGCGCTGGGTGGCCGGGTTCGAGTGCGCGCCGCCGTGGGGCCGCGAACAGGCCGCGACCCATCCTCAGGGCAGCGGCGTGTAAGGCGTCGCGCAACTCCCTGATCTCGCGCACGTCCCCCCACTTCGGGGCGTCGCGACCCTGCTGCGCCCCCCAAGGGGGCGCAAGAAGGCCGGCCGACGTCCTTTCCCGGCCCGGAGGGCGCACCACCCGCCGGGCTATCAAAAAATGTCAACATTGGTGTAAACACTGTTTTTGACGCGGACGTTGTCGCAGACCATCGGCCACCGGATGGCGTGCCGGACGGGCAGGCCGGATGGCACGCAATTTGCACAAGGCCCGCCATGACAGCCAGCTCGCCGCGCACCCCCGCCAAGGCCCCCAAGGTCACCCGCATCGACCGCGACCACGACAGCACCGTGCAGTCGCTCACGCGCGCCATGCAGTTGCTCGAACTCCTCGCGGAGGACGACGAAGGCTTCCGGCTCGTCGACATCGCGGCGCACACGGGGCTGTCGTCGTCCACTGCGCACCGGCTGCTCACCACGCTCGAACAGCGGCGCTTCGTGCAGTTCGATCGCGAGACCAACCTCTGGTACGTGGGCGTGCGCTGCTTCTCGGTCGGTGCGGCCTTCGGGCGGCGCCGCCGCATCGCGCACCTGGCGCTGCCGGTGATGCGCCGGCTGCGCGACAGCACCGGCGAGAGCATCAACCTGGGCATCGCCGACCTGGGCGACATCGTGTTCGTCACGCAGGTCGAGAGCCGCGAACTCATGCGCGCCATCGGCAAGCCGGGTTTTCGTGCACCACTGCATGGCACCGCGATGGGGCAGGCGATCCTCGCCGCGATGTCGGAAGAAGATGTGCTGCAGTACCTGCGCACCTACGGCCTGCCCAAGCTCACGAACAACACGATCGCGCGCGCCTCGCGGCTGCACGAAACGCTGGGCGAGGTGCGCCGCGCGGGCCATGCGATCGACGACGAGCAGAACGCGGTCGGCCTGCGCTGCATTGCCGCGGCCATCCGCGACGAGCATGGCCAGCCCTTCGGCGCGATCTCGCTGGTCGGCCCGACGCAGCGCATCAAGAGCACCGACTTCCTGCACCTGGGCGCCACCGTGCGCGCCGCCGCCGACGAGATCACCGCCGCCTACGGCGGTCGCTGAAGGCCCTGCGCCCTCGGCGCATCTTCCACTGGCGCAACGCGCCAAGTGCTTGATTCCAAACCAGTTTTTTCGACTGTCCCACGCAGCGGAATAGTCCGCTGCGCGGCGCCGCTGCGGGATTCAATGGCACGTCTTTCTTTCGATGCCGCCCCGTTCCTTCCCACTTACCTCTGCTGGAGTTTTCATGCCGTTCCACCTTCGCCTCAAGTCCTTCGCCACAGTTGCCTTGGCCGTGGTGCTCGCGTTGCCCGCGGCCCACGCGCAAGACCGCATCAAGATGAAAGCCATCGGCCAGCCGCTGGCCACCGGCCTGCTCCAGAAGAACAAGGAGCAGCCTTTCTTCGAGAACTTCGCGGCCCGCACCGGCTTGCCGATCGATGTCGACTACAAGCCCATCGACACGCTGGGTATCAAGGACACCGAGCAGCTGCGCGTGATGAAGGCAGGCCTGTTCGACATCGTGTCGCTGCGCGTGTCGCAGAACTCGCGCGACGAGCCCACGATCCTCGGCCTGGACCTGGTCGGCGCGGCGCCCGACTACGCCACGGGCCGCAAGGTGGCCAAGGCCTACTTCGACACGGTCGATGCGCGCCTGCAGGCGCAGTTCGGCGTGAAGCTGCTGGCCGTGTGGCCCTTCGGCCCGCAGATTCTTTTCTGCAAGAAACCGATCGCCAAGCTGGCCGACATCAAGGGCCTGAAGGTCCGCGTGTACGACCAGAACCTGGCCAAGTTCATCGAGATGGTGGGCGGCACGCCGGTGCCGGTGTCGTTCGCCGACACGCACCAGTCGCTGTCGCTGGGCGTGGTCGATTGCGCCATCACCGGGCCCAGCTCGGCCAACTCGGCGGGCTGGCCGGAGGTGACGACGCACCAGATGCCGATCGGCTTCCAGATGGCCCTGAACGGCTACGGCATGACGATGAAGTCGTGGAACGCGCTGGCGCCCGATGCCAAGGTCAAGATGAAGCAGGCCTTCGACACGCTGAGCGACGACATGTGGACCTACTCCGAAGAGCTCTTCAAGGACGCGCTGAACTGCAACGCCGGCAAGGACCCGTGCACCACCGGCAAGAAGTTCAAGCTGGTCGATGTGCCCGTCGCGCCCGCCGACACCGAACTGCTGCGCGGCGCCGTCACCAAGGTGTCGCTGCCGGTGTGGGCCGAGGTGTGCAACAAGTCGAACCCCACCTGCCTGAAGACCTGGCAGGCGACGGTGGCACCGGTGCTGGGCCTGCAATGAACAGCGTCGCCATGACCCGCGACCGGCAATCCGCCACGGCGGCCTCTGCGCGCACCCGGCGCGCCGACTTCAGGACCCGCATGGAGACCGTGCTGGCCACGGCCTTCGGCGCGATCTTCCTGGGGCTGGCCTTCGTCGTCGCCATCGAGACGATCTCGCGCAAGCTGTTCAACATCTCGCTGCAGGGCGCCGACGAGCTGGGCGGCTATGCGCTGGCGGTCGGCTCCACGCTGGCCTTCAGCCTGTCGCTCCTGGGGCGCAACCACATCCGCGTGGACGTGTTCCACGAGCGCTTCCCGCCGCGCGTGCAGGCGCTGCTGAACTGGCTCTCGATCGTCTCGCTGGCGGTGTTCTCGCTGTTCATCGCCTGGGTCGCGTTCAAGGTGATCCAGGACACGACGGCCTACCGCAGCACCGCGCAGACGCCCTGGGCCACGCCGCTGATCATTCCGCAGGGCGTGTGGTACGCGGGCCTGGTGATCTTCGCGGGCGTGGCCTGCGCGCTGGCCTGGCGCGCGACGCGGCTGCTGGCCAGCGGCGACATCCGCACGCTGAACAGCGACTTCCATCCGAAGAGCGCGAAGGAAGAGCTCAAGGAAGAACTCGACGACCTCAAGGCACGGCAGCAGGCCGAAGGAGCCGCACCATGAACATTGCCCTGATCGGATTCGCATTCTTCGCGATGCTCGCCCTGATGCTGCTCGGCCTGCCGATCGCGGTGTCGATGGCGGCCATCGGCATCATCGGCGGCATTGCCGCCTACGGCGCCCCGTTCATGGACTCGATCGCGCCGGTCGTGTGGGGCGTGCAGAACGAGAGCCTGCTCACCTCGGTGCCGCTGTTCGTGCTGCTCGGCGAGCTGCTGCTGCGCTCGGGCATCGCCGACCGCATGTACATCGCGCTGTCGGCGTGGCTGGGCCGCCTGCCGGGCGGGCTGCTGCACACCAACATCGGCAGCTGCGCGCTGTTCGCGGCGACCTCGGGCTCGTCGGTGGCCACCGCGGCCACGGTCGGCACGGTGGCGCTGCCGTCGCTGCAGCGGCGCGGCTACCCGATGCGCGCGTCGCTGGGCAGCCTGGCCGCGGGCGGCACGCTGGGCATCCTGATTCCGCCGAGCGTGAACATGATCGTGTACGGCTCGCTCACCAACAACTCGATCGGCAAGCTGTTCGTGGCCGGCATCATCCCGGGCCTGCTGCTCACGCTGAGCTTCATGCTGTGGATCGCCATCTCGAGCCTGGCCAGCGGCAACGCGATGCGCGAGCCCAAGGTGCCGCTGCGCGAACGGCTGCGCGTGCTGGTGCACCTGGTGCCGCCGGCGGTGGTGTTCGGCATCGTGATGGGGAGCCTGTACTTCGGCATCGCCACGGCGGCCGAGAGCGCGGCGCTGGGCGTGCTCGCGGCGCTGGGCTTCGTGTGGCAGTCGGGCAAGCTCAACTGGGAGCTGCTGCGCAACTGCTTCATCTCGACGGCGCGCGTGAGCGGCATGATCCTGCTGATCGTCGTGGCCGCCTTCATCCTCAACCTGACGGTGAGCCTCACGGGCGTGGCCGAAGCGATGACGAAGTGGGTCGCGAGCCAGGGCCTGTCGGCCACCGGGCTGATCCTGGCGCTCATCGTGTTCTACCTGGTCCTGGGCATGTTCATGGACGTGCTGTCGATGCAGGTGGCGACGATCCCGATCACCTACCCGATCGCGATTGCCGTGGGCATCGACCCGATCTGGTTCGGCATCTTCATCGTGCTGATGTGCGAGCTGGGCCTGATCACGCCGCCGGTGGGCATGAACCTGTTCGTGGTGCACGGCATCCGTCCCGACAAGGGCGGTATCCAGGATGCGATCTGGGGTGCGCTGCCGTACGCGCTGATCATGATCGCGTTCACGCTGCTGCTGATGGCCGTGCCGCAGCTGGTGACGTGGCTGCCGGCGCACATGTGAGGCACGCCCCGATGCACACCACCACACCGCTCTGGCAACTCGATGCGGCGCAGCTCGCGGCCGGCTATCGCGAGGCGGCGTTCACCCCGACCGACGCGCTGCATGCCTGCCTGCAGCGCAGCGCCGAGGTCAACCCGCGGCTGAACGCACTCATCACGCTCGACAGCGAAGGCGCCACGCACGCGGCCGGGCAAAGCACCGCGCGCTGGCGCAGCGGCCGGGCGCTGGGCGCGCTCGACGGCGTGCCCGTCACCATCAAGGACAACCTGCAGGTGCGCGGCCTGCCGACGCACTGGGGCAGCCGCGCGCTGGCCGGCGGCGTGGCCGAGCGCGACGAGCTGCCGGTGGCGAAGCTGCGCGAAGCCGGCGCCGTGATCTTCGGCAAGACCAACGTGCCCGAGTTCACGATGCAGGGCTACACCGACAACCCGGTGTTCGGCCCCACCGGCAACCCGTGGGACCCGACGCTCACGCCCGGCGGTTCGTCGGGCGGCGCGGTGGCACTGGTGGCCGCCGGCGGCTGTCCGATCGCGCTGGGCACCGACGGCGGCGGTTCGATCCGCCGGCCGGCCTCGCACACCAACCTCGTCGGCTTCAAGCCTTCGCGCGGACGCGTGCCGCGCGGCGATGGGCTGCCGCCGATCTTTCTCGGCTTCGAGGTCGCGGGCCCGATCGCGCGCAGCGTGGCCGACGTGGCCGCGGTGATGCAGGTGATCGGCGACCGGCCGGTGGAAGAGGGCGCGGGCCCGCAACGCGCGCGCATTCTTTTCATTCCACGCTTCGGCGATCACCCGGTCGATCCGCAGATCGCGGCGCTGACCGAAGCGACCGCGCGCCACATGGCGGCGCTCGGCCACGAGGTCACGACGGCGCAGGACTTCGGCCTCGTCGAGGCCGTCAACCAGCGCTGGCCGCTGCTGGCGCAGGTCGGACTGGCATGGCTGGTGGCGCATCCGCAGGAACTGTCGAGCCGGCCCTTCGATCCGTCGCTGTTCGGCCCGGCGATGCAGGCGAATGCCGAGAACGGCCGCAAGGCCGGCGCGTCGGAATTGTTCGAGCTGCTGTACGAGGCCGAGCGCTTGCGCAACACGCTCGCGCAGCTGTTCGACCGCTACGACTTCCTGCTCACGCCCGCGGCCGCCGCGTTGCCGTGGCCGGCCCGCGAGACGCATCCGACGCGCATCGACGGGCGCGAGGTCGGCCCGCGCGGCCACGCGGTGTTCGCCGGCTTCGCGAACGCCGTGGGCCTGCCCGCCATCGCGTTGCCCTGCGGCTTTGCGGGATCGATGCCCGTCGGCGTGCAGCTCGTGGCGCGCGAAGGGGCGGACGACGCCTTGCTCGCGCTGGCGCGCTCGTTCGAACAGGCCCATCCGTGGCTGCGCTTCCCCGCGTTGTGACGCTGGCCGAGGCCGTCGCGCCGCAGCTCTTGCCGGCCGAGGCCGCGCAGGCGCTGTGCCGCGCGCGGCGCGACGGCCGGCGCGTGATGTCCTCGCTGCTGCCGCTGCACGACCGGCGCGCGGCCTACACCATCCAGGACGCGACGCTGGCGGCGCTCGGCGCGGTCGGCGGCTGGAAGGTCGGCGCGAGCGCGCCGGGCCGCGAGCCCGCGTGCGCGCCGCTGCCGGCCGAAGGGCTGGTGGCGGGCGGCGCGTCGCTGGTCGGCGGCGCATGGCATCTGCGCGGTGTCGAGGCCGAGATTGCATTTCGCCTCGGCGCCGACCTGCCGCCGCGCGCGGCGCCCTACACGCGCGGCGAGGTCGCCGATGCCATCGCGGCGGTGCTGCCCGTGATCGAGGTGGCGGAGACCCGCCTGGTCGACTGGCTCGACGCCAGCCCCTCGGCACTGCTGGCCGACCTGCTGTGCCACGGCGGCCTGGTGCTCGGCGAGCCCGCGCCTTTCGATCGGTCGTGGCTCGACCTGGCACAGACCGAAGTCGTGATGCATTTCGACGAGCAGGTCGTCGCCCACACGGTCGGGGAGCACACGCACCCCGACGTCGGTGCGCTGCTCGTGTGGCTGGCCAACCAGGGCGCGGCCCGGGGCGAAGGCCTGCGGGCCGGCCAGGTCGTGACGACCGGTTCGTGCACCGGCATGTTGTTCGCCTCGCAGGGCACGGCCGTGCGGGTCGAGGTGAAGGGGCTCGCGCCGTTGCGCGCGAGCTTCTGAATGTCTTGTTCTTTTTTTCTGGGATCACTGGAGGCCACCGACATGTCCCTTTCAAGAATCGAAGTTGTCGCCGGCGCGCTGGTTCGTGCGCGCGGTGAACACGTCGCGTGCCCGGCGGCAGAAGTGGCCGGCCTGCTCACGCAGGCCGACGATGCCTACGCCGTGCAGCAGCAGGTGGCGCAGGCGCTCGGCTGGTTCGGCACGGCGCCGCCCCACTACTGGAAAGCCGGCGGCCCGTCGCGCGATGCGGTGCTGACCCACGCACCGCTGCCGCCGCGCGGCGTGTGGCCCAGCCCGGCAACGGCGGGCGACTGGCCGTTCCACATGCGCGGCATCGAGGCCGAGATCGCGCTGCGGATCGGGCGCGATGTCGATGCGGCGTTGGCATCGACGCTGTCTGCCGACGATGCCCGCGCCCTCGTCGATGCGATGGCGGTGTCGATCGAGGTCGTCGACTCGCGCTGGCAGGAGGCCATCGACGCGCCCGCGCTGTGCAAGCTGGCCGACCTGCAATCGCACGGCGCGCTGGTGCTCGGCGAGTGGGTGCCTTTCGTTGCACGCGACTGGGCTGCGCAAGCGTGCGAGGTGCGCATCGGCGCGCGCGCGACCGTGATGCGCCGCGGCACGCATTCGCTCGGCGACCCCGCCTGGCTGCTGCCCGCGTGGCTGCGCCATGCCACGCGCCACGGCGAGACCGTCGCGGCCGGCACGGTGGTCACGACCGGCACGTGGGTCGGCATTCTCGAAGCGGGCGAGGGCGACCTCGTCACCGCTGAATTCCCGGGCATCGGCCACGCGTCGGTGCAGCTCTAGAACCTTTCTTCCACCCATCCAGAACACAGAACGGAGACAACACCCATGATCGCCCTCGACAACCATCCCAGCGGCCGCCACTTCCTGCAGATTCCGGGCCCCAGCCCCGTGCCCGACCGCATCCTGCGGGCCATCAGCCTGCCGACCATCGACCACCGTGGGCCCGAGTTCGCTACGCTGGGCAAGAAGGTCATCAGCGGGCTGCAGCAGGTGTTCCAGACCCGGCACCCGGTCGTCGTCTATCCCGCGTCCGGCACCGGCGCGTGGGAGGCGGCGCTCGTCAACGTGATGAGTCCCGGCGACCACGTGCTGATGTTCGAGACCGGCCACTTCGCGACGCTGTGGCAGAAGATGGCGCGCCGGCTAGGGCTTGAGCCCGAGTTCCTCGCGCTCGAAGGCAGCGACGAAACCGGCCTGCCGCGCAGCTGGCGCCACGGCGTGCAGGCCGACCTCATCGAGCAGCGGCTGCGCCAGGACACCACGCACCACATCAAGGCCGTGTGCGTGGTGCACAACGAGACCTCGACCGGCGTTACCTCCGACATCGCGTCGGTGCGCCGCGCGATCGATGCGGCGGGCCATCCGGCGCTGTTGATGGTCGACACCATCTCGGGGCTCGCGAGCGCCGACTACCGGCACGACGAATGGGGCGTGGACGTCACCATCAGCGGCTCGCAGAAGGGCCTCATGCTGCCGCCGGGCATCAGCTTCAACGCGGTGTCGCCCAAGGCGCTCGAGGTGGCGAAGACGGCGCGCCTGCCCAAGGCCTTCTGGGCCTGGGACGAGATCATCGAGATGAACCAGGGCGGCTACTGGCCCTACACGCCGAGCACGAACCTGCTGTACGGCCTCAGCGAGGCGCTGGACATGGTGCTCGAGCAGGGCCTGCCCGTGATCTTCGCGCGCCACCAGCGCTGGGGCCGCGGCGTGCGCGCCGCCGTGCAGGCCTGGGGCCTGCCGACACAGTGCGCCGACGCGCGTGTGCACTCGCCCGTGCTGACCGGCGTCATCACGCCGCAGGGCGTCGATGCCGACGCGCTGCGCCGCCTCATCCACCAGCGCTTCGACCTGTCGCTGGGCGCCGGCCTGGGCAAGCTCAAGGGCCGCATGTTCCGCATCGGCCACCTGGGCGACTGCAACGACCTGACGCTGATGGCCGCATTGACCGGCGTCGAGATGGGTTTCAAGCTGGCGGGCGTGCCGCTGGCCGGCAGCGGGGTGCTCGCGGCCATGGCGTACTTTGCGGAAACACCGGCCGTCGACGCCGCGTGACCCCGTCGGGAAGGGGCTGCGGGCTAGGTGTTTGCCATTATCGTAAACAAGATTGTCGACATTGCTGTTGACGTTAATTTCGACAAAGCCTAAATTCCGCTCCACAGCCTCGGTGGTGTACTGGCCCGGACCAGCTCCCGACCCGCGACTGCAAAGTTCGCCAGCGTGCCGGGTCGTTTCCTTGCAAGCTGGCATCCGTGCCACTGCAAGGAGACAAGCCGATGCAAAACACCATGACGGACGGCGCCAAGGCGACCGCCGCAGCACCCGACGCCGCACTCCAGCCCACCAAGGTGCGCTGGAAGATCTTCCTGATGATGTTGTTCCTGATCTCGATCAACTACATCGACCGGGCCTCGCTCTCGGTGGCCATGCCGCTGATCGCCAAGGAGTTCGACATCGGCCCGGCCGTGCAGGGCCTGCTGCTCAGCTCGTTCTTCTGGACCTATGCGCTGATGCAGATCCCGGGCGGCATGCTGGCCGACCGCTTCGGCCCGCGCGTCGTCATCGCCGGCGCCACCGTGGGCTGGGGCTTCTTCCAGGCCATCGCCGCCGTCTGCACGGGCTGGGTGCCGTTGCTGCTCACGCGGCTGGGCCTGGGCGCGGCCGAAGCGCCGATCTACCCCGCGGGCGGCAAGCTCAACGGCATCTGGATGACGCAGACCGAACGCGGCCGCGGCGCCACCTTGCTCGACGGCGGCGCGCCGCTGGGTGCGGCGCTCGGCGCGATCCTGATCTCGGGGCTGATCGCCTTGTTCGGCTCGTGGCGCACGGCCTTCGTCGTCGCCGGTGTCGGCACCGTGATCGCCGGCTACTTCGCCTGGAGTTACATCCGCAACCATCCGCGCCAGCACCCCGGCGTGAACGAAGCCGAGGCGCGCTACATCGAGGCCAGCCATGCCGCCGATGCCGCCAAGGAATCGGCCGATGCAAGCGGCCGTGTGCTCGACTTCTTCCGCTACCGCTCGGTGTGGGGCATGTTCTTCGGCTGGATGTGCTTCAACGCGCTGTTCTACGGCCTGCTCACGTGGATGCCCAACTACCTGTCGAAGGTGCACGGCTTCGACATCAAGCAGATGGGCGGCGCGGTGTTCATCATGTTCTTCTCGGGCTTCGTCGGCGAAATGTTCGGCGGCTGGCTGGCCGACAAATGGATGGCCGCCGGCGCCTCGCAGAGCAAGGTGCTGCGCACGCTGTTCGGCATCTCGTCGATCATCGCGACCGTCGCCATCTTCATGGTGACGCAGATCACGAGCCCGGTCGCCGTGGTCGTGCTGCTGTCGGTCACGCTGTTCTTCCTGCGCTGGTGCGGCCTGTTCTGGTGCGTGCCCTCGATCCTCGGCACGCGCGCCAAGGTCGGCTTCCTGGGCGGCACCATGAACCTCGGCGGCAACGTGGCGGGCATCGGCGTGCCGATCGTGGTCGGCCTCATCGTGCAGGCCACGGGCTCGTACTTCATGGCGCTCATGCTGTTCACGGCCGCCGGCGCGGGCCTCTTCGTCTGCTCCACGATGCTGATCGACTACAGCAAGAAGCTGCCGGTCTGACACCACCCACCCGACTCCCATGACCCCTCGCAAACTCATCGGCGTGCTCACGCCTTCGTCGAACACCGCGCTCGAGCCGCTGACCAGCGCGATGGTCGCGGGCGTGCCCGGCGTCTCGGCGCATTTCTCGCGCTTCACCGTCACCGAGATCTCGATGCGCGACGCGTCGCTCAACCAGTTCGACGACCGCAAGATCCTCGAGGCCGCACGGCTGCTGGCCGATGCGCGCGTCGACACGATCTGCTGGAGCGGCACTTCGGCCAGCTGGCTCGGCTTCGAGAAAGACCAGGCGCTGTGCGCGCGCATCACCGAAGCGACGGGCATTCCGGCGACCACCTCGGTGCTGGCGCTCAACGAGCTGCTCGCCGCGCAGGGCGCGCGCACGCTGGGGCTGGTGTCGCCGTATGTCGACGACGTGCAGCAGCGCATCGTTGCCAACTACGCGGGCATCGGCATCGACTGCGTGGCCGAGCGGCATCTGGACCTGACGGTGAACTTCTCGTTCAGCGAGGTTGAGCCCGACACGCTGCGCCGCATGCTGCGCGAGGTGGCGCAGCAGCGCCCCGACGCCATCACGATCATGTGCACCAACCTGAGCGGCGCGCAGCTGGTCGAGGAGATGGAGCGCGAGCTCGGCATCCCGATCTACGACTCGGTGGCCACCGTGGTCTGGCGCGCGCTGAAGACGGTCGGCGTCGATCCGAGCGCCGTGAAGGGCTGGGGCCGGCTGTTCGACGCGAAAGCCTGAGACCCACTGATCCCGCCAGACATAGACAGAAAAGCACAGAAAGACCATGACCTTCCGCGACCTCGATCTCGTGGTGCGCAACGCCCGCGTTGCCACCGCCAGCGACACCTTCGATTCGGACATCGGCATTCGCGACGGCCGCATCGTGCAGCTGGGCCTCGGCCTGCCGCCCGGTCGGCAGGAGATCGACGCCGCCGGCCGCTACGTGACGCCGGGCGGCGTCGACGCCCACTGCCACCTCGACCAGCCAATGGAGCCGCCGGTGCGCATGGCCGACGACTTCGACACCGGCACGCGCGCCGCGGCCTGCGGCGGCACAACCACCGTGATCCCGTTCGCCGCGCAGCAGAAGGGCCAGTCGCTGCGTGCCGCCGTGCAGGACTACCACCAGCGCGCCGAGGGCCGCGCCCACGTCGACCACGCCTTCCACCTGATCGTGAGCGACCCGACCGAAGAGGTGTTGAAGCACGAGTTGCCGCAGCTCATCGCCGAGGGCTACACCTCGTTCAAGATCTACATGACCTACGACGATCTGAAGCTGGACGACGGCCAGATCCTCGACGTGCTGTCGGTGGCAAGAGAGCAGGGCGCGATGGCCATGATCCACGCCGAGAACGCCGACTGCATCGAGTGGCTGACCAAGCGGCTCGAAGCCAACGGGCGCACGGCGCCGCGCTTTCACGCGCACTCGCGGCCGATGCTGGTGGAGCGCGAGGCGACGCACCGCGCCATTGCGCTGTCGGAGCTGGTCGACGTGCCGATCATGATCGTGCACGTGTCGGGGCGCGAAGCCGTCGAGCAGATCCGCTGGGCGCGCGCGCACGGCCTGAGCGTGTTCGCCGAAACCTGTCCGCAGTACCTGTTCCTGACCGCGGAAGACCTGGGCATCGACGACAGCTACCAGGGCGCGCGCTGCGTCTGCAGCCCGCCGCCGCGCAACCGCGAGAACCAGCAGGTGATCTGGAACGGGCTGTCCGATGGGCTCTTCACGATCTTCTCGTCGGACCACGCGCCGTTCCGCTACGACGCGCCCGAGGGCAAGAAGCCCGGCGGCGAAGAGGTAGCGTTCCGCCACATCCCGAACGGCATTCCGGGCATCGAGACGCGGCTGCCGCTGCTGTTTTCGCATGGCGTGCTCGACGGCCGCATCACGATCAACAAGTTCGTCGAGCTGACGTCCACCAACCCGGCCAAGGCCTACGGGCTGCACCCGCGCAAGGGCACGATCGCTGTCGGCGCCGATGCCGACCTCGTGGTCTGGGGCACCACGCCGCGCGCGATTCGCAACGCCGACCTGCACCACGACGTCGACTACACGCCTTATGAAGGCATCGAGGTGAAGGCCTGGCCGGCGCTGACGCTGGCGCGCGGCGAGGTCGTGTGGGACGGCGAACGCTTTCATCCGCGCGCCGGACGCGGAGAATTCCTGCGCCGGGGCGAGCCCACCTTGCTGCCGAGCCGCCGGCCCGCCTGAGCCCTTCGCCTGGAGACATTGCCATGAACCTGCTGCTGATCAACCCCAACACCTCGCAAAGCGTCTCCGACCTGATCGCGGCCGAAGCCCGCCGCGCGGCCGCGAGCGACACGCGCATCGAGGTGCTCACGGCGCCCTTCGGCGTGGCCTACATCGAGACGCGCTTCGAGTCGCTGATCGGCGCGTACGCGGCGGCCACGCTCGCGGCCGAACACCACACGCGGCACGACGCCATCGTGGTCGCGGCCTTCGGCGACCCCGGCATCGACGGTTTGCGAGAGGCGCTCGACATTCCCGTGGTCGGCCTCACCGAAGCGGCCTTGATGAGTGCGTGCCTGCTGGGCAAGCGCTTCTCGATCATCGCGATCTCGCGCCGCATCACGGCGTGGTACCGCGAGTGCGTGCAGGCCAACGGCCTCATCGACCGGCTCGCGAGCATCCGCAGCCTCGACGGTCCGCTCAAGGACATCGGCCACGTGCAGGACGACCACGGCCAGCGCCTGGAGGCCCTGTGCATGTCGGCCATCGAGGACGACGGCGCGGACGTGATCATCATTGCCGGCGCACCGCTGGCGGGCCTGGCACGCTCGATCAAGGACCGCATTCCGGTGCCGGTGGTCGACGGCGTGTCGAGCGCCGTGTGCCATGCGCAGACGCTCGTGTCGCTGGCGCCCGCGCCGGCGCGGCTGGGCAGTTTTGCACCGCCGCCGATCAAGCCGAACCAGGGGCTGCCCGAGGCGCTGGCGCGGCTGCTGGCGCGCGACGGCGCACGCGCCGCTGGCTGAGGTTGTGGGCCCCGTGGCGCACTGCAGCCTGGAGGGGGCGTCGATAGAATCGGCGCCGATGCCCACCAAAGCCCCAGCCCGCAAGACCAGCGCGAACGGCGCGACTGGCGCCACCACCGCACGCGAACACAGCGTCGACGAGATCGCCGAGAAGATTTCGGCCGCCATCCTGGAACACCGTCTCGCGCCGGGCACGAAGCTGGGCGAGGACCGGCTGGCCACGATCTTCGCGACCAGCCGCGCCAAGGTGCGCGAGGTGCTGGCCCGGCTGGCGCACGAACAGATCGTCGAGCTGGTGCCGCAACGCGGCGCCTTCGTCGCCAAGCCCACCATCGAGCAGGCCCAGGATGTGTTCGAGGCGCGCCGCCTCATCGAACCGGGCGTGCTGCGCCGGCTCATCCGCACGCTCGACGACGCCAAGCGGGAGCGCCTGCAACGCCACATCGAGCTCGAGGCCGACGCGCGCCGCCGCGACGACAAGCGCGCCATCGTGCGGCTGTCGGGCGAGTTCCATGTGCTGCTGGCCGAGCTGGCCGGCAACTCGGCACTGGCACGCTCGATGCGCGAGCTGTCGGTGCTGACCTGCCTGATCATCTCGCTGTACGACGCGCCCACGGCCACCAGCTGCCGTGCCGACGAGCACGAGGAAATCGTCGCCGCCGTGAACCGCGGCGACGCCGCGCGCGCCGAGAAGCTCATGCTGCATCACCTCGACCACATCGAGCAGAGCCTGAAGCTGGACGACAGCGCCGAAGAGGTCGACCTGGAGAGCGTGTTCAGCTGAGGCGGTAGCGGGCGGCGGCGGACCCGGGGCCGCCCTGTCTGCGCAACGCTGCGCGAGGCCGGGCTGACTTCCGGGCGCATTCATTCGTCGAATGACAGCCGAGGGGCGGAACCTTCGGGCGAGGAGGGCCTCCTATCGGGCTTTTCCGCCCCTTCTGTTCCTTCCTCCCTTCTCCCCCTTCGCCAGATGAATGAAATCCGCAATGCCGCCGCCGAGCTCGCCCTTTTTCGCCGCCGCGTGGTGGTGGTCGGCTGCGCGGTGCTGTTCGGATTCGGACTGATCGGCGCACGGCTGGTCTACCTGCAGGTGGTGCGCCACGAAACGCTGTCGGACCGGGCCGAGAGCAATCGCACGGCGATCGTGCCCGTGGTGCCCAACCGCGGGCAGATCCTGGACCGCAACGGCGTGGTGCTCGCGTCCAACTACGCGGCCTACACGTTGGAGATCACGCCGTCGAAGGTGGACGACATCACCACGGTCATCGACGAGCTGGGTGCGCTGCTCGAAGTGACGCCCAAGGACCGTCGCCGCTTCCAGCGCCTGCGCGAAGATTCGCGCAGCTTCGACTCGCTTCCCATCCGCACCCGCCTGAGCGATGAAGAGGTGGCGCGCTTCGCGGCACAGCGCTACCGCTTCCCCGGGGTGGAAATCAAGGCGCGGCTGTTCCGCAGCTATCCGCACGGCGAGGTGGGCGCGCACGTGATCGGCTACATCGGCCGCATCAACCAGCGCGAGAAGACCGCCATGGACGACTGGGCCGAAGACGAGCGCGCCAACTACCGGGGTACCGACTACATCGGCAAGGTCGGCATCGAGCAGAGCTACGAACACGCGCTGCACGGCCAGACCGGCGTGGAGCAGATGGAAACCTCGGCAGGCGGGCACGCGGTCCGCCGCCTGGCCCGTCACCCCGCCAGGCCGGGCCAGACGGTGGTCCTGTCGCTCGACATCAAGCTGCAGAAGCTGGTGGAAGACATGTTCGGCGAGCGCCGGGGCGCGCTGGTCGCCATCGACCCGAAGACGGGCGAGGTGCTGGCCTTCGTGAGCAAGCCCACCTTCGACCCCAACCTGTTCGTCGAAGGCATCGACACGCAGAGCTGGAAGGCGCTGATCGAGTCGCCCGACAACCCGCTGCTGAACCGCGCGCTGCGCGGCACGTATCCGCCGGGCTCCACCTACAAGCCCTTCATGGCGATGGCGGCGCTGCAGACCGGCAAACGCGCGGCCGACAAGGTGGAGAACGACCCGGGCTTCTACAACTTCGGCGGGCGCACGTTCCGCAGCCATCGGGGCGGACTGGGCGGCGTCGACATGCACCGCGCCATCCAGCTGTCGAGCAACACCTATTTCTATTCGCTGGCCGCCGAGATGGGCGTCGACCTGATCCACGACTTCATGGCGCCCCTGGGTTTCGGACAGCTCACCGGCATCGACCTGCAGGGCGAATCGCGCGGCGTGCTGCCGAGCAAGGCGTGGAAGCGCGCGGCCTACCGGCGCGCCGACATGAAGACCTGGCACCCGGGCGAGACGATTTCGCTGGGCATCGGGCAGGGCTACAACAGCTTCACGATGCTGCAGCTGGCCTCGGCCAACGCCACGCTGGCGAATGGCGGCGTGCGCTTCCAGCCGCACCTGGTGCGTGCGATCCGCGACACGGCGAGCGGGCAGGTGGTGCGGCAGGTGCAGCCCCCGGCCCAGGACCTGGGCTACGCGCGCAAGCACGTCCAGGTGGTGCGCGACGCGATGGTGGCGGTCACCCGGGGCGGCACCGGCACCCGCGTGTTTGCCGGCGCCGCCTACACCTCGGCGGGCAAGACGGGCACCTCGCAGGCCGTGGGCCTGAGTGCGAAAGCGCGCGCGAGCGGCAAGGCGCTGGATGCGCGCCAGCGCGATCACGCGCTGTACATGGCGTTCGCCCCGGCCGAAGACCCGAGCATCGCGGTGGCGGCCGTCGTCGAGAACGCGGGCTTCGGCGCGGCGCATGCGGCGCCCATCGTGCGGCGGGTGTTCGACTACTGGATTGCGGACCAGTACCCGAACGACGCCGACATGGCGGCGGTCCAGGTCGGGAAGGCCGGCGCGCCCCTCGGCACGCCCCTGGTGGCCAGCGAGGTGCCGATGCGGGAGGACGATGCAGCGGCGGGTGAAGCGTCGGTGCTCTGAGGGGACGCGGAGCCTTCGGCGCACAGCCGAGGCGACCACGGGCTTTTCAGGACGCTGCTGTTCCGAACGCCGCCGCCAGCACGTCGACCAGGCCGCGCCCCGCGCTGCCGTCCGCATCCAGGCGGGGGTTGTAGATGGTGACCTCCAGGCCGACGGCCTTGCCGCTCGCCAGGGCCACCCGGAGCGCGGTCGCCAGTTCGTCCCACGACAACCCGCCCGGCACGCGGAAATCGACGGCTGGCATGAGGGCGTCGTCGAGACAGTCGGCGTCCAGATGGATGAAGAAGCCGTCCAGTTCCGCTCGCGTCAGGTGCGCCACCGCGTCGCGCGCGGCGGCCTCGATGCCCATGGCGCGCACGGCGGGAAGGTCGATCGCCTTGAGTTCCTGGGGGAGCGGCTGGCTTCCGTAGTCTTCCTGGTCCTTGTGATCGCGGTAGGCGAATGCGACCGCGTCTTCGGGACGGACCAGCGGACCGCGACCTTCGATGTCGGTGAGCTGCGGCGGGCCGTGGCCGGTGACGAAGGCCAGGTCCATCGATGCGCCTTCGCCGTGAGGTTCCGCCTCGGGCTGGAAGAAATCGGCATTGCCGTCGATGAAGAACAGGCCGTAGCGGCCCCGCCGTCGCAGCGCGAGCATGGAGCCCAGCACGACCGTGCAATCACCGCCCAGAACGATCGGAAATTCGCCCGCGTCCAGCACCGCTTCCACCGCGTCGGCGAGCCGGGGCGACCACGCCGCGATGGCGCTGGCATTCAACGTACCCGTCTCGGGATCGGGCGTGGGGTTCTTCGCCGGCACCGCCAGCCGGCCGGCGCGGCGTGCATGGAGACGCCGCGCCAGGCCGAGTGCAAGGAGCCGGTCGGGCAAGCGCTCCACCCCGTCCGTTGCCAGGCCCAGCGTGGACGGGGCTTCGACAATGGCAGGGCGCAGCGTCGGCAAGCCCATCGCAAGGCTCAAGGCCGGATTTCCGTCACCTTCGCGCCCTGCACCGAGGCACCGGCTTCCAGCCCCACATTGGTCATCACGAAAGCGACCACGGGCTGCCGGAAGGTGCTCGTGTCGATGACGCCGTTGGCGCCGTAGCGTGCCAGCGCGACGGTCGCGTCGGCGCCCACGGTCCAGCCGCGGTTCTGGCGGAACTTGTCCAGTGCCTCCTTGGAATTGAACACGTAGAAGACGGCCTTCGACTGGGCTCCGGCCTGGAAGCCGATGGAGCCGGCGGTCGTGCTGTAGTAGGCCTGCGTGCGGCCACCGGTGCGCAGGGCGCCGCGCCCGTATTCGGCCCCGACACCCAGGCTGCCGCCGACCACGGAAGGAAAGACCAGCACGCCCTGGGCGCCCGCGACCATCGCGCGCGAACCGGCAACGGTGTCATAGAGCCTGGACAGCGACGCATCGACCTGGGCGTCGATGGCCGATGCCGACGACGCCGGGACGTCGTTCGCCGCTCCGGTGGGGCGGGTGACCGTGCAGCCGGTCACGGCGAGGGTGGACGCGATGGCAGCGGCTGCAAGCAGGCGGGAAGGTGCGACGTGCATGGCAGATCCTCCGGGAAAGACAGAAGGGAAGGGAAGGAAACGGTGGTGCGGGACCTTCTCAGGCCTCGACGGGTTGCGAGATGCCGCACAGCGCTTCGGTGGCCGGCTTGGCCTTGCGCTCCTTCACCGCGACATCGGCCAGCGCCAGGATGCCCACGAGCCGCTTGTCGCGGTCGACGATGGGCAGGCGCCGGACCTGGTGCTCGGCCATGAGCTGCGCCGCATGATCGACGGCGTCGTCCTCGTAGGCCCAGCGGATGCCGTCCGACATGACGTCGCGCACCTTGGCGTTGCCGTCGTGTCCCTCGGCGATGCCGCGGATGGCGATGTCCCGGTCCGAGATCGCGCCGATCATGCGGTCGTTCTCGCCCACGGGCATCATCCCGAAGTCGCCGTCGCGCATGCGTCGGGCCGCTTCGGCGATGGTGGCGTCGGGACTGATGACCTCGACATCGCGGGTCATCACAGCGTTGACTTTTCGCATCTGGAATCCTTTGAAAAAAGAGAGTGGGGCGCCGCAGTCGGCGGCAATGAATCGGGGCGCACACGGCCCGGGCCGGTGCAGGTACAGGTCTAGTCTTCTGCGCGGCCCGATCTGTAGGACAACCACCGAAAAGCCGGTGGTGCAAAGGAAGCACGCACGGGTGTCGCCTGCGCGCGATGCACGCGAGGCGCACGAGGCGCGCCGGGCGATCTCCTCACTGCGGCGTCTGGTGGTGCAAGCTCAGCAGCCACGCATCGCCTTGCTTCACGTACGTCGAGCTGCACAACGCGCGGTAGGCCACGCCTTCATGCCGCGACGCCGTCACCGAATAGACCAGCACGGCCACGTGGTCGGTGGGCCGCAGCAGTTGCCGCTTTTCGAAATTGGCGTGGACCCAGCGGCTGCCGGACTGGATCGACGCCAGCGTCGCCGCGCGATCCAGCACGCCCGCGGGGGCGGGGAACACCATCAGCGCATGTTCCGCCAGGTGCTGTTCGTAGAAGTCCAGGCCCGCGGACCAGAACTGTTCTTCGATGCGCCACAGGTTGTCATCGTCCATGGGAACCTCCTACATGGGGTTGCTCCCTGTCATCAGTGGGGGCGGCGGGGTCACGCGGCGCTGCGGGAGCGTGATCGATGTCCCGCGTCCACACCGCCACGTCGCGTTCCGTCATGCCGCTGGCCGGCGTGAGGCGCACGTCGACGTAGCCGGCCTGTTCGACATCGTGCAGGTACTGCTCGCGCGACAGCAGGGTGCCTGCGCACACCTGGCGCTGCGATGGTGCCGGCGGGCCGTGCATTTCGTCGGTGAGGCGATCGATCAGGCGGGCCATCACCCAGTCGGGAATGCGGTGGCGCTCCCCGGGGTAGATGTAGCCAAACAGCGTGAGGTGCGTGAGCAGCACGCGCCAGTGCGGGCCGAAGCGCTCCAGCAGGCTGGCCCAGTCGAGCCGATCGGCGCGGGCCAGCAGCAGGTGGGCGATGTCGCCGCCGTCGTAGCGCTCGCGCTCCATGATGAAGGCCTTGGACAGCAGGCTGTCCTCGACGTTGGCCACCAGCACCGGCACGCCCAGAACGTCGGCGCGGCAGTTGCCGTGGAACCAGCGCGCATCGACCGGCGTCACGCCGTTGCCAGAGTTGAAGATCAGGTCGATGAACGCATCGCCGTCGTACACCTTGGCCAGCCAGTGCGGATAGGTGAGTTCGGTGCGCCAGCCGTGCTGCTGCATCAACTGCGCGATGCGCTCGAAGTCTTCGCGCAGGATGAACAGGTCCAGGTCTTTCGTCACGCGGCGGATGCCCGTGTAGCAGGCCAGCGAAAAGGCGCCGCCCACCAGGAAGGGAATGCCCGCATCGCGCAGGGCACGCAGGCTCTGTCGGTAGAAATCGGCCACGCGGGGCGGAACTTCTTCCTCGAGCGAAGGGGCGAGCGTGGTGGTGGATGGCATGCATGAAAGGTCGCGCCACTAGGCTGCGCAAGGGCAAAGCCAACGGCCCCATCGCGCGTCGGCAGGCGCCTACAGCCGCTGCGGGAGGAGGCCGATGACGGCCGCGCGCGGCGGGGTACAGGCTGGTTCCCACGTTTGAAGCGCCATCGACCGGATCACCCATGCCCACGCCCAAATCCTCCTCCCACATCCGCTTCGCCGCCGTCGGCGACATACATGTCCAGAAGGATGCCGGCGGCACCTTGCGCAGCCTGTTCGCGCAGGCGAACGAAGAAGCCGACGCGCTGCTGCTGTGCGGCGACCTGACCGACTACGGCACCGAAGAAGAAGCCCGCGTGCTCGCCGAGGAACTGGGCGCGGTGCACATTCCCATCGTCGCCGTGCTGGGCAACCACGACTACGAATCGGGCACGCCCGAAGTGGTGACCTCCACGCTTGCGCACGCCGGCGTGCGCGTGCTCGACGGCTCGGTGTGCGAGATCGAAGGCGTGGGCATCGCGGGCGTGAAAGGCTTCGGCGGCGGCTTCGGCCGCGGCGCGCTGGGCGCGTGGGGTGAGCCCGCGATCAAGCTGTTCGTGCAGGAGGCGCTGAACGAGGCGATGAAGCTCGAATCGGCGCTGGCCAAGCTGCGCACGCGGCGGCGCATCGCGCTGCTGCACTACGCGCCCGTGGTCGGCACGGTCGAAGGCGAGCCGGTGGAGATCTATCCGTTCCTGGGCAGCAGCCGGTTGGAAGACCCGCTGGTGCGCTATCCGATCGATGCGGTGTTCCACGGCCATGCGCACCGGGGCACGCCGCAGGGGCGCACGATCAGCGGCGTGCCCGTCTACAACGTGGCCAAGCCGCTGCTGCAGCGCAGCCGGCCCGACGCGCCGCCTTTCTTCCTGTACGAGCTGCCGCGCGAGCCCGCCGCTGCCGAGGCGCCGCCGGCACCCTAGGCCGAAGGCCTGCGCCCCTCAGTTGCCGGCCGCCCGCAGGAACGGAAACCGCGCGTCGAGCGACGCCACCTCGGGCAGCACATAGACCGCGCGCCCCCGGCTCGCGAACATCGGCTTCACATGCCGGTCGTAGAACGCGGCCGGCACGTTGATGCAGCCGTACGAGATGCGGTTGTCGCTCACGGTAGCGGAGGCGAGCCGCTGCAGCCGCTGCTCGCTCTTGTTCGTGGCGCGCACGCGGTGCATCGAGATCGCGGCGTCGTAGTCGATCCAGGTGATGTCTTCGCCTGCCGTGTTGGTGCCCGGTTCGGCGTTGAAGCGCCCCGCGGGCGTCGTGCGCTCCTCGGCGCGGATATCGGCCATGGGCCGCGTGCCGATGCCGGGGACCGAATCGTCGCCGCGCGCCAAGCCGAGCAGCACGGGCGACGACGCGGTCATGCGCCCCTTGCCGTCGAACAGGTACAGGCGCGCGGCCGTCTTGTCGATGACGGCAAAGGGCTGCGCCAGGTTGTCGCCGGCGGCAGCGGCCGCCTGGGCGAACTGTTCAGCCGCGGGGAGCGGCCCGGCGCTGGCGGGCTGCGGCGGCAGGCCCGCCAGCGCCACGGCCAGCACCACCCCCGCGAACGACGCGACCCTGAACGGGGTCGCGCGCTTCACGGGCGGCGATGCCGCAGGCCGCCCGCCGGGCTCAGTTGCGGTCGGCACGCGCAGGCCGCGGCTCGTTGGCGGCCATGGTCGTCGAATCGGTGCTGGGGGCGGGTGTGTTCATCGTGCTAGAACCCGTGCTGCCGGTGCTCGGCGGCGACGACATGGTGCTGCCGCTCTGCGTGTTCTGCGGCGTCGTGCCGGTGGTGCCCATCGGGCCGCCCGTGGGACTTTGCTGCCCGGCCCCGGTGGCGGGATTGGCGGGTGCCGTCGTGGGCGGATTGCCTTGGGCGAAAGCCACGCCCGCCAGGACGAGGGTGCCGGAAGCCAGGAGCGTGGAAAGACGTGAGAGGGTCATGGTGGTCTCCAAAGGAAGATGCCAGCTGCCGAGCGCCGGATTGCAAATCTCATGGCTGACCTTGCGCAGACTAGGCAGGTCGGGGCGGCGTGTTGTCAGGGATGGGCGACCTGCAGCGTAGGAAACGCAGTACGTGGCGCGCTGGCGCGGCCGGGCTGTTGTTGCGTCGCGCGGCGTCGCGCGGCGAGGACGACAGCCGGGGTCGGCCTCCTCCCACATGCGCGCGCGGCGCGCGGGACCACAAAGAAGCCTCTCTCCCTTTGCCTTTGCACTTCTCACGATTTCAAGGAGCCGAGATGGCGAATCCCAATCCCCCAAAGAATGACCCGAACGACCCGAACGACCCGAACGACGACGAAGGCCGCGAGAACCGCTCCGCCGACCACAACAAGGCCGGCCACCAGCCCCTCACGCCGCGCAACGAGCCGCGCCGCACGCCCGAAAGCCGCCACGACCGTGAAAGCCAGCTCGGCAGCGGCAACCAGAGCCAGTCCCGCCGGGGCGGCGGCACGAGGCCATGAGCGCCCCGGCGGGCGCGCGTGCGGCGCCTGCATCGGCGGCCGCCGGCACGACCGCGGTGACGCACCGCACGTTGCAGATCGACGGCGTCGAGGTCTTCTACCGCGTGGCCGGCCCGGTGGGGGCGCCCGTTCTGCTGCTGCCGCACGGTTACCCCTGCTCTTCGTACCAGTACCGCGCGCTGATGCCCGCGCTGGCGGACCGCTGGCGCGTGGTGGCGCCCGATTTCCCGGGCTTCGGCTACAGCGGCACGCCCGATGAACATTTCACGTACGACTTCGACGGCTACGCGGACTTTCTCGACCGCTTCACTGCCGCACTTGAACTGCGCCGCTACGCGCTGTACCTGCACGACTACGGCTCGCAGATCGGCCTGCGTCACGCGATCCGGCGTTCCGGGCGCGTGACGGCGCTGATCATCCAGAACGGCGACATCTACGAAGACACGCTGGGACCGAAGTACGCCGCCATCCAGGCGTACTGGAACGACCCGAGTCCCGCCCACCTCGCGGTGCTGGAGCGCGCCGTGAGCGAAGAAGGCTTTCGCGAAGAGTTCATCGGCGAGGTGGCGTCGCGCGTCGCCCCGCGGCTCGCGCCCGATCTCTGGCGCCTTCACTGGCAGTTGATGAACACGCCCGCGCGGCGCGGCATTGCGCTGGGCCTCATGAAGGGGCTCAAGGAGAACCTGCGATGGTTTCCCCGCTACCAGGAGTACCTGCGCACCTACCGCCCGCCCACGCTGATCCTGTGGGGACCGCAGGACGGCTACATGCCGATCGAGGCCGGCCGCGCCTACCTGCGCGACCTGCCGGACGCGCAGTTCCATTCGTTCGACGATGGCGGGCACTGGCTGCTCGAGACGCACCTGGCCGAGGTGCTGCCGCGGCTGCGCGACTTCCTGGAGCGGCATCTGCCGGTGCCCTCGGCCCGGACGATCGAAGGGGTGCCGGTATGAGCGCCGCCACGATCGCGCGCATCTGGCGCGGCCGCGTCGTGCGCGACCGCGCCGACGCCTACGAGCGCTACCTGCAGGTGGAAGGCATTCCGCCGCTGCTCAAGACGGCCCTCGCGGTGCAGCTGTTCCGCGAAGACCGCGCCACCGAGACCGAGTTCGTCACCACCTCCTACTGGCGCGACGTGGCGGCCATGCGCGCGTTCACCGGGGGCGATCCGAACGCGGTGCACCACCTGCCGCGCGACCCGGAGTTCCTCATCGAACTGCCCGAGCGCGTCGAGGTGCTGCGCATCGTCGTCAACACCTGCGCCTAGACACGGGCCCGGGCGCACGGGCGGTGCGCGCGCGTCACCGCAGCGGCGGCGCACGGTGGCGAGGGCCCTGTCCGGCGTCTGCGCGGCCGCCCAGGGCCTTCACGCGCTGCGGCCGGCGCGGCAGCCAAGCGCCCACGCGCGAGACCCAGCGCAGCACATGGAACACGATGAAACTGCCCAGCGGCGGCCACCGGTTCCAGAACGGCAACGTGTCCTGGCGCACGGGCTCGCAGTGGGTTTCCAGCATGGCGAGGCGCGCGGCCACCTGGGCATTGAACGACCGGCTGATCACGACCACGTTGGCCTCCATGTTGAGCGCCAGGCTCAGCGGGTCGAGGTTGCTGGAGCCGACGGTGGCCCAGCCGTCGTCCACGATTGCGATCTTGCCGTGCATCGGCCGGGCGCAGTACTCGTGCACCTCGACGCCCGCGCGCAGCAGGTGGCCGTAGAGCAGCCGCGCGGCAAAGCGCACCGACTTCATGTCGGGCATGCCCTGCAGGAATAGCTTCACCTCCACGCCGCGCCCGGCCGCGCGGCACAGGTCGCGAAAGAGGCGGTAGCCCGGAAAGAAATAGGCGTTGGCGATGCACACGCGCGAGCGCGCCGTGCGAATCGCCTGCCGGTAGATCTTCTCGATGCCGTCGGGCGAGGCCTTGTCGTCGCGGGCCGCGAACAGCACGGCGGCCGTGCTCGCCCTTGCCACCGGGGCCCGCGGCGGGGCCCCGTCGGTGTTCGCCGTGCGTTGCATGAAGGCGCGGATGCGCCCGACGATCGGCCCGCGCAGCTCCACCGCGTAGTCCTGCTTGGCCATCTCGCCGAAGTCCAGCAGCTGGTCGGCGCAGAAGTTGATGCCGCCGACGAAGGCCACGGCGTCGTCCACCACCACCAGCTTGCGGTGCATGCGCCGCAGCAGGTTCAGCTGCTGGCCGAAGAGCGAGCGGCCCGGGTCGAAGATGCGCACCTGCACGCCGGCCCCGGTGAGCCGGCCGAGGAAGCCCTCGGAGAGCCCGGGCGAGCCGAAGCCGTCGATCGTGAGCACGGTGCGCACGCCGCGCCCGGCGCACCCGCACAGCGCGTCGCACAGGGCCCGGCCGACCTTGTCATCCTTGAGGATGAAGGTTTCCAGCAAGGCCAGCTGCCGGGCCTGGCCCAGGGCCTCGAAGACGCGCGGAAAGAAGGCGTCGCCGTTTTCCAGCAACTGCGCCGCGTTGCCCCGGGTCCAGTCCGAGCGCTTCATGCCGGGTGCCTGCGGGTCAGTGGCGGCGCTTGAAGTACTGCACTTCGCGCTCGTGCCGCTCGGCGTCCTCGCGCGAGTCGAAGGTGCCCAGGTTGCGGCGCTTGCCCGTCTGCGGGTCGACCTTGCGGGCATAGAGGCGGTACTGGCCGGAAGCGAGTTTGCGGATCATCGGAAAGCTCCTTTCGAAAAGGCGGCCGGCCGGCGATCAGAGGTCGGGACGGCGCCGTCCCACCGACGCTAGCGCGCCCGCACCGTCGCCGTGTCAGGCCCGCGCACCGCCTGCGGGTCGGACGAGGCCGGCACGCGGCGCACGCAGGGCACGCAAGGCATGCGGCGCGCGCCGTGGGCGGCGTTGCGAGTTGTTGCAGCCTGCGCCGTGCGCCGCCACGCGGGTACGGAGCTTTCCTACGCCGTGCCCTGCCGTGGCATTCCATCGTGCGATCTCCGTTTCGTTTCTTTCATCCTTTATTCCTTCAACCCATGGAGCCCACGATGCCCACGACCCGACGCAACGAACCCGATGCCTGCAGCCTTCTCGACACCGACCACCGCCACGTGAAGAAGATGTTCAAGACGTACGGCGAACTGGCCGAATCGCGCGCCGCCTCCGCGGAACAGAAGAAGCGCGAACTGGCCAACGAGATCTGCATGGAGCTCACCGTCCACGCGCAGATCGAGGAAGAAATCTTCTACCCCGCGCTGCGCGCCGCCATCAAGGAAACCGACCTGCTCGACGAAGCCGAGGTGGAACACGCCAGCGCCAAGGAACTGATCGCGCAGATCCAGGAGGCCACCGAGATCGACGAGAAGTTCGACGCCAAGGTGATCGTGCTGGGCGAGTACATCGACCACCACGTGAAGGAAGAGCGCAACGAGATCTTCGTGAAGGCGCGCGCGGCGCGCGGCCTCGACCTCGTCGCCATGCGCGAGCAGCTCGCGCAGCGCAAGGAAGAGCTCATGGAAGAACTCGGCGCGATGGCCTGAGCCACCGCGACCGCCCCCTGCCAGCCTCGGCGCCTCTCAGGCCCGCAGGCTGGCCCAGTACTCCCTGACGACGGCCTTGAGCGTGCGCAGCGCCTCGGGGTCGCCCTGCCACAGCGCCGACACGTACGCGCGCGCCTGCGCCATCGACACGTCGGGCGGCAGCGGCGGCACGGCGGCGTCGGTCACCATCTCGAGCAGCATGGGCCGGTCGGCCGCGAAGGCGGCGTCCCACGCGGGGCCGATCGCCTCGGGCGTGTCGACCCGCACTGCGCCCAAGCCCAGCATCTCGGCGAAGCGTGCGTACGGAAAGTCGGGCAGCGTCTGCGAGCCCTCGAACTTCGGGTCGCCGCCGAGCACGCGCTGTTCCCAGGTGACGAGGTTCAGGTCGCGGTTGTTGAGCACCATCACGACCAGCCGGCGGTCGGCCCAGTCGCGCCACAGCCGCGCGATGGTGATGAGGCCGTTGAGTCCGTTCATCTGCATCGCGCCGTCGCCGACCATGGCGACCACTGGCCGGTCGGGGTGCACGAACTTGGCGGCAATCGCATAGGGAATGGCCGGCCCCATCGACGCCAGCCCGCCCGAGAGGCTGGCCTTCATGCCGCGGCGCAGCTTGACGTCGCGCGCGTACCAGTGCGCGCTGGTGCCGCTGTCGCAGGTCAGCACCGCCAGCTCGGGCAGGCGCGGCGACAGTTCCCAGAACACGCGCTGCGGATTGATCGGCGAGGCCTCGACGTGCGCGCGGGCTTCGAGCACGCGCCACCACTGCGCCACGTCGTCCTCGATGCCGCGCCGCCACGCGCCATGGGGCTTGGGCTCCAGCTTCGGCAGCAGCGCCGCGAGCGTGGCGCGGCTGTCGCCCACCAGCCCCAGTTCGGCCGGATAGCGCAGGCCGATCGCGCGCGGGTCGGTGTCGATCTGCACGCAGCGCGCCCGGCCTTCGGGCGGCAGGAACTCGGCATACGGAAACGACGAGCCGACGATCAGCAGCGTGTCGCAGCCTTCCATGAGGCGCGAACTCGCGCGCGTGCCGAGGATGCCGATGGCGCCCGTCACATAGGGCTGGTCGTCGGGCACGCAGGCCTTGCCGAGCAGGGCCTTGGCGATGCCGGCCCCGAGGCGCTCGGCCACGTGGATGAGCTCGTCGGTCGCATGCAGCGCGCCCGCGCCGGCCAGGATGGCGACGCGCTCGCCGGCATTGAGGATGTCGGCGGCCTGCGCGAGCGCGTCGTCGGGCGGCACCTGCGCCGTCGCGGTGGCGCCGATGCCGGTGTGCACCGTGCCGTGTTCGCGCGGCGGAGCCGGCACGGCGGGCAGGTCCTGCACGTCGTTGGGAAAGATCACGCAGGTGACGGCGCGCCGGTCGCGCGCGATGCGCATGGCGCGGTCGATCAGGTGGCGCGCCTGCGTGGCGCTGGTGGCCATCTGCACGAACTCGTGCGCCACGTCCTTGAACAGCGACACGAGGTCGACCTCCTGCTGGTAGTCGCCGCCCAGCGCGCTGCGCTGCTGCTGCCCCACGAGCGCAACCACCGGCTGGTGGTCGAGCTTGGCGTCGTACAGGCCGTTGAGCAGGTGGATCGCGCCGGGCCCGGAGGTGGCCAGGCACACGCCGACCTCGCCCGAGAACTTGGCGTCGCCGGCGGCCATGAAGGCGGCCAGTTCCTCGTGCCGCACCTGCACGAAGTCGAGCGGGCCTTCGAAGCGGTCGAGCGCGCCGATGAGTCCGTTGATGCCGTCGCCGGGGTAGCCGTACACACGGCGCACCCCCCAGTCGTGCAGGCGCTGGATCACGAAGTCGCTGACGGTGGTCTTCATCGGAATGCTCCATGGTGGGAAAAGGTGAACGGCTGCGCCGGCGCAGGCGCAGGTGAAAGCCGGACCTTTCGGCCAAAGCCGCACCCCGCTCACCGGAGAAGGGATGAAGTGCGTGCAGGAGTTGGCTGACGCGCGTGCACCGCACCTTCCGACCGGCGGCGGCGAGGAACCGTCGACCATGGGTGGATGGACGCGATGCTGGAGCTGTTCCGACTTGAACAACCTCCGTGGCAGATGGTGCTGCGGGGAACGGCGATCTACTGGACCCTGTTGATCGTGTTCCGCTTCCTGCTGCGCCGCGACGTCGGCTCGCTGGGCGTGGCCGACCTGCTGTTCGTGGTGCTCATCGCCGACGCGTCGAGCAACGCGATGCAGGGCGACTACAAGACCATCGGCGACGGGCTGGTGCTCATCTTCACGCTGGTCACCTGGAACTACCTGCTCGATTGGGCGAGCTATCACTCGCCGTGGGTGTGGCGCTTTCTCGCGCCACGGCCGGAGCCCCTGGTGAGGCACGGCCACATCGTGCACCGCACGCTGCGCCGCGAGCTGATCACGGTGGAAGAGCTGATGGCAAAGCTGCGCGAGAAGGGCATTGACGATCTGTCCGAGGTCCGTGTGGCGCGGCTGGAGGGCGACGGCGAACTCAGTGTGTTGACCTACAAGAAATCCGGAGGAGCGCAATGACGCCTCGCGACGCGCGCAGCACGAAGTCCGCCACCGTGGCGCTTCATGCCATGGGCGAGGCGACCAACGCCTGCCGCGATTGCCCGCTCGGCGCGCGCGCCACGCAGTCGGTGTTCGGCGAAGGGCCGGTGCGCGCGCGCCTCATGGTGGTGGGCGAACAACCGGGCGACAAGGAAGACCTGCAGGGCCGTCCGTTCGTGGGCCCGGCGGGTCGGCTGTTCGATCGCGCGGTGGCCGAGCTGGGCTGGTCGCGCGACAAGCTCTACGTGACCAACGCGGTCAAGCACTTCAAGTACGAACTGCGCGGCAAACGGCGCATCCACAAGACGCCGGCGCAGCGCGAGGCCGATGCGTGCCTGCAATGGCTGGAGGGCGAGATCGGCCTGGTGCGGCCCGGCGCGCTGCTCGCGCTCGGCGGTGTCGCGGCGCGTTCGCTGCTGGGGCGCCACGTGGCGGTCACGCGCGAACGCGGGCAGTGGCTCGCGCGCGAGGACGGATTGCGTGTGCTGATCACGCTGCACCCGTCGGCGCTGCTGCGCGGCGATCCGGCGCAGCGTGAAGCCGCGTGGGCGGCCTGGCTGAAAGACCTGGCCGTGGCCTCCGAGCTGTTCGAGCCCGTGGCGCGCGAGCGTCGCAAGCGCGCGCCGGCGCTGGCCTGACCGGCTTCAACCCAGAAGGCGCGGCGCCGCCTGCACGACGAGTGCACCGAGCACGCCCTGCGCCGTCGCGCAGTGCCACAGCAGCCGCGTGTTGTCGAGGCTGGCGCGCGCCACGGGCTGCAGCTTGCCGCGCCACGAGCGCGCCAGCACGAAGCCGCCTGCAAACAGCAGCACGGCCGCATGGAAGGCCTCGTAGCCCAGCAGCATGCCGACGGTCGCGCTCCAGGCCTGGTCGGTCGGGTCGAGGCCCGCGCGGCTGTGGCTGGCGAGATCGATCGCCACCGCCCCCAGCGTGCAGCACAGCGCCAGCACCGTGAGCCATCGCAGCGCACGCTGGCGCTGCGGCCGCGGGTCGTCGAGCAGGCGGCCGGCCCATGCGATGCCGCCCGATCCGGCCAGCCACAGCAGCGCGGAGACCAACGGCCATTGCAGCGCGGGCAGCGCGGCGCCCGGCGGCGGGCAGACCTCGGCGGCCATCGCCAGGTGCAGGTGCGAGAACACGAGCGACGAGAAGATCGTCATGTCGACCGCCACCAGCACCACCGTGGCCCACCACGAATGCGAGTTGCGGCCGGTGGCCATCACCGGCAGGTGCACGCCATGCCCCACATCGGCGGTCAGCGCGGACGGCGCCTGGTCGGCCTCCCAGAGCCACCAGAGCATGGCGACGATCGCCACCGCGCCGCAGCCGAAGGCGAGCACCGCCTGCGACACCGTGAGCAGCAGGAAGAAGCCCGCCGTGCCCGCCGCCGCGACCACGGGCAGCCAGCCGTCGGTGGGCAGGCGCAGCAGCTGCACCGGCCGCGCGGCGCGCACGCTGGTCACCAGCGTTTCACGCCCGCCGAAGACCGTGCCCGGCAGCCAGTGGTGGCCGCGCTCGACCTCTTGCGGCAACGACGGCTGCTGCCACAGCGGGTAGGGCGAATCGACCTCGGGAATGCTGCGCACGCCGTAGTCGCGCTGCGGCAGCCATTCGAGCGTGCCCGCGCCCCAGGGGTTGCCGTGCTCACGCTCGGGGCGCCGCATGGTGCGCAGCGCGTCGATGAAGAACAGCAGCACGCCGCCCGCGAGCACGAAGGCGCCGACGGTCGATGCCAGGTTCAGGCCGTTCCAGCCGAGGTCGCCCGGGTAGGTCGCCACCCGGCGCGGCATGCCCAGCAGGCCGGCGATGTGCATCGGAAAGAACGCCAGGTTGAAGCCGCCGAACATCAGGCCGAAGACCCAGCGCCCGGCGCGCTCTGACAGCCTGTGTCCGTTGAACACCGGTGCCCAGTGGTAGAAGCCCGCGAACAGCGGAAAGACCATGCCGCCGATCAGCACGTAGTGCAGGTGGGCCACGATGAAGTAGCTGTCGTGCGCCTGCCAGTCGAAGGGCAGCACGGCCACCATCACGCCCGTGAGCCCGCCGAGCACGAAGATGAAGTGGAAGCCGAGCAGGAAGAGCGTCGGCGTGTCCAGCGTGACGCGGCCGCGCCAGAAGGTGGCGATCCACGCGAACACCTGCAGCCCGCTCGGAATCGCGACCACGAAGCTGGCCGCCGACACCAGCAGCATCGGCACGCCGCCCAGCCCGGCCGTGAACATGTGGTGCGCCCACAGCAGGAAGCTCACCACGCCCACGCCGATGAGCGCCATCACCACCGCGCGGTAGCCCACGAGCGGCGTGCGCGCGCAGGTGGCGACCATCATCGACACCATGCCCGCCGCGGGCAGGAAGATGATGTAGACCTCGGGGTGGCCGAAGAACCAGAACAGGTGCTGCCACAGCAGCGGGTCGCCGCCGCGCGCGGGCATGAAGAAGGGCCAGCCGAAGGCGCGCTCGACCTCCAGCAGCATCGTGGCCGCGATCACCGCCGGAAAGGCGAACACGATCATCAGCGCGCTCACCAGCATGGCCCACGCAAACACCGGCATGCGCATGAGCGTCATGCCCGGCGCGCGCGTGAAGAGCACGCCGATGATGAGTTCGATGGCGCCCGCGATGGCCGAGATCTCGATGAAGCCGATGCCCAGCAGCCACCAGTCGGCGCCGCGCCCGGGCGAGAACTCCTTGCCCGTGAGCGGCGGGTACATGAACCAGCCGCCATCGGGCGCCTCGCCGAAGAAGATCGTGCAGAAGAACACGATGCCGCCGATGGCATAGGTCCAGAAGGCATAGGCCGACAGGCGCGGAAACGGCAGGTCGCGCGCACCGAGCATGCCGGGCAGCAGGTACACCGCCACCGCCTCGACGATCGGCACCGCGAACAGGAACATCATCACGGTGCCGTGCATCGTGAACAGCTGGTTGTAGGTGCGCGCATCGACGAGGTCGTTGTCGGGCACGGCCAGCTGCGTGCGCATCACCAGCGCGAGCACGCCGGCGAGCACGAAGAAGAGCATGGCCGTGGCGATGTAGAACACGCCGATGTGCGTGTTGTTGACGGCCGAGAGCAGCCGCCAGCCGCGCGGCGCCCGCCATGCGCGCTCCAGCGCTTCGCGTTCGCCGTCGGGGCGTTCGGTGGTCGCGTTCATTCGAGATGGCCGAGCCAGTCGGCAATGGACCGCAGCGTGGCGTCGTCGAGGCGCGCGTGCGACGACGGCATGCGCGCGCCGGGCTTCAGCGCCTGCGTGTGGGCGACCCAGGCGGCGCGCCCGTCGGCGTCATTGGGCACGGTGCCCGCGCCCAGGTAGAGCCGGCTGCCGACATGGGTCAGGTCGGGTCCGAGGCGGCTGGTTTCGCTCACGCCGCGCACCGTGTGGCAGGCGTTGCAGCGGTTCGCCAGGAAGGCCTCGCGCCCGCGTGCGAGCGCAGGCGACAGCGCTTCCGCCGGCACGGCGGGGCGCGCCTGCGCGGCGAGCCAGGCGTCGAACTCGGCGGGCGCCTGCGCCACCACATGCAGCGCCATGCGCGCATGCTGCTCGCCGCAGTATTCGGCGCACTGCCCGCGCCACACGCCGGGGCGGTCGGCCTGCAACCGCAGGTGCTGCACGCGGCCCGGCAGCATGTCCATCTTGCCGCCGAGCGCGGGGATCCAGAAGCTGTGGATCACGTCGGCGCTGCCGAGGCCGAAGTACACGGGGCGTCCGACGGGAATGCGGATCTCGTTCGCCGTGACCACCTCCGCGCCCGTGGCGGGGTCGCGGTAGCGCACCTCCCACCACCACATGTGGCCGGTGACGCCGACGATGAGCGCGTTTTTCGGCGGCACGGGCTGCCACGGCGGGCGGTGCCATTCGCTGTAGGCGAACAGCGCCGTGAGCACCACGACCGGAAACACCACGCCGCCGCCGAGCAGCCACAGCCGCACGTTCAGCGTGCCTTCGCGGCGGCGCACCGCCACCACCAGCAGCGCCATCACGCCGAGCAGGATCAGCGCCGCGCCCGCGCTGAGCAGGCCGGTGACGCCCAGCAGCGTGTCGGCGACCGGGCCGGCCGAGTGCAGTGCCGACTGGGGCGTGGCGCCGGTCATTCGAGCGCCAGCAGGTAGGCCGCCATGTCGCGCGCGTCGCTGGGCGAGACACCCATCGCGGGCATCGGCGTGCCGGGCACGAGCGCGGCGGGGTCGGCGATCCAGTGCGCGAGCGTGTCGGGCCGGTTGGGCACGTGGCCCGCGATGTAACTGCGCCGGCCGAAGGCGGCGAGCACGGGGCCGGTCGTCTGCTGGCGGACGGCAGCCACGCCCGGGATGGCATGGCAGCTGCCGCACTGGTACTGCGCGAGCAGGCGCTGGCCCGACAGGCGCTGGTCCGGGGACGCATCGCCGTAAGGCAGGGGGCGCTCGCCGACTTCGCAGCCGCCGGCAAGTACGGCGAGCAGCAGAAGCCCGGCGGCCGTGCGGCGGGAAGGCAAGGCGTGGGCTGCGCAACGATCGGCGGCGGGGGCGGCCATGGGCGGATTCTGCGAGTGCGGACGCGGCTTGCGCCGACACGGCGGCGCGGGTGCGCGTCGGACAATGCCGCCAAATGGGGACGACCAAGACGTTTCTCCTCACCGTCGCGGCGCTGGGCGCGGCGGCGCTGGCCGGCGCTGCCTGCGTGGTGCTCGGCGGCCTGTACGACGTGGCCGCGAACACGCCGCACTACCAGCCCGTGCACACGCTGCTCGAGACGGCGATGCGCCAGTCGGTGCGCCTGCGCGCCCGCGACATCCGTCCGCCGCCGCTGGACGACGCGCAACTGGTGACGCGCGGCGCCGCCTGCTACCGCGCCAAGTGCGTGCAGTGCCATGGCGCGCCGGGCGTGGCGCAGGGCGACATCGGCAAGAGCATGCAACCGCTGCCCGGCCCGCTGGTGGATGCGCGCCAGCGCTGGCACGCGCGCGAGCTCTACTGGGTCACGAAGAACGGCATCCGCATGAGCGGCATGCCGGCCTGGGAGTACCGGCTCTCCGAGGACGACCTGTGGGCGCTCGTGGCGTTCCTGCAGCAGCTGCCCGACATGACGCCGCAGCAGTACGAAGCCCAGGCGCAGGCGGGCGAGGTGACGTTATCGCCCGGTGCGTCATCCGGGCCGACGTGTGCGCCGGGGCCGCGCGCCGGCGACGGCATCGGCGACAGCGTCCGGCGCGGGCAGCGGGCACTGTCCCAGTACGCGTGCAATGCGTGCCACGTCATTCCCGGCGTCACGGGCTCGTCGCCGCATGTGGGGCCGTCGCTGGCCGGAGTCGCACGGCGCGACATGATCGCCGGCCAGCTCGCCAACACGCCCGAGCACATGGTGCGATGGCTGCGCCACACGCACACGGTCGATCCGCGCACCGCGATGCCCGAGATGGGCGTGACCGAAGCGGACGCGCGCGACATCGCGGCCTACCTGGCGACGCTGGATTGAGCGGGGGTGCGTGAGCGCCTCGATGATCGCCATGTGCTCGTCGAGCTGCGTGGACGCTTCACGCGGATACTGGTCATACAGTTGGACCCCATGCCGAGGAGTTTCCGTTGACGATTGCCAGCCCCACCTTCCTGCCCCCGGCGCCGGGCACGCCCGCGTCGCTCGCGCTCGTCGCGCAGCCGCTGACGCGCGAGGCCTTCGCCGCGTTCGGCGACGTCATCGAGAGCGCGCACAGCCGCTCGATGTCGATCAACGCGGGCATGACCACGCGCTTCCACGACCTGGCGCGCGTCGACCCGGGCCCCGGCGACAGCCGCGTGCTGGTGAACATCTTCGAGACGCAGCCCTATGCGATGCCGCTGCCCGTGCGCATGCTGGAGCGCCACCCGCTGGGCAGCCAGGCCTTCGTGCCGATGGACGGCAGCCGCTTTCTCGTGGTCGTGGCGCCGGCGGGCGACACGGTGCGCGTGGAAGACATTCGCGCCTTCGTCACCGACGGGCGGCAGGGCGTGAACTATGCGCGCGGCGTCTGGCACCACCCGCTGGTGGTCACGCAGCAGACGGCCAGTTTCGTGGTGATCGACCGCGGCGGGGTCGGTCCGAACTGCGACGAGATCTTTGTGCCGCCGGGGTGTGAGGTGCGCGTCCGTCTTGCGGACTGAGCGGGCTCAAGGGGCTCAACGGGCTCAACGCTCGCTGGAACCGCGCCGCGGCCGCCATCGCTGATGCGCGCCCGCCACACGCCGTCGCGGCGGCTGTGACCATTCGCGGCAATATCGTTACGGTCTGTTGAGCGCGGCGCACACGCCGCGTTTTTTGCAGGGCGCCCCGGGCCGACGGCCTCCTCGGCTTGCGCCCTCGCGACACCTGCGCGCTTCCGAGACAAACGCGATCGCGCGGCATGCCGGCGTGCCGGGGCGCCCGGTTCGTGTCAACCCCCCGCCGCAGCAGAACCAATGTAGGACTTCGCCCGGTCCGCGGCCCAAAAGTAAATGTGAAGTTCGCACATCTTGTTTCTCCCGGAAGCAGCTCGGACCGCGCTTTGGGCGTAACTTTATTGCACCGCAGCACGAAAAATCGAAGGCGCGGAAGAGGGGTGGGGAGGCTTGAGTCAGTCTCTTTCTTCACCAAAGGGGTGTGCCGTTCAAGGCCCGCCGTCGATGTTTTCAAGAGGTGGTTATGCCAGTGTCCAGACCCATTCCTTCTGCGTCGAAACCGCACGCGGCCGTGCATGCCAGGCCGCGTGCCGTGCGGGGCCGGCGGCGGCGCCAGCGAGGCGCCCTCGTTCCCAGGCTGGCGGGCTATGCGCTGCTGGCCTTCGTGCTGTGGCTCATGGTCGCCACGCTGGTCGAGCCGCTGCTGTCCTCGCAGGCCACGCGCGCCGTGCTGCAGGCGCCGGTCGGCATCGTCACTTCGCCGATCAATGGCGTGGTGACGCAGATGGCGGTGCGCTCGGGCAACGCGGTGCTGCCCGGCACGCTGGTGGCGACCGTGCGCAACCCGACCGTCAGCCAGGAGATCCTCACCACGCTGACCACGCAGCGCCTCGGCCTGCAGAGCCAGATGGCGCAGCTGGGCAACCAGTACAAGTCCGACAGCCAGGAGATGCGCTCCATCGGCCAGCAGGCGCAGGTGACGCGTCAGGCTTCGCTGGCGCAGACCTGGGACGCCTGGGAGATCGCGCAGCGCCAGCGCGACGTGGCGCACAGCATGGTCGCCGAGCAGGAGAACAAGGTGCGCACCAACGAGGCGCTGCTGAAAGAAGGCGCCATCAGCGAACAGGTGATGAACGCGTCCGAGGCGCAGCTGAGCACCGCCCGTGCCGCTGCGGCGGTGGCCGAGCAGGCCTTCGCGGGGCAGGCGCAGACCGTGGCGAGCGCGGGGCAGGGCGCCTTCGTGGGCACCGGGGGCAACAGCCTGTTCCAGACGCTCGCGAGCCGGCGCGAAGCGCTGCGCAACAGCACCGACCGCGCGCGCCAGGACGGCACCGCGATCTTCAAGCAGCTCAAGGAAATCTCGCAGCTCGAGGAAGAAGAGCGCCGCCGCGTCGAAAAGCTCGCCGCCTACGAAGTGAAAGCCACCCAGCCCGGCATGGTGCACACCGTGCTGACGCCCGAAGGCGCGTATGTCACGGCGGGTGCGTCGCTGGTGCGCGTGACCGATTGCAGCCGCATCGGCGTCATCGCCGTGTTTCCCGCGCGGCTGGCCAAGCGCCTGAGCGTCGGCTCCATGCTCGATGTGAAGGTGGCGGAGAACGTCGCGGTGCCGGCGCGCGTCGAGCAGTTGCTGCCCGTGGCCTCCGATGCGCTGCAGAGCACCTACAGCGTGCCCTTCCCCTTTGCGGAGCAGGGCTCGATCTATGCCGTGGCGCGCATCGAGGCGGCCGAGCCGCCGCAGTCCGCGGACGGCAGCCGACAGACCTTGTGCGTGCCGGGCAAGGTGGTCTCCGCCAGCCTTGCCAAGGCCTGAGCGCACAGCAGGTGAGAACACCATGCCGATTCGTCTTTCGCTCGCCACAGGGGCGCGCTGCGCCGCTGCATCGATCGCGCTGGCCGGCGCTGCGGCTGCCGCTGCGCCTTCGCCCGGCGCCACACAGCAGGCCCTTGCGCGCGACAGCTGCGACGGGCTGCGGCGCGCCGTCGCGCACGACCAGGGCGGCGCGGCGTCGGGGCCGCTGTTCCTGACCAGCTACCGCACCACGAATGCGCCCGGCGAGCCGCCCTTCGAACCCGCGCTGGCGGGCGCTGCCTTCACCTACGACAACGCGCTGGCCGGCATCGCGCTGCTGGCGTGCGGCGACCGCGCTGCCGCACGGCGCATCGGCGATGCCGTGGTGCGGGCCGTGGCGCACGACCAGTCGATGCCCGACGGGCGCGTGCGCAACGCCTACCGCGCCGGGCCGGTCACTGAAGAAAAGCCCGCGCTGCCGGGCCGCTGGGACGCCGGGCGCAAGCAATGGATCGCCGATGCGTACCAGGTGAGCACCGCCACCGGCAACGTGGCCTGGGCCGCGCTGCTGCTGCTGAACCTGCACCAGGCCGAGCCGACGCCCGCCTACCTGGCGACCGCGCGCCGGCTGCTGGCCTGGACCGAGCAGAACACGCGCGCCAAGAACGGCCCCGACGGCTACAACGGCGGACGCCACGGCTGGGACCACGCGCAGCGCGCGCAGACCTGGAAGTCGACCGAGCACAACCTGGACATCGCGATGGCCGCGGCGTGGGCGGCACGGGCCGCGCGGGCCGAGGGCCAGCCTGACGCGGCGGAGCAGAGGCAGGCGCGCACCGCGCTCGATTTCGTGCGCCGCATGTGGAACCCGTCGGAGCAACGTTTTCACATCGGCACCAAGGAGGACGGCGCGACCGTCTCCACCGATGGCTCCGGCCTCGACGCGCAGCTGTGGCCGGTGCTCGCGGCGCCCGAGGGCTCGTGCGCCTGGGTGCGCAGCCTCGACTGGGTGGAGAAGCACCACCGCTCCGGCGCGGGCTACGGTTTCTCGCGCGAGCCCGACGGCATCTGGACCGAAGGCAGCGCACAGGCCGCCGCCACGCTGGTGGCGCGCAAGGGCGCGGCGCCCGAAGCGCTGTGGCAGCTGCTCGCCGCGCAGCGCGCCGGCAACGGCCTGTACTACGCCACGCCGGGCGCGCGCATCTCCACCGGCCTGGCCATCGGCCCCGATTCGACGGGGGCCGACTTCTTCTACTACCGCTGGCCCCACCTGGGCGCGACCGCCTGGATCGCCCTGGCCGCCACGGGCTTCAACCCTTTCACCGGCAAGACCCTTGCCTCGGGAGCCGTTCCATCATGTCCAGCCTGATCGCCACTCCGGAATTCCAGCTCAACGCACTGGTCGGGGGGCTTGCCTTGCTCCTCATGACCTGGGCGAGGGTGGACCGCATCACCCACCGCGTGCTGTTCGGCGCGCTGACGGCGCTGCTGCTGATGCGCTACGCCGTCTGGCGCATCGTCGCCACCATGCCGCCGTCGGACCTGGGTTTCGAAACCCTGTTCGCCTGGGTGTTCCTGGGCTTCGAGCTCACGGCCATCGTCTACACGCTGATGTCGATCCACATGCTCATGCGGCGCCGCGACAACCGCGCGCAGGCCGACCGGGGCGAGGCCGCGCTGCGCGCTCGCGGTGACGATGTGCCGGCGGTCGACGTCTTCATCTGCACCTACAACGAAGAGCTGGCCGTGCTCGAGAAAACCATCATCGCCGCGCAGGCCATCGACTACCCGCGGCTGAACGTCTGGGTGCTCGACGACACGCGGCGCGACTGGCTGCGCGACTACTGCGAGCGCCGCGGCGTGCACTACGCGCGGCGGCCCGACAACAGCCACGCCAAGGCCGGCAACCTCAACAACGGCTTGCGCCTGTCCGCGGGCGTGACCGATGCGCCGTTCATCCTCGTGCTCGACGCCGACTTCGCGCCGCAGCGGCAGATCGTCTACCGCATGCTCGGCCTGTTCGAGGACAAGCGTGTGGGGCTGGTGCAGACGCCGCAGTTCTATTACAACGCCGACCCCATCCAGCACAACCTGCGCGCCACCGACAGCTGGGTCGACGAGCAGCGCGTGTTCTTCGACGTGCTGCAGCCCGCCAAGGACGCGGTCGATTCGGCCTTCTGCGTGGGCACCTCGTTCATCGTGCGGCGCGACGCGATCACCGAGGCGGGCGGGTTCCCGGTCGGCAGCGTGTGCGAGGACATCCACACCACCTACCTGCTGCTGCGCCGGGGCCGCATCACGCGCTGGCTGGGCGAGCGGCTGTCGAACGGGTTGTCGGCCGAGAGCATCGTCGACTACATCAACCAGCGCAGCCGCTGGTGCCTGGGCACCGTGCAGCTCGCGCTGTTGCCCAACGGGCCCTTGCTCGGCCGGGGCTACAGCCTGCCGGCGCGGCTGCACTTCCTGCACGGGCTGCTGCATTGGCTGGGCAAGCCCTTCATGGTGCTGGTCCTGCTGGCGCCGGCGCTGTACTGGTATGCCGGCGTGTCGGCCTTCCACGCCACGCCGCAGGCCTTTGCGGCCTACGGCCTGCCGACGCTCATGATGTTCTGGGCCTACAGCTACTGGATCAGCCAGCGGCGCTGCCTGCCCGTGTTCAGCGAGGTGAGCCAGCTGGTGGCGGCAATGGCCGTGAGCAGCACGCTGGCCCGCGCGATGCTCAAGCCCTTCGGCCATCCGTTCAAGGTGACGGCCAAGGGACTCGACCGTTCGCGCACGGTGGTGCACTGGAAGCTGGTGGCCGTCTTCGGCGGCCTGCTCGTGGCGCTGCAGGGCGCGGCCGCGATGGCGGCGCTGAGCGGCGCGGCGCTCACGCCCGGCGACCAGCTCAACCTCGTGTGGACCGGCATCGCGCTGGTGCTGTGCCTGGGCGCGCTCATGGCCTGCGTCGACCTGCCGCGTCCGCAGCAGGAAGAGCGCTTTCCGTGGCGCGCGCTGACACGGGTGCGCACCGCCGCGGGCGAGGGCGAGTCGCGTTTCGTCAACATCGCGACCGACGGCGCATTGCTCGAAGGCCGGGGCCTGCTGAAGCGCCTGCGCGTCGGGCAGCCGCTGGAGGTGCATGTCGAGCCGATCGGCTGGCTGTCGGCCCACCTCGCCGCGCGCGGCAGGGCGGGGGCCGAGTTGAAGTTTGCTGCCACCGAGGCGCAGCGCGAACACCTCGTGCGCCACGTCTTCAACGTGCCGCCGAGCCACGTGGCGGTGCAGGTGCGGCCCTGGCAGGCCGCTTCGGCGCTGTTCGCGAGCGCGGGTATGCGCGCGCCGGGCGCGGGCTTCGCGCGGCTGTCGCTGCGGCTGCTGCTCGCGGTGCTGGCCGTGTGCATCCTGCTGGTGACGACCGGATGCAACCTCACGCCGCCGATGAAGGAGCCCGACCTCGCGGTGCCCTCGCAATGGCCGGCCGGCGCCACGGCGCCGGACGCGCAGCCGGCGGACTGGCGCAGCTTCGTGCAGGACGAGGAACTGCGCGGCCTGATCGCCACGGCGCTCGACAACAACCGCGACCTGCGCGTCTACGCCGCGAAGGCGCGCGAGGCGCGCGCCACCTATGCCGGCAGCCGTGCCTCGCTGTTCCCGCAGGTGGGCCTGTCGGCGCACGGCCAGCGGGCGCAGACCACGCCGCAGGGCTCGCTCAGCCCGGTCGGCAACCTGCCGTCGGACGGGCGCGTGTCGAACAGCTTCGACATCCAGGCGGGCGTGATGTCGTACGAGCTGGACTTCTTCGGCCGGCAGCAGAGCACTGCGCAACAAAGCGGCGCGCTCGCCGAGGCCGGCGACAAGGACCATGCCGCCGCGCGCATGAACCTGGTGGGCGAGGTGTCGAATGCCTACCTCACGCTGCGCGCCGACCGCGCCTTGCTCGCGCTGGCCATGGCCAACGAGACCGCGCTGAACGCCAACGCCGACATGATCGGGCGCGCCCGCGCTGTCGGCGGCGCCGCGCAGCTCGACGTGTACCGGGTGCAGTCGCTGCTGCAGAACGCGCGCGTGCGGCAGGAGGAATACCGCATGCGTGTCGCGCAGGACCTGCAGTGGCTCAACGTGCTGGTCGGGCGCGCCGTGCCGCCCGAGACGGGCACCGCGCGGCCCTGGCCCGAGCGCTCCACGGCGCCGGTGGCGGCCGGGCTGCCGTCGAGCCTGCTGCAGCGCCGGCCCGACCTGCTCGCGGCGTACGCGCGCGTCGAGGCCGCCAACGCGGGCGTGGGCGCGGCCAAGGCCGCGATGCTGCCGACCATCTCGCTCACGGCGCTGGCCGGCGGCGTCAGCAAGGAGCTGTCAACCCTGCTCGCCAGCGGCAACAGCAGCTGGGCCGGCGTGCTGGGCGTGTCGCTGCCGATCTTCGACTGGGGGCGCCGGTCCGCCAACGTCAGCGCCAACCAGGAGCGGCTGGCCGCCGCGATGGCCGGGTACGAATCCGCGGCGCAGGTGGCCTTTCGCGAGGTGGCCCACGCGCTGATCGCCGGCGACCACCTGCAGCCGCAGCTGGAGGCGCAGCAGGCGCGCGTGCAGGTGCTCGAGAAGGTGGCCGGCATCTCGCGCACGCGTTATCGCAGCGGCATGGAAGACTACTTCTCGAGCCAGGATGCGCAGCGCGAGCTGTACACCGGGCAGCAGCAGCTCATCGAACTGCAGCTGAAGGCGGCGGTGAATTCCGTGAACCTGTACAAGGCGCTCGGCGGGGGCTGGGACCGGGCCTAGGGTGGCGTTGGCCGGTCACGCGCCGGCGGTGCCGGCGGTGCCGGCGAGCATCCACAGCGCCATCGCCACCATCATCAGGTTCTCGGTCAGCGACACGAAGCCCAGCGGCACGTTGCTGCTGCCGCCGACGCAGGCGCACTTGAGTTCGCGCCGGTCGACGTACACGGCCTTGAGCACCGACACCGCGCCCACGCTGCCGATGAACAGCGCCACGGGAATCGCCACCGCGTGCAGCCGGCCCGCCACCATCAGCACGCCGGCCAGCAGCTCCGCGAACGGATAGAGGTAGGCATACAGCACGAAGCGCCGGGCCAGCAGGTCGTAGTTGAGGAACATGGTCGAGAAGCTCTCCACGTCCTGCAGCTTGAGCAGCGCCAGGATGCACATCGCGAAGGCGATGAACGACGACAGCAGCTGCGGGCTCGCCAGCGTCTGGCCCGCCGCCAGCAGGCTCGCGCCGGCCATGAGCAGCGCCACGGCGAAGACCGCGATCACCGGCCGGTACGAGGTCTCGCCGGGCTCGCGCACCGCGAGGCCGAAGTGGCGGCGCAGGTCGTCGTAGCCGCCGATGCGGCGCCCGTCGATGAAGGCCTGCGGCGTGGTCTTCACCTGCTGCTCGGCCTTGAAGGCGTCGGTCTGCTCGCGCGTTTTCAGCCACCGGTCGTCGACCGCGTAGCCTTTGCGCCGCAGCAGGAAGCGCGCCTTCAGGCCGAAGGGGCAGATGTGCCCAGGCATGACCATGCGGTACAGCGTGGCGGTTTTGTCGGTGGCGGCGTGGTCGGCGGTTCGTGTGGACATGGGGTGGTGCTCCGTCGGTCGGATCGGTCGCCCGATTGGCGCGCGGCAGCGGCCTGCGTCCTGTCGGACGATGTCATGTTTGCCTGACGGAATGCCCGGGCACGGGGTCGCTGACTTGCGGCCATTGGCGAAGGAGGCCTACACCGCCCGGACCGCGCCGGTGAAACCTTCGGCGCATGGGTGAACGCCATGCGCAATTCAACGAAATCCACAGTGACTTCACGCCTCGCCCTCGGGGTTCTTGCGGTGCTGATCGCCGCTCCGGTTGCCGCGCAGCCGGCCGACAAGCCGCCACCCCCACCGGTTCGGCCTGAAGCACAGCCCGACTCCGAGTTCCTCGTGAAGCCGCCTGCCCATGGCAATCCGCGGCTGGTGAAGCCCGCGCCGCCCGACCGCGATCCCGGCCTGGTGAAAAAGCCGCCGGTCGACCCCAAGCCCGCCGGCGAAGACAAGGACAGCAACAAGCCGCGTGCCGACGATCCCGGTGCGCCCTCGCGCCAAGACGACTGCCGGGGCACCGCCGAGGACTGCAAGCAGAACTCCCCGCGCTGACCCGACCATCGAAAGGACCCGCCCCGCCATGAAATCCAAGATCCTCAACGCCGGCCCCGAGCGGACCATCGCCCTGGTGTTCGAGACGGGCGACGAAGTCATGCCCCTGCTCGAAGAGTTTGCGAAGACGCACGGGCTGTCGGCCAGCCGCTTCAGCGCGATCGGTGCACTGCGCGGGGCGGTGCTGGGGTACTTCGACTGGGAGCGCAAGGAATACGAGCGCATTCCCGTCGGGGAGCAGGTCGAGGTGCTGTCCCTCAACGGCGACGTCGCGCTCGATGGCGACCAGCCCACGGTGCATGCGCACGCCGTGCTGGGCCGGCGCGACGGCAGCACGATCGGCGGCCATGTGCTGCAGGCCACCGTGCAGCCCACGCTCGAGGTGCTGCTGGTCGAATCGCCGGGCTACCTGCGCAAGACCTGCGACCGCGAGAGCGGCCTGGCCCTCATCGACATCGACGCCTGAGCCGCAGGCGCACGCCAGTCGATTCCCACGCCGATGCCGTTCATGGCCTGACACCGGCCCCGCGACGCGGGGCTACGGTGGTTTGACGTTGCGCCGGTTTTTCCATCGCGGGTGGTCGCCTGCGAGGCCGACGCACACCACCAAGGAGCCACCATGACCCAGGTCAACGAACTCATGACGCGCGGCGTACGCACCGCCGCGCCCACCGACACGCTGTGCGACGCCGCCCAGGCGATGGAAGAACTCGATGTGGGCGTGCTGCCCGTGTGCGACGGCGAGCGGCTCGTGGGCGTCGTCACCGACCGCGACATCGCCGTGCGCGGCGTGGCGCAGAAGCTGCCGCCGGAAACCACCCACCTCGACGCCATCATGAGCGGGCAGGTGCGCTGGTGTTTCGACGATGTGTCCGTGGAGGAAGCCTTGCGCACGATGGGCGAATTGCAGATCCGCCGCCTGCCGGTGGTGGACCGCGAGCGGCGCCTCGTCGGCGTGCTGACGCTGGGGGATGCGGCCGCGAAGGGCGACACGTCCGAAACCGGCGAACGGCTGGGACAGATTTCGCAACCGGCGGAGCCTGACCGTTCCCGTCAGTCGGCGGCCAGCGGCCCGGCAGGCGGCGGGCAGACGAAGCGCACCCGCAAGAGCTGAGGAAAAAGAGTCGCGGGGGCCGGCTTCGGCCCTCCGGCTTCAGCGGCTCACTGGCACTGGAACAGCACGCCGGATTCGGCGGGGGCCTTGCCCAGCCACTTGGGGTCTTGCCCCTTGGCGCTGCAGTAGTCGGAGGCCTGCGTGTAGGTCATGGCGCGCAGCACACCGTCGCGGAAGGGAACGATCTGGTTGGGCGGCGACGAGCAGCCGGCAATGACCAAAGCCAGGGGAAACAGAGTGATGCGCCAGTTCATCGGGCCATTCTAAAGAGTCGCGTGGGCGCACGGGTCCACGGCGAGGGGCGGGCGTGTCGAGGAGCGCCGGCTTCTTTTTGCCGGGGCGCGGGGCTATAGTCTGCGAGCACTGCCGCAGCCCCTTCCGCTCCCCAAAGGACGTTCGTGCCGGACTCTCTGACTTCCACGCTCACCAGTTACTACGATGCGGTGCCCTACGACTCGCACCCGTTCCCCCAATCCGCCGTGGAGCACCTGGAAGCCCTGGCCTTCCTGTTCGGCCTTGATGCGCCGCCGCCCCGCAAGGCGCGCGTGCTGGAGCTGGGCTGCGCCGCCGGCGGCAACCTGATTCCGTTCGCGGTGCGCCACCCCGAGGCGCGCGCGGTGGGCGTCGACCTGTCGCGCGTGCAGGTGGCCCAGGGCGCCGCGGCGCTCGACCACGCGGGGCTGTCGAACATCGAGCTCAAGACCTTCAACATCGCCGACATCGACGCCTCGTTCGGCGAGTTCGACTACATCGTCTGCCACGGCGTCTACAGCTGGGTGCCGGGGCCGGTGCAGGACGCCATCCTGCGCGTGTGCGCCGAGAACCTCGCGCCCAATGGCGTGGTGTACGTGAGCTACAACGTCTACCCGGGCTGGAAGGCGCGCGAGATCGTGCGCGACGCGATGATCCTGCGCGGCGGCCCGCGCGACACGCCCGAAGAAAAGCTCTCGTACGCGCGCGGCATGCTCGAGTTTCTCGAGCAGTCGGCACGGCCCGACAGCGTGCTCAAGAAGACGCTCGAAGAGACGATGCCGATCGTTCGCAATTCCGGCAACTACTACCTGCTGCACGAGTTCCTGGAGCCCTGCAACGAGCCCTGCTATTTCAAGGAGTTCGTCGCGCGTGCCGAGGCCCGCGGGCTGGCCTACCTGTGCGACGCAGAGCCCTCGACGATGTTCGTGCAGAACTACGGCGAGAAGGTGCGCGACCCGCTGCTGCGCGAATGCGGCGGCAGCCAGGTGATGATGGAGCAGTACCTCGACTTTCTCGTCAACCGCACCTTCCGCCAGACGCTGCTGGTGAAGCAGGGCAACGCCGCGAACATCCGCTACCGGCTCGAAGTCCCCCGCCTGCGCGCGCTGGAGTTCGCCGGCCTCTTCCGCGTCGATGGTGGTGATGCGCTCACCATGGATGCGCGCGAGCAGCCCTGCACCGCGCTGCGCGACCTGAAGGTCACCTTGCGGCTGCCGGCGCACAAGGCGGTGGCGCAGGCGCTCGATGCGAGCTATCCGTGTTCGATGTCGACCGAGGCGCTGCTGGCCGCGGTGGTAACGCTCACCGGCGAACCGCGCGCGGCCGTCGAGCCCATCGTGCTCGCCATGCTCGAGGAGCTTTTGATCCTGGGCGCGCTGCGCATCCGGCGCACGCCGGTGCCGGCGGTTTCATCGGTGTCCGCGCTGCCGCAGGTGCTGGAGCCGGTGCGCCGCGCGGTGGCCGGCGTGCCCGCGTCGCAAGCGACGGCCGTCGTCTGCAACCAGTGGCACGAGCCGGTGTCGCTCTCGGTGCTCGAGCGCAGCCTGCTGCCGCTGCTCGACGGGGCGCACACCCACGAAGCGCTGGCCGCTTTCCTGCTCGACGAGGTGCGCGCCGGACGCCTGCGCTTCCTCAAGGACGACCAGCCGCTGACCGAGCCGTCGGCGCTTCACGATTTTTCGCAGGAGCAGGTCGCGCAGGCGCTGCAGAGCCTGCGGCGCAAGGCGCTGCTCACGGCCTGACGGCACACACCCTTCGCCCCTCCCTCATTCTTCATCCAACGCACAGAGGAGACTTTTCCATGCAGCACTTCAAGTGGACCCCCACCTTGCGCGCGGCCGTCGCGGCCGCGCTCACCCTGGCGGCGGCCGGCGGCGCGCAGGCCGCGTCGCAGGCGCCGGTCGCGGCCGAGCACGGCATGGTCGTGAGCGCGCAGCACCTGGCCAGCAAGGTCGGCGTCGATGTGCTCAAGCGCGGCGGCAACGCGGTCGATGCGGCCGTGGCCGTGGGCTATGCGCTGGCGGTGGTGTATCCGGCCGCCGGCAACCTCGGCGGCGGCGGCTTCATGACCGTGCAGCTGGCCGACGGCCGCAAGACCTTTCTCGACTTCCGCGAGAAGGCCCCGCTGGCTGCCACGGCCAACATGTACCTCGACAAGGACGGCAACGTCGTCAAGGGCCTCAGCACCAACGGCCACCTCGCCGTGGGCGTGCCGGGCTCGGTGTCGGGCATGGAATACGCGCGCGAGAAGTACGGCACGATGAAGCGCGCCGACCTCATCGCCCCATCGGTCCAGCTGGCCGACAAGGGCTTCGCGCTGGAGCAGGGCGACATCGACATGCTGCTCACGGCCACCAACGACTTCAAGAAAGACCCGGTCTCCGGTGCGATCTTCCTGAACAAGGGCGAGCCCTTCGCGGTCGGCCAGAAGCTGGTGCAGAAAGACCTGGCCAAGACGCTGAAGGAAATCAGCGCCAAGGGCACCGACGGCTTCTACAAGGGCTGGGTCGGCAAGGCGATCGTGGCGTCGAGCCAGGCCGGCAAGGGCATCATCACGCAGGCCGACCTCGACCAGTACAAGACGCGCGAACTCGCGCCGGTCGAATGCGACTACCGCGGCTACCGCGTGGTGTCGGCGCCGCCGCCGAGCTCGGGCGGCGTGATCATCTGCGAGATGCTCAACATCCTCGAGGGCTATCCGCTGAAGGACCTGGGCTTCCGCTCGGCCGAGTCGGTGCACTACCAGATCGAAGCCATGCGCCACGCCTACGTGGACCGCAACAGCTACCTGGGCGACCCCGACTTCGTGAAGAACCCGCTCGACCGCCTGCTCGACAAGGGCTACGCCGCGAAGATCCGCGCCGCCATCGACCCCAAGAAGGCCGGCGTGTCGAAGGACATCAAGCCCGGCGTGGCGCCGCATGAAGGCAGCAACACCACGCACTACTCGATCACCGACAAGTGGGGCAATGCGGTGTCGGTGACCTACACGCTGAACGACTGGTTCGGCGCCAAGGTCACGGCCGACAAGACCGGCGTGCTGCTGAACAACGAGATGGACGACTTCACCTCGAAGGTCGGCGTGCCCAATCTCTACGGCCTGGTGCAGGGCGAGGCCAACAAGATCGAGCCGGGCAAGCGTCCGCTGAGCTCGATGAGCCCGACCATCGTGTCGAAAGACGGCAAGCCGGTGTTCGTGGTCGGCACGCCCGGCGGCAGCCGCATCATCACGGCCGTGCTGCACACCATCCTGAACGTGGTCGACTACGGCATGAACGTGCAGGAAGCCGTCGATGCGCCGCGCTTCCACCAGCAGTGGCTGCCCGACGTGACCAACGTCGAGACCTTCGCGATCAGCCCCGACACCCGCAAGATCCTGACCGACATGGGCCACAACCTGGGCGTGCCGCAGCCGGCCAACCACATGGCCGCGATCATCGTCGGCGCGCCTTCGCTGGGCGGCAAACCGGTGGGCGCGAATCGCTTCTACGGCGCCAACGATCCGCGCCGCAACACGGGCTTGGCCGCCGGGTACTGAACCTGCGGCACACTTGAAGGCGGTCGTGCCCCTGTCGGCACGGCCGCTTTTTTCATTTTTCATGCACCTGCAAGACATCCTCTATACCCAGGGCTTCGGCACCCGCCGCGTGTGCGCGGGCCTGGTCCAGCAAGGCCACGTGAGCATTGCCGGCGCGGCCGTGACCGACCCCTTTGCCGACCTCGACCCCGAAGGCCTGCTGTTCACCGTGCAGGGCACCGAGTGGGCGTACCACGACAAGGCCTACCTGATGCTGCACAAGCCGGCCGGCACCGAGTGCTCGCAGAAGCCCTCGACCTACCCGAGCATCTACACGCTGCTGCCGTCGCCGCTGCGGCTGCGGCCCAACAAGGGCGCCGTGCAGGGCGTGCAGGCCATCGGCCGGCTCGACCAGGACACGACCGGCCTGCTGCTCTTGACCGACGACGGCCAGTTCATCCACAAGATGGGCTCGCCCAAGCACCACGTGCCCAAGGTCTACGAGGTGACGGCCAAGCACCCGATCGACGAGGCGCAGATCGCCAAATTGCTGGCCGGCGTGGTGCTCGACGACGATCCGAAGCCCGTGCGCGCGGCGGCCTGCGAATCGGACAGCCCGCTGCACCTGCGGCTCACGCTCACCGAGGGCAAGTACCACCAGGTCAAGCGCATGCTGGCCGCGGTCGGCAACCGGGTCGAAGGGCTGCACCGTTCGCGCATCGGCGGCCTGGCGTTGCCGGACGACCTGGCGCCGGGCCAATGGCGCTGGCTCACGGCCGAGCAGGTGGCCCAGCTGCGGGCGCCGGTGCCCCGGGCCGCCGCTTGACATAGGTCAAGGCGCCGGGTCCGACAGCGGGGGAGGGGGTGTCGGCGGTCAGCTGTTCGTCGGGTTCGACCGTTAAGATTGTTAACTCTCTCCCGGAACCTTCCCTTGCGACTTCCTGCCTGCCCGAACGGCCGCATTGCGGCCTTCCTTTTCTCCTGCCTGACAGCCCTGGTGACCCTCCCCGCCGCGGCGGCGCCGCCGGCCCCCCCACCGGTTTTTGTGCTCAATTCGCTGGACGCCAGCGTGAGCGTGATCAACCCGGTCGACTGGACCGAGAAGCAGCGCATTCCCACCGGCAAGGAGCCGCACCACATCTACATGACGCCCGACGAGAAGTCGGTCATCGTGGCCAATTCGGCGGGTGACTCGCTCACCTTCCTGGACCCGCGCACGGCCGAGGTGCAGCGCGTGGTGTACGGCATCATCGATCCGTACCAGCTGCAGTTCTCGCGCGACATGAAGTGGTTCGTCACGGCGGCCAACCGCCTGAACCACGTCGACGTGTACCGCTGGGACGGCAAGGACCTGAAGCTGGCCAAGCGCATCGCCACCGGCAAGACGCCCAGCCACATCTGGATCGACAACACCAGCACCGTGGCCTACGTCACCATGCAGGACAGCGACGAGCTGATTGCGGTCGACCTGCCGACGCAGACCGTCCGCTGGCGCATGGCCACCGGCGCCATGCCGGCCGACATCTTCGGCGCCCACAACGACAAGACGCTGCTCGTGGGCCTCACCGGCAGCGACGGCGTGCAGGTGTTCGACGTGGCCGGCGCCCAGCCCAAGCTGGTCGGCAAGATTCCCACCGGCAAGGGCGCCCACGCGTTCCGCTCGGCCGGCGACGGCAAGACCGTGTTCGTGAGCAACCGGGTGGCCAACAGCATCAGCCGCATCGACTTGACCACGCTGAAGGTCGTTGCGACCTACAACGTGCCGGGCGGCCCCGACTGCATGGACGTGTCGGCCGACGGCAAGACGCTGTACGTGACCTCGCGCTGGGCCAAGAAGCTCACGGTGGTCGACCTGGCGAGCCAGAAGGTCGTGCGACAGGTGAACGTCGGCCGCTCGCCGCACGGCGTCTGGACGCTGGACCATGCGAAGCGGACCTGAGCGGGTGCGCGCCGCGGGCGTCGCCTTGGCTGTCGCGGCGCTGGCCTGCGCCACCATGCCGGCGGCCGGAGCACAAGAGGCCGCTTGCGACAAACCCGTCTACCTGACGCTGGACACCGGCCACATGGGCATTGCCCCGCTGGTGGCCGACGTGCTCAAGCGCCAGGACGTGCGCGTCACCTTCTTCGCCGCCGCCGAGCGCACCCAGACCGACGGCGACAGCCTGGACGACCATTGGGCGCCGTGGTGGAAGGCGAGGGCGGCCGAAGGCCACGAGTTCGGCTCGCACACCTACGACCACGCCTACTGGCGCGGCGACGTCAAGGGCACGCCGCCCAGCTTTCGCATCAAGCCGTCGGCCGGCCCGCAGACCGGGAAAGAGTCGGTCTGGAGCGCGGCCCAGTACTGCGCCGACATCCGCAAGTCGTCCGACCGGCTGGCCGCCATCACCGGCAAGAAGCCGCTGCCGCTGTACCGCGCGCCGGGCGGCAAGACCTCGCCCGCGCTGCTGGCAGCCGCCAAAGATTGCGGCTATGCGCACGTGGGCTGGTCGCCCGCCGGCTTCCTGGGCGACGAGCTGCCGAGCGAGGCGTTCAGCAACCCCAAACTGCTAACGCAGGCGCTCGCGGGCATTCGCCCCGGCGACATCCTGCTGGCGCACCTGGGCATCTGGTCGCGCAAGGACCCGTGGGCGCCCGCCAACCTGGAGCCGCTGATCGTCGGGCTGAAGGCCAAGGGCTTCTGCTTCCGCACGCTGCGCCAGCACCCGGACTACCGCGCCTGGATCGCATCCCACCCCTGATTTCTGACCCCGAGTTCGTGCCGTGATCGATTGGTTGACCGACGTTTTTTCCGCCATGCAGGGCTGGCTCTTCGAGACCGCCGTGCAGCCGCTGGTGTATGCCATCGGCCTGGGCGGCTGGGCCGAGGACGCTTTCGACGCCACCGGCTGGCTGCTGGTCGGCGTGGTCCAGATTCTGGTGCTGCTGGCCGTGATCGGCCCGCTGCAGCGCTGGCGCGCGGTCGAGCCCGTGACCGACCGCCGCGCGATCCGCATCGACGTGCTCTACACGCTGATCCACCGGCTGGGCCTGTTCCGGCTGGCGCTGTTCTTCACGCTGCAGCCGCTGTTCGACGACCTGCTCGGCAGCCTGCGCATGGCGGGGTGGGGCACCTTTCACCTGGACGAGGTCTGGCCCGGCGTGACCGACGTGCCGTGGGTGGCCTTTGCCATCTACCTCGTGGTGCTCGACTTTGTCGGCTACTGGATTCACCGCGGCCAGCATCACTTCAACGCGTGGTGGAGCCTGCATTCGCTGCACCACTCGCAGCGCCAGATGACGATGTGGAGCGACGACCGCAACCACCTGCTCGACGACGTGATCCACGACACGCTCATCGTCATCGTGGCGCAGCTGATCGGCGTGGCGCCGGGCCAGTTCATCGCCGTCGTGGCCTTCACCCAGCTCAGCGAGAGCCTGCAGCACGCCAACCTGCGGCTGAGCTTCGGTGCCATCGGCGAGCGGCTGTGGGTCAGCCCGCGCTTTCACCGGCTGCACCACAGCATCGGGCTGGGCCACGAATCGCACGGCAAGAGCACGCTGGGCGGCCACAACTTCGGCGTGCTGCTGCCCTGGTGGGACATGCTCTTTCGCACCGCCAACTTCGAGAACCGCTACGACCCGACCGGCATCCGCGACCAGGTCGAACCCGGCGCCGACGGCCGGCCGCGCGACTACGGCCAGGGCTTCTGGTCGCAGCAGTGGCTGGGGCTGAAGCGGCTGTTCGGCCGCGCCTGAGCGCGCTGCGAGGGACGGCCAGGGCGCAGAAGCCTTACGTTATCCTCGAACCTCATGCGCCTGCTCCTCGACTCCTTCTGGCGCGCGGTGGCCTATTGCATGCTCCCGCGCGTGATCGTGCTGTCGCTCCTGCCACTGGCGCTCATGGTGCTGCTGGCCGCGGGGCTCGGTTACTTCTACTGGGACGCGGCCGTCGTCTGGACGCGCGAAGCCCTCGACGCCTGGCCGTTGCTGTCCAGCTTCTGGGCCTGGATCGGGCGCCTGTTCTCGAGCGATGTGACGGCCGCGCTGGCGCCGCTGGTGGTGGTGTTCGGCGTCACGCCGCTCATCGTGGTGCTGTCGCTGCTGATCGTGGCCGGCTTCATGGCGCCGGCGCTCACCAAGCTCGTGGCCGAACGGCGCTTTCCGACGCTTGAGCAGAAGAAGGGCGCCTCCTTCTTCGGCAGCGTGATGCGCTCGCTCGCCGCCACCGTGCTGGCGCTGATCGCCTTGGTGGTGTCGATGCCGCTGTGGCTCATTCCGCCGCTGGTGCTGATCCTGCCGCCGCTGATCTGGGGCTGGCTGACCTACCGGGTGATGAGTTTCGACGCGCTGGCCGAGCACGCCAGCCCTGAAGAACGCGCCGCGCTGCTGCGCGCCCACCGGCTGCCGCTGCTGTGCATCGGCGTGCTGTGCGGCTACCTGGGCGCCGCGCCGAGCATCGTCTGGGCCTCGGGCCTGCTGTTCGCCGCCGCCTTCTTCGTGCTGGTGCCGATCGCCATCTGGATCTACACGCTGGTCTTCGCTTTCTCGGCGCTCTGGTTCGCCCACTACTGCCTGGACGCCCTGGCCCAGATGCGCGCCCAGCGCGCAGCGCTGCAGCCCGAAACCGGCAGCGGCGACGCGCTGGCCCTCGAGGCGGCCGAAGCCACCGAGGCCAACAAGGCCGCTCTTTCTCAATGGGGTTCACCATGACACGCGCATTCGGTCTCATCGTCGTCGGCGACGAGATTCTTTCCGGCAAGCGGGCCGACAAGCACATGGCCAAGGTCATCGAACTGCTGGCCGCGCGCGGCCTGCAGCTGGGCTGGGCCGAGTACGTGGGCGACGAGCCCACGCGGATCACCGCGGCCCTGATGCGCGCCTTTGCCTCCGGCGACATCGTGTTCTCGACCGGCGGCATCGGCGCCACGCCCGACGACCACACCCGCCAGTGCGCCGCCCAGGCCCTGCGCGTGCCGCTGGCACTGCATCCCGAGGCCGAAGTGCTGATCCGCGAGCGCATGCAGGACACCGCCCAGGAGCAGGGCGTGCCCTACGAGCCCGACCGGCCCGACAACATCCACCGCCTGAACATGGGCGTGTTTCCGCAGGGCGCGTCGATCATCCGCAACCCGTACAACAAGATTCCCGGTTTCAGCGTCGAGCACGTGCATTTCGTGCCGGGCTTTCCGGTCATGGCCTGGCCGATGATCGAGTCGGTGCTCGACAGCCGTTATGCCGATCTGTTCACCCGCAACGCCATCGCCGAGAAGTCCGTGATCGTTTTCGGTGCGATGGAAGCCACCCTCACGCCGCTGATGCAGGCCATCGAAGAGGCCCACGCCGGCATCAAGGTGTTCAGCCTCCCCAGCGTGGATCACCCCCAGTACGGGCGCCACATCGAGCTGGGCGTCAAGGGCGACCCCGCGCGGCTCGATGCTGCCTATGGCCAGCTGATCGAAGGCTTGCACAGCTTTGATGCGAAGCTTGGCCCCGAATTGGTGCGTTAATTCGTATCGCACCAGTTTGGTGATTAATTCCTTTTCCGGCAGCCCCTGGGCCGTCACCCGGGCCTCATCCGGCGGGGTGACAATGGCACAGAAACTGCATCCTTCCGTTCCCGTATTCCTAACCACCATCCAACTCAGGAGAAACTGATGGCAAAGACCGTCGCCGATGTACTCAAGCTCGTCAAGGAAAACGAGGTCAAGTTCGTCGACTTGCGCTTCACCGACACCCGCGGCAAGGAACAGCACGTCACCGTGCCTGTGTCGCATTTCGATGAAGACAAATTCACCTCGGGCCACGCGTTCGACGGTTCGTCCATCGCCGGTTGGAAGGGCATCGAAGCCTCGGACATGCAGCTCATGCCCGACCCGAACACCGCCAACATCGACCCGTTCTTCGAAGAAACGACGCTGATCCTGACCTGCGACGTGATCGATCCGGCCGACGGCAAGGCCTACGAGCGCGACCCGCGCTCGCTCGCCAAGCGCGCCGAGGCGTACATGAAGGCTTCCGGCCTGGGCGACACCGCCTTCTTCGGTCCGGAACCCGAATTCTTCGTGTTCGACGGCGTGCGCTGGAAGAACGACATGTCGGGCTGCTTCGTGAAGATCGATTCCGAAGAAGCTTCGTGGAACACCGACAAGGAATACGAGCACGGCAACAGCGGCCACCGTCCCGCAGTCAAGGGCGGCTACTTCCCCGTGCCCCCGGTCGACAGCCTGCACGACATGCGCTCGGAAATGTGCCTGGTGCTCGAATCGCTGGGCATCCCGGTCGAAGTGCATCACCACGAAGTGGCCAACGCCGGCCAGCTCGAAATCGGCACCAAGTTCAGCACGCTGGTCCAGCGCGCCGACTGGGTCCAGCTGCAGAAGTACGTGATCCACAACGTGGCCCACGCCTACGGCAAGACCGCCACCTTCATGCCCAAGCCCATCGTCGGCGACAACGGCTCCGGCATGCACGTGCACCAGTCGGTCTGGAAGGACGGCAAGAACCTGTTCGCCGGCGACGGCTACGCAGGCCTGTCGGACTTCGCGCTGCACTACATCGGCGGCATCATCAAGCACGCCCGTGCCCTGAACGCCATCACGAACCCCGGCACCAACAGCTACAAGCGCCTGGTGCCCGGCTTCGAAGCCCCGGTGAAGCTGGCCTACTCGGCCAAGAACCGCTCGGCCTCGATCCGCATCCCGTTCGTGGCCAACCCGAAGGGCCGCCGCGTCGAAGCGCGCTTCCCCGATCCGCTGATGAACCCGTACCTGGGCTTCGCTGCACTGCTGATGGCCGGCCTGGACGGCGTGGAAAACAAGATCCATCCGGGCGAAGCCGCCAGCAAGGACCTGTACCACCTGCCGCCGGAAGAAGACGCGCTGATCCCGACCGTCTGCCACAGCCTGGACCAGGCTCTGGAAAACCTGGACAAGGACCGTGCGTTCCTGACCAAGGGCGGCGTGTTCACCGACTCGTACATCGACGCGTACATCGACCTCAAGATGCAGGAAGTCACGCGCTTCCGCATGGCGACCCATCCGGTCGAATTCGACATGTACTACTCGCTGTAAAAAGCGCAATACCCAGCCCGTCTCGGCGGGCAGGTAAGACAAAAGGACGGCCCCGGCCGTCCTTTTTCCTTGGTGCGGAACATCCCATCGTGAGGGCGCCCGAATTGCATCAAAATGCGCGTTTGTCGCGCCCTCTCCGGAATCAAATGAAGACTGTCTCCCTGATTTTCCTGGCCGCCGCCTCGTTCGCCACCGCCCCGGCGGCGCTCGCGCAAGAGCGCGTCTGGCGTTGCGGCAACGAGTACACCAACAACGCCACCGTGGCCCAGCAAAAGGGCTGCAAGGTCATGGAAGGCGGCAACGTCACCGTCGTGCAGGGCACGAAGCCTTCGGGCGGTGGCAGTGCGTCGTCGTCGGGCTCGGGCGGTTCTTCAGCCGCGCGCGCCCCGGCAGGCAGCCCGCGTGTCGAAGGCGTCGATCAGCGCGCCCGCGACGGCGAGGCGCGCTCGGTGCTCGAAACCGAGCTGCGCAAGGCCGAAGCCCGCCAGACCGAGCTCAAGAAGGAATACAACAACGGCGAGCCCGAGAAGCAGGGCAGTGAAGGCCGCAACTACCAGAAGTACCTCGACCGCGTGGCTGAAATGAAGGCCGAACTCGCGCGCAACGAGAGCGACATCGCCGGCATCCGCCGCGAAATCGGCCGCCTGCCCGGCAAGCCGCAAGCGCAGTAAGCGGCGTCACCATGGTGTTCGGGAAGAAGGCGACTGGCGCCACTCCGCGCTTTCGCGCCTTCGACCTCTTGTCCACGCTGATCGCGGTGGTCAACAGCGACGGCTCGGTGCTGTTTGCCAACGCAGGCCTCGAGGATGCACTGGGCACCTCGCGGCGCACGCTCGAGGGCTCGCAGTTCGGTGCCTGTTTCCATGAGCCGCAGGTGCTGCGCACGGCGCTCGACGGTGCCAGCAGCAACGACTTCGCCACGCTGCGCTACGAGGCCTTTCTGCGGCGTGTGAACCACGAGCTGATGCCCGTGCAGGTCACGCTGGCGCACGGCGACAAGAAGGGCGAGCTCATCATCGAGATGTCGCCGCTGGAGCAGCAGGTGCGCCAGGACCGCGAAGAGCGCCTCATCGATCAGGCGCAGGCCAACAAGGAACTCATCCGCAACCTCGCGCACGAGATCAAGAACCCGCTGGGCGGCATCCGCGGCGCGGCGCAGTTGCTGCAGATGGAGGTCGAGTCGCGCGACCTCATCGAATACACCCAGGTCATCATCCATGAGGCCGACCGGCTGCAGACGCTGGTCGACCGGCTGCTGGCGCCGCACCGTCGCCCGCACGTGGTGGGCGACGTGAACATCCACGAGGTGTGCGAGCGCGTGCGCTCGGTCATCCTGGCGGAGTTCTCACGCGACCTGCACATCGAGCGCGATTTCGACGTCTCCATTCCCGAGTTCCGCGGCGACCGCGAGCAGCTCATCCAGGCCACGCTCAACATCGCGCACAACGCGGCGCAGGCCCTGGCCGAGCGCCGCGCGGCGGGCGATGCGCAGATCACTTTCAAGACGCGCGTTGCCCGACAAGTGATCTTCAACAAGCAGTGGTATCGATTGGCACTGGAATTGCATGTCATCGACAATGGACCGGGTGTGCCGGACACGATCAAGGACCGCATCTTCTATCCGCTCGTTTCGGGCAGGGAAGGCGGAACCGGGCTGGGGTTGACGCTTGCACAGACTTTTGTGCAGCAGCATCACGGCGTGATCGAGTGCGACAGCGTCCCGGGCCGAACCGATTTCAAGATATTGATTCCGCTGCCCTAGCGCAGCCCCGGCAACAGAGGAGATGCATGAAGCCGATCTGGATAGTTGATGACGACCAATCGATACGCTTCGTGCTCGAGAAGGCACTGCTGCGCGAAGACATGCCCACGCGCAGCTTCACGAACACACGCGAAGTGCTGGCCGCACTCGAACAGGCCGAGGGCGACGAGCAGCAGGGCCCGCAAGTCCTGGTGAGCGACATCCGCATGCCGGGCGGCTCGGGGCTCGACCTGCTCGACAAGATCAAGGCCAAGCACCCCGGCCTGCCGGTCATCATCATGACCGCCTTCTCCGACCTCGACAGCGCGGTCTCGGCCTTCCAGGGCGGCGCCTTCGAGTACCTGCCCAAGCCCTTCGACCTGCCGCGCGCCGTGGAACTCATCCGCCGCGCCGTCGACGAAAGCCAGCGCGAGGAAGTGTCCGAAGAGCGCATGGTCGCCGCCCCCGAGATGCTCGGCCAGGCGCCCGCGATGCAGGACGTGTTCCGCGCCATCGGCCGGCTCTCGCAGAGCAACGTCACGGTGCTCATCACCGGCGAATCGGGCTCGGGCAAAGAACTCGTGGCGCGTGCGCTGCACAAGCACTCGCCACGCGCCAACGGTCCCTTCGTGGCGATCAACACCGCCGCCATTCCCAAAGACCTGCTCGAGAGCGAACTCTTCGGCCACGAGCGCGGCGCCTTCACCGGCGCGCAGACCATGCGCCGCGGCCGCTTCGAGCAGGCCGAGGGCGGCACGCTGTTCCTCGACGAAATCGGCGACATGCCCTTCGACCTGCAGACACGCCTGCTGCGCGTGCTCAGCGACGGCCATTTCTACCGCGTGGGCGGCCACAACTCGGTCAAGGCCAACGTGCGCGTCATCGCCGCCACCCACCAGGACCTCGAGCAGCGCGTGAAGCTCGGCGGTTTCCGCGAAGACCTGTTTCACCGCCTCAACGTGATCCGCCTGCGCCTGCCCGCGCTGCGCGAACGCGGTGAAGACGTGCCCGCGCTCACAAGGCACTTCCTGCAGCAGAGCGCGCGCCAGCTGGGCGTCGAGCCCAAGCGCATCTCCGACGCCGCGCTCGCCAAGCTCGCGACCTTCGGCTTCCCGGGCAACGTGCGCCAGCTGGAGAACATCTGCCACTGGCTGACCGTGATGGCGCCCGCGCAGCTGATCGAGTCGAAGGACCTGCCGCCCGAAGTGATGGCGGTCAGTGGGGCGGACGTGCATGCGGCCGTGGCCGAGGTTGCGGCGCCCGTGCAGGCTGTTGCGGCGGCGCCGTTGGCTGTTGTCGAGCGCGACGCGTCAGTGCCGGCTGTGGCCGTCCCCGAGGTGGTGCCAGGCGCACCCGCCGGCCCCAGCGCCTGGGAAAGCGGCCTCGAAGCCGAAGCTCAGGCCCTGCTCGCCGCAGGCCGCACCGACGTGTGGGACGTGCTCACGCGCCGCTTCGAATCGCGGCTGATCCTCACCGCGCTGGCCAACACGCGCGGCCGGCGCATCGAGGCGGCCCAGAAGCTGGGCATCGGGCGCAACACCATCACCCGGAAAATCCAGGAACTCGGTATCGAATGAAAAGGCCCTCTACGGGCCTTTTTTACGACCTGCCAACGCGCACTTGAACCCTTCCAGGGATACCGCGGAACCGGCTTTGCCGGGCCGCTGGTATCGCCCCCTGCAAGGGGGTTGGCGTAGCGACACGAAGTGCGCGCAGCCTGGGGGTGTGCCAAGTTACCGGCTGCGTTGGCCCAAGGTGAGCGAATCGAGCTGGAAATTGCCGCTCTTGTCCCAGAGCCAGGTGTCGACGTAGGTGTGGCCGCCCAGCTTGCCGGGGCTGGGCAAGGGCGAGGTCGCCCTGATCAGGTCCGCGATCATCGGTGGCACCTCGGGCGCGTGGCTGGGCACGCGGCTGAAGGTCACGTTGGTGATCTTGCCGTTTGCATCGATCTCCGTTTCGACCACGACCACGGCATACACCAGCGGCGGAATCTTGCCCTTGTAGATGCGGCTGGCGTAGGCCTTGTAGATGTGGCGCGCGCCGGTCTTGCGGTAGGTGCGGATCGCGGGCGTCTGCGCGGTGATGAGCCGCACGGTCGGCACGTCGCGGCTGCCTTCTGTGGCGGTTGCGCCGCCCGGTGATGTGCTGGCCGGGCTTCCCGACCCGCCGCCCGGCTTGAGGACCGAGCAGGCGGCCAGCGCGAGCGCCGCGGCGGCGATCGCGGCGGAACGGGCCAGGCGCGCGGCGATCGGCGTCGTCATGGCCGTCAGGCGCCCGGGCCGAGTTCGAGCACCACCGGCGCGTGGTCGCTCGGCTTTTCCCATTTGCGCGGCACGCGGTCGATGACGCAGCCCTTCACGCGCGGCAGCAACGGCTCGCTCACGAGGATGTGGTCGATGCGCAGGCCGCGGTTCTTCTGGTAGCCCAGCATGCGGTAGTCCCACCACGAATAGCTTTTTTCGGGCTGCTCGAACATGCGGAAGCTGTCGGTCAGGCCCAGGCCGAGCAGCGCCTTGAAGTGGTTGCGCTCCTCGGTCGTGTGGTGGATCGTTTCCTTCAGGCCCACCGGATCGAAGCTGTCGCGGTCTTCGGGCGTGACGTTGAAGTCGCCCAGCAGCACGAGGTTGGGGTGCGCCGCGAGTTCACGCGCAAGATAGTTGTGCAGCGCGTCGAGCCACAACATCTTGTAGGCGAACTTCTCGCTGCCGGGCGCCTGGCCGTTCACGAAGTAGCAGTTCACCACGCGCAGCGGGCCCGAGGGCGTGTCGATGGTGGCGGCGATCACGCGCGACTGCTCGTCGGCGAAGTTCTCGATGTTCTTCACCACGTCGCGCACCGGCGCGAGGCTGAGGATGGCGACGCCGTTGTAGGTCTTCTGTCCGAACACCGCTGCTTCGTAGCCGGCCGACTTCAGCACCTCGAGCGGAAACTTGTCGTCGGTCATCTTGAGCTCTTGCAGGCACAGCACATCGACCGGGTTGGCGATGAGCCAGTCGAGCACATGCTGCAGGCGCGCGGTGAGGGAGTTGACGTTCCAGGTGGCTATTTTCATGAGGGCTCTGCGTATTCAGTGATCGGGTGTCGGCCGTGCGTTCGCAGCCGGTCGGTGAGGTCTTCGTGCAGGCGAAAGCAGTGGCGCCCCCAGACCCGGAAGGAATGTCGGCAGCGAGACCGCGACAGTGATTTCCATCGCGGTATTTTGCCTCGACGGATCGGGGTGCCGTGTAAGCGGAAGCATGGGTGCGCAAGCGCAAGAGACCGCCGGCGTCAGGGCTGGATGTGCCAGCCCAGTTCACCCTGCAGGAACTGGTCCGCCTCGGGCGGCAGATCTTCTGCGTTGAAGAAGTTCGCCACCGGCCGGTCGACGACGATGCGGCCCGCATGCAGATACGCGACGCGCGTGGCCAGGCGCTTGGCCTGGCCGAGGTTGTGGGTGCTCATCACGAGGGTCACGCCGCTGCGGGCGACCTCTTCGATGAGGGCCTCGATCTCGTTCTTGGCGCCGGGGTCCAGGCTGGCCGTCGGTTCGTCCAGGAACAGGATGTCCGGCTGCAGCGCCCAGGCGCGTGCCAGACCCAGGCGCTGCTGCTGTCCGCCCGACAGCGAACGCGCCGAGCGCTGCGCATGGTCCAGCAGTCCTACGCGTGCCAGCGCCAGTCCGCAACGCTCGTTGCGCTCGGCGGCCGGCACGCCGGACAGCCACAGGCCGATCCAGACATTGCGCCACACCGAGAGGCTCAACAGGAAGGGGCGCTGGAACAGCATGGCCGCCCGTGGAAGTCGGCCCTGGGGTTGCAGCGGCAGGCGCTCGCAGCGGCCTTCGCAGGGCAGCAGGCCATGCAGCAGCCGCAGCAGCGTGGTCTTGCCCGAGCCGTTGGCACCGACGAGCACGAGCCGGTCGCCCCGGTGCAGCGTCAGCGATGCCTCGTTGAGCGCGATCACCTGGCCGAAGCGCACCGTGACCCGCTCGGCCCGGATCAGCGGTGTCGCCTCGGTGGCAACGTGCGTGCGCGGAGCGGGCGTCCGGTGCACTGCATGCGGCTTCACTTGCGCCGCGGCGTTCGGCTGCCGCGTGGCCAGCCACTGCAGCAGTCCGATGGCGCCGTTGACCGCACCGACCACCGCCAGCAGCACGATGCCCAGCGCCAGGGCCAGTGCAAGGTCGCCCTTGCTGGTCTCCAGCGCGATGGTGGTGGTCATCACACGCGTGACGCCGGCGATGTTGCCGCCCACGATCATCACGGCGCCGACCTCGGCGATGGCGCGCGCAAACGCCGTGAGCAGCACGGTGGCCACGCCCATCCGGTCGTGCACCAGCATCAACAGCGACGTGGCGAGCGGCCCGGCGCCCAGCGAGCGCAGCTGGTCGCCGCCATCGGCCAGCGCCGCCATCACGAGCCGGCGCGACAGCGCGGCGATCAGCGGCGTGACGAGCACGGCCTGCGCCACCACCATCGCCGACGGCGTGAACAGGATGCCCAGCTGGCCCAGCGGCCCCGAGCGCGAGAGCAGCAGGTACACCAGCAGGCCCACCACCACCGCGGGCAGCGCGAGCAGCGTGTTCACCAGCCACACGGCCAGCGCGTGCCCCGGGAACCGCGCCACCGCGAGCCAGGCGCCCAGCAGCAGGCCGAACAGCGCACCGATCAGGCAGGCCGTCGCGCTCACTTGCAGCGAGAGCGCCGTGATGCGCACGAGTTCGGGGTCGGCGGCGGCGATGAGTCGCCAGGCCAGCGCCCAGCCTTCGGTCATGGTGTTCATCGACGACCGGCTTTCATCGCCACCGCGAGGCCCTGCCTGTCGCGCGGCCCGTCATCGACCGGAGCGCCGCTCACTGGCCCGCGTTCGGGAAGAAGAGCTGCTCGCCGCCGATCTTGTACGAGGCAATGGCGGCTTGCCCGTCGCGCGACACCACCCAGTCGGCGAAGCCTTGCGCCAGGTCTTTCTTCACGTGCGGGTGCTTGGCCGGGTTCACGACGATCACGCCGTACTGGTTGAACAGCTGCTTGTCGCCCTCGACCACGATGCCCAGGTCGGCGCGGTTCTTGAAGTTGAGCCAGGTGCCGCGGTCGGACAGCACATAGGCATTGGTCGACGCCGCGATGTTGAGCGCCTGGCCCATGCCGCAGCCGCATTCCTTGTAGCCGGCAGGCTTGGCGGTTGCAAGGTCGATGCCGGCGAGTTTCCACTGGCGCAGCTCGGCCGAGTGGGTGCCGCTCTTGTCGCCGCGCGAGACGAAGGCCGTGCCTGTGGTGCCCAGGCGCTTGAGCGCCACCGCGATGTCCTTGCCGCGCACGCCGGCCGGGTCGGACTTTGGTCCGATCAGCACGAAGTCGTTGTACATGACCGCCTGGCGCGCGAGGCCGAAGCCTTCGGCGACGAACTTCTCTTCGGCGGGCTGGTCGTGCACGAACAGCGCGTCGGCATCGCCGCGTCGCGCCATGTCCAGCGCCTGTCCGGTGCCCACGGCCACCACGCGCACCTCGGTGCCCGTCGCCTTGGTGAACTGCGGCAGCAGGTGCTTGAACAGGCCCGACTGTTCCGTCGAGGTGGTCGACGCCAGCACGATGAACTTGTCCTGTGCCTGCGCGATCGGCGCGAGCAACGTGCCGGCGAGCGCGCCGGCGAGGGCGAGGAGGGTGAAGCGTCTGCGCAAAGCCATCGTCGAGGTCCTTGTGAGTGGAAGAAGCAGTTCTGTGATCAGGCGGCGGGTTCGACGACGCGAAAGCCCAACCGGCCCAGCGCCTCGCGCGCCGCCGCCGACTGCAGCAACGCAACGAAGGCCTGCACGGGCGCACGCGCCAGCCGCGCCTTGGGCACGGCGAAGTCGTAGCGCTCTTCCTGTACCGGAATGAAGCCCAGGCCGTACTGCCGCGCGACGGTGTCGATGGCCAGGCCCCAGTCGGCGCGCGCTTGCGCCACGGCCACCGCCACCGCGTTGTGCGATTTGGTCTGCACGCCGTAGCCGGGCGGCTTCGTGCCGGCGAGCAGGCGATCGATGAGGATGCGCGTGCCGCTGCCGGCGTTGCGGTTGACCATGGTGCAGCCGGGCTGCGTGGTCGCGGCGGCGATGGCCGCAGTGGCGTCCAGGCCCTCGAAGCGTGCGTCACCCGGGCGGTAGATGATGCCCTGCATGCGGCCGTAGCCCGGCACCAGTTCGAGCGCCGGGGTGAGCAGCGGCTGGTTGTAGACGCCGGTCGCCGGGTCCATCAGATGGATGCCCGCCACGTCGCATTCGCCGCGCTTCGCGGCCATCAGCCCGCCTGTGCTGCCCACGTTCATGGCCTTGATGCGCAGGCCCTGGCGCATCAGTTCGCCGGCCAGCCAATCGAGGCCCACGCAATGGCTGCCGATGAAGATCAGGTCGGCGGCGTCCAGCCCCTGGCCCAGCCGCTGCACCTGCACGGGCGCGCCGGCATCGAGGATCTCGGTGTGCTGGCCGATGGTGATGAAGCCGTCCGCGCTGCTGAAGGTGGTGACCGAGCCCGAGCCTTTGCCCATCGGGTAGGCGGCCAGGCCGTCGTCGGTGGGCACGAGGCCCACGAGCAAATATTCGGTGCGCCCGCGCTCGGAGTTCACGCGCAGGGGCAGCGTGGCCGTCACGTGCTCGCGCCGCTCGGGCGGCTGGCCCGCAAAGGCGCGGATCACGGGCGCGAGGAACTCATGGAAGGTGAAGACGGCCGAGGTCGGAAAGCCCGGCAGGATCACGACCGGCTTGCCGCCCGTGACCGCCAGGCACACCGGCTTGCCGGGCTTGAGCGCCACGCCGTGCGCCACGACGCCCGGGTCGCCGAGGGCTGCCACCACGCGGTACGACAGGTCGCCTTCGCCCTTGGAGGTGCCGCCCGAAAAGACCACGGCGTCGCATTCGAGCCCGCGTGCGAGGGCGGCCGACAGCAGGGCCTCGTCGTCCGGAATCACGCCCAGCCGCACGGGCTCGCCGCCCAGTTCCTCGACCGCGGCGCCGATGATGGCGGCGTTGGAGTCGTACACGGCGCCCGTCGGCAGCGGTGCGCCGGGCGCGACGATCTCGTTGCCCGTGGAGAAGATGGCGACGCGCGGCTTGCGGTACACGCCGACCTCGGCCAGCCCCAGCGCCGCGAGCACGCCGATCTCGCGCGAACTCAGCGGCTGGCCGGCGCGCAGCACGGTTTCGCCGCGTGCGATGTCGGTGCCGGCGTAGCTGACGTTCTCGCCCGCCGTGGCGGCGCGGCGAACCTGCACGTCGCCGTGGTCGAGGTCGGTGTGTTCCACCATCACCACCGCGTCGGCGCCGCGCGGCAGCATGCCACCGGTGGCGATCGCGGTCGCGTGGCCGGGCGTCACCTCGCGCTGCGGCACGATGCCGGGCGCGAGCGTCTCGCCCACGAGGGCCAGCGCGCGCACCTGTTCTTCCATCGCGCCCCAGGTGTCGGCGGCCTGCACGGCAAAGCCGTCGACATTGGAGCGGTCGAAGCCGGGCACGTCGATGGCCGCGACCACGTCGTCGGCCAGCACACGGCCCAGCACCGCGTGCAGGGGAAGTGTCTCGCGGCCCAGCGGCGCGAGGGTCAGGTGTTCGCGGAAGCGGCGCTCGGCCTCGTCCCGCGTGACGACATCGAGAAATTGCGATTGGGCTTTCACAGGCACTCGTACAGATGAACAGTGACGTCGGTCCCGGGCCCGAAGCCTTCGCTTTCGGCGGGGGCGATCACGAAGCCGTCGGCCCGCGTGGTCGAGCTCAGCACCGACGCACCCGAGAGCGCGAGCGGTTCCACGCCGTCGCTGCCGATCTTCACGCGCACGTAGTCGACGCGCCCCACTTGCGAGACGATCTTGCGTGCGACGGTGGCGCGCGTGCGCGGGTAGGGCCAGTCGGCGGGCCGTCCGCCGAGCCGGCGGATCGCGCGGCCGGCAAAGAAGTCGTAGGCGCACAGGCACGAAACGGGATTGCCCGGCAGCAGGAACACCAGCGTGTCGCCGATGCGCCCCATGCCGGCCGGGCTGGAGGGCCGCATCGCGATGCCGTGGATGGCCAGCTCGCCGAGTTCGGCCAGCAGGCGCGGCGCATGGTCCTCGGCGCCCACGCTGGAGCCGCCGGAGATGAGCACCACGTCGGCGCCCGGTGCGGCCAGCGCCTGCGCGATGACCTGCGGGTCGTCGCCCAACCGCTGGTGCGACTCGAGCACGCCGCCGTCGCGCGCGACCAGCCCGCGCAAGGTCACGGAGTTGGCGTCGTAGATCTCGAAGGGCCCCTTGGGCGTGCCGGGCGCGCGCACTTCATTGCCCGTGACGAGCAGCCGCACGCGCGGCCCGCGCACCACCTGCAATTGCGCCAGGCCCAGCGACGCCGCCAGCCCCGCATCCTGCGGGCGCAGCCGGCGGCCCGCGGGCAGCGCCGTGCTGTCGCGCGCGATGTCTTCACCGATGTGGCCTACGTGCTGGCCCGGCGCGACGGCGCGCGTGATGGCCAGGCGCCCGTCGTGTTCGCTCGCGTATTCGGCGGGCACCACGGCGTCGAGCCCTTGCGGCACCGGGGCGCCGGTCATGATGCGGACGGCTGCGCCTGCGGGCACGTCGCCGTCGAAAGGCCGGCCTGGCCACGCGTGGCCCACGATCGGAAATTCCAGCGGGTTGTATTCGCCGGCGCCGGTGCTTTCGCCGCCGCGCAGCGCATAGCCGTCCATGGCCGCGCGATCGAACTCGGGCACCGCGATGGGCGCGATCACCTCATCCAGCAGCACGCGTCCCGTGGCCTCGTCGACCGCCACGGATTCACCGGACAGCAGGGGCGTGTGGGCGTCGATCCAGGCGAGGGCGGTGGGCACCTCGGCGCGCTGCGTGAAGCCGCGCATGCGCACATCGGTCGAGGCAGTTCGTTCGGGTGGGGGCATCGGGCCAGTATAGAAGTTGGATGTCGCTGGCGTTGTCGGGCACAACACCCGGTCGCACGCGAAAGCGGCCACACCGGCAAGTGCCGGCGAGCCGTGCTCGGTCTCTTTTTTTCGATTGCGCTCGTGCCTGCGCGGTGCGCCGTCGGCCTGCTACTTGGGTGCGGGATTCGTCTGGGCCGACGTCTGGTTCGAACTCGGCGGCGCCGCGGCCGTGGGGGCCGGGGAGTGGGCGCCCGACGCCTCGATGGGCTTGACCTCGGGCTTGGGCGCCGCGGCGTAGGGGCCGGGGTCCACGCACGGCGGCGTGGCCACCGCGGCCGGTGCCGGCTTGCCCGCGGCTTCGGCGCTGGCGCGGTACTTGGCCGCGACCTGGTCCTGCGACTTGCACAGCAGGTAGCCGTCGGTCTTGGCGGTCCACGCGGTGCGGGCGGCGGTCTCGGCGGCCTTGGCCTGGGCTTCGGGCGAGAGCGGCGGGAGCTTGGCGAATGCGGACGCTGCGGCCAGCGTGCACAGAAGGGTCAATGTGTGCTTCATACGGAGGTTCCTTGCGCCGTCGCCGGCCGTGCGGGCTCCGGGGCGCCGGTGGGTTGCGAGCGCTGCGCGGGGATCTTGCCGGCCTCGATGTCGTCGTACCAGAGGCGGTGGTGCTCGCGCGCCCAGGCCTCGTCGACATAGCCTTCGCGCATCGCCTTGTAGGCGCCGGTCATGCCCAGCGTGCCGATGTAGATGTGGCCCATGATCATGGCCATCATGAGCAGCGTGGCCACGGCATGCACCATGTGCGCGACCTGCATCTCGCCGCGCGTGTAGACGAAGCCGGGCAGCAGCTTGTCGAGGAACAGGCCGGAGGCAATGACGATGCTGCCCAGGAACAGCACGCCGCCCCAGAAAACCGCCTTCTCGCCGGCATTGAAGCGGTGCGACGCGGGCTCCTTGCCCCCGAACAGGCCGCCGCCGTGCCGCAGCCAGGTGAGGTCGTCCTTGCTCGGCCAGTTGCTGCGGATGAAGGTGAAGATCATGAACAGCGTGGTCACCACGAACAGCGGCCCCACGAAGTTGTGCACGGTCTTGAGCACATAGGCCAGCCAGCCGAACAGCGTGCTGCCCAGCACCGGCAAGAGGAAGAACCTGCCGAAGGCCATCACGATGCCCGACACCGCGAGCGTGACGAAGGCCAGCGCGTTCGACCAGTGCGTGGCGCGTTCGAACGGCGTGAAGCGCTCGATCTTGCGGCCCGTTTCCTTGCCATGCAGGCGGATCGGTCCACGCGTGAAATAGAAGATCGCCAGCGCCAGCAGCGTGACGAAGAGCAGCGCCGCGCCGTACGGAATGATCCAGTTGTTGCGCACCTGCCGCCAGGCTTCGCCGGCGTTGGTGAAGCGCGAGCCCGGGTACTGCACGAAGCCCTGGATCAGGTTGCCGGCCTCGGGCGCTTCGCTCACGGGCAGGCTGCTGTAGCCGGTGACGCCGCCGCTCACCTGGCGCCACATCGGCGCGTTGTTGCCCGGCTGCACCTTGTTGCGCTCGCCGTTGGTCTGGTTGAGGTAGTTCGGGTCGGCACTGGCTTCGGGCTTGACCTCGAAGATGTTCTGGCTGCGGATGCCGCCTTCGGCCTTCGGCGCAGGCGTTGTCGCAGCTGCCGGGGCAGACGAAGCGGGCGACGCGGGCGCGGCGGTGACAGCACCGCTCGCGGCCGGGGCCTGGTTGGCCTCCTGGGCCAGCGTCATGGCTGCACTGCCCAGGAGCGCGGTCGCCAGCAGCGCGTGGAACGCCTGCCTGGTGCGAATGGTGACGCTCATGCGGCCTCCGGTTCAGTTCGTTCGGGTGTACTCGTTCTGGCCGTTGGAGCGCGTCTTGATCTGCTGCTCCCACGACGCCTTGTCGCCCACCTTCCAGCCGGGCGCGGTGAAGACCGTGCCGGTGTTGGCCTGCGTGCCGGTGCCGCTCCAGGGCACCGCGTCGTACTTGACGCCCTCGGCGTTCGTCTGCGGCTTCTCGCCGCAGGCTGCGAGCAGCATCGCGCCCGAAGCGAGCGCGCCGAGCATCACGACCGCGCGCTTCACTTGGTGCCTCCGGTGGGCGGCGTGCCGGCCTGTTGCGAGCCGTAGGCCGTGCCCCAGCCCCAGACTTCGGCGCCCGTGCCGCGGTGCACGACGCGAGTGCGGAAGATGTCGGCCACCACGTCGCCGTCGCCGGCCAAGAGCGCCTTGGTCGAGCACATTTCTGCGCAGGCCGGCAGCTTGCCTTCGGCCAGGCGGTTGCGGCCGTACTTTTCGAACTCGGCTTCGGAGCCGTTGGCCTCGGGGCCGCCGGCGCAGAAGGTGCACTTGTCCATCTTGCCGCGTGCGCCGAAGGTGCCTTGCGACGGGAACTGCGGCGCGCCGAAGGGGCAGGCGTACGAGCAGTAGCCGCAGCCGATGCACACGTCCTTGTCGTGCAGCACCACGCCCTCGTCGGTGCGGTAGAAACATTGCACGGGGCACACCGCCATGCAGGGCGCATCGGAGCAGTGCATGCAGGCCACCGAGATCGACTTTTCGCCCGGCAGGCCGTCATTGAGCGTGACCACGCGGCGGCGGTTCACGCCCCAGGGCACCTCGTTCTCGTTCTTGCAGGCCGTGACGCAACCGTTGCATTCGATGCAGCGCTCGGAATCGCAGACGAACTTCATTCTTGCCATGGTGATTCCTTATGCTTTCTCGATGTTGCAGACCGTGGTCTTGGTCTCTTGCATCATGGTGACGCTGTCGTAGCCGTAGGTGGTGCCGGTGTTGATGGCCTCGCCGCGCACGATGGGCGCGGCGCCCTTCGGGTAGTACGCCAGCAGGTCTTCGCCCTGCCAGCGGCCCGAGAAGTGGAAGGGCATGAACACCGTGTCGGGCCCCACGCGCTCGGTCACGAGGGCCTGCACGTTGAGCTTGGCGCCGGTGGGCGTGTGCACCCAGGCGCGCTCGCCGTTGCGGATGTTCTTCTCGGCCGCGACCTTCGGGTTGATCTCGATGAACATCTCCTGCTGCAGCTCGGCCAGCCAGGGGTTGGAGCGCGTTTCCTCGCCGCCGCCTTCGTATTCCACGAGCCGGCCCGAGGTCATGATGTACGGGAATTTCTCGGCGATCTTGTCGGCGATGTTCTTCTGCTGCACGGTCTTGTAGAGCGTGGGCAGGCGCCAGAAGGCCATCTTGTCGTCGTGGGTCGGGTACTTGGCGACGAGGTCGGGGCGCGTGCCGTACAGCGGCTCGCGGTGCTGCGGAATCGCGTCGGGAAAGTTCCACACCACCGCACGCGCCTTGGCATTGCCGAAGGGGTGGCAGCCGTGGTTCTTCATGAACACGCGGATCATGCCGCCCGAGCTGTCGGTCTTCCAATTCTTGCCTTCGGCCTTGGGCTTCTCGGCCTCGGTGAGTTCGTCCCACCAGCCGAGCTTCTTGAGCAGCAGGTGGTCGAGCTCGGGGTAGCCGGTGGTGATGTCGGCGCCCTTCGAGTAGGAACCGTCTTCGGCCAGCAGGTTCTTGCCGTTGCGCTCCACACCGAAGTTCGCGCGGAAGTTGCCGCCGCCGTCCATCACGTGCTTGGACGGGTCGTACAGGTTCGGCGAGCCGGGGTGCTTGAGTTCGGGCGTGCCGTAGCAGGGCCAGGGCAGTCCGAAGTAGTCGCCCGAGATGTCGTAGCCGTTGACCTTGTCCTTCACGGAGCCCTTGGCCTTGAGCGTGCGCACGTCGAAGGCGGCCATGTTGCGCATGTGCGCCTGCAGCCGCTCGGGGCTCTGGCCCGAGTAGCCGACAGCCCAGCACGACTTGTTGATTTCTCGCAGGATGTCTTCGGGCACGGGCTCGTCCATGCCCTTGACCTTCTGCATCTTGTAGTTCTTGCTGAGCTCCTTGCCGAAGCCCAGCCGGTCGGCGAACTGCTGCATGATCATGTGGTCGGTGCGGCTTTCCCACAGCGGCTCGATGACCTTCTCGCGCCATTGGACCGACCGGTTCGATGCCGTGACCGACCCGCTGGTCTCGAACTGCGTGCACGCGGGCAGCAGGTACACCGCGCGATTCGCGTTGGCGTCTTCGGGCCGGCCGGGCATTGCGGCCATGGCGGCCGTGGCCGACGGGTACGGGTCGACCACGACGAGCAGGTCGAGCTTGTCCATGGCCCGCTTCATCTCGAGGCCGCGTGTCTGCGAGTTGGGCGCATGGCCCCAGTAGAAGACGCCGCGCAGGTTCGAGTCCTGGTCGATGAGCTCGTTCTTCTCGAGCACGCCGTCGATCCAGCGCGACACCGTGATGCCGGGCTTGCTCATCATCGCGGGCGATGCGAAGCGGCCCTTGATCCATTCGAAGTCGACGCCCCAGGTGGCGGCGAAGTGCTTCCACGAACCTTCGACCAGGCCGTAGTAGCCCGGCAGCGAATCGGGGTTGGGGCCGACGTCGGTGGCGCCCTGCACGTTGTCGTGGCCGCGGAAGATGTTGGTGCCGCCGCCCGACTTGCCCACGTTGCCCAGCGCCAGCTGCAGGATGCACGACGCCCGCACGATGGCGTTGCCGATGGTGTGCTGCGTCTGGCCCATGCACCACACCACGGTGCCGGGGCGGTGCTCGTGGAGCATCGTGGCGACCTTCAGCACCTGGGCTTCGCTCACGCCGCAGGCCTCTTCGACCTTGTCGGGCGTCCACTTGCTCATGACCTCGGCACGCACTTCTTCCATGCCGTAGACGCGGTCGTTGATGTAGCGCTTGTCTTCCCAGCCGTTCTTGAAGATGTGGTGCAGGATGCCGAACAGGAACGCGATGTCCGAGCCCGAGCGGATGCGCACGTACTCGTGGGCCTTGGCCGCCGTGCGCGTGAAGCGCGGGTCGACCACGATCATCTTGCAGCCGTTTTCCTTGGCATGCAGCATGTGCAGCATGCTCACGGGGTGCGCCTCGGCCGCGTTCGAGCCGATGTACATCGCAATCTTCGAATTGCGCATGTCGTTGTACGAATTGGTCATGGCGCCGTAGCCCCATGTGTTCGCCACGCCCGCGACCGTGGTCGAGTGGCAGATGCGCGCCTGGTGGTCGCAGTTGTTGCTGCCGAAGAAGCTCACGAACTTGCGCAGCAGGTAGGCCTGCTCGTTGCTGTGCTTGCTCGAGCCGATCCAGTAGATCGCGTCAGGCCCGCTGGCCTTGGTGAGTTCCTTGAGCTTGGCGGTGATTTCGTCGAGTGCGGTGTCCCAGCTGATGCGCTCGTACTTGCCGTTGACGAGCTTCATCGGGTAGCGCAGGCGGTATTCGCCGTGGCCGTGTTCACGCAGCGCCGCGCCCTTGGCGCAGTGGGCGCCCAGGTTGATGGGCGAGTCGAACACGGGCTCCTGCCGCACCCACACGCCGTTCTCGACCACGGCGTCCGACGCGCAGCCGACCGAGCAGTGCGAGCACACGGTGCGTTTCACTTCGATCTTGCCGGCGCCGATGGCCGTGGGCCGGCCGTCCGCGGCCTTGGCCTTCTGGATCAGCGTGAGCTGGCTGGCCGCCAGGCCCACACCGACGCCGAGGCCGGAGCGCCGCAGGAAGGCGCGGCGGTCCATCGTCGGCAAGGCGTTCGCGAGGCCGCGCCGCAAGCTGTGAACGAAGGGCGACGCGTCGGAGGCCCGCTGGCTCGCGGTGCCTGGGGATTTTCTGGTCAGAAGCACGGGGTCTCCTCAGGCTGACGTGGTGGCGTAGTAGCGCTTGACGTGTTCGCTCAGGGAATAGCCACCGCCGTTTTCGGGCGGGGGCGGCAAAGAGGGGGCGACGGCGGCGACGGGCGCCTCGGCCATGTTCGGCAGCGAGGTGACGGCCACCGCGGCGGCGCCGGCGGTGGCGGCACCGATGAAAAATCCGCGGCGGGAGGCCGGCTTGATGCCGGTGTTTTGGCTGTCCTGCATAGTGACTCCAGGAGTGGCTGGGCGCGACGAGAGAGGGGAAACCCGGTCGGCCTTGTGGATACTAGACCAGCAACAAGGTGTGAGCAACCTGAATACCCCTTGCATTCGTTCGTTCACACCTTCTCAGTCCAGCATGTCGAAGGCCTGCGCCTCGACATCGCCGAACGCGCGCGTGAAGACGGCAAGGGCCGCGTAGAACCGGGCCTGCGGATGCTGCGACACAGCATCGCAGAGCGCCGGCAGCCAGGGCTGGATGTGTCTGGAGAAGAGGGCCTGCTGCTGCGTGAGGTTGGCCACCGCCACGTCCTCGCCGGCGATCAGGTAGCGCATGACCTCGAACAGGCAGGCGATGTGGTCCTCGGTTTCGTAGGTGGTCTCGGTGCGCGCCAGGCCCAGCCGGTCGAGGTCGTTGCGCAGCTGCACGAGCGGCTTGTCGTTGAGAAAGCCGCTGAGGTAGTGCGAACCGAACAGCAGCACCTCGGGCTTGCCGATGCCGCCGAAGAGCGCGTCGTATTCCTCGTATGCAGCCGCTGCGCTGGTGTCGCGCGCGATGCCGACCAGCTGGCGCCACGGTTCCTCCAGAAAGCCGCCCGCGGCCGGCGCCTCGGTGGGCGCCACCTGGAAGGCTTCGAGCAACCCGGCATCGGGCGCGGCGTACCAGAGCCGCGCCAGCAGGCCGTAGAGCTCGGCCCGGGCCACCTCCTCGTCGAGTGCGGACGTGGCGGGAAAGGTCTGGCTCATAGCGGGGCGATCTTCACTTCGTTGGTGGCGCTGTACAGGTCGATGACGCGGCAGTCGCTGCACATCTTGAGGCGCTCCAGCGCTTCGCCCTGGAACATCGCATGCCCGGCCAGCTTGCCGAGCATGGCCTCGATGGCTTTCTGCGTGCCGAAGGGTTTGCTGCAGCGGATGCAGGCCCAGGGCTTGGCCTCGTTCAGCAGCACCTGCTGCTTGCGCTCGGGCGCGGCCAGCAGGCGCGGCACGAGCGAGACGGCGTCTTCGGGGCAGGTGATTTCGCACAGGCCGCACTGCACGCAGTTCTTCTCGATGAAGCGCAGCTGCGGCGCGCTCTGGCTGTCCAGCAGCGCGCCCGACGGGCAGGCGCTGACGCAGGCCAGGCACAGCGTGCATTTGTCCTTGTCGACCGCGATGGCGCCCAGCGGCGATCCGGTCGGCAGCGCGAAAGCCAGCGGTGCGCCGGGCGTCTGCAGGGCAGGGGCCGCGCCCATCAGGTGATCGAGCGTCATCTCGAGCCGGTCGCGCTTGTCGGCGCCGACGGCGAAGCGGGCGGCCGTGGCCGGCACGCGCTGCGTGGTCGTGCGCAAGCCGGCCAGCGCGGCGTCCAGCACGGCGGGCGAATCGGCCTCGATCACGTGGAAGTGCGTGCCGGTGTAGCCCAGACCCAGCAACAGCGCCTGCGCGACGTTCATCTGCTGCTTGAGCGCGGCGAGGTACTGCGGCGCTTCTTCGCCCGTGCACAGCACCGCGACCTGCGAGGCGCCGAAGGAAATCGCGCTGAGCCACAGGTCGATGCCGGTGCTGGCCGCATGAAAGAGGTCGACCGGAATCACGCGCGCCGGCACGCCCTGGGCCTTGCCCAGCTGTGCCTGCCGCCCGAGCTGTTCGAGCAGCGCCTGGCCGCCTTCCTGGCTGTGCAGCAGCAGCGCGGCATCGCGCCCGCCCGCGGTGACATAGGTGCCGAGCAGCTTGCGCAGCTTGAGGCCCTGGTCGGGCGCGCGCGGGTAGGTGTAGCCCAGTGCGCCCGTCGGGCACACCGTGGTGCAGGCGCCGCAGCCGACGCACAGGTTCGGGTTGACCACGATGCGCTGGCGTTGCGGGTCGCTGCTCACGGCGTGGGCCGAGCACACGTCGACGCAGGCGTTGCAGCCGACCACTTCGTTGCGGCTGTGCGCGCAGAGCTTCTGCTTGTAGTCGAAGAACTTGGGCTTTTCGAATTCGCCGACCAGCTCGCGCAGGCGCAGCAAGGTCTGCAGGCCCTCGGCCTGCGCGACGCCGCCGGGCAGGTGGAAGTAGCCTTGCGGCGGCGCGTGCCAGTCGATCTGCGGCGCGGTGCCGAGGTCGAGCACGAGGTCGAAGGCCGCATCGAGCGCCTGGGCCTCCCGGCTGAAATTGATGGCGCCGGCCACGCTGCAGGCGCGTTCGCAGTCACGGTGCGAGGTGCAGCGTGCGTTGTCGATCTGGTAGTCGAGCCCGATCGCCTGCTCGGGGCAGGCGACCACGCAGGCGTTGCAGCGGGTGCACAGGTCGAGGTCGATCGCGTTGTCGCGCGTCCAGCGCAGCGTGAAGGCGCCGAGCCAGCCTTTGAGCGAATCGATGCGGCCGGCAATCACCGGCCAGCGGCGCGCCTGGGCGCCACCGGCTGCGCCGGGGCCCTGCGCGAGCAGGGTGACGTCGAGCGTGTCGCCGACCAGCGCCGCCGCGCGCTCGGCGGCGTCGAGCGGGCCGATGATCAGCAGCCGGCCCTGGCTGGTGTAGGTCACGGTCGAGACGGGGTCGGGCTCGGGCAGGCTTGCGGCTGCCAGCAGCGCGGCGATCTTCGGCATCGCGCTTTTGGCGTCGCGGCTCCAGCCGCCCGTCTCGCGGATGTTGATGAAGCGGATCGGCGAGGTGGCGTTGGGCGTCTGCGTGGCGAGCTCGCCGAAGAGCCTTTTTTCCTGGGTGCAGGCGACCACGACGTCGTCGCCGGACTGGATGGCGCGCTGGAAAGAGGTCGCCTCGCGGCGGCACAGCGACGAATGCAGCGGGAGGGTTTCAGCCAGTGCCGCGCCGAGCGTCTTCGGCTCGAGCGGCATCGTCTGGTTGCAGTCGCAAATCAGCGTGGTGGTCATCGGTTTCTTGGCTGGCGGGTTGCATCGGGGCAACCGGCGGGCTGGGAAGCGTTGCGGGATCCTGGGACTGTGCCACGTCCGTCGCCTCGATGGCGTCGGGGGTTTCAGGGGGAATGTCTTCGGTGGCTTCGGCGTCTTTGGGCTCTTCGTCGAAGAGCTTGAGGAACTTGGCGCTGGCCATCTGGCGCAGCACGCTCTCGGGCACGGGGGTGGACTGGGAGTAGTCGTCGACGTAGGTGTCGAGGCCGTCCATCACATTGAAATGCGGATCGGCAAAGAGCTTGCGGAAGGCCGCGTTCTTGACCTCGGGCGCCACCTGCTTCGTGAGGAAGGGCGTGTAGTCGGACTCGATGCCCAGCGCGTCCACGTCCGCAAGGGTCAACGGCGGCGCGCCGTCCGGGTCGGCTTCGGGCGGCAGGGCGGCCGGCGCCGCAACGAGGCCGGGCGCCGGCACGGGTTCATCTGCCGGCGGCGCCTTTTCTTTCTCTTCCACGACGGCCTCGGCCGCGCGCACCTCCTGCTTGCGGCGCGACCAGCGTCCGAGAAAACCCTCAGACATCGCCCGCACCCCGTCCGCGCTTTTTCTCGGTCGACACGCTCGCGGCGTTGCCGAAACGGTCGACCAGCGACCGGAAGCTCTCGGGCCGCCGGCGGCGCTTGGGCTCGATCACGTAGTGCTCGTCGACGAAGGCGCGCACCCAGTCGACCACCTCCGCGGGGGCCGGCACCTGCTCGACGGTTTCCTGCGCATCGAGCCAGCGCCCGGCCTCGTAGTAGCTGAGCGTGACCACGACCGGGCGCGGAATGGGTTCCGTGGACAGCGTCGCTTCCTCGTCCATGCGCCACAGCACGAACCAGCACGGCGTCGGCGTGATCGCGTTGAGGTGGTAGCCCTCGGCCTCGTCGCGGAACAGCTCGACCTTGAAGCCGGGGTGCAGCCACTGCTGCGCGCCGCCGTCGTCGCGCAGCAGGCGCGGTCCGGTGCCGAAGCCGGGCTCGTCGGGCTGCACGCTGTCGAGCGTCCAGCGCCAGGGCTGCCAGTGGCTCGACGGGCCATGCAGGCGTTCGCGGCGCATGACCACCGCGACGTCGAGCGTCGGGCGGCCCGTGGGCGCGGTGGCTGGCGCGGGGGTGTCCGAGGAGAGCATGGGCCGAACCATAGCCGATGGCACGCGGGTCTGCGCGCAGTACCCCTCGATCGCCGACGCGAAAACCCGGGCATGCCGCACCAGCGCGGTGTCGTAGCATTCCTGCATGGCCCCACCTGATGAAGACGAAGCAGACGACGCGAACGAAGCACCGCTGGCTTTCGACGCCGTGGCGCTGCCCCGGCGCGCCGACGCGCCGCGCCTGAACCCGGCGCGCGGCCCGCTGTTGCGCCGCATCGAGATCGTCGACCAGCACGGCGAGCGCCGCGACATCGACATCCCGGCGGAGCGGCCGTTGACCGTCTTCGTCGACAAGCGCGAACTCGTGACGCTCATGACCCTGGGCGCCGCGCCCGAGCTGCTGGTGCTGGGCTACCTGCTCAACCAGAACCTGGTGCAGCGCGCGAGCGACGTCGAGAGCATCGACGTCGACTGGAGCGTGGAGGCGGCGGCGGTGAAAACGCACGCGGGCATCGCCAACCTTGCCGAAAAAACCGCGCACCGGGTCGTGACCACGGGCTGTGGACAAGGCACCGTGTTCGGCGATGCCATGGCCCAGATCGGCGCCGTGCGGCTGCCGACCGCGCAGTCGGCGCGCATCGCGCAGGGCACGCTGCTGCGCATTCTCGAACTCATGAAATCGCGCCACAGCGTGCACCGGCATGCGGGCTCGGTGCACGGCTGTGCGCTGTTCCGCGGCACCGAGATGCTGGTGTTCGTGGAAGACGTCGGCCGGCACAACGCCATCGATTCCATTGCCGGCTGGATGGCGGTGCACGGCATCGACGGCGGCGACAAGATTTTCTACACCACGGGTCGGCTGACCAGCGAGATGGTGATGAAGTCGGCCCACATGGGCGTGCCGATCATCGTCTCGCGCAACGGCGTCACCGCGATGGGGCACGAGCTGGCCAGCAAGCTCGGCATGACCTTGTTCGGCCGCGCCGCCAACCGCCACTTCCTGTGCTACTGCGGGTTCGAGCGCTTCGACGCCGAGCCGCAGGCGAACGCGCAGGTGCAGGCGCAGGCACTCACTGCCGACTGAGGGGCGTGCGCGGCTTACCCGCGCGCCACGTCGATCACCGCCTTCGCAAACGCCTCGGGCGCTTCCTGCGGCAGGTTGTGGCCGATGCCGCCGCTGACCAGCCGGTGCTCGTAACGGCCCGAGAATTTCTTCGCGTACGCGCTCGGCTGCGGATGCGGCGCGCCGTTGGCGTCGCCTTCGAGCGTGATGGTGGGCACGCCGATCACCGGCGCCTGGGCGAGCCGGTTCTCCAGCGCCTGGTACTTCGCCTCACCCTCGGCCAGGCCGAGGCGCCAGCGGTAGTTGTGGACCGTGATCGCGACGTGGTCGGGGTTCTCGAAGGCCACGGCGCTGCGCTCGAAGGTGGCGGCATCGAAGTTCCACTTCGGCGAGGCGATCTGCCAGATGAGCTTGGCGAAGTCGTGGCGGTTCTTCTCGTAGCCCGCACGGCCGCGTTCGGTCGCGAAGTAGTACTGGTACCACCACTGCAGCTCGGCCTGCGGCGGCAGCGGCGCCTTGCCGGCCTCCTGGCTGCCGATGAGGTAGCCACTGACCGACACCAGCGCCTTCACGCGCTCCGGCCACAGCGCGGCCATGATGCACGCGGTGCGCGCGCCCCAGTCGCAGCCGGCCACGGTGGCGACGGGGATCTTCAGCGCATCCATCAGCGCAACGATGTCGACGGCCACCGCCGACTGCTGCCCGTTGCGCGGCGTGTCCGCCGACAGGAAGCGCGTGGTGCCGTAGCCGCGCAGGTACGGCACGATGACGCGAAAGCCCGCGGCGGCCAGCTGCGGTGCAACGTCGACGAACATGTGGATGTCGTAGGGCCAGCCGTGCAGAAGAATCACCGGCGCGCCGTCGGCCGGGCCGGCCTCGTAGTAGCCAATGCGCAGGCTGCCGGCGTCGATGCTCTTCAGGGGCTCGAGGCGCTTGGTGCTGCCGGTGCTGGCAGATTGGGCGAAGGCGGGAACGATCGACGTCAGCTGCGTGGCGGCGAGGCCGAGTGCGGCCTTGCCGAGGAACGAACGGCGCGGCAGAAAGAGCGATGTGGTCATGGAAATTCCTGGGTTCGAAGGGATTGACGGCGCGATTGTTCGGCGCGAAGTCCGCTCCCTGACCGGCTTGTGTATGCCTCTGTATCTGCGCCGGTTTCGGCCACACTAAATTTCAATCGCAGGCGTGCGAGGCCGCCTCAACGCAACGTGGTGTGTCGATTTCAGGTGGAGATACACAGGCATACGCAATGCCCGTTGTGCGGTGAAAAGGCGGCCAACAATCCGCCCGTCATCCACTCACGCATCGCCCGAAGGAAACCCCCATGACGCGCTCTCGCGGATTCAAGAAGCTCTGGTTCGCACTGCTGTTCTTTGCAGGCGGGTTCGCGCACGAGCTGCGCCACCCGACGCAGTGCCAGAGCGTGGCGTCGGTCAGTCTCTCGCTTCGACCGCCGAAGCGAGCACGTAGCCTTCGCTGCGCACGGTCTTGATGTAGCGGGGCTCGCGCGCATCGTCGCGCAGGCGCTGGCGCAGACGGCTCACGAGCAGGTCGATGGAGCGCTCGAAGAGCTCGGCTTCGCGCCCCTGCGTCAGGCTCAGCAGCTGGTCGCGGCTGAGCACCTTCTGCGGGTGGTCGAGGAACACGCGCAGCAGCCGGTACTCGGCGCCGCTCAGCGCCACCATCACGCCCGCATCGTCGATCAGGTGGCGCGCCACGGTGTCGACCTGCCACTCCCCGAATCCCAGCTGCTGCGAGGGCTCGACGCTGCCCATGTTCGGCGGCAGCATGCGCGTGCGCCGCATCACGGCGCGGATGCGCGCCAGCAGCTCGCGCGCGGAAAAGGGCTTGGCCAGGTAATCGTCGGCGCCCATCTCCAGGCCCAGGATGCGGTCGGCTTCCTCGCTGCGCGCGGTGAGCATGAGGATGGGCGTGGCCTTGTACTTGCCGGTGCGCAGGTCGCGGCACAGCGTGAGCCCGTCTTCGCCGGGCAGCATCAGGTCCAGGATGATCAGGTCGAAAGGCCCCGACGCCTCGAGCGCGGCGCGCATGTGGCGCCCGGTGGGCACCGAGACCACGCGCAAGCCGTTCTTCACCAGGTAGGTGGTGAGCAGTTCGCGGATGTCCCGGTCGTCGTCGACGATGAGGATGTGGTCGGAGGTCTTGGGCGTCATGGCAGGGTGGACAGTGGCGGCACGGCGCCGCAGCCGCAATGTAGCGTTCCGGCGGGGTGCAGGGGGGCGCCGTTGGAAACGTAGTGTGTGGGTTTCCGGCGCAGATACACAGGCATACAGAAGGCGATCCGGCAGGGGGAAAGCGGCCCAACAATCCGTCCGTTTTCAACCCTCCTGCACCCAAGGAACCTTCATGACCCGCATCGACAAAGTCCTCTACACCGGCAAGACCCGCACCTCCTCGGGAGGCCGCGACGGCGAGGCGCGCAGCTCGGACGGCCGCCTGGACATCAAGCTCTCGTCGCCCGGCAGCGCCGGCACCGGCACCAACCCCGAGCAGCTGTTCGCGGCCGGCTGGTCGGCCTGCTTCATCGGCGCGATGGGCAAGGCGGCCGGCAAGATGAAGGTCGCACTGCCGCCCGACCTGACCGTCGATGCCGAGGTCGACCTGGGCACGGCGGGCGGCGACTACTTCCTGCAGGCGCGCCTGAACGTGAGCCTGCCGGGCCTGGACCGAGAGGTGGCGCAGGCCCTCACCGAGGCCGCGCACCAGACCTGCCCCTATTCCAAGGCAACCCGAGGCAACATCGACGTTGCCATCCACCTGGTGTGAGCCCGCTGCGCTGACGCATCGCCACGCCGCCTACCGACGAAGCTGTCCATGTCCACTTCCGCGAACCCTGTTGCGAACCCATCCGGTACCGCGCCCCGCTGGCGCCGGCTGCTGCCCGGCTCGCTGTATGCCCGCGTGACGCTGATCATCGTGGTGGGCCTGGCGATCGCGCAGCTGCTCACCTTCGCCGCGATCCGCTACGAGCGGAACATGGCGCTTCGCGAGCTGATGATGATCGGCATCGAGCGCGACATCGCGAGCTCGGTCGCCATCCTCGACCGGCTCCCCGCGGCGGAGCGCACCGGCTGGCTCGACAAGCTGGAGCGGCGCAACTACCGCTTCGTGCTGGGCGGCAATGCGCAGGGCGGCGCGCCCGCCTCGCAGGCGTCGCAGCAGTTTGCGGCGGCCATCGTCGATGCGATGCGCCCGTTCCCCGTCGTCAAGGTCGGCGAGGTGGCCTGGCCGCCCGAGGGCCTGCAGATCGAGGTGCGGCTGGGCGACGGGTCGTCCGTGGTCGTGCACGCCATGCGCGTGGGCATGCCGGTGTCGGGCTGGGTGATGTGGCTGCTGGTGGGCCAGCTGCTGGTGCTGGCGGTGTGCGCCTGGGTCGCAGTGCGGCTGGTGACACGGCCGCTCGCGCAGCTGTCCGCGGCGGCCGACCAGCTCGGCCCCGACCTGAAGAGCCGCACGCTGGCGGAAGAGGGCCCGACCGAAGTGGCGCACGCGGCGCGCGCCTTCAACGCCATGCAGCAGCGCATCGCGGGCTACATGTCGGAGCGCGTCGAGATCCTGGCGGCCATTTCGCACGACCTGCAGACGCCCATCACGCGGATGCGCCTGCGCACCGACCTGATGGACGACACCCACGACCGCGAGAAATTTCGCCAGGACCTGGACGCGATGAACGCGCTGGTGCGCGAAGGCGTGACCTATGCGCGCACGCTCCACGGCGCCACCGAGCCGCCGCTGCGCATCGACGCCGATGCGCTGTTCGAAAGCATGGTGGCCGACTACGAAGACGTGGGCCAGCAGGTGCGGCTCGAAGGCCGCGCCGGCGCGCCGATCGTGAGCCGTCCGAACGCGCTGCGCCGCATCCTCATGAACCTGATCGACAACGCGCTGAAGTTCGGCACCGACGTGACGCTGCGCGTGCAGGCCGAAGGCGAGGGCGGCCGCCTCGTGGTGAGCGTGCGCGACAACGGCCCGGGCATTCCGCCCGACGAACTCGACGCGGTGCTCAAGCCCTTCTACCGCGTCGAAAGTTCGCGCAATCGCAGCACCGGCGGCACGGGCCTGGGCCTGGCCATTGCGCACCAGTTGGCCATGGCCATGGGCGCCGAACTCACGCTGCATAACCGCGCCGAAGGCGGGCTCGAGGCGCGGCTGGCGTTGGCCGCCACGCCCGCCCGCTGAACTCCAACCGACACCTCACACATCACCATGCTCATCCTCTTCATCGCCTACCTGGGCGGGGTGCTCACGATCCTCAGCCCCTGCATCCTGCCGGTGCTGCCCTTCGTGTTCGCGCGCGCCGACCGCCCGTTCCGCTCGCACGGCCTGCCGATGCTCGTCGGCATGGCGCTGGCTTTTGCCGTGGTCGCCACGTTGGCGGCGGTGGGCGGTGGCTGGATCGTCACGCTCAACGAATACGGGCGCTATGCCGCGATGGCCTTGCTCGCGCTGTTCGGTGCGACGCTGCTGTTCCCGCGCGTGGCCGACCGCCTGAGCCGGCCGCTGGTGGCGCTGGGCCTGCGCCTGTCCGAGGGGCCGCAGGCCTCGGTGTTTTCGCCGCTGTGGCTGGGCGTGGGCACGGGCCTGCTCTGGGCGCCGTGCGCGGGGCCGATCCTCGGACTGATCCTGACGGGTGCGGCGCTCAACGGCGCGAGCGTCGGCACTTCGCTGCTGCTGCTCGCCTATGCGGTTGGCGCGTGCACGTCGCTCGCGGTGGCGCTGCTGTCAGGCGGCCGGTTGCTCGCGGCGCTGAAGCGCACGCTGCCGACCGGCGAAGGCGTGCGGCGCGTCGCCGGCGCGGCGGTGCTGGCGGGCGTGGCCGCCATCGCGCTGGGGCTGGACACCGGCTGGCTCGCGCGCCTGTCGCTGGGCACCACGTCGACCCTGGAGCAGGCGCTGGTGGACACGCTCCGCAAAGACACGCCGCAGGCGCAGCGCGCAGACGCCGGCTTCGTGCGCGTCTCGGACGCCCGCCCGGCGCCGGTGCCCGCGCGCAACCTCCGCGTCGAAGGCCACCTGCCGTCGCTGGCCGGCGCGACCGGGTGGATCAACTCGCCGCCGCTCACGTCCGAGGCCTTGCGCGGCAAGGTCGTGCTGATCGACTTCTGGACCTATTCGTGCATCAACTGCCTGCGCACGCTGCCTTACGTGCGCGCGTGGGCCGACAAGTACAAGGACGCGGGCCTGGTCGTCCTCGGCGTGCATGCGCCGGAGTTCGCGTTCGAGAAGAACCCGGCCAACGTGCGCAAGGCCGTGAAAGACCTCGGCATCGGGTTCCCGGTGGCGCTGGACAACGACTTTGCCATCTGGCGCGGCTTCGACAACCAGGCTTGGCCGGCGTTCTATTTCGTCGATGCGCAGGGGCGCATCCGCCATCACCAGTTCGGCGAGAACCGCTACGACAAGGCCGAGCAGGTCATCCAGCAGCTGCTGGCCGAGGCCGGACAGGCCCAGGTCGCCGGTGGATTGGTGGCGCCGCTGGGGCAGGGCACGCAGGCCGCGCCCGGCGCCGAGCCGGCGCAGTCCGGCGAAACCTACCTGGGCCACGCCCGCGCGCACGGCTTTGCGTCACCCGGCGGCATCGCGCGTGACCGTGCGAAGGCCTACGAGTCCGCGGCTTCAATGCTGCGCACCAACCAATGGGCGTTGGGTGGCGACTGGACCGTGGAGGCCGAGCGTGCCGTGCTGAACCACGCCAACGGCCGCATCGCGTACCGCTTCAAAGCGCGCGACCTGCATCTGGTGCTGGGGCCGATGGCCGACGGAAAACCGGTCCGCTTCACGGTGCGGGTCGACGGCCAGCCGCCGCTGGCGGACCACGGCGCCGACACCGATGCCCAGGGCCGCGGCGTGGTCGATGCGCAGAAGCTGTACCAGCTGGTGCGGCAGTCGGGTGGCGGCAGGGAGCGCCTGTTCGAGATCGAGTTTCTCGACGCCGACGCGCAGGCCTACGCGTTCACCTTCGGCTGAGCGCGGCCGACGTCAGGGCGCGACGCGCGCTGCGTTGACGGCCCGGCAGGTGTCGATCTCCTGGCGCGTGGGCAGCGCATAGCAGCGGGCGTCTGCCTCGCGCGCCACGGCTTCGCGCAGTTGCCGCTCCTGCGCGGTTTCCACCTGCAGCTCGACGAGCCACTTCATGAGCAGCGCCATCACGATCAGCAGCACGACCGAGGCCGCGAGCAGGGTCGTGCGCCAGCTCTGGACGCGAAAGACGGAAGCGTTGGACGTGCTCATGCAGCTGCCCTCAGCGCGACAGCTGCGGAAAGATCCAGACGCTCATGCCGAGCACCACGCCCGCGCCCAGCGACATGGCCGCCGCGGTCGCGAAGAGGCAGGCCACGGCCAGGCTCGGCACGGCCACCGACATGCTCAGGAAGGCGACGGCCACGAGCACGTACGCCAGCACGGGCAGCAGCGCGATGCCGACTGGCCGTGCGTTGCCGGTCGGCAGTTCGTCGGGCGTCATGTCCCGCAGAAACGGATTCAGCATCGCGGGCGATCAGCAGTTGCCCTTCTTGGCCTGGCCCGGCGGGCAGAAGTTGCCGCCCTTGTGCGCGGGCCCGGGCTCCGCACGCGGTGGCGCGTGGTGGTGCACACAGGCGCTCATGAGAACGGAGGCCGCCAGCGCGAGCATCACGGTGATCGTGGATTGGGTGGATTTGGTGAATCGGGTCATGGGAACTCCCTGCTGTGATTTCTTGTGCACCTCGGGTGCCTGAGGGCTGGACAATAGTCGCCGAATTAACGATCTCACATGGAAATGCTCACATTTGTGAGCGAATTGAGAGGGGCGCAGTCAATCTCTCTGCGGGATTGCGCAGTACTTCACACCCGTGCGGCCGACCGGCCGCCGCCGCGGACCCGCTACAGTGCATGCCCCATGGACCGCCTCGAGAACATAGAGACCTTCGTGCGGGTCGCGCAGACCCAGAGTTTTGCCGAGGCCGCGCGCCAGTTGCGGGTGTCGAAGTCGGTGGTGACCAGCCGCGTGAAGCAGCTCGAAGACCATGTCGGCGCGCCGCTGTTCCACCGCAGCACGCGCGTGGTCCGGCTCAGCGACGTGGGGCAGGCCTTCCTGCGCGACTGCGTGGAGCTGGTCGGCCGGGCGAACGACATCATGGACCAGATGCGCGACGCCAAGGACGGGCCGACCGGCACGCTGCGCGTGCATGCGCTCACCGGCTTCGTGCTGGGGCATTTCGCCACGCTGCTGCGGGCCTTCCAGGTGAGTTTTCCGGACATCCACCTCGAGCTCATCGTGAGCGACGCGGTGGTCGATCCGGTGAAGGCGGGGGTCGACTGCGCGCTGCAGATCTTTCCGGCGGCCTCGACCGAGCTGGTGTCGCGCCCGTTGTTCCCGGTGCGCCGCGTGTTCTGCGCCACGCCCGAGTACCTGGGCGCGCACGGCCGGCCCGCGAGCCCGCGCGAGCTGCACAAGCACACGCTCGGCCTGTACTCCGGCTACCCCACGCGCGACCGCTGGACCTTTCACCACGCCGGTGAGCACGTCACGATGTACATGAGCGCCGCGCTGCTCACCAACAGCGTCCACCTGCTGCGCGAGTACGCCATGGAGCACGCCGGCATCGTCTGCCTGCCGACGCTGGTGGCCGGCGAGGCGATCCTGCGCGGCGACCTGGAAGTGGTGCTGCCGGCGCACCAGCTGTCGTCGTTCTCGCTGAGCGCGGTGTACGCGGGCACCTCGCGCAATGCGTTCAAGCTGCGGCTGTTCATCGAGCACCTGACCCATGCGTTCTCGAAGGTGCCGCCGTGGGACGCGGCCATGATCGAACGCGGCCTGCTGCCGCCGGGCCTGATCTGGGACGCCTGACGCGAACGCGCTCCGTTCCGGGGTAAACCCTGTGCATTGAACGGATTTGCCGAACAATGCGGCCCGCGTTTCGGGCCTACCGCTGTGGCCCTTCGTTTCCTACAGTGCACACATCGCAGCCGCCACGCTGCACCGTCGGCACTTCAGGAGACACCCATGACCGTCGCATACCAGACCCGCTTCGGGTCCCTCAAGCATTTCGAGAAAGGCCACGTCGAGCCGATCGACGACGACGTGCGCCACTACGCGTTCTCCAACTGCTTCGAGATCGCCAGCATCAGCAAGCCCTACGAGAAGGTCGTGTTCGGCCAGAACCAGATCTACGTGCTGGAAACGCTGCGCGCCGAAGGCACCTCGCCCTGGTACACGAGCGCACACGACGAGTTCGCGCTGGTGATGGACGGCGAGGTCGAAGTGCACCTCGTGCAGCTCGATGCGGCCCAGGCCGTGGCCGACACCGAGAAGAACGGCGCCGTGCTTGTGAAGGGCGAACCCCAGGGCAAGAAGATGGGCTGGATGAAGCTCTCGCGCGGCCACCAGGGCCTGCTGCCGAAGAACACGGCCTACCAGTTCCGCGTGGCCGGCGATCCCGGCGTGATCGTGCTGCAGACCTGCAAGGGCGACCTCTCGGTAGAGAAGTGGGCCGACATCTGCCAGACGCACTGAACGCACCCGCCATCCAGGAGCCACACCATGAACGCACCCGCAGAACTCGCCAAGGTCCTCGCATCGCAGCCCGACGCCACGCTCGGCTACAAGGATTTTTCGCTCGGCAGCTTCGGCTTTCGCCGCGACGAGTACTTTGCCCACATCACCTGGAAGACCCGTGACGGGCGGCCCATGAGCCACACCATGGACGCCGGCAGCTACCTGCGCGCGCTGATGCGCGACGTGGCCTGGGGCTTCTTCTATGGCTGGGTCAACTTCGACAACGTGTTCGGCACCATCAACCACTACGACTCGGTCGACCTGTACGCCGGCAGCTTCAACGGCACCATGAAGGACGCGGGCATCGACCTGCTCGAGAACTTCCCCACCGCGCAGATCCGCGCCACCTTCGAGGCCATGCTCGACGACTGGACCAACGAGAGCTTCGACCCGTTCGCCGCGCCGCAGGAAACTGGCTCGGCCTACGGCCGCAAGAGCGGCAACAACACCGCCAAGATCACCCGGGCGCGCGAGCTGGCCAAGCGCTGCGTGGGCCTGAAGGGCGACCTCGATTTGCGCAGCGACGAACGCGGCGCACCCATCAACCGCGCCTTCGCCGACGTGCCGCAGGCCCAGCCCGAGCTGCACCCCGAGCCCGGCTTCGAGAACGAGGTGCACGCCTTCAACCTCTTCGGCTTTTTGAGCCGTTCGCAGGTGACGTGGAACCCGAGCTTCACTTCGGTGGTGAAGCACAGCTACATGTGCCCGACGACCGAGGAGCACATCCTGCCGATCATTCACGGCAACGACCGCGTCGAGTGGTTCTTCCAGATGACCGACGAGATCCACTGGGACTGCGGCGACAAGAACACCGGCAAGCCCATGGCCCGCGTGATCATGAAAGCCGGCGACATGGCCGCCATGCCCGCCTACTGCCGCCACCAGGGCTTCAGCCCGAAGCGCTCGATGCTGCTGGTGTGGGAGAACGGCTCGCCGAGCCTGGTCTTCGAGATCCAGAAGGGCGAGAGCCCGGAGATTCCGGTCCAGTTCTGAATGGCCCCCTCTCCCGCGTGCGGGAGAGGGCTGGGGTGAGGGTGGTGTTCGAGCCACCGTCGCTCCCTCACCCCAACCCTCTCCCCAAGGGGAGGGGGAGGAATGCAAAAACATGAAGCCCAATGACATCGCCGCTCAGGCAGGCCTGCGCACGCCCATCCGCCACCAACTCTTCATCGACGGCCGCTTCGTCGACGCCGAATCCGGCGAGACCCTCGCCACGCTGAACCCGCACGACAACACGCCCATCGCCCAGGTCGCGCTGGCCGGCAAGGCCGACGTCGACAAGGCCGTGGCCGCCGCGAAGCGTGCGTTCCCGAAGTGGAGCCGCATGGCCGCCGCCGACCGTGGCCGCATCCTGTTGAAACTCGCCGACCTCATCGAGGCCAACGGCGAAGAACTCGCGCGGCTCGAATCGCTCGACACCGGCCACCCGATCCGCGACTCGCGCCGGCTCGACGTGCCGCGCACCGCCGCGTGCTTCCGCTACTTCGGCGGCATGGCCGACAAGTTCCAGGGCGAGACCATTCCGGTGGAAGAGGGATTTCTCAACTACACGCTGCGCGAGCCCGTCGGCATCGTCGGGCAGATCGTGCCGTGGAACTTTCCGCTCATGTTCACGAGCTGGAAGATGGCGCCCGCGCTCGCGGCCGGCAACTGCATCGTGATGAAGCCGGCCGAGATCACGCCGCTCAGCTCGCTGCGCATCGCCGAGCTGATGGCCGAGGCCGGCGTGCCGCCCGGTGTGGTCAACATGCTGCCGGGCCTGGGCAGCGTGGCGGGCCAGTACATCGCCGAGCATCCCGAGATCGCCAAGATCGCCTTCACCGGCAGCACCGCCACCGGCCGGCGCATCGTGCAGGCCAGCGCGGGCAACCTGAAGAAGGTGCAGCTCGAGCTCGGCGGCAAGGGCCCCAACATCGTGTTCGAGGACGCGAACCTGCGGGCCGCCGTGAACGGCAGCGCGTGGGCCATCTTTCACAACCAGGGGCAGGCCTGCATCGCGGGTTCGCGGTTGATGCTGCACGAGAAGATCGCCGATGCGTTTCTCGAGCAGTTCATTCCGCTGGCGCAATCCATCCGCCTGGGCAATCCGCTCGACGAGAACACCGAGATGGGCCCGCTCACGAGTGCCCAGCACCGCGATCGCGTGCTGAGCTACGTCGAGGTGGCGCAGCAACAGGGCGGCGAGGTCTTGGCCGGCGGCACCTCGCCGGGCGGCGACCTGGCGCAGGGCTGCTACGTGGCGCCGACCGTGGTGCGTGCGAAGTCCTACCAGGACCGCGTGGCGCAGGAAGAAGTGTTCGGCCCTTTCGTCACCGTGCTCACCTTCAAGACCGACGAAGAGGCGATGCAGATCGCCAACGGCACCGACTACGGCCTGGGCAGCGGCCTGTGGACGAACAACCTGCAGCGCGCCCACAAGGTGGCGCGCGACCTGCACGCCGGCATGGTCTGGATCAACAGCTACAAGCGCGTGAACCCCGGCTCGCCCTTCGGCGGCGTGGGCCAGAGCGGCTACGGCCGTGAGATGGGCTTCGACGCCATGCGCGAGTACACGCAGGTCAAGAGCGTGTGGGTCAACGTCGACGCGCAGATCCCGCCGCACTTCGTGCGCTGAGTTTTTCCTCTATCAACCCACGGGCGCACACGATGTCCTTCTCGATCCTTTCCCGGGCCCTGGTCGCCTGCACCTTGCTGTTCGGAATGGCTGCACAAGCGCAGACGCCGGCCTGGCCTTCCAAGCCCGTGCGGCTGGTCGTCGGCTTTCCGCCGGGCGGCATCGTCGACACGGTCGCGCGGCAGTTGCAGCCGCGTCTGCAGGCCGCGCTCGGCCAGACGGTGATCGTCGACAACCGCAGCGGCGCCGGCGGCACGCTGGCCGGCGCCGAGGTGGCCCGCGCGGCGCCCGACGGCCACACGCTGCTGATGGTGTTCGACAGCTACGCGACCTATCCGCTGGTCTATCCCAAGCTGAGCTTCGACATCGCCAAAGACCTGCAGCCCGTGACGCAGGTGGCGAGCAACCCGCTGGTGCTGGTGGTCAATCCGAAGGTCGAGGCCAGGGACTTCGTGCGCTTCGTCGGCCAGCTCAAGGCCCAGCCGGGGCGCCTCAACTACGCCAGCGTCGGACCGGGCTCGAGCAACCACCTCACGGCCGAGTATTTCAAGGCGGTGAGCGGCACCTTCGTCACGCACATCCCTTACCGCGGCGGTGGTCCGGCCCAGCAGGACCTGTTGGGCGGACAGGTCGAGATGATGTTTCTCTCGGCCGTGCTGGCCCAGCCGCATGTCAACGCGGGCCGGCTGCGCGCCCTGGCCCAGACCGGCGCGCAGCGCGTGCCCGCCTATGCCGACGTGCCGACCGTGGCCGAGAGCGGCTACCCCGGCTTCGAGGTGAACTCCTGGGTCGGCCTGCTGGCCCCGGCCGGCACGCCGCGCGCCGTGGTCGACCGGCTGCAGGCCGAGGTGCGCAAGATCGTGACCGAACCCGCTTTCCAGCAGCGGCTGCGCGAACAGGGCCTGACGGGCATCGCCAACACGCCCGAGCAGTTCGCCGCCGTGCTGCGCACCGAGCAGGACAAGTGGGGCCGGCTGGTGCGCGATCGCCGGCTGAGCCTCGAGTAGCCAGAAAGAAAGTGCACGCGATGCATGACTTCATCCACACCACCCATCCGCAGCGCGTGGTCTTCGGCGTCGGCTCGCTGCGCCACCTGGCGCGCGAGATCGATGCACTGGGCGCGAAGCGGGCGCTGGTGCTCTGCACGCCCGAGCAGCGCCCGCAGGCCGAGCGCGTGGCGGCGTCGCTCGGTGCGCAGGCGGCCGGCCTGTTCGACCGCGCGGTGATGCATGTGCCCGTCGAGACGGCGCGTGAAGCGCGTGACCTGGCGCGCCAGCTCGGCGCCGACTGCGCCGTGGCGCTGGGCGGCGGCTCCACCACGGGGCTGGGCAAGGCCATCGCGCTGGAGTCCGGGCTGCCGATCGTCGCCATTCCCACCACCTACGCGGGCAGCGAGATGACGCCGATCTACGGCCTCACCGAGAACGGCCTGAAGAAGACCGGCAAGGACCCGCGCGTGCTGCCGCGCACCGTGATCTACGACCCCGAGCTGTCGCGCACGCTGCCCGTGGGCCTGAGCGTGACGAGCGGCATCAACGCCATCGCGCACGCAGCCGAAGGCCTGTACGCGCAAGACAGCAACCCGGTGATGGACCTGATGGCCGAGGAGGGCATTGCCGCACTCGCACGCGCGCTGCCGGCCATCCGCATCCAGCCCGATGACCTGGCCGCACGCTCCGACGCGCTCTACGGCGCCTGGCTCTGCGGCGGCGTGCTCGGCGCGGTCGGCATGGCCCTGCACCACAAGCTGTGCCACACGCTGGGCGGCAGCTTCAACCTGCCGCACGCGGAGGTGCACACGGTGGTACTGCCGCACGCGCTCGCGTTCAACGCGCAGGCCGCGCCGCGCGCCATGGCGCGCATTGCACGCGCGCTCGGCGGCGTGTCGGCGCCGGCGGCGGTCCATGCGCTGGCACGCGACAACGGCGCGCCGGTGGCGCTGAAGGACATCGGCATGCGCGCTGCCGACCTCGACCGCGCGGCCGACATCGCCGTCGCCAACCCCTACTGGAACCCGCGGCCCTTCGGCCCGGCCGAGCGCGATGCGATCCGCGCGCTGCTGCAACGCGCCTTCGACGGCGAGCCGCCGGGTTAGCCCACGGCGCGGGCGCAGAGACACACACGAACAACGAAGGAGACAGCCATGACATTCAACCGCAGACAGTTCACGCAGGCCACCGCCGCACTCGTGGCCTCGGGCGCCACGCCGCTGGTGTTCGCCGCCGATACGCTCAAGATCGGCTACGTGTCGCCGCAGACCGGGCCGCTCGCGCCCTTCGGCGAGGCCGACAAATGGGTGATCGAGCAGATGAAGGTCGCCTTCAAGGAGGGCATCTCTGTGGGCGGCAAGAAGTACGCCGTGCAGATCGTGCTGAAGGACAGCCAGTCGAACCCCAACCGCGCGGGCGAGGTGGCGAACGACCTGATCCTGAAGGACAAGGTCGCGCTCGTGCTCACGGCCGGCACGCCCGAGACCGCCAACCCGGTGAGCGATGCCTGCGAACTCAACGAAGTGCCGTGCATCTCCAGCGTGGTGCCGTGGCAGCCGTGGTTCTTCGGCCGCAAGGGCGACCCCGCGAAGGGCTTCAACTGGACCTACCACGTGTTCTGGGGGCTCGAGGACGTCATTGCCACCTTCACCGCCGGCTGGAAGACCGTGGCCACCAACAAGAAGGTCGGTGGGCTGTTCCCCAACGACGGCGACGGCAACGCCTGGGGCGACAAGGAGCTGGGCTTTCCGAAGCCGCTCGCGCAGATGGGCTTCACGCTCACCGATCCCGGTCGTTTCCAGAACGGCACGCAGGACTTCAGCGCGCAGATCGCGGCCTTCAAGCGCGACAACGTCGAGATCGTCACCGGCGTGGTGATTCCGCCCGACGCCAAGACCTTTCTCACGCAGGCGCGGCAGCAGGGCTTCAAGCCCAAGGTGATCACGCTCGGCAAGGCGCTGCTGTTCCCCGGCGCCATCGAGGCACTGGGCGAACTGGGCGACGGGCTCTCGACCGAGGTGTGGTGGAGCCCGTCGCATCCGTTCAGCTCCAGCCTCACGCAGCAAAGCGCCAAGGCGCTGGCCGAGGCCTACGAGGCCGGCACGAAGAAGCAGTGGACACAACCCATCGGCTTTGCGCATGCCTTGTTCGAGGTGGCGGCGAACGCGCTGTCGCGTGCCAAGTCGCTGAAGGCCGGCGACGTGCGCGACGCCGTGGCCGCGACCTCGATCAACTCCGTGGTCGGCCCCGTGAAGTGGGGCGGCCAGGGGCCGTTCAAGAACGTCAGCAAGACGCCGCTGGTGCTCGGCCAATGGGGCAAGGGAAAGCAGCGCAAGGTGGAGCTGACGCTGGTGAACAACGAGGCCGCGAAAGCGATTCCCACCGGCGGCGCGCTGCGCCTGCTCTGAGTGACCGCTGCCATGACGCTGCTCGCATTGCATGGGGTGAGCAAGTCCTTCGGGGCGCTCAAGGTCACCGACGGCATCACGCTGTCGGTGACAGAGGGCGAGACGCTGGGCATCCTCGGGCCCAACGGCGCGGGAAAGACCACGCTGTTCAACCTGATCTCGGGCGACGCGCGCGTCGATGCCGGCCGCGTGGAATACGCGGGCCGCGACGTGACGCGGCTGCGCCCGCACCAGCGCTGTCGCGCCGGCATCGGCCGCAGCTACCAGGTGCCGCAGCCCTTCGGCCACATGAGCGTGTTCGAGAACCTCGTCACCGCCGCCTGCTTCGGCGGCCAGCAGTCCGAGCGCGAGGCGTGGGAAACAGCGCACGAGGTGCTGGGCCAGACCGGCCTGGCGCCACACGCCAACAAGCCGGCCGGCGGGCTCACGCTGCTCGACCGCAAGCGGCTGGAGCTGGCGCGCGCGCTCGCGACCAAGCCGCGCCTGCTGCTGCTCGACGAGATCGCGGGCGGGCTCACCGAGCCCGAGGCGGCCGTGCTGGTGGAGGAACTCAAGCGCATCAAGGCGCGCGGCGTGACCATGATCTGGATCGAGCACGTGGTGCATGCGCTGCTGTCGCTGGCCGACCGGCTGTTCGTCATCAACTTCGGGCAGCAGCTCGCGGAAGGCGCGCCGCGCGCGGTGATGAATGACCCGGAGGTGCGGCGGGTGTACATGGGGATCGAGGCATGAACCACGTTGCGCCCCCGTGTTTTTCCCTCTCCCTCTGGGAGAGGGCCAGGGTGAGGGCATCGGCCTTTGAATCGCCGTGTGCCTTGCCATCGCCGCCAGCCCTCACCCCAACCCTCTCCCAGAGGGAGAGGGAGTAAGAGGGGAGGGAGAAAAGACCATGACCGCACTGCTCGACACCCACGCCCTGCAGGCCTTCTACGGCGATGCGCAGGCGCTGTTCGGCATCGACTTCACGCTCTCGGCCGGCGAGCTGGTGGCGATCATCGGCGCCAATGGCGCGGGCAAGTCGACCTTCCTGAAAAGCCTCACGGGCCTGCTGCGCGCGCCCTCTGAAGCGATCCGTTTCAAGGGCGACCCCATCGGTGGCCTGCCGCCCGGCGATATCGTGCGGCGCGGCCTGGCGATGGTGCCGGAAGGCCGGCGCCTGTTTCCGAGCCTGAGCGTGGAAGAGAACCTGCTGATGGGCGCCACGCCGCGCCGCGCGGGGCCGTGGAACCTGCAGCGCCTGTACGGCCTGTTCCCGATCCTGGCCGAGAAGCGGCGCCAGCCCGCCACCTCGCTGTCGGGCGGGCAGCAGCAGATGGTGGCGCTGGGCCGCGCGCTCATGAGCAACCCCGAGCTGCTGCTGTGCGACGAGCTGTCGCTCGGCCTGGCGCCGGTCGTCATCCGCGAAATCTACGCGGCCATGCCGGCCATCACGGGGGAGGGCATGACGGTCGTGATCGTGGAGCAGGACGTGCGCATGGCGCGGCAGGTGTCGCAGCGCGTGTACTGCTTCCAGGACGGGCGCGTGTCGCTGACGGGGCGCTCGGACGAACTCACGGCCGAGCAGATTTCGCAGGCCTATTTCGGCAGCGTCGGCATCGAGGACTCCCATGCTTGAAACCCTGCTCCAGGGCGTGCTGCTCGGCGGCCTCTACACGCTGTTCGCGCTCGGCCAGTCGCTGATGTTCGGCGTCATGCGGCTGACCAACACCGCGCAGGGCGACTTCATCATCCTGGGCGCCTTCGCGGTGATCGCCGGCGTCTCGATGACCGGCGCGTCGGTGCCGTGGCTGGTGGTGCTCGCGGTGCTTCCGCTGGCCTTCGGCTTCGGCTACCTGCTGCAGCGCCACGTGCTCAACGGCACGCTGGGCAAGGACCCGCTGCCTTCGCTGGTCGTGACCTTCGGCCTGTCGATCGTGATCCAGAACCTGCTGCTGGAGCTGTTCTCGGCCGACCCGCGCGCCATCGCGGTCGGTGCGCTGGCCACCGCGTCGGTGCCGCTGGGCGATGCGCTGGCGCTGGGGGCGCTGCCGCTGGTGATCCTGGCGGTCGCGGTGGCGGCCACCGCGGCGATGCAGTGGATGTTCGCGCGCACGCCGCTGGGCCGCACCTTCCGCGCGGTGTCCGACGACCGCGAGATCGCCGAGCTGATGGGCCTGAAGGCCAAGCAGGTCTACGCGCTGGCCACGGGCATCGCCTTCGTGCTCATCGCCATCGCCGGTGCGCTGCAGGGCATGCGCACCACGGTGTCGCCGTCGGACGGTCCGCTGCTGCTGCTGTTCGCCTTCGAGGCCGTGATCATCGGCGGCATGGGCTCGTTCTGGGGCACGCTGGCCGGCGCCATGATTTTGGGCATCGCGCAGCAGATCGGTTTTCGCATCGACCCGGGCTGGGGCATCTGGTTCGGCCATCTCGTGTTCCTCGCGGTGCTGGTGCTGCGGCCGCAGGGACTGTTTCCGAAGACCCGTGGCTGAGGCCCGAAACCATTGAAACGATCATGGCGAACACATATTTCGAGGTGAGGTGCAGCACCGCTGCGAGCCGCTGGGCGTTGTGGGTGGCGAGCGCGCTCGTGGTCCTGGCGGCCAGCCTTCCGTTCTGGGGCGAGCCGAGCTGGATGCGCGAGTTCGTCGAGATCGCCTGCTACTTCATCTTCGCGATGATGTGGAACCTGCTCGCCGGCTACGGCGGCATGGTCAGCATCGGGCAGCAGGCCTTCTTCGGCTTCGGCGGCTACGTGATGCTGATGCTCGGCAACTTCGCGGGCGTGAATCCGTTCGTGGCGATTCCGCTCGGCGCACTGGCCGCTGCGCTGATCGCGGTGCCGGTGTCCTTCGTGGCGTTCCGGCTGTCGGGCGGCTACTTCGCCATCGGCACCTGGGTGATCGCCGAGGTGTTCCGGCTCAGCTTTGCCAACGTGTCGGTGGTGGGCGGCGGCTCGGGCACCACGCTCACGGCGCTGCGCGGCATCGAGCGCGCCACGCGCGAGAGCGTCACCTACTGGATGGCGCTGGGCTGCGTGGTGGCGGCGGTGTCGCTGGTCTACCTGTTTTTGCGTAGCCGCTTCGGGCTGGCGCTGCTGGCGATTCGCGACAACGAGATGGCCGCCGAATCGCAGGGCATTCCGGTGGCGCGCATGAAGCTTGCGGTGTATGTGGTGGCGGCCTTCGGCGCCGGGCTGGCGGGGGCGCTCTATTTCGTGGGCAACCTGCGCATCAGCCCCGACGCGGCCTTTGCGCCGAACTGGACGGCCTTCGCGATCTTCATGGTGGTGATCGGCGGCATCGGCCGCATCGAAGGGCCGCTGGTGGGCGCGCTCGTGTTCTGGGCGCTGAACAAGTTCTTCAGCGACTACGGCACCTGGTACCTGCTCGGGCTCGGGCTGCTGGCCATCGTGGTCACACTCTTCTTCAAGCAGGGGCTGTGGGGCTGGGCGCAGCAGCGCTGGGCCTGGTCCCTGTTCCCGACGCAGCGGCGCCTGATGACGCGGCCGCACGCGCCTTCTTCTTCCGACCTGGAGCCCGACGCCCATGCGCAACATCGATGAACACACCATTACCGCCGCGGTGATCGACCGCATGGCCGGGTGCGAGGACGCGCGGCTGAAGGAAGTGCTGTCGGCGCTCGTGCGCCACCTGCACGACTTTGCGCGCGAGGTGAAACTGACCGAGGCCGAGTGGGCCGCCGGCATCGACTTCCTCACCGCCACGGGCCAGAAGTGCGACGCACAGCGCCAGGAGTTCATCCTGCTGTCGGACACCCTGGGCCTGTCGATGCTCACGGTGGCGATGAACCACGCGAAGAGCCCGCAGGCCACCGAGGCCACCGTGTTCGGCCCCTTCCATGTGGCCGATGCGCCGCAGCTGCCGCTGGGCAGCGACATCGCCGCTGGGGCGGTGGGCGAGCCGCTGTTCGTGGAAGCCACGGTGCGCGGGCGCGATGGCGAGCCCATCGCCGATGCGGTGGTCGATGTGTGGGAGGCCGATGCCGAAGGCTTCTACGACGTGCAGCGGCCCGGCGATCACGCGCAGGGGCGGGCGGTCTTCCGCACGAACGCCGAAGGGCGGCTGTGGTTTCGCGGCGTGGCGCCGGTGGCCTATCCGATTCCCACCGACGGGCCGGTGGGCGCGATGCTGCGCGCGACCCGGCGGCATCCGTGGCGGCCCGCGCATGTGCACTTCATGGTGCAGGCGCCGGGCTACGAGACGCTCATCACGCACGTCTTCCGCGAGGGCGATGCGTACCTCGACAGCGATGCGGTGTTCGGCGTGCGCAGCTCGCTGATCGGCGACTTCGCGACGCATGCCCCGGGCCGCGCGCCCGACGGCAGCGTGCAGGACGGGCCGTTCCACACGCTGGACTTCGCGTTCGTGCTCGAGCCGGCCGCGGGTTGAGGGGCCTGCGACCGAACCGTTTCGGCGTTTCGCCGCCTCCATGTCAGGTGTCCATCCCCAAGGAGCCCTGCACCATGTGTCCCGTTTCCATCACCTGGCATCTGCTTCGCGGCGCCGGAGCCCTGGCGCTCATCGCGCTGGCCGTGCTGCTGTCGTCCGCCCATCCCTGGATCGCACCGCCGGCGCTCATCGGCGCCTTGCTGCTGCTGCGCGGCTGCCCGATGTGCTGGCTTGTCGGGCTGCTCGAAAGGCTGTCTGCGCGCAAGGCGGCAAAGGCGTCGGAAGGCACTTCCACGAGCGCTTGAAGGCTCGGCCTTCGTGGAATGGAAGGCTGATTCGAGATTGCGTCGCTTCGTGCCGATGGGGCCGGGCTTCATAAGTGTGCGTTTGTTTGCACATGATGACAAAAGAAGGGGCCTACCTGTTTCCGTTGGTCAATAACGGCACTTTTCCCTGTCGACTGTCCACAAACGTTAATACATTCCACTCCATGGCGAGCGGCATGGCGCGATGAAAAGGGAATCGATGGTGGGCAGGGTGGAACAGAAAAACGGTCGCGTGGTGGTGCTGACGGATTCCGACGAAGAGATCGACTGGCTGCGAAGCCGGTTGAAGGACGTCGGCTACAGCCCGTTGTGTGTCGTGAACGAGGAAGATCTGATGGAGGCCGCGTCGATGCCAGGCGTCGGGCTGTTCCTGCTGATGGGCGAGGCGATGGCGTGCGCGCTGCCGGAAATCCTGTTCGGCATCGGCGCCAGCCGTTCGGCGACGGTGCCGGTGGTTGTGCTGACCCGCTCACGGGCCGTGCTGGATGCGTCGCGCGTGTCGTTGTTCGACATCGACGATTTCCTTGTGAGTCCCTGGAGCCCCGAAGAGGTCGTGGCGCGGGTGTCGGCGCTGTGCGGCCGGAAGTCCTTGCGGAGGAACGTCGAGCCGCGGAGCCTCTACGGGTTCCAGCTCGTACGCAGCCGTTTGGCGGTCGAGTACGCGAGCCGCGAAACCATCATGACGCCCAGCGAATTCGAGATTGCCCGCCTGCTGGTGCGCTATCTCGGCACACCGGTGTCGCGCCAGCAAATGCCACAGGGGCCCCGCGGCGGCGGAGAGCCGAGCGCCAGCCGTTCGCTGGACGCCCTGGTGTCCCGCGTGCGCAGGAAGCTGGGATTGATCGTGGGCGACGAATTCCGGGTGCGCTCGCTCTACGGGGTGGGCTACACGCTGGAGCGCGCGCACGACCGACGCAGGGAGTGATGACGCACCGGCCCCCTGCCGCGATGGTGGCCTGCGCCGCCGTTCAGCCCGCAGGCGGCACGGGCTTCGTGCTGTTTCAGGTGAAGGTCGACTGACGACCCGGCGGGCCTTCAGGCCCTGCGCTTGAACAGCGCGGACGCGCCGCTGGCCCGCGCCACGTCGTCCGCCGCGGCCAGCAGCTGCGGGCCCAGCGCGAGCATGCGTTCTTCCGTGAGCCGTACCAGCGGCCCCGCGATGGTGATGACGCCGATCACGCCGCCGTGCGCACCGCGCACCGGCGCGGCCATGGCAGTCATGGCGGGGGAGAACACCTCGTTGATCATCGAGAAGCCGCGCTTGCGTGTGGCACGCAAGAACACGAGCAGCGCCTTCATGGTGGTCGGCGCCTTCGGGCCGAAGTCTTCCGGCTGGCCGAAGCCCTGCTTCGCGACGAGTTGCAGCGCCTGTTCGTCCGTCATGGTCGACAGCCACGCGTGGCCCGCGGAGCTGCACGAGAGGTTCACCGACAGGCCCATGTCCGGGTCGTAGCGCAGCCCGCGCGTGGCGCCTTGCGCCTTCGCGACGAAGGTGAGTTCGTCGCCGTCGACCACCGCCAGCCGCACCAGCTCGCCCGATTCGACCGCGAGCCGGTCGAGCAGCGGTTGCGCCACATCGACGATGCCGCTGTTGCTCAGGAAGCTCAGGCCCAGCGACACCAGCTTGATGGTCAGCATGTAGTCGCCATGGCTCTGGTCTTGCCGCACGTAGCCGCAGCGCACCAGTTCGCTCAACAGGCGATGGGTGGCGCTCAAGGGCATTTCCAGCTCGGCAGACAGCGCGGAAAGCGCGCGGCCTTCGGGGTGGCCGGAGAGGTGTTCGAGCACTTTGAAGCTGCGTTCGAGTATGGCTGTCATGAGACGACTCTAGCATTTTGCCAAGTGTTTTCACTAGTAGAAAGATTTTCCACTAAATCGATAAGATCGCGCCGTCTGGGGTCGGAGGCGCTTCTTGGCGCCCCGGCATGGATCGCTCACATCGCAAGCTGGAGAACAACTTTGAGAACGCTTTACCGCTCGCTGGCCACCGCCGGCCTCGCCCTCGCCCTGGTCGTTCCTGCCGTTGCGCAGGCGCAGCAGGAGCGCGTGATCCGCTTCGGCCACCTCAACAACGCCGACCATCCCGTGAGCTTCGGCGTCAAGCGCTTTGCCGAGCTGCTCTCGGCCAAGAGCGGCGGCAAGATGAAGGTGCAGGAGTTCCCCGCCTCGCAGCTGGGCAACGAGATGCAGCAGCAGTCGGCGCTGCAGGGCGGCGTGCAGCAGATGTCGGCGCCGGCGACCACATCGCTCGCGGGCATCGTCAAGGAATTCGGCCTCGTCGACTTTCCCTTCTCGGTCAACAACTTCGCGCAGGCCGATGCACTGCTCGATGGTCCGCTCGGCCAAGCATTGATCGCCAAGCTCCCTGAGAAGGGCCTCGTCGCTCTGGGCTACTGGGACCTGGGCTTTCGCAACGTCACGAACAGCAAGCGCCCGATCACCAAACCTGAAGACCTCGAAGGTTTGAAGATCCGCGTGATCCCCAACCCCGTGTTCCTGGAGACCTTCAAGGCCTTCAAGGCCAACCCGGTGCCGATGCCTTTTGCCGAGCTGTACGGCGCCCTCGAAGCCAAGGCGGTCGATGGCCAGGAGAACCCGTATGCGGTGATCCTGTCGAACAAGTTCTATGAAGTGCAGAAGTTCGTGAGCGCCACGAACCACGTTTACGCCGCCAACATCGTGCTGGTGAGCAAGAAGTTCTGGGACTCGCTCACGCCGGCCGAGCAGAAGATGATGAACGACGCGGCCAACGAGGCACGCGGTTACCAGCGGCAGGTGAGCCGCGCTGCGGCGCAGAAGGCCGTGGGCGACCTGCAGGCCAAGGGCGCGCAGTTCAACGAACTCAGCGCCGCCGAGCAGAAGCGCATGCGCGACATCGCCAAGCCCGTCATCGACAAGTTCGCCGCCCAGTACGACCCCGCCATCGTCAAGCTCTACAACGACGAGCTCGCGCGCATCCGCAAGTAGCGCGTCCCCACCCACGGCGGACGACGAATTCCTTCTTCGGTCCCGCCGGCAATTTCCGTCACTCCCACGTCTGCGCCTGCCGCCACCCGCGGCGCAGCGACACGTGCTGGGCGCGTGCGCCCGTCCGATTCCGCCATTGACCACCAAGAGGAGACTCCGTTGAAACATTCCAGATCCTTTCCCTTCGGACTTGCATCGGCCGCCGCGCTCGCGCTGGCATTGACTGCCTGCGGTGGAGGCGACGGCGGCGGCGGCGCGGCCTTGCCGTTCCTGCCCGTGGCGCCCGCGCCCGCTGCATCGGCACCGCCGCCCGCACCGACCGACGAAGTGCCGCCGCCCACCGAACCGGTGGCGGAGGTCGACGACAGCTTCGACGCGTACTACAACGTGTGCCGCGGCACCAACCCCAAGTGCTACAACGACTGGGGCGCTTTCGCCAGCACGCCCGACCGCGTGCTGATCTACTCGCGCACCGCGGGACCGCGCCATGCCGTGCTCGGCACGCCGATGGCGGCCGGGCTGAACCCGACGATGAACACCGACAACGTGATGCAGGCGGGCTTGCTGCGCATGCTGTCGGCCGAGGGCATCACGGTCGACTGGACCGAGGACGTGTCGGTGCTGAGCAGCCGCATCAACAACTACAAGGCGATCATCTTCGCAAGTTCGAACCGCGACACCTTGTGGAACGGCGCCGTGAGCACCAGCCAGGACGCCGCGCGCACCGCGCTGCGCAACTACATGCGCCGCGGCGGCGGCTTTGTCGGCCTGCACAACGCCTTCGGCGCCGAATACAACTGGCCGTACTACGAAGGCCTGCTGGGCAACGCGAACTTCTACAACCACGGACCCAACCGCGCGGGCGACGTCGAGATCGTCTCGGACGACCCTTCGACCAAGGACGTGCCCAAGCGCTTCTCGTTCCAGGACGAGTGGTACAACCTGATGCCCTTCCCGACGAAGGTGAAGTTCCTGGCCAAGGTCGACACCTCGACGCTGAAGCCGCTCACCTCCGCGCCGCATCCCGGCCACGCCGACTTCCATCCGGTCGCGTGGTGCCAGTACTACGACGGCGGCCGCGCATGGCTCACGACCCTCGGGCACAACGCGCATTCGTTCACCGCCGACCTGTCGGGCGTGGGCGCCATCGAGTTCCAGAAGCTCGTCGTGCAAGGCGTGAAGTCGGCCATGGGCCTGACACCTTTCTGCACCACTGAATAAGCACGACCTCCCGGGGCCGGTGCCGCGCCATGCGCGCGCCACCGGTCGTTTCGAACACCCCTGTTCCAACGTTCACCGAGTAGAGACATCCATGAAGAAAAAATCATTGGTCACGCTGCTGATCTCGTGCGGCGTGCTCGCATCGCCGTTGCTGATCACCGCCTGCGGCGGCTCCAGCGGCGGTGGCGGCACGCCCGTGCTGCCTGTGGTGCCAGCGCCCGCCCCGCCGCCACCGTCTGCCAGCGCACCGCCTGCATCGCCACCGGCCGCCGCCGCGCCTGCGTCCGATCTGTCGGACTGCTGCACCGCCGGCGACAAGGACTTTCCGAAGGTCGGCGGCAACCTGGGCAACCAGAACTATTCGAGCCTGCGCAAGATCAACAAGGGCCTCGTCACGCAACTCGGCGGCGCCTGGGTCAACCCGATCGAAGGCGGCATGACCACCGGCAACAACCAGAGCACCACCGTCGTCGTCGACGGCGTGCTCTACATCGAGTCGGCGCTGGGCAACGTGGTCGCAGTGGACGGCAAGACCGGCGTCACGAAGTGGAAGTGGACCACGCCCTACGGCGGCATCACGCGCCGCGGCGTGGCCGTCGCGAAGGACCTGGGCCTGGTGTTCACCGTCGCCACCGGCAACCGCCTCGTGGCATTGCGCACCGACACCGGCGCCGTGGAGTGGATCAAGCAGTACCCGACCAGCAGCACCGACCCCGACTACAAGGGCGCGCTGCAGAAGGTCGCGCTGGTCTATCACGACAAGCGCCTCTACCTGGGCACCAACGACGGCAACCGCGGCGCCGCGTTCTCGGCCGACGCGCTCACCGGCAAGGTGCTGACCACGTTCTGGGGCGTGCCCCGCGCGGGCGAGCTGGGCTACGACACCTGGGGCGGCGCACCCGAGAGCGACCGCACCGGCGCGACGCCGTGGATCCATCCCGCCGTCGATCCCGAGCTGGGCCTGGTGTACTGGACCTTCGGCAACGTGCGCGGCGGTTCGTCGCAGAACGGCAGCAGCCGTCCGGGCCAGAACCTGTTCGCCAACTCCATCGTCGCGCTCGACCTCAAGACCGGCGAGTACAAGTGGCACTTCCAGTCGGTGCACCACGACATCTGGGACATGGACAACGTGATGTCGCCCGTGCTCGCCGACGTGAAGATCGACGGCAAGGACCGCAAGGTCGTCATCTACGGCAGCAAGACGGGCATGTACTACATCCTCGATCGCAAGGACGGCAGCGCGCCGCTGGGCATCGACGAAGTGCCCGTGAAGCAGGACGCCCGCCAGGCCAGCTGGCCCACGCAGCCTCTGCCGCGCCAGGGCGCCTGGACTGAGACCTGCATCGTCGACCAGCCGCTGGGCACGGCGATTCCGGGCGACCCGAACCGCGCGGTGCCCAACTACACCAAGGGCTGCCTGTACGACGCGCACTGGGACGTGCCGATCCTCTCCATCCCGGGCCACGGCGGCGGTGCCAACTGGAACCACCAGTCGTTCAGCCAGCGCACGGGCCTGGTCTACACGGGCATGGGCTACGTGTCGGCGGCGCACTCGCTCAGCGAGTCGAGCAACGGCCTGCGTCCGCCGGGCACCTACATGACCGGCGCGGTCGTGGCGGTCGACCCGAGCACCAACCTCGTCAAGTGGAAGAAGCCGCTGCCGTACTCGGTGGCGCACGGCAACGGCATCCTGAGCACGGCCTCCGACCTGCTGTTCATCGGCCAGCCCGACGGCAACCTGCTGGCGCTCGATGCGCAGGACGGCACCGAGCTGTGGCGCTTCCAGACCGGCGCGGCGATCAGCGCGAGCCCGGTCTCCTACGAGATCGACGGCGAGCAGTACATCGCGGTGTTCTCGGGCGGCACGGGCATTCCGTACGGCGACTCGGCACCGCGCGGCGACCGGCTGTGGGCCTTCAAGGTCGGCGGCGCGGTGACCGCGGCCGCCACGCCGACACCGCCCATGGTGCGGCGGCCCGTGTCGGGCCAGGCGGTGGAGGGCGCGGCACTGCCGACCCCGAACACCGTGTTCCTGGCGCGCGTGCAGACGCCGACGAACGAACCCGGCGCGACCGAGTCGACGGCCGTGAATGCGATGACGCCGACCTTCATGCGCGTGCCGGTGAACACCGTCGTGACCTTCACGAATCCGGCCACCAACGCCAACACCCATTGCGCCACGCAGTTCTTCGAAGGAAGGTTCAATCTGAGGCTGTCCCCGGGCCAGTCGCAGACCCACACCTTTGACACGCCGGGCGAATACTTTTACAACGACTGCCATAGCCCGCGCCCGACGGGAAAGATCGTCGTTTATTGAAATGTCCCTCAACCCCAACCCTGAAGGAGCAATGCGATGAAGTGGTGCAAGCCTGAGTTTGAAGAAATGCGTTTCGGTTTCGAAATCACGATGTACATTTCCGCGCGCTGAGCGCGGCCCCCACACGGCACCGGCCTTGCGCCGGTGCCGTTTTTTTGTTGGGCCCCCATGAAGATTCTGGTGCTGGGTTCGGGAGCGGGCGGTGGCTTCCCTCAATGGAATTGCAATTGCCGCCTGTGCGCCGGCCAGCGAAGCGGACAGGTGCGGGCCACGCCCCGCACGCAGAGTTCGATTGCGGTGTCGGCCGATGGCGAACGCTGGATCTTGCTGAACGCGTCCCCCGACCTCGGCGCGCAACTGCGCGCCTCGCCGGCCCTGTGGCCGCGCCACGGACTGCGCCATTCGCCGATCGAGGCGGTGGTGCTGATGGACTCTCAAATCGACCACGTCGCAGGCCTGCTGAGCCTGCGTGAAGGGCAGCGGCTGCAGCTGTACTGCACGCCCGAGGCGCACGACGACCTCACCGGCAGCCTGCCGCTGCTGCGCACGCTCGACAGCTACTGCGGCGTGACCTGGCACCCGTTGTCGCTCGAGCCCGGCGGTGGCGCCTGGCACGACATCGCCGGCCTGCGGCTGCAGGCGCTGCCCGTGCCCGGCAAGGCGCCGCCGTATTCGCCGCGCCGCCAGACCGAGGCGCGCAGCGAGAACGCCGCAGTGCTCATCGAAGACCCCGCCACCGGCAAGCGCGTGCTCTATGCGCCGGGCCTGGCGCAGGTCGGCGAGGCCGAGCGCCGCAGCCTCGACGCCTGCGACTGCGTGCTCGTCGACGGCACCTTCTGGACCGAGGACGAAATGGTGGCGGCCGGCCTCGGCAAGAAGCACGCGGCCGACATGGGCCACCTGCCACAGTGCGATGGGCCGCACGGCCCCGGCATGCTGAAAGCACTCGACGCCTGCGCTGCACAACGCAAGGTGCTCATCCACATCAACAACAGCAATCCCATCCTCGACGAAGACGGCCCGGAGCGCGCGCAGCTCGTGCAGCGCGGCATCGAGGTCGCGTTCGACGGCATGACGCTGGAGATCTGAACACGTGACAGCAGACAAACAAGAGCAGCAAGACCCATGGTCCCCGCAGGAATTCGAAGCGAGGCTGCGCGCCATGGAGTCGCGCTATCACAGCCACCATCCCTTCAACCGCCGGCTCAATGCGGGCGAGCTGCAGCCTTTCCAAGTGCGCGGCTGGGTGGCGAACCGCTTCTACTACCAGTGCCGCATTCCGGTGAAGGATGCGGCCGTTCTTTCGAACTGCGACGACCGCGCCACGCGCCGGCGCTGGGTGGTGCGCATGCTCGACCACGACGGGCACGGCGACCATGAAGGCGCCAACGCGGGCGGCATCGAGATCTGGACCCGGCTGGGCATTGCCACGGGCCTGGCGCGCGAGGTGCTCGAGTCGCACGCGCTCGTCGTGCCCGGCGTGCGCTTCGCGGTCGATGCCTACGTCAACTTCGCGCGCACGGCGCCGTGGCAGGAGGCGGTGATTTCGTCGCTCACCGAGATGTTCGCGCCGCGCATCCATAAAGACCGGCTCGCGGGCTGGCCCACGCACTACCCGTGGATCGACACCTCGGGCCTGGACTACTTTCGCAGCCGCATTCCGCTGGCCGACCGCGACGTCGAGCACGGCCTCGAAGTGGCGATGCAGTGGTGCACCACGCGCGAGCGGCAGCAGCGCGCGCTGCACATCCTGGGCTTCAAGCTCGACATCCTCTGGGCCATGCTCGACGCGATCGAGAAGGCCTACCCCGACGACCTTCCGAAAGAACAGCAGCCATGACCGCATGGACCGACGATGCCCAGCCGGCGCTCACCTCGATGTACCGCATGCAGTGGGAAGAGGCGCAGCAGTGCCACGTGCTGCTGTTCCCCGAAGGCATGATCAAGCTCAACGGGCCGGCGGCCGAGATCCTGCAGCGCTGCGACGGCAAGACTTCGGTGGCCGCGCTCGTGGCCGACCTGGAGCACACCTTCGGCGAGAGCGACCTGCATGCCGACGTGCTCGAATTTCTGGAGCAGGCCCATGGACGCCACTGGATCCGCTGAGTTGCAGTCCAGCGTCGCGGCCAAGCCGCCGCTGTGGCTGCTGGCCGAGCTGACGTACCGCTGTCCGCTGCACTGCGCCTTCTGCTCCAACCCGGTCGACTACACGCGCTACCGCGAAGAGCTGGGCACGGACGAATGGATCCGCGTGTTCCGCGAGGCACGTGCAATGGGTGCGGTGCAGCTGGGCTTTTCGGGCGGCGAGCCGCTGCTGCGCGACGACCTGCCCGAGCTGGTCGCGGCGGCGCACGCGCTCGGCTTCTATACCAACCTGATCACCTCGGGCGTGGGCCTCACGCCGCAGCGCGCCGAAACGTTGAAGCAAGCAGGGCTGGACCACATCCAGCTGTCATTCCAGGATTCGAGCCGCGAGCTCAACGACTTCCTCAGCTCCACGAAGACCTTCGACCTCAAGCAGCGCGTGGCCCGCACCATCAAGGACCTCGGCTACCCGATGGTGCTGAACTGCGTGATGCACCGCTACAACCTGCCGCACGTGGGCCGCATCATCGAGATGGCCGAGGCGATGGAAGCCGACTTTCTCGAACTCGCCAACGTGCAGTACTACGGCTGGGCCTGGCGCAACCGCGAGATGCTGATGCCCTCGCGCGACATGCTGGTCACGGCCGAGGCGGTGGTCGAAACCCATCGCCCGCGCCTGGACGGCCGCATGAAGATCCTCTGGGTCGTGCCCGACTACGCCGAGGGCAAGCCCAAGCCCTGCATGGCGGGGTGGGGCAGCGTGTTCCTCGTGGTCGCGCCCGACGGCGTGGCGTTGCCGTGCCACAGCGCGCGCATGCTGCCCGGGCTCGACTTTCCCAATGTGCGCGAGCACAGCATCCGCAGCATCTGGCAGGAGAGCCCGGCCTTCGGCGCCTACCGCGGCACGGGCTGGATGAGCAGCACCTGCCAGAGCTGCGACGAGAAGGAGAAGGACCACGGCGGCTGTCGCTGCCAGGCCTTCCTGCTGACCGGCGACGCGGCGGCCACGGACCCGGTGTGCCCGAAGAGTCCGCGGCATGACGAGGTCGAGGCGATGGTCAAGGCGGCGGGTGATCCGCGCGACGTCGGCACGCCGATCCGCTTCGTGCCGGGCGCACGGCGCGCGGGCGAACTCGTCTTTCGCACCGACGCGAACGCGTCAGCTTGAGCAGGCACGCGCCGATGACGATCACTCATCGCCTGCCTCTGGGCGGCGGGCATGTGATGCATGTCGAGGAGCACGGCAACCGCGCAGGCCTGCCCGTGGTGGTGCTGCATGGCGGGCCGGGCTCGGGCTGCTCGCCGCTGTTGCGCCGGGACTTCGATCCGGCGCACTACCGCATCGTCTGCCCCGACCAGCGCGGTTCGGGCCTCAGCACCCCCGCAGGATCGATCGAACACAACACGCTCGCCGATCTTCTGGCTGATCTGAAGCTGCTGCGCGCGCACCTGCGCATCGACCGATGGCTGGTGGTGGGCGGCTCGTGGGGCGCCACGCTGGCGCTGATGCATGCGCTCGATGCACCCGAGGCCGTCGCGGGCCTGCTGCTGCGCAACGTGTTCCTCGCGCGAGAGAGCGACATCCTCGCGCTCTTCGCTGGCGCCCTGCAGCACGACGGCCCTGCATGGCGCGCGCTGTGGGACGAGGCCGAGCAACGGCGGTGCCCGGTGACGGTGCCGATCGCCGAGGTCTTCGCGCATGGCACCTGGGCGCGGCAGTGCGAGCTGACGCGTCAATGGTTCGACTGGGAACAGCGCCTCGCCACCGGCGGTGTCGCACCGCCGCTCGACGAGGCGATGCTGCCGCGGCTCGTCGCGCGTTACCGCGTGCAGAGCCACTATTTGCGGCATGGCTGCTGGCTCGATGCGCCCACGCTGCTGCAGCGCTGCGCCGCATTGCCTGCTGTTCCCACGCTGATCGTGCATGGCACGCACGATGCGCTGTGTCCGCCCGAGGGCGCGCAGGCATTGGCGCAGGTGTTGGGCGCGCCGCTGCAGTGGGCGCAGGCCGCGGGCCACGATCCGACGCACCCGGCCATCGCGGCGGCCATGCAGCAGGCCTTGCGTGACTACGCAGCCACGCAGGCCTTCGGCATCAGCGCAGCCGCGCCTTGAGCGAGTCGCCGATCAACGTCACCTTGTCCTTGCGATGGGACCACAGTCGGTCGTTGCCATAGCCGTCGTCAGCGACGAAGAGCACCGCGTCGCCGAGCGCACGAAAGCCCAGTGGCATGGCGTGGCGTTCGCCCGCGGCGAGGTCGGCCACGGCGCGCGTGCCGGCCGTCGTGCCGTCGCTGGTCCACGGCTCGACGCCACGGCCACCGCCGCCGTTCGCCGCAAACCACAGGCGCGTGCCGATGACGGCAAGGCGCGCCGGCGAGCCGTTCTCCGCGCCCGGTGCAATGTCCTTCACGCGCACCGTGCCCGCGGCCGAGCCGTCGCTGCGCCACAGCTCCGCGCCCGACACGCCGTCGGTCGCCGCGAAGTAGAGCTTGCCGCCCATCACGGCGATCGCGCTCGACACGGAGCCGCTCGGGCCCGGCCGGATGTCCTTCACCAGCACCGAGCCCTTCGCGGTGCCGTCGGTCTTCCACAGCTCGATGCCGTGCACGCCGTCGTCGGCCGAGAAGTACAGCGTGCGGCCCACAGCCGCGAGATGCGCGGGCCGCGAGGGCGCGGCGCCGGGGCGCAAGTCTTTCACGAGCTGGGTGCCGTGTTCGGTGCCATCGCTCTTCCACAGCTCGACGCCGTGTTCGCCGTCGTGCGCGGTGAAGTACACGTCGTTGCCCACGGCCGTGAGGTTCTGGATGCCCGCGTCCTCCAGGCCCGGGCGGATGTCTTTCACGAGGCGCGTGTGCTCGGGCGTGCCGTCGGTCACCCAGAGCTCGTGGCCCTGCGTGCGCGTGGTCGCGGTGAAGAACAGGCGCGACCCGGCCACGGTGAGCTGGCGGGTGAGGGCGCGCGGCCCGGCGTCGACGGCGGAGACGCGCGTGGTGCCCTTCGCATCGCCCGTGGTCTTCCACACCTGGAAGCCGGTCTGGCCGTCGTCGGCCACGAAGTAGAGCGCGTCGCGGAACACGGTCAGCTCGTTGGGCATCGCGCCTTCCCCGCCGGGGCGCAGGTCGATCACCTGCGCCGTGCCGGCGGCGGTGCCGTCGGTGCGCCACAGTTCGAGCCCGCTCGCGCCGTCGGTGGCCGTGGTGTAGACGTGGCCTTTGAACGCGACCTGTCCGGCGGGGAACGAGCCGCGGAAGCCCGGGCGGATGTCCTTCAGCAGCGTGGTGCCCGCGTTGCTGCCGTCGGTGACCCACAGCTCCTGGCCGATCGTCACGTGAAAGGCGCTGAACACCGCCTTGCCGCTTCTCAGCGGCGCGAGGCCGGAGGGCGCGATGAAGGCCAGCCGCTGACGCTGCTCGGGCAGCACCTCGCGCTCGGGGTCTTGCGCAAGGTCTTGGGCGGCGATGGGCAGGCTCGCGAACAGCGCGAGCGCGGCGAGGCAGAGGGCGCGCATCGGCTCAGCCCCCGAACCACCGCGCCGGCACGATCACCAGCTGCGGAAACGCCACCATCAGGAACAGGATCGCGAACTCGGCCAGCATGAACGGCACCACGCCGCGCGTGACGTCGTCCATCGAGATCTTGCCCACGCCCGCCACCACGTTGAGCACCGTGCCCACCGGCGGCGTGACCAGGCCGATCGAGTTGTTGATGATGAACAGCACGCCGAAGTACACGGGGTCGATGCCGGCCGCCTTCACCACGGGCATGAGCACGGGCGTGAGGATGAGGATGGTCGGCGTCATGTCCATGGCCGTGCCCACCACCATCACGAGCACCATGATCGCGATCATGAGCAGCATCCGGTTGTCCATGAACGGCTGCAGCATGCCCACGATCTTCGAGGGCAGGTCGGCCACCGTGATGAGCCAGGCGCTCACCATGGCCGCGGCGATCAGGAACATCACGATGGCGCTGGTCTTGGCCGCGTTCACGAAGATGGCGTACAGGTCTTTCCAGGTGATCTCGCGGTACACCACCGTCGACACGAAGAGCGCATACACGGCGGCCACCACCGCGGCCTCGGTGGGCGTGAACACGCCCATGCGCAGGCCCACGAGGATGATCACCGGCAGCATCAGCGCCCACAGCGCGTTGCGGAAGGCGGCGGCAATCTCGGCCGACGACTTGCGCGGCGGCGGCACGATCTTTTCGCGCCGCACCAGCCAGGCCCAGGTGATCCACAGCGCGCCGCCGATCAGCAGCCCGGGCACGATGGCCGCGAGAAACAGCTTGGAGATCGACACGTTGGCCGCCACGCCGAAGATCACGAGGCCGATGCTCGGCGGGATCACGGGGCCGATCACGCCGGTGGCCGCAATGAGGCCGGCCGCGCGCGGCTTGTCGTGGCCCGCGCGCACCATCATCGGCAGCAGCAGCGCGGTGAGCGCGGCGGCGTCGGCCACGGCCGATCCCGAGAGCGCCGACAGCAGGCAGCCGGCCATGATGGTCACGTAGCCCAGGCCGCCCTTCACGTGGCCGACGAGCGCGAGCGCGAAGTCGACGATGCGCTTGGACAGCCCGCCCACGTTCATGATCTCGCCCGCGAGCATGAAGAAGGGCACGGCCAGCAGCGGAAAGCTGTCGGCGCCGCCGATCACGTTCTGCGTGAGGATCTGCGCGTCGAACAGGTCGAGGTGCCACATCAGCGCGACACCGCTGGCCAGCAGCGAGAAGGCAATGGGAATGCCCATCGCCATGGCGAGCAGCAGCGAGCCGACGAAGACGAGGATGGTCATGGCCGTGCCCCCGGTTCCTTGGCGCCCTGCGACCCCAGGATCTGCTGCAGTTGCACCGCTTCTTCCGACTCCTGCACCATCACCAGCTCATGGTCGGCGATGCGGCCCGTGAGCAGGCGCAGCAGGTCGAGCGCCAGGATGAGCCCGGCGAGCACCGAGAACACGATGCCCGCGGCGTAGACGATGGCCATCGACGCACCGGTGACGGGCGCCGTCACGTCCCAGTTGATGCGCGCCTGCGCGATGCTGCCCTGCAGCAGCAGCCAGACGATGTAGAGCATCACCGCATGGCCGACGGCCAGGCAGATCTTCTTGCCGATGGGCGGCAGCTTCTGCACCACCATGTCGACACCCAGGTGGCCGTGCTCCTTCAGCGCCACCACGGCGCCCAGGAAGGTCATCCAGATGAAGAGCCAGCGCGAGATTTCCTCGGACACCGTGATGCCCGAGTTGAAGCCGTAGCGCAGCACCACGTTGCCGAACACGAGCACGACCATGACCGCGAGCGCGGCCGCGATCAGCGCCTCGATGCCGGTGCAGCACCGGTCGAGCCAGCGGGTCATGCGGAGGCCTGTGCTTGCGCTTGCGCCTGGCGCTGCATGTCGACCAGCGCGCGCAGCGCGGCCAGGTACGACAGCGGACCCAGGCCCTGGACCGTGCCCTTCACCGCCGGCGAGATGATCGAATGCGCACGCCATGCCTCGCGCGCGGCGATGTTGGACATGTGGACCTCGATGGTCGGGAACGGCATCGCCTTGATCGCGTCATGCAGCGGCACGCCGTGCTGCGTGAGGCCGGCGGGGTTCACCAGCGCACCTTGCGCATCGTCGATGTGGGCGTGCAGGAAGTCGATCAGGTCGCCTTCGTGGTTCGACTGGATGGTTTCGAGCGTCACGCCGAGTTCGACGGCGAGCGCCTGCAGCTGCGCGTTGATTTCGGCGAGCGTGGTCTTGCCGTAGATGTGGGGTTCGCGGCGACCGAACAGGTTGAGGTTGGGGCCGTGGAGAACGAGGATCTTCATGGGGAGCTTCGGTGAGGGACTGACTGGCTTGCTTGTTTACTTGCGGATGCGTACGAGCTCGTCGTTGTAGAGCTTGACGATGGCGGGGTCGTACTGGGCGGCGAACTTGTCGACGACGGGCTTGGCGATCTCGCGCATGCGCTTCTGCTCGGGCGTGCTGAGTTCGTTGAACTGCGCGCCCTTGGCCTGCAGTTCGCCGACGGACTTCTGTGCAGCCGCACGGCTGACTTGCCGCTGATAACCGCGTGCCTCGTTGGCCGCGTCGTTCATCATCTTCTGCTCGGCCGGCGTGAGCGAGTCCCAGAACTTCTTGCTCACCAGCACGATGTTGGCGGCGTAGACGTGGTTCGTGGCGCTCACGAACTTCTGCACTTCGTAGAACTTGTTCGACAGGATCACCGCATACGGGTTCTCTTGCCCATCGACCGCCTTGGCTTCCAGCGCACCGTACAGCTCGGCGAAAGGCATCGGCACCGGGTTGGCCTTGAAGGCCTTGAAGGTCTCGAGGAACACGGGGTTGGGGATCACGCGGATCTTCAAACCCTCGAGGTCTTCAGGCTTGGCGATCGGGCGCTTGCTGTTCGTCACGTTGCGAAAGCCCAAGTCCCAGTAGCCCAGAGCAACGAGGCCCTTCTCGGGGAGCTTGGCGATCAATGCCTGGCCCAGCGGCCCGTCGAGCAGTGCATCGGCCTGCGCGAAGTTGTTCACCGAGAAGGGGAAGTCGACGAGGCCGAACTCCTTGACGATGCCGGCCAGCGAGGTGGTGGCCGGTGCCGACATCTGCTGCACGCCGCCTTGCAGCGCCGACTGCTGCTGCATCTCGTTGCCCAGCTGCGAGGCGGGGAACTCCTGCACCTTCATCTTGCCGCCGCTCTTGGCCGAGAGCAGCTCGGCGAAGCGCTTGACGCCGAAGCTCACGGGATGGTCGGCGTTGTTGAGGTGGCCGAAGCGGATCACGCGCTCCTGCTGCGCCCACGACGGGGCGGTGAGGCCGGCGCACAGGCCGGCCACGGCAAGCATACGAAGAAGTTTCACGAAGGGTCCTCAGGCGGGAAGGAAGAAAAAGGGGAAGAAAGAGGGAACAGAGGTGAAGAAAAAACGCAGGATGGAGGCGATCGTATTTTTGTTGGAAAGAATTTCCATAATGGAAATCCCTTCCCCGAGTTCTGCTACGCTGGCGACCCACGAGCGGCGGGCCTCATCGCCCGCGTTGACGAGACGACACCCGGAGGACGACATGAGCGGAATACTGGAACGCAGCTTCAAGGTGCTGGAACATCTGGCGGAGCATCCCGAGGGGTGCGCGCTGTCGGCGTTGGCCAGCGAATTGCAGATTCCCTTGAGTGCATCGCACCGATTACTCGCGGAGCTCATCCGCTGCGGCTACGTGCGGCAGGAGGCGCGCGACGGCCACTACGTGCTGACGATCAAGCTGGTGTCGATCAGCCTGTCGTTCCTCAGCCGATCGGGCATCGTCGACATCGCGCAGCCGCTGCTCGACCAGTTGGCCTCGACCTCGGGCGAGCTCGTGCGCCTGGCGGTGGTCGACGGCGAAGACCTGACCTTCGTCGCCAAGGCGCAGGGCGCCACGCACGGCCTGCGCTACGACCCCGACATGGGCCTGTCGGTCGCGCTTTCGTGCAGCGCGGCCGGGCACGCGTGGCTGTCGACCATGGGCGAGGACGACGCCATGGCGCTGGTTGCCAAGAAGGGGCTGGGCAAGCCCGAAGACTTCGGCCCCAAGGCGCCCACGTCGCTCAAGGCCGTGATGGCTTTCGTGAAGGCGGCGCGCCAGCGCGGCTTCAGCATGATCAACGAGGTGTTCGCCCCCGCGATGACCGCCATGGCCGCGCCCGTGTTCGGCGCCGACGGCACGGCGATCGGGGTCGTCACCATCGCGGGCCCGTCGGTGCGGCTCACGCCGCAACGCATGGAAGCGCTCGGGCCGGCGCTGTGCCAGGCCGCCGAAGAGGTGGCGCGCGCCAGCGGGGCCTCGGCGTTGTTCAAGAAGAGGGCGTAGGCCCTGCCGGTTTCACCACCCCCCAGAAAAGAGAAGGAGACATCACCATGAAGACGAAGCATTCGAAGCGCACCTTGCTGCTGGCCGCCGTGGCGGCGACCCTCGCGTTCGCCGCTCCCGGCGCGTTCGCGCAGCTCAAGGAGCGCACCATCAAGTTCGCGTTCCAGAACCAGGCCGGCCATCCGCAGGCGCAGGGCGCACAGAAGTTCGCCGACCTCGTGGCCGCGAAGTCGGGCGGCAAGATCACCGTGAAGCTGTTCCCCGGCGGCACGCTCGGCGGCGATCTGCAGACCGTGTCGGCGCTGCAGGGCGGCACGGTGGAGATGACGGTGCTCAACGCCGGCATCCTGTCGGCGCAGGTGAAGGAGTTCGCGGCCTTCGACTTCCCGTTCCTCTTCAACAGCGGCAAGGAAGCCGACGTGGTCACCGATGGCCCCTTCGGCCAGAAGATGATGGCCAAGCTCGAAGACAAGGCGCTGCACGGCCTGGGCTACTGGGACCTGGGCTTTCGCAACCTGACGAACAGCAAGCGCCCGATCGTCAAGGCCGACGACATCGCGGGCCTGAAGATCCGCGTGATCCAGTCGCCGATCTACATCGACATGTTCAACGCGCTGGGCGCCAACGCCACGCCGCTGCCGTTCCCCGAGCTGTACCCCGCGCTCGACCAGAAGGCGGTCGACGGCCAGGAGAACCCGAACACGACCATCCTGTCGTCCAAGTTCGCGGAAGTGCAGAAGTACATCACCCAGACCCGCCACATCTACAACCCGCAGGCGCTGCTGATCAGCCGCAAGACCTGGGACGGCATGAGCGCCGACGAGAAGAAGATCGTCAACGAGGCCGCCGCCGAAGCGACCGTGTTCCAGCGCCAGGCCTCGCGCGGCGCCGCCGACAGCGCGCTCGACGCGCTCAAGAAGGCCGGCATGACCGTCTCCGAGCTGCCGCCCGAAGAGATGACGAAGCTGCGCGCCAAAGTGAAGCCGGTGATCGACAAGTACACCGCGTCGGTCGGCGAGGCCACCGTCAAGGAGCTGATGGCGGAGATCGAGAAGGCGCGCAAGTAGCAGCAAAAACGCACCGAGCGCAGATGCGGGGGCCGGGTGACAGGTGTGTCGCCCGGCCCCGCTGTGTTTCAAATTGGGGCGTCGCTGCGCCCGCCGCCCAATCGACGCACCTTCTGAGGGCTTTTCGCCTCAATCTGGTTCTCCAATCCGGCAAAATGCAGGATTCGCATAAGGTTATGCACCGTTTTGGAAAACAGAGGATTGGAATGAAGCACGCATCCGCCGGGGGGTTCCTCGCACACGTCGCACAACGCAACCCCGGACAGCCCGAGTACCTGCAGGCCGTGACCGAAGTCATGGAAAGCCTCTGGCCGTACATCGAAAAGCACCCCAAGTACACGAGCCACAGCCTGCTGGAACGGCTGGTCGAACCCGAGCGCGTGATCATGTTCCGCATCTCCTGGGTGGACGACCACGGCGAAGTGCAGGTCAACCGCGGTTTCCGCATCCAGCACAGCCTGGCCATCGGCCCGTACAAGGGCGGCATGCGCTTTCACCCGTCGGTGAACCTGTCGATCCTGAAATTCCTCGCCTTCGAGCAGACCTTCAAGAACGCGCTGACCACGCTGCCCATGGGCGGCGGCAAGGGCGGCGCCGACTTCGACCCCAAGGGCAAGAGCCAGGGCGAGGTGATGCGCTTCTGCCAGGCGCTGGTGACCGAGCTGTTCCGCCACGTGGGCGCCGACACCGACGTGCCGGCCGGCGACGTGGGCGTGGGCGGGCGCGAGGTCGGCTTCATGGCCGGCATGGTCAAGAAGCTCACCAACCGCGCCGACTGCGTGTTCACCGGCAAGGGCCTGAGCTTCGGCGGCTCGCTCATTCGCCCCGAAGCCACCGGCTACGGCAACGTCTACTTCGCGCAGGAAATGCTCAAGCGCAAGGGTCGCAGCTTCGACGGCCTGCGCGTGAGCGTCTCGGGCGCGGGCAACGTGGCGCAGTACACCATCGAGAAGGCCATGGCGCTGGGCGCCAAGGTGGTCACCGTGTCGGACTCGAGCGGCACCGTGGTCGACGAGGACGGCTTCACGCCCGAAAAACTCGCCGTGCTGATGGACGTGAAGAACCACCTCTACGGCCGCGTGAGCGACTATGCCGAGCGCACCGGCACCCGCTTCGTGGCCGGCGCGACGCCGTGGCACGTGCCGGTCGACGTGGCGCTGCCCAGCGCCACGCAGAACGAGCTCAACGAGGAAGACGCGCGCACGCTGGTGAAGAACGGCGTGGTGTGCGTGGCCGAAGGCGCCAACATGCCCTCGACCATCGAGGCTGTGAAGGTGCTCGAAGGCCACGGCGTGCTGTATGCGCCGGGCAAGGCGAGCAACGCGGGCGGCGTGGCCACGTCGGGCCTGGAGATGAGCCAGAACGCGGCTCGGCTGGTGTGGACGCGTGACGAGGTCGATGCGCGCCTGCTGCAGATCATGCAGGGCATCCACGAGTCGTGCCTGCACTACGGTTCGCGTGCCGACGGCAGCGTGAGTTACGTGGACGGCGCGAACATCGCCGGCTTCGTGCGCGTGGCGGATGCGATGCTGGCGCAGGGCGTCGTCTGACCTGAGCGTTCAGGCCCGGGCGCTCAGAGCTCGATGAACGAAGAGGTCGCCTTGTTCAGTGCCAGGCGGCCCTTCGCGGTGATGGATTCCACCTGGGCCAGCTGACGGATCGCGCGCTCGTCGGGCGCGTGCTCCGACGGCGGAATGAAGGCAGTCACGAGTTCGGCGGCACGCAGCACGCGCAGCCTGTCGATGTCAGCGGGCGTGTGGAGGACGTATGGCAATTTCTGCTCGGCGATGGTCCGAAGAAATTCCATGGACATGGGTCGTCTCCTTGGGTTGAGGGGAGGGCGGTTCGACCATTGTGCGCACAAACAATCAGCGCTGTGTAAACCCTGCGCCGGGCATGCCTTTTTGCGTGTACCGAAGTGTTCTTTTTGCAAGCGCAAACGGTGGCGGTGTGCCGCTTTGTTTCTGGCGTGTCCGGCTACCGCAGGGCCGCCTGCATCGGCCATGCCGTGGTGTCGGCCTGCAGCAGATGCCAGGCCACCGGATCGATGCCTTCAAAGGTCGCGCGGTAGCGATCGGACAGCCGGTTCTCGTCGGTCACGTCGCGGATCACGATGCCGTCGATGCGCTGCGCATGCGCGCGGAACACCTGCGCATAGATCTCGGGATCGGCCTCGCCCGAATCGCCCACGAGCACGAAGCGGCGCTGCGGAAATTCGGCCAGCAGCCGCTCGATCGCGCCGAGCTTGTGCGCGCGCGATTCTTCGCCGCTGGGAATGAGCGTGCGCCAGGTCGTGCTCTCGCGCAGGTGCATGCTGCCGGCGGGAAAGTCGGCGTCGCGAATGAAATCGGTGAGTGCGGGGTACAGCTGGATCGGGCTGCCCGAGAGGTAGTGAAAGCGCGTGCCGGGCGCCTGCGCCAGCGCGCGGTAGTACGCCGCCATGCCCGGCGCGGCCTCGAAGCGGCGCGCGAAGGTGTTCAGCAGCATCTCGCGCCGGTCGCGCACCTGCGTGCGCTTGATGGTGTCGTCGATGTCCGAGATGACCGACACGCCTTGCGCCGGCACGATCTGCGCGCGGCCGCGAAAGCGCGGCAGCAGCTCGCCCGGGCCGGTCACGCCGTGGAAAGGCAGCCACTCCTGCGACGCCGGGATGTGCGAGGCCTCGAGGACCGCGCGCAGGTTGCTGCGGCCGTCGGCGCCCGTGGGCGGCATCGTGAGGCGCGTGGCCGAGCCGTCGAAGACGACGTCGATCACCTTGTCTTCTTCCGACTCGGCATGGAACAGCGCGGTGCGCTGGCTGAAGCGCAGCCGCGCGGCCGGCGTGAGCTTCTTCAGGTTCATGCCGAGGTAGCGCGCGAGCGCGGCGTCCAGGCCCCAGCGCTGTTCGCGCTCGAACACCCAGGCATGCACATCGACCTCGATCCGGCCGTCGGCGGTGGGGCGCGCGGTGCCGGGCATGAAGAGCGCCTCTTCGTCGGACTCCAATGGTCCGGCGGCATGCAGGGCCTGCAGCGGCGCGAGGCCGGCGAGCAGGGCGGCACCGGCCAGCACGGTGCGCCGCGAGAGCCGCGGCGAGCTGCCGGACCTGCGAGGCGGCGTCGTCATGCCGCGATGCGTTCGTAGGTCACGAAGCTGAAGGGCAGGCCGTCCTTGGCCGAGACGTGCGATTCGCGCTGCGTCTCGCGCCACACGGCGGCGTCGAGCACGGGGGCGTGCGCATCGCCTTCGTAGTCGCGTGCGATCTCGGTGACCACGGCGCGCTGAGCCAGCGGTTCGGCTTCGGCGTAGATCTGTGCGCCGCCGATCACCCAGGCATCGGGCAGCTCCAGCGCTTCGCACAACGCGATCGCTTCCTGCACGCTGCCCACACGCTGCGCGCCATCGGCGGCCCAGTCGGCCTGCCGCGTGATCACGATGTTCTGGCGGCCCGGCAACGGACGAAAGCGCGGCGGCAGCGAGTCCCAGGTCTTGCGGCCCATGATCACCGGCGCACCCAGCGTCTGCTGCTTGAAGTGCGCCATGTCCTCGGGCAGGTGCCAGGGAATGGTGTTGTTCGCGCCGATCACGCCGTTGGCGGCGCGCGCGAAGATCAGGTGGATGCGGGGTGTGGCGGCACTCATGGCGCTCACACCGCCACCGGCGCCTTGATCGGATCGCCGTGCTTGTAATCGAGCACTTCGAAGTCTTCGTACTGGTAGTCGAAGATCGAATCCGGCTTGCGCTTGATGTTCAGCGTGGGGTAGGGGTACGGGTCGCGGCTGAGCTGCAGCTTCACCTGCTCGGCGTGGTTGCTGTAGATGTGGCAGTCGCCGCCGGTCCAGATGAAGTCGCCCACGTCGAGGTCGCACTGCTGCGCCACCATGTGCGTGAGCAGCGCGTAGCTGGCGATGTTGAAGGGCACGCCCAGGAAGATGTCGGCGCTGCGCTGGTAGAGCTGGCAGCTGAGCTTGCCGCGCTCGCCTTCGGCCTGCGGCGGCGCCACGTAGAACTGGAAGAAGGCGTGGCAGGGCATGAGCGCCATCTTCGACAGCTCGGCCACGTTCCAGGCGCTCACGATGATGCGGCGCGAATCGGGGTTGGTCTTCAGGGTCTTGATGACGTCGGAAATCTGGTCGATGTGGCCGCCGTCGGGCGTGGGCCAGCTGCGCCACTGCACGCCGTACACCGGGCCCAGGTCACCGTCTTCGCGCGCCCATTCGTCCCAGATGGTGACGCCGCGTTCCTTGAGCCAGTTGTTGTTGCTCGAGCCGGTCAGGAACCACAGCAGTTCCTGGATGATGGATTTGAGGTGCACCTTCTTCGTGGTCACCAGCGGAAAGCCCTCGTTCAGGTCGAAGCGCATCTGGTGGCCGAACACGCTCTTGGTGCCCGTGCCCGTGCGGTCGCTCTTGAAGACGCCATGGGTGTCGACATGGCGCATGAAGTCTTCGTACTGGGAGCGGATGGGGCGGGTGGACGAGGTCATGTTGGGAATTTTACGGGGCGGCGCTAGCATCGGCCGATGACCGGCCATGACCACTCCCACGACTCCCACGACTCCCACGACCACTCTCACGACCACAGCGAACTCGGCGAGATGGACCTGCGTGTGCGCGCCCTCGAAAGCGTGCTCACCCAAAAGGGCTACATCGATCCCGCCGCGCTCGATGCGCTGATCGACACCTACCAGACCCGCATCGGGCCGCGCAACGGGGCACGGGTGGTGGCGCGGGCGTGGGTCGACCAGAAGTTTCACGACTGGCTGATGGCCGATGCCACGGCGGCGATCGCCTCGCTCGGCTACACGGGCCGCCAGGGCGAGCACATGGTCGCGGTGGCGAACACCGACGACCAGCACCACATGGTCGTTTGCACCCTCTGCAGCTGTTACCCCTGGCCCGTGCTCGGCCTGCCGCCCACCTGGTACAAGAGCGCGCCGTACCGCTCGCGCGCCGTGAAAGACCCGCGCGGCGTGCTGGCCGACTTCGGCACCACGCTGCTCGAGAACACCCGCATCCGCGTCTGGGACTCGACCGCCGAGGTGCGCTACCTCGTGATCCCGCAGCGCCCGGCCGGCACCGAGGGCTGGAGCGAGGACGAGTTGGCCGCGCTGGTTTCGCGCGATTCGATGATCGGCACGCGCGTGGTCGAGGCGCCGTCTGCAAGGAGTACTGCATGACCTACACGACCCACGCCGACCTCGGCGGGCAACCCGGTTTCGGCCCCGTCACGCCCGAACCCGAGGGCGAGCTGTTCCATGGCGCCTGGGAGCCGCGCGCGCTGGCCCTCACGCTGGCCATGGGCGCGACCGGCTCCTGGAACATCGATGCGAGCCGTGCCGTGCGCGAGACGCTGCCGAACTACCGTGACCTGAGCTACTACCAGATCTGGCTCGGCGCGCTGGAGCAGCTGATGCTGCAGCGCGGCCAGGTCTTCCCGGACGAGATCGCGTCCGGCGAGATGAGGCATCCGCCCGCACCGGTCGCCCGCGTGCTGCAGGCCGCGAACGTGCCCGCCGTGCTCGCCAAGGGCTCCGCCACCGAACGCCCCGCACCGGCGCCCGCACGCTTTGCGGTTGGCCAGGCCGTGCGCATGCACCTCGGCCGCATCGACCACCACACGCGCCTGCCGGGCTACGTGCAGGGCAAGCGCGGCATGATCGAACACATCCACGGCGCACACGTGTTCGCCGATGCGAATGCGCAGGGCCTGGGCGAGCAGCCGCAATGGCTCTACACCGTGGTCTTCGACGAAGCCGAACTGTGGGGCGCCGACGCACCGCGCCAGAACCTCGCCGTGTCGGTCGATGCGTGGGAAAGCTACCTGGAGCCTGCGGCATGAAGGCGAACGACATGCCGCCGCTCGCACTCGCCCCGGGCATGCCGCGCGACGCCGACGGGCCGGTGTTCAGGGAGCCATGGGAGGCGCAAGCCTTCGCGATGACGCTGGCGTTGCATGAGCGCGGGCTGTTCAGCTGGATCGAGTGGGCCGAGGCGCTGGCCACGCAGATTGCTGCCGCGCAAGCCGCGGGCGACCCGGACACGGGCGACACCTACTACCGCCACTGGCTCGCCGCGCTTGAAGGGCTTGTGGCCCGCAAGGGTGCGAGTTCCGACGACGAGCTGGCCCGCTATCGCCACGCGTGGGATCACGCGGCGGAGCGCACGCCGCATGGGCAGCCGATCGAGCTGCGCGGCGAAGACTTTCCGGGCTGAGTGTCGGGTGTTGCTCCTTCCCCCGCTGGGGGAAGGTTGGGATGGGGGCTGCCCCCGTATTCGGCACAGTGCCAAATCGAGCGCCGCGTGCCCCCACCCCGGCCCTCCCCCGGGAGGGGAGGGAGAAATACCCGGAAGCCTTAAACGCGAATGACGCGCCCGGGGTTGAGGATGTTCTTCGGATCAAGCCCACGCTTGATCGCCCGCATCATCTCCAGCGCCACCGGCGACTTGTGCTTCTCGAGCTTGTCGACCTTGAGCGAGCCCACGCCATGCTCGGCCGAGAACGAGCCGCCGAACTGCTCGACCGCGTCGTAGACCAGCGTGTTGATGCGCTCTTCCTCGTTCTTCAGGAAGGCCTTGGTGTCGATGTTCTCCGGCGCCTGCACGTTGTAGTGCAGGTTGCCGTCGCCCAGGTGGCCGAAGTTGACCAGCCGCACGCCGGCGATCTCGCGCTGGAGCAGCGCGTCGGTCGCTTCCACGAAGGCCGGAATGCGCGACACCGGGATCGAGATGTCGTGCTTGATGTTCAGGCCTTCCTCGGCCTGCGCCAGCGGAATGCTCTCGCGGATGTGCCAGAGCTGGTGCGCCTGCGTGAGGTTCTCGGCCACCACCGCGTCGCTCACGCAGCCGTCTTCGAACGCGGTTTCGAGCAGCGCCTCGAAGCGCGCGCGGGCGTGGTCTTCGGACTCGCTGTCGGAATTCTCGAGCAGCACGCAGTAAGGCACGCCCTCGTCCTTGATGAAGGGCACGCGGAGTTGCGGCATGTGCTTGTCGACCAGGCTCAGCGCAAACTTGCCCATCACCTCGAAGCCCGTGAGGCCCGAGCCCAGGTGCTTATGCGCCAGGCCCAGCAGCGTGACCGCGTGGTCCAGCGAAGGTACGGCCGCCCAGGCCGTGAGTTGCGCGGCGGGCAACGGGTACAGCTTCATGGTCGCGGCGGTGATGATGCCCAGCGTGCCCTCGCTGCCGACGATCAGGTCGCGCAGGTCGTAGCCGGTGTTGTCCTTGCGCAGGCCGCTCGTGCCTTCCCAGATCTCGCCCTGCGGCGTGACCACTTCCAGGCCCAGGCACAGGTCGCGCGTGTTGCCGTAGCGCACGACCTGCGTGCCGCCGGCGTTGGTCGCGAGGTTGCCGCCGATGGTGCAGCTGCCCTCGGCCGCGAGGCTCAGCGGAAACAGGTAGCCGGCTTTCTCGGCCGTCTCTTGCAGCGTCTGCAGGATGCAGCCGGCCTCGACGGTCATCGTGAGGTTGGCGGCGTCGATGCTGCGGATCGCGTTCAGGCGCTGCAGGCTCAGCACCACCTGCGTGCCGCTGTCGTCGGGAATGGAGCCGACCGCCAGGCCGGTGTTGCCGCCCTGCGGAATGACGGCCGTGCCGGCTGCGGCGCAGGCCTTGACCACGTCGGCCACCTGCTGTGCATTGGCCGGGCGCACCACGGCCAGCGACTTGCCGCGCGCGCGCTTGCGCCAGTCCTGCTCGTAGGCGGTGAGGTCGCCCTCGTTCAGCACGTGCGAGGCGCCGACGATGGCGCGCAGTTGGTCGATCAACGCGGTGGGGGTGGCAGAAGAAGTCATTGGGCGGAAGCTTCCAGTTGACGGGCAGATGCAGCGGCAGCAGCGGCCTTGGCGTGACGCAGGCGAAGGCGCACATGCCACGCGCAGGCCGCGAAGAGCACGAGGCACAGCAGCACCTCGATGAGCGCAAGGATTTGCCCCACGCCGTTGGTGTCGCTCCAGGCGCGCACCACGCCCTCGGTGAAGTAGAGCCAGATCATCAGGCTGACCCAGCGGTAGGTGTACATGCGGTTCTTGTAAAGCCCCGCGAGCGGAATGACCAGCGGCAGCACCTTGAGCGCAAGCAGCGAGCCGCCCGGGCGCAGCGGCGCCAGCCACAGCTCCCAGGCCAGGCCCAGCACGATCAGGCCGACGAGGCTGCCCACGGCAAACCAACGGGTGGCGCGGACGGAAGAGGGAGGAAGCGGGGTGTCGGACACGGTGGCGGCGAAAGAGAGAAGGGGAGGCGCATCGCGTACAGCGCGCCTCTGGAAGAGCGGATGGCATGATAAGGCCATGAATCGCAGGCAGCTTTGGAGGGATCTTTCGCGCTTTCCTTGGCGCAACACCGCAGCGGTATTGGGCGAGCGTTTCCGCGAAGACCGCCTGGGCCTCACGGCCAGCAGCCTGACCTTCACCACGACCATCGCGATGGTGCCGTTCTTCACGGTGGCGCTCGCGCTGTTCACCGTGTTCCCGATGTTCGCCACCATGCAGGGCCGCCTGCAGCGCTGGCTGATCGAGAGCCTGATTCCCGACAACATCGCGCGCCAGGTGCTGGGCTACCTGAACCAGTTCGCGAGCAAGGCCGGCGGCCTGGGCATCGCGGGCCTGGTGGTGCTGCTGATCACCGCCATTGCGCTGATCCTCACTGTCGACAAGACGCTCAACAACATCTGGCGCGTGCGCACGCCGCGGCCGTTCGCGCAGCGGGTGCTCATCTACTGGGCCACCATCACGCTCGGGCCGCTGATCCTTGCGGTGAGCCTGTCGACCACCTCGTACGTGTTCACCGCCTCGCGCGGCGTGGTGGGCGTGAGCATCGTCAAGCTGGTCTTCGACACCTTCGAATTCGTGCTGCTCGCGGCCGGCATGGCCGCGCTGTACCACTACGTGCCGAACACCACGGTGCGCTGGTCGCACGCCTGGGCCGGCGGCCTCTTCGTGGCGGCCGCCATCGAGATCGCCAAGCGCGTGCTGGGCTACTACCTGAGCCTGGTGCCGACCTATTCGGTGCTGTACGGCGCCTTTGCCACCTTCCCGATCCTGCTGGTGTGGATCTACGTGGCGTGGGTGATCGTGCTGCTGGGCGCCGTCATCGCGGCCTACCTGCCGAGCCTGCTGGTGGGCGTGGCGCGCCGGGGCGGCGCGGCGGGCTGGCCGATGCAGCTCGCGATGGAAGTGCTGCAGCACCTGGCGCGCGCGCAGGCCTCGCCCGCCAAGGGCATGGGCGCGAGCGAGCTGCTGGCGCGCATGCGGGTCGACGGGCTGCAATTGGTGCCGGTGATCGACACGCTGGTGCGGCTCGACTGGATCGCGCCGCTGGCGGAGGAGTCCGCCAACGAAGACCCGCGCTACGTGCTGCTGGCCGACCCGTCGACGCCCATCGAGCCGCTGCTGCGCGAGCTGCTGATGCCGCGCGCCGAGCCGCTCGAAGACCTGTGGCAGAAGGGCCCACTGCACACGTTGCGGCTGGGCGACGTGCTGCTGATCTAGAAATCCAGGAACGTCAGATCTTGACGCGCCCGGCCCAGATGTCCCGGTACATCGCCCAGTCGCCCATGAAGGAATACAGCGGGCGCTTGAACGAGGCCGGCCTGTTCTTCTCGAAGCCGAAATGCCCGACCCAGGCGAAGCCGTAGCCCGCCACGAGCCCGGCCAGCAGCCACCACGGATTCAGCGTGACTACCAGGGCCACGAGGCATAGCAGCGAAATCGTCGAGCCCGCGAAATGCAGCCGCCGGCAGGTGACGTTGGCGTGCTCGGTCAGATAGAAGGGATAGAACTCGGCAAAGCTTGTGAAGCGGCGCGGATCGACCGTGGCCGGCGCGTCCGGCGCGTCCGGCGCAACCGGCGCGGCAGGGGTGGAAGTGTTCATCGCGTGTCTCCTGCGCCCCGCAGGGGCTTTGTTGATAATAGCCACGAGCCTGCGGACGCACCACCCGGGTTCGCCATCCCACCTTCACCGTGTCCACTTTGAGCGCTGTTCCCGCCGTCCCCGCCGCTTCTTCCGCCGATGCCAACGCGCTGTGGGTCGTCTGCCTCTGCGCCGAATGGTGCGGCACCTGCCGCGACTACCGGCCGCTGCTGGCCGAGCTGGCGAAGGCGCACCCGCAGTTCCGCTTCGCCTGGGTCGACATCGAGGACCACGCCGAGATCGCCGACGCCTTCGACGTCGAGACCTTTCCGACCCTGCTGGTAGCGGGTGCCGACGGCACGCGCTTTCTGGGCCCGCTGCTGCCGCACATCGAGACGCTGTCGCGCCTGCTGGGCGCGCTGCAGCCGCCGCAACCTTCCAGCCTCGACGTCGACCTGCTGCTGGCCGTGCTCGAGAAAAAGCCCGCGGCCTTCGCGGTCTGACCCCTTCGGAGCCTCCCTCCCATGAACATCCTGATCTTTGGCGCCACCGGCATGGTGGGGCAGGGCGTGCTGCGCGAGTGCCTGCTGGCGCCCGACGTGGAACGCGTGGTGGCCGTGGGGCGCAGCGCCACCGGGCAGCAGCATCCCAAGCTGCAGGACCTGGTGCACACCGACATGTACGACTACCGCGCCATCGAGCCGCAGCTGACGGGCTTCGATGCCTGTTTCTTCTGTCTGGGCGTGTCGTCGGTGGGCATGAAGGAGCCCGAGTACAAGCGCATCACCTACGACCTGACGATGGCCGCGGCCACCGTGCTGGCGCGCCTCAACCCGGGCATGACCTTCACCTACGTGACCGGCGCGGGCACCGACAGCAGCGAGCGCGGCGAACGCATGTGGGCGCGCGTGAAGGGCGCGACCGAGAACGCGCTGATGCGCCTGCCGTTTCGCGCGTCCTACATGTTCCGGCCCGGGATGATCCAGCCGCTGCACGGCGTGCGTTCTAAGACGCCGCTGTACCAGGCCGCGATCGTCGTACTCAAGCCCGTGCTCGGGCTGGCCCACCGCTGGTGGCCCGACCGCGTGACCACCACCGAGAAGGTGGGCCGCGCGATGCTCACGGTGGCGCGTAAAGGCGCGCGCAAGGTGCTGCTCGACCCGGCGGACATCAACGCGCTGGGCAGCTGAAACACCGCCCAGCGTTCTTCGCCGTTCTTCAGCCCGCGACGAAGTCGCGCAGCGCGAACAGCACCTCGTCCGGCGCCTCGCTCATCAGCGCATGGCCGGCGTGCACCGTCACCACCTTGGGATTGCGCGCCTTGCTCACCAATGCCTTGGTGGCGCGCGGCGGCGTCATCTGGTCGGCGTCGCCGAGCAGGAACAGCACCGGGCACTGCACCTTCTCGATCGCGGCTTCGCCGTTCGCGTAGTCGTTGCAGGCCTTGAAGCCGATGTGGAATACATTGGCCTCGCGGTTGCTCGCGAGCACGCGGCGCATCAGCGCGCGCGAGCTGCCGTACAGCCACGTGCCTGGGCCGAGCGACGACGGCGGCGGCGCCAGCAGCGAGTGCGAGAAGGTGTTGACCATGGCAATGGCGCGCTGCGGGTCGCTCACCGAGCTTTCGAGCAGCGCGGGCGACACCACCATCGGGTAGGCCGTGCCGACCATCGCGAGCTGCGTGATGCGCTCGGGCGCGCGCGCCGCGGTTTCGAGCGCGATCAGCGAGCCGAAGCTGTGGCCGATGAGCGCGGCCTTCTGCACGCCCGCCGCGTCGAGCAGCGCGATGACGAACTGCGCCGCGTCTTCCACGCTGGCCGGCGGCGCGCCGGCGCTCTTGCAGTGGCCCGGCAGGTCGACCGCCAGCACGTTCCAGCCGTGGTTGGCGAACCAGCGGCTTTGCAAAATCCACACGCTGTGGTCGTTGAGCACGCCGTGGATGAACACCACCGTGGGCTTGGCCGCATCGAAGGGCTTGCCGGCGGTGTAGCAGTAGGTGGCGTGGCCGTTGACGGTGTAGTGCATCTCAGGCCCCCGCCTTTTCCGCGGCCTTCAGCGCGCGCTTCAGGTCGTCGATCAGGTCGGCCGGGTCTTCAAGGCCGATCGACAGGCGGATCGTGCCCTGCGAAATGCCCGCGCCCGCGAGCGCCTCGTCGGTCATGCGGAAGTGCGTGGTGCTGGCCGGATGGATCACCAGGCTGCGGCAGTCGCCCACGTTGGCCAGGTGGCTGAACAGCTTGAGCGCCTCGATGAAGGCCTTGCCCTGCGCGCGGCTGCCCTTGATGTCGAAGCTGAACACCGCGCCGGCGCCGCGCGCGCCGTGGCGCAGCAGCTTCTGCGCGAGCGCGTGGCTCGGGTGCGATTCGATCAGCGGGTGCCCCACGCGCGACACGAACGGGTGCGTGGCCAGGAACTCGACCACCTTCTGCGTGTTGTCGATGTGGCGCTCCATGCGCAGCGGCAGCGTCTCGATGCCCTGCAGGATGAGCCACGCCGTGTGGGGGCTCATCGACGCGCCAAAGTCGCGCAGGCCTTCGCGGCGCGCGCGCAGCAGGAAGGCGCCGACGGTGCTTTCCTCGCTGAACACCATGTTGTGGAAGCCGTCGTAGGCCTGCGTGAGCTCGGCGAACTTGCCCGATTTCTCCCAGTCGAAGCTGCCGCCGTCGACCACCACGCCGCCGATCACGGTGCCGTGGCCCGACAGGAACTTGGTGGCCGAGTGGTAGACCAGGTCGGCGCCCCAGTCGAAGGGCTTGATGAGGTAGGGCGAGGTGAGCGTGGAGTCGACCAGCAGCGGCACGCCGGCTTCGTGGGCGATGTCGCTCACGGCGGGAATGTCGAGCACATCGAGGCCCGGGTTGCCCACGGTTTCGCCGAAGAAGAGCTTGGTCTCGGGCCGCACCGCGGCGCGCCAGCCATCGAGGTCGCCGGGCTTCACGAAGGTGGTGTCGATGCCGAAGCGGCGCATCGTGTAGTGCAGCAGGTTCTGCGAGCCGCCATACAAGGCGGTGCTGGCGACGATGTGCGAGCCCGCGCCCATCAGCGTGGCCACCGACAGGTGCAGCGCGGCCTGGCCGCTGGCCGTGGCAATGGCGCCGATGCCGCCTTCGAGCGCCGACACGCGCTGCTCCAGCACCGCGTTGGTCGGGTTGCTGATGCGCGAATACACGTGGCCCGCGCGCTCCAGGTTGAAGAGCGCAGCCGCGTGGTCGCTGGATTCGAAGACGAACGAAGTCGTCAGGTGGATGGGAACGGCCCGCGCACCGGTGGTGGGGTCGGGGGCGGCGCCGGCGTGCAGCGCGAGGGTGTCGAAACCGGGGTCGGAATAACCGGGCATGAAGGCCTTTCTGTTGTCTCTTCGCAATGCCCCGTTACGCGTGCAATGCATGCACAGGCGACAGGGGCGTTCGGGTCGGCGTCGATTGTGGGCTATATTCAAATTGGCACGACGCCGAGAACGACGAATCCCCGAGAGGAGCACCACCATGAAAGTCAGCGACATTCTTCGCGTCAAGGGCAACACGCTCTTCACCATCACGCCCGACGACCCGCTGGCGGAAGCCGCCCAGACCATGGCGGAGAAGGACATCGGTTCGCTGGTGGTCATGGAGCACGGCGACCTGGTCGGCATGCTCACGTTCCGTGAAGTGATCATGGCCGTCGTCAAAAACGGCGGCCAGGTCGGGACCACGCTGGTGCGCAAGGCCATGGACGATGCGCCGGTCACCTGCACCCTGGAAACCGACCTCGACGAAATCCGCCGCATCATGCTGGAGCGTCACGCGCGCTACATGCCCGTGATGGACAAGCGCATGCTCATGGGCGTGATCAGCTTCTACGACGTGGCCAAGGCCGTGGTTGACGCGCAGAACTTCGAGAACAAGATGCTCAAGGCCTACATCCGCGACTGGCCGGAAGACGAGAGCAACGAAAAGGCCGGCTGAGCCTTACAGTCAGCCGCCGGCCGATTGACCGCTACTCTTTGATGTTGGCGGTCTCGACGATTTTCTTGTTTCGTGCGAACTCCGACTGCACGAACTTCCCGAACGCCTCCGGCGTTCCGCTGCCCGGCAACGCGCCTTGCTCCGCCAGCTTGGCACGCACGCCTTCCTCCTGCAGCACCGCATTCAGTTCCTGGTTGAGCCGCGCCACCACGGCCGGCGGCGTTTTCGCGGGCGCGAAGATGCCGGTCCAGCTCACCATGTCGTAGCCCTTGAGGCCGGGCATCTCGTTGAAGGTGGGCACCTGCGACAGCGCCGGCAGGCGCTGGCTGCCGGTGATGCCCAATGCCTTCAGGCGCTTGCCGTTCACATGCGGAATGGCGCTGGTGCTCACCAGCATCGCGAGGTCGACCTGGTCACCGATGACGTCGGTGGCAATCTGCGCACCGCCGCGGTAGGGCACGTGCGTCACGAAGATGCCGCTGCGCTCCTTGAGCAGTTCCATCGCCAGCTGCAGCACGGTGCCCACGCCCGAGGTGGCGTAGTTGTAGTGGCCCGGTTGCGCCTTGGCGAGCTTCACGAAGTCGGCGTAGCTGCGCACGTCGAGGCCGGGGCGCGCCACCAGCACCATCGGCGCGGTGTTGAGCAGGCCGACGGGCGCCAGGTCTTTGAGCGGATCGAAGCGGAAGGCCGAGGGGTTGACCAGCCGGCCGATGGCGATGGCGCTGTCGGGGCCGACCACCAGCGTGTAGCCGTCGGGCGCCGCGTTCACGGCCTTGGCCACGCCGATGGCGCCGCCCGCGCCGCTCACGTTCTCGATCACCACCGACTGCTTGAGCCGCTCGCCCAAACGCTGCGCCACGAGGCGGGCGTTGACGTCCACGCTGCCGCCGGCCGTGTAGGGAACGATCAGCGTGAGGGGCTTGGCAGCGGGCCAGGCCTGCTGGGCGAAGGCGCCCGTGGGCAGGGCGGCGCAGAGTGCGGCGGCAGCAAGGATCAGGCGGCGGTTCGTGGTCATGGCGGGGTTCATCCGGGGAAAGGAGTGGCGGAAGGCGTGGGTTCGGAGGGCAGGCGGGCGCGCAGCGCGTCGAAGGCGGCGCTCCATTCGGCGCGCCACTGGCGGCGCTGCGTGTCGTCGATCCACGCACCGTCCAGGCCGTTGTGCATGAAGCCGCGCAGGTCGTCCAGGCCGAAGCCGAAGTCGCGCACCATCATCAGCCAGGCGCCCGTGGGCGTGACCTGGTGCAGCGTCGGGTCGTCGGTGTTCGGATGGATGCGCAGGCCCAGGCCGGGCATGCGGCGGATGGGGTGGTCAATAGCCCAACGTTCGGGCGGCAGCGTGCGCAGGTAGTACGAGTTGGTCGGCACGACCGTGAAGATCACGCCGCGCTCGGCGCACTGGCGCGCAAAGTCGGGCTGGTCGACCACCGTGTAGCCATGGTCGATGCGGTCGACCTGCAGCAACTCGACCGCCGTGCGCACATTGGTCCAGGGCATGCCGAACTCGCCGGCGTGCGCGGTGGTCTTGAGGCCGGCCTTCTTCGCATCGGCATACGCACGAGCGAACAGCTCGGGCGGGCGGTCGTTCTCGCGGTAGTCGATGCCGATGCCGATCACTTCGTCGCAGCGGTGGGCCTTGACCCACTCGACCATCTCCACGGCCGCTTCGGCACTGGCTTCGCGGTCGATGGCGGCGATGAGCCGCCCGGTGATGCCGAACTCCTGCTGTGCGTCCTGGATCGCGCGGACGATGGCGCCCTGCGCGAGCGGGTACGCAATGCCCGAGCCGTGCACCGTGCCGGTCGGGTTCCAGAAGAACTCGGCGTAGCGCACCTGGTGCGAGGCCGCGTCCTGCAGGTATTCGCGCGTGAGCTGGTACAGGTCGCCGGGGCTGCGCACCAGCTGGGCGTCGAGTGCGCGCAGAACGCGCAACACGCCCACGGGCTTCTCGCCGCGCGTGTAGAAGCCGTCGATTTCCGCGTCGGCCAGCGGCGCGCCGGCGCGCTGGTTGAGCTGGCGGAAGGTGGCGTGGCGCACGGTGCCGAAGAGGTGGCAGTGCAGCTCCACCTTGGGAATCTCGCGCAGCATCGCTTCGAGCGCGAAAGGAGCGGAGGCGGGCGTGGGCGCGGCAAGGGTCATGCGGCGCAGTCTAGGCAGTGCGTGCTCATAAGGAAAATTTTGAATTTCTATAATTTGATTCATTGAATCGATAACCAGGACGCCCATGGCCGCCTTGCCCCTGCGTGCGCTCACGCTGCGCCAGCTGCAGTGTTTCTCGGTGCTGGTCGAGGAAGGGCACTTCGGACGCGCGGCGCGCCGGCTCGCCATCACGCAGCCCGCGCTGAGCAACGCGATCAAGCAGATGGAAAAGCTGCTCGGCGCCGAGCTGCTGACCCGCTCCACCCACCGGCTCGAACTCACGCCCGTCGGCGCCGAGGTGCTGGCGCGCACCGACTTTCTCGTCCACACCTTCGAGGTGGCGCTGCGCGACATCGAAAGCACGGTGCAGCGCGGCCGGGCTTACGTGCGCGTGGGCGTGATCCCCTCGGCCAGCGCGCGCGTCGCGGCGGCGGCGGCCGACTTCCTGCAGCAGCGCGGCGAGGTGGAGCTGGCCTGGCGCGACGCGCCTTCCACGGTGCTGCTGGCCGAGCTGCGCAGCGGCCAGCTCGACATGGCCGTGGCCGCGATCACCGAACCGCCGGGCGGGCTGGCATGCATCGACCTGTTCCGCGACCCGCTGGTGCTGGTGGTGCGGCGCAACCATGCACTGGCCGCGGCCGGCGAGGCGCGCTGGGAGGCCATCGGCAGCGAGCGCCTCGTACTGTTCGAAAGCGGCAGCATGCCGGCGCTGGGCGACCCGGCGCGCGCGCAGTTTGCGCAGGGCGCGCAGCCGTACCGCGTGAGCTATTCCGAAACGCTCTACGCGCTGGTGCGCAGCGGGCAGGCGCTGGGGCTGATGCCGCGGCTGTACACCTCGTCGCTGCGCGACCCCGAGCTGGCCGTGGTGCCGCTGTCGGCGCCACGCATCGAGCGGCGCGTGGTGCTGGCCTACCTGCCGGGGCCGATGCGCAATGTGGCGGCGCAGGAGCTCATCGGGTTCCTGCGTGAGCGGCTGCCGCAGGCTTAGGCCGCTTCGAGCATCGCCATGCGCGTTTCGCTGCTGAAGCGTTCCAGCGTCCAGCCTTCGCCGAGCATGAACATGCGCGTGTGCAGTTGCGACAGCGTGTCGCCGTCCACCTCGTTGCCGAGATAACTCAGGCGTTTCTCGCGCAGGTCGACAAAACCCGTCGTGTAGTCGCGCCCCAGGCGCAGCCACAGCGCATGCGCGCCCGGCGACTGGCGCGCGCCGCTCATCAGGCACATGCCGCTGCCGAGCGCCCAGCGGTACACGGCCGTGGCCAGCCCGCGCCGCTGGTAGGCGGGGTCGTACTGCGAATGCGGCGCGCGGAGGTGGCGGTCGGCGCGGCGGTCGAGTTCGATGAGGCGGTTGAACACCGTGTAGCCGACCAGCCGCTGGTGGCGCACGTCCTCGATGTACACGTAGGTCTCGCCGTCGGCCTCGCGAAAGCGCGCGCGCAGGTCGGGGTCGTCCAGGCGCAGCGCGGGCAGGTCCTGCACGCGGTCGCCCATGGCGCGCATGCGCTCGTACACGGGTGTCAGCGGCTCGCTCGGGCGACCCTTCTTCGGGTCGACGTCGATGCGCAGCTCGGCCGGGCGCAGGAAGTGGCGGCGCAGCGCGTCGAACGAGAGCCACGCGGGCCAGGGCGGCAAGGCGGGCGAAGAAACAAAAGGGGAGCAGGCAAGAGCCACCACGGGGAAATCCTCACGACGAAACACGACGACGAAGCGGACGAGGCTCTTCCACGCGGCACGGGGCCGAAGGCGGGAAAGAAGGTCGGACGCTGGGGAAGTGGTGCGTCGCCCAGGCTGATCAGTCGATCAGGGCCGGGGCGCGCGACCGCGGGGGGCAGGTGCCCGACGGTCGATGTGCGCTGAAGAAAAAAGGAGGCTGACCGCCGGGCTCAGGGATGTGCGAGGGTCTGCTGCGACCTCGCCGTCATTGCGGCGGGCGCGCGCACGCGCGCATCGCCCGGGGCCGCGCAGGCCGCCGTGCGATCGAAACCGGCAATGAAAACCATGACGTTCATAGGGTCGATTGTAGGAAGCCGGGGGCGTTCGGGCAACCAAAGCCCCCGCGGTCTTTGCCAGATTGGGTTGCGTTCAGTGGAGTTCGTCGGCCGCGTGGATCGTCTCGCGCACGCGCGGGTAGATCTGCGTGTTCCATTTGCTGCCGCTGAACACGCCGTAGTGCCCGACGCCGGCCTGCAGGTGGTGCGTTTTCAGGTACGGGCGGATGCCGGTGCACAGGTCCTGCGCGGCCACGGTCTGGCCGACCGCGCAGATGTCGTCACGCTCGCCTTCCACCGTGAGCAGTGCGGTGCGCCGGATCGCCGCGGGGTTCACGGTGCGCCCGCCCACGGTGAGCACGCCGCGCGGCAGGTCGTAGGTCTGGAACACGCGCTCGACGGTCTCCAGGTAGAACTCGGCCGGCAGGTCGTTCACCGCCAGGTACTCGTCGTAGAAGTCGGCGATGGTGCGGGCCTTGTCGAGCTCGCCTTCGACGAGCAGGCGCTCCATGTCCTCGAACTGCTTCTTGTGGCGCTCGGGGTTCATGCTCATGAAGGCCGTGAGCTGCAAAAATCCCGGGTACACGCGCCGCATCGCGCCCGCATGCGGCCACGGCACATGGCTGATGAGGTTGCGGCGGAACCACTCGATGGGCTTGCTGGTTGCGAGCACGTTCACGCCGGTCGGGTTGATGCGGCAGTCGACCGGCCCCGCCATCAGCGTGAGGCTGCGCGGCGTGGCCGGGTGGTCGTCTTCCGCCATGAGCGCGGTCGCGGCCAGCGCGGCCACGCAGGGCTGGCACACGGCCACCATATGCGCGCCCGGGCCCATGGCCTCGACGAAGCGCACCAGCTGCAGCGTGTAGTCGTCGAGCCCGAAGCCGCCCTGCCACAGCGGCACGTCGCGCGCGTTGTGCCAGTCGGTCAGGTACACGTCGTGGTCGCGCAGCAGGGTGCGCACGGTTTCGCGCAGCAAGGTCGCGAAATGGCCCGACAGTGGTGCGACCAGCAGCACGCGCGGGTGCACCGCATCGGTGTGCGCTTTGCGAAAGTGCAGCAAGGTGCCGAACGGCGAAACCAGCGCGACCTCTTCATGCACGGGCACCTCAGTGCCGTCGACCATGACCGAGTCGATGCCGTAGTCGGGCCGCGTGTGGGTGAGCCGCATGCGCGAGAAGACCTCGCAGCGTGCGGCCATGCGCCGCAGCGCGGTGCGATCGGTGTCGTCCTGCCAGAGTGCGCGGCCCAGGTACTGCGCGGTGAGTCGCCATGGCGAGAGCAGGTCGGTCTGGTTCTGGTAAGCGCGGTACAGCATGCTTCGGTTGCAGGCAAGTTGTGGGCCAACAAGCATTGCATCTCATGGCACGGCGCTTGCACACACTTGGCATCGTCCAAGGAGTGTCGCGATGGCCAAACCCGTTCTCACGATCAGCAGCAAGAACTACGGCGCGTGGTCGCTGCGCGGCTGGCTGATGTGCAGGCTCGCGGGGCTGGACTTCAGCGAGAAGGTCATTCCGCCCGACGATCCGGCCATGAAGGCCGAGATGCTGCTGCTGTCGTCGTCGATGCTGGTGCCCTCGCTGCAGCACGGCGGCATCAAGGTGTGGGACACGCTGGCCATCGGCGAGTACCTGCACGAGATCAAGCCGAAGGCCGGCCTGCTGCCCGCCGACGCCGCGGCACGCGCGCACTGCCGCGCCATCTGCGGCGAGATGCACTCGGGCTTTGCCTCAATGCGCGGCGCATTGCCGATGAACATCAAGGCCCGCTTCAAGAACTTCAAGGTGTGGTCGCGCGCGCAGGGCGACATCGACCGCATCGTCGCCATCTGGCGCGAGTGCCTCAAGGCCTACGGCGGCCCCTTCCTGTTCGGCAAGCAGCCCGGCATGGCCGACGCGATGTACGCGCCCGTGGTCACGCGCTTCCTGAGCTACGACGTGGCGCTCGACAGCACCTGCGCCGCGTACTGCAAGCGCGTGATGGAACTGCCCGCCATGACGGAGTGGGTGGCCGCCGCGCTGCAGGAGCCCGACGAGATCGACGAGCTCGAGGCCGAGTTCTGACGCTTCTTCTTCAGGGGCTCGCGGGCGGCAGGCCGAGCCCGTCCTGTCGCAGCCGGCGCTCGATGCTCTGCGCGGCCTGCTGCAGGTCGCCCAGGTGCGCCGTCACGATCTCGCGCTCGCTCTTCACCGTCGGCAGCCACGCGCAGCTGAGGCAACCCACCACCTGATCGCCCAGCCGCACCGGCACCGACACCGCGCCGAAGCGGTCGGGCGAATCGAGGCTGGTGGACGTGGGGTCGCGCGCCGCGTAGCCCTGGTCGCGCGCATGCGCCACCATGCGGCGGATGCTGTCGGGGCGCCGCGCACCGCGGTCGAAATCGTTCGGTGAACGCGCCAGTGCGGCGAGGATTTCTCGCCGCTCGTCTTCGGGACAGAACGCAAGGTAGCAACGCCCGAGCGACGACAGCAGCATCGGCGGGCGAAAGCCCAGCGCGCGGTAGTTCACCGCGAGGCCGTTGCGTGGCCGGTCGGTGTCGAGGATCAGCATGGCGGTGCCGTCGCGCACGCCGAGGTCGATCGGCCACGGCACCAGCCGCTGCAGCGTGGCACGCGGCGATGCGGCCAGGGCCGTGAGCCGCGTGCGCCACGCCGCTGCGGCGCCCGACTGGCCGGTGGCCGAGGTGGGCACGTAGCGCTTCTCCAACTCGTTGCGCTCCACCCAGCCGGCCTGCTGCAGCGTCTTCAGGATGCGCAGCAGCGTGGCCTTCGACAAACCGGTCTGCCGGTGCAGCTCCTGCAGCGTGACGGCCGATGCACGCTGGATCGCCAGCATCACGTCGAGCCCGCGGCGCAGTGCGTCGATCGACTTCACGCTCTGCGCACCGGTGGTGTCTGACATGCCGCCTCCAAAGAAAAAGGTTCACTCAGTGAAACTATATCTTCTGGCAGCGCGATGGCATTCCTACAGTCCGATGACACCCCACGTCGTCCCATCGAGAAGGAAAACCACCTCATTTTTCACCACCGAAACGCGCTCCGTGCCGCTGCAGGAGCCATTCTTTTGCTGTGTGCCGCCACGGCGTCCCTGGCACAGTCGTGGCCCGCGAAGCCGATCACCATCGTCGTCGCCTACCCGGCCGGCGGCGACACCGACGCCATCGCGCGCGCCTATGCCGAGAAGCTCGCGCAGCGCGTCGGCCAGCCGGTGCTGATCGACAACCGCCCCGGCGCGAGCGGCATGATCGGCAACGCCTGGGTCGCGAAGGCACCGGCCGACGGCTACACGCTGCTGTTCACGCCCAGCACCTTTCCCATCGCGCAGCACGTGCTGAAGGCCGGCCCCGGCGTGGCGCACGACGTGGTGAAAGACTTCACCCCCATCGTGAAGACCGGCAACATCCCGGTGCTGATGGTCACCGCGCCCACGAGCGGCATCCAGAACGTGGCGCAGCTCGTCGCCGGTGCCAAGGCCGGCAAGACCTTCACCTACGGCACGCCGGGTGCGGGCTCGCCGATGCACATCGCGGGCGAGCTCTTCAACAAGGACGCCGGCATTGCCGTCGCGCATGCGCCGTACCGCGGCGTGGCGCCGGTGGTCAACGACACGCTGGGCGGCCACGTGAGCGTGGGCTGGATCACGCCGGGCGCGGTGGCGGGGCACATCACCGCCGGCAAGCTCGTGCCGCTGGCCGTGGCCGAGCGCCAGCGCACGAAGCTGATGCCCAACGTGCCCACGTTTCTTGAGCTGGGCTATCGCGACATGGACGTGAGCGCCTGGATGGGCCTGCTCGGGCCGAAGGCGATGCCGGCCGAGGTCGTGCAGACGCTCAACCGCCACTTCAACGAGATCCTGAAGATGCCCGACGTGCAGGCCCGCATGGCCGCGCTGGGCATCGAGCCCGTGGGCGGCGCGCCGTCCGTGCTGGCACAGCAGATCAGCGACGACGACCAGCGCTTCGGCAGGCTGGTGCGCGAGTTCGGCATCCGCGCCGATTGACGACAGACAGACAAGGAGACGAAGCATGTTGAGCGAAGAAAAGAACCGCGTGCTGACCGAAGTCGGTCCGGGCAAGCCCATGGGCGACTACCTGCGCCGCTACTGGCACCCGATTGCCGGTGCCAGCGAGTTCGACGACAAGGCCGTGAAGCCGCTGCGCATCCTCGGCGAGGACCTGGTGCTCTACAAGGACCTGAGCGGCAACTACGGCCTGGTCGACCGCCGCTGCCCGCACCGCAACGCCGACATGTCGTACGGCTACGTGGAGAAGTGCGGCCTGCGCTGCAGCTACCACGGCTGGCAGTACGACACGAGCGGCCAGTGCATCCACCAGCCCTTTGAAGAAACGCTGGACCCCGACGCGCGCATGCGCAAGAACACGAAGATCAAGGCCTACCCCGTGCAGGAAAAGGCCGGCCTGCTGTGGGCCTACATGGGCCCGCAGCCCGCGCCGCTCTTGCCCGACTGGGAACTCTTCAACTGCAGGAACGGTTTCGCGCAGGCCGTGTTCGCCGAGATTCCCTGCAACTGGTTCCAGTGCCAGGAGAACTCCATCGACCCCGTGCACTTCGAGTGGACGCACAACAACTGGACCACGCGGCTGCAGGGCGACGAAGGCCCCTACGTGCCCACGCACCTGAAGCTGGCCTTCGAGGAGTTCGAGCACGGCTTCGTCTACAAGCGCCTGCGTGGCGGCGAGCGCGAAGACAACGTGATGTGGACCACCGGCCGCGTCACGCTGTGGCCCAACGGCTTCTTCCTCGGCCATCACTTCGAATGGCGCGTGCCCATCGACGACCACCACACGCTGAGCGTGCTGTGGGTGCTCAGCCGCGTGCCCAACGAGCAGGAGCCCTATGTGCAGGAGCGCATTCCCTCGTGGTACGGCCCCATCAAGGACCCGGTCACGGGCCGCTGGATCACCAGCCATGTCGCCAACCAGGACTTCGTGGTGTGGGTGGGGCAGGGCACCGTGACCGACCGCACGCGCGAGAAGCTGGGCCAGAGCGACAAGGGCATCGTGATGATGCGTCGGCGCTTTTTTGAAGAACTCGAATCAATGCAGGCCGATCCGTCGCACGAGCCCAAGGGGCTGATTCGCGACCCCGAAAAGAACCGCGACGTGTGCCTGCCGTCGGCCTGCCGTGAGGAGATGCTGCATGGCCTGCCGCGCGCCGAACTGGCTGCGCATCCGCTGCTGGGGCCGTACCTGAAGGACTTCTTCGGGCAGGCCGGGCAGCCTGACGATGTGCGCGCGGCGTATGAGAAGGCCATCGGGCAGAAGGTCGAGGGCGCGCAGTTCTTCAAGGTGCACGGCGGCGCGTCGGACGCCGAAATTGAAACGCAGAACGCGGCCTGCCGCGATGCGGCCTAGCGCCGGAACATCCGCAGGTCGAGCGCGCTCTCTTCGCCCAGCCACATCGCATGCGTCGTGTGGTCCGCGAAGTCGTCGCCGGTCACGCCGTGCACGAACACATCGAGGCCATTGCGGTGGGCGTCCAGCCAGCCGATGACCTCGTCGAACTCGGCGGCGTCGAAGGCCAGCTGGCAGCTCCAGTGCGGGTGCGGGCCGACGAGGCGTTCGTGCACGCGGCCGACCACCACCATCAGCTCGCGGCCGGCGCGCTCGCTGAGTTCGCGCGCCTGCGCCAGCGTGTCGGGCGCGAAGTAGATGTGGGCGTGGTACTGGGCGTAGAGGTTTTCGGGGCGGCGCATGGTGCGTTCATTGTGAACCGAGGCGGAAGCGGCCGCTGTAGCGAAACACGTCGCCAAACCAGCGATGGCGCAGCAGCATCTTCATCGTGAAGTGGTCGGGGTCGGACGGATCGGGCCGCTCCTCGACATAGGCGGTGCCGAGAAAGAGGCCCAGCGGCAGCGGAATGCGCAGCCCCGCAAGGCGCCAGATGTAGCCCTTGTCGCGGAACACCAGTGCGCCGTCTTCGGCGCTCACCGCCAGCCGCATGCCGATGCCGAAGCGCACGAACTCGATCACCTCGCCGCCTTGCGAAGGCGCGGCTTCCATGTGCGAACGGAAGTGAAAGGGCGCACGACCCGCGAAGTGAAAGATGCGGTCCCAGTACAGGTGCGGGTCGTCGGCGCGGCAGCGGTAGTGCACCTCGATCGGCACGTCGGTGCCGGTGTGCGGCACCAGCGCGCCGACGAGGCGGCCGAAGGGCATCAGCAGCGCGGCCCACGGCGCGTGGTGCACCTCGTGCATGGCGCCGCGCACGCACACATGCTCGGCCGACAACGGCGTCATCGCGTAGTGCCGTCGGATCACGTCGCCGAGGTGCGCCCATGCGGGGCCGAGCGCTTGTTGGATCAGCGGCGTGGCGCTCATGCAGCGGCGCTTTCGTCGGCCTTGCGCGTGGCGCTCACCATGGCGTAGTCGAAGTCGCGCCAGAACATGCCCAGCGCAAGCGCGCAGTAGCTGGCCACGATGTGCTTGCGGCGCCACGGGCTGAGCTTGCCGCGCGCCTTCCACAGCTCGGCCAGCGTGAAGCGCGTGGCCAGCACGGGAATGTGCAGCGCGCTGGGCGCGACGCGCCAGCGCAGCGACTTCACTTCGATGTCCTCGAAGCCGTGGGCGCGCAGCGCCGCAATGAAGTCTTCGCGCACGGCCAGCGTGGGCACGGCCCAGCTGTCGGCCCACAGGCGGTGCAGCCAGCCTGCGAGGCGGCCCGGCTGACGGCGCAGCAGGAAGCCGTCGACCACCACCAGCCGCGCGCCGGGCTTGAGCAGCCGCGCCGCCTCGCGCACGAAGTCGGCCTTGGCGGTGCCTTCGGCGTAGCAGGCGCTTTCGAGCGCCCAGGCGCCATCGGCCTGGGCGGTGGGCAGGCCGGTGCGGGTGTAGTCGGCTTCGACGTGCGCGACGCGATCGGCCACGCCGGCCCGCGCGTCGAGCCGCGCGGCGATGCCGTTCTGCACCGGCACGTTGGTCACGGTGACCGCATGCAGCGCAGGGTCGTCGCCGACCAGCGTGCGCGAGGTGGCGCCAGCGCCGCAGCCGAGGTCGAGCACGCAGCGCGGTCCGGTGGTGGCCATGTCGAGTCGCAGTGCGCGACCGACGGTGCGGTTCATCTCGATCAGCATGCCTTCACGCCGCAGCGGGTTCAGGCCCAGGCGCCAGAAGCCGAAGTGCATGTTGTAGCTGGGGCTCCAGGCGCGGTAGTCGTCGGCGACCTCGGTGAAGTAGTCCTGCGTGTCCTCGCGGCTCACGTGGCCTTCGACCGCGGGCGGCGTGGTGCGCGCGGTGCCGGGCAGGCGGAAGTCGGGCTGGAAGACGTCGGGCATCGAAACTCCTTCAGGCGATGTGCGTTTTTTCAGAGCTTGCAGTGGTCGTCGGCGCAGGTGGTTGGCGCGATCGCACCGTGCCCCGCGAGCCGCAGCACCAGCCAGCGCGGCAGCCGGTAGCGGTTGCGGGCCAGCACCGCGTAGGCGCGGTCGGCCAGCCGGCCGACGACCGGCAGGTCGAGCACGGCGCCGCCGGCCGGCAGGCCCACCGCCGCGCGGCAGGCGCGGATGGCGTCGACGCCCACGCGCAGTTGGCCTGCGGCATCGACCGCGTGCAGCGAACGCATCAGCGCGTCCCGTGGCGCCGGGCCGTCCGCGAAACCGGCGGACGAGCAGTCGACCAGATGCAGCCGGCCGGCGCTGTCGCGCGCCTGCATGGCGCCCATCTCGGCCGTGCACAGCGGGCAGGTGGCGTCGAAATAAACCGTGAGCGGGTAGGTGGCGGGGGCGAAGCGGGCCATGGCGTTCTTGGTTCTCGATATTTCAGTCAAAACAGAAATAAGAAGGCAAAAAAAGGACTCGGCCTTTCTCAGATCATCGGCAGGCTGGCGTGGTGCGCATCGGGGTCGTCGCCCTTGTCGGGGGGCGGTGGCGGTGCGCTGTCGCCGCGCACGAACTTCTGCACGCTGGCGCCGAGCGTGAGCACCTTGTCGAGCGTGCCGGGCGACAGCCGCAGCATCTCGTCGGCCCAGGTGGCGAGCTTGGTCATGAGGTCCATGGTGGAGCGGATGCGGTCTTGCGCGTCGGGCGGCTCCTTCTGGAAATCGGGGCTGGCAACGATCTCGCGCAGCACGCGGATGGTGGGGTCGAACTCGCGCTCCTTGCGCTCGCGCACCACCGTACGGAACAGCTCCCACACATCGACGCTGGTCTCGAAGTAGTCGCGCCGGTCGCCCAGCGTGTGGGTGATGCGCACGAGGTTCCAGGCCTGCAATTCCTTCAGGCTGTTGCTGACGTTGGAGCGGGCCACGCCCAGCGTTTCCGACAGCTCTTCGGCGTGCATCGGCTTGCCGTGCGCGAACAGCAGGGCGTGGATCTGAGAGACCGTGCGGTTCACGCCCCACATGGAGCCCATCTCGCCCCAGTGCAGAACGAACTTGCGTTGAATGTCGGTGAGTTCCATGGCGTCGAGTTTAGGAATTCCTTAATTTCTGTCAAGACAGAAACAAAAAACTCGGCATGGTCGGGTCAAAAGTGAAATACTGTATGAATAAACAGTTATTCAACTTGTTTCCTGCCTCCTTCCAAGGATTCGCCATGCCCGCCGCCCAGATTCCCATCCACATCGTCAAAGGCCGTGGCGCGGCCACGCGGCTCGCGCACCGGTTCTCCAAAGACGAGCGCGACGCCTTCGACGACGGCTGGGGCACGCTCGAAGAGGGCGAGGCCGAGGCCGCCGAACTGCTGCCGCTGGCCACCGAGGTGCGCTTCGAAGACGTGAAGTCGGTGCTCAGCAGCAACGAGTCGCCCGACATTCCGTTCGACCGCTCGCTCAACCCCTACCGCGGCTGCGAGCATGGCTGCATCTACTGCTTTGCGCGGCCCACGCACAGCTACCTGAACCTCTCGCCCGGCCTCGACTTCGAGACCAAGCTCATCGCCAAGCGCAACCTCGTCGAGGTGCTGCGCGCCGAACTCGGGCGCAAGAGCTACCGCCCCAGCAACCTCGCCATCGGCACCGCGACCGATTGCTACCAGCCCATCGAGCGCGAACTGCGGCTCACGCGCGGCGTGATCGAGCTGCTGAGCGAAGTGCGGCATCCGTTTGCGCTGGTCACCAAGTCGAGCGCCGTGGAGCGCGACCTCGACCTGATCGCGCCGATGGCGGCCGACCGGCTTGCGGCCGTGTACGTCACGGTCACCACGCTCGACGGCGAGCTGGCGCGCAAGCTCGAGCCGCGCGCCGCCGCGCCGCACCGGCGGCTGCGCACCATCCGCACGCTGGCCGAGGCCGGCGTGCCGGTGGGCGTGAGCCTGGCACCGCAGATTCCGTTCATCACCGAAGACATGGAGCAGGTGCTCGAAGCCGCCTGGGAGGCCGGCGCGCGCAGCGCCTTCTACACCGTGGTGCGCCTGCCGTGGGAGGTGGCGCCGCTCTTCAAGGAATGGCTCGCGCTGCACTACCCGCAGCGCGCCGAGCGCGTCATGGCGCGCATCCACGAGATGCGCGGCGGCAAGGACTACGACGCCGACTTCGCCACGCGCATGAAGGGCAGCGGCCTGTGGGCCGACCTGATTCATCAGCGCTTCCAGAAGGCGACGAACCGGCTGGGCTTCAACCGCGAGCGGATTGCACTCGACACCTCGGCCTTCCGGCCGCCGGGCGCACAAGGGCAGGGCAATCTGTTCTGAGGGCAGGTCAGCGCGTAAGCCAGCCGTTGATCTCGTCGATGACGTCGGCTTTGGCGCCGCCCGCGAGGGCCTGCAACCGTATCCGCGACAGCAGGTAGACGAAACGGGCCTGCGCCAGATCACGCTGGGCGGAGACCTTCAGCTGGTCCGCGTTCAGCACGTCAGGCAAGGTGCGGCTGCCGGCCTCGAACGAGCGCTGGTTCGACAGGACGACCTGCTCCGCGGAGCGCACCGCCTGCTCCAGGGCCTTGACCCTCAACACGCCTTCGGTCACGCCGCGGAACTCGCGGTGCAGCCGCACCCCCAGGTCGCGGCGCAAGGCTTCGAGGGTCTCTTCGGCCCGCTGCTGGTTTGCGAGTGCCTGCCTCACGGTGGAACTCACGTAGCCGCCCGAGTACAGCGGAATGGTGAGCTGCACGCCGATCGACCGGTTGGTGTAGCGGGTCTTGATGCTGGTGATCGTGTCGCTGTCGTTGCGGGACCACTGGGCGACGGCGTCCAGGGTCGGGTAGTGGCCCGCCTGCGCCTTGTCCAGCTCATGCTTTGCGGCTTCCACCTGGGCAGCGAGCGACTGAAGCTCCGGGCTGGTGAGCTCGGCCTGCGCGATCCAGTCTTCCACCCGGTCGGGTGTGGGCCGAACGAGCTGCATCCTCGACGGGTCCAGCGGCGCGAGCCCGTCGATCGGGCGATTGACCAGGCTCTGGAGTTGCCTGCGCGTGAAGTCCAGATTCTGGCGCGCCTCCAGTTCCTGCGCCACGTTGAGGTCCAGTGCCGCGCGCGCTTCATCGATGTCGGTGCGCGTGCCGAAACCCGCGCCGAGCCGCTTCTGCGCGGCATCGAACTGGGTCGTGTAGGCCGTCTTCTGCGAGAGCACCAGCGCGAGATGCTCCTCGGCCAGCAAAGCTTCGAAGTAAGCGCCGCTCACCCGCACGCCGACGTTCTGCAGTTCGCGCTCCAGAATGGCCTCGGCATCGTCGACCTGCGCCTGCGCCTGGCGGTAGTCGGCCATCTGGTACATGCGGAAAAGGGGCTGCCTCAAGGTCAGCGCCTCGCTGCTGCTGGTGTAGCGCAGGTTGGACGTGACGAGCTGCCCCGAGGCGTCAGGCGAGGTCCTGTCCAGCCAGTTCCGATGGCGCGAGACGCTGGCCGACAGGTTGGGAAGCAGTTGCGCGCGGGCCTGCGGCAGGCGCTCGCGCCGGGCGTCCGTGGCGGCCCGCACCGACCGGATCGTCGCGTCCTGGGCCAGTGCTTCGCCATACGCCTGCGACAGGTCGATCGACCAGGCCGGCCCGCAGAGAAGGCCGGCAGCAGCGGCAACAGCGGTGAATGCCCGCGCGTTCTTTTTCACGGGTCATTCTTCCGTCATGGAGGCGGCGATGCGCTTGGTGAGCGGATGCAGCAAATACACGAGCAGCGAGCGCTCGCCGGTCTTGAACACCACCTCGACCGGCATGCCCGGCTGCAGCGAGCGCTTGCCCAGCTTCTTCAGGCCCTCCTGCGTCACCGCCACCCGCGCCAGGTAGTAGCTCGCGTTGGTCTGGGGGTCGGTCAACAAGTCGCCCGAGACCGACACCAGCTGGCCCTGCACCACGAGCTGCGGGGAATGGGCGAAGCTCGTGAAGCGCACGTCCACCGGAATGCCGGCGTGGATGCGGTCGATCAGGTGCGGGGGCACCCTCGTTTCAAGCAGCAGGGGCTCGTTGGCGGGCACCACGTCCATCAGCTTCTGTCCCGGTGCGATCACGCCGCCCACGGTCTGCGCCACCAGCGCCACCACCTGGCCTGAAGCGGGCGAGCGGATCTCGGTGCGGCCCAGTTCGTCGCGCAAGGCGACGAACTTCTCGAAGTCGCCCAGCACCTCGCGGCTGACTTCCGCCTGCTGCGTTTCCACTTCCTTGTGGTACTCCTGCTGCCTCGCAATGGCACGCTGGCGAAGCTCGGCGACCGAGCGCCGGGCCCGGCCCGTGTTGCCGATGAGCTCGGCAATGGAGGTGCTCGATTCCGCGAGCTGGCGTTCCATCTCCAGCTGGCGATTGCGCGGCGCATACCCTTCGGCGACCATCTTGCGCGTCTGGGTCAGTTCCTCGCCGAGCAGCGACAGCTGGGTCCGGCGGCTGCCCAGCATGCTGGTGTAGGCCTGCGACAAGGCCTGCTGGCCCTGGATGTTTTCCTCGATCGATTGCAGGTCGGCGCGCAAGGCGGCGCGGCGCGACCGGAGCAGCTGTTCCTGGTTGAACATCTGCTGGCGGATCAGCGGGTCCTTGGCCGCGGCCTGCAAGTCGGGATGGAAGTCGATGGTGTCCAGCCCGCCCTGTTCGGCCAGCAGGCGACTCTGGATGGCGCGAAACCCGAGGTAGCGCTGCCGCACGGTTTCGAAGCTCGCCCTGGCCGCGGCGTCGTCGAGCTTGAACAGCAACTGGCCCTCTTGCACCTGGTCGCCTTCGCCGACCCGCACCTCCTTGAGGATGCCGCCGATCTGGTGCTGCACTGCCTTGCGCTTCGTGTCGATGGAGACCAGCCCCTGGCTCGGCACGCCCTCGTCGAGCGGCGCAAACGCAGCCCACAACAGAAAGCCGCCGAACCCGGCGGCCAAGGCCCACACGCCGATCCGTCCTGCGCGTCCGAACTCGGTGCCGAGGCCTTGGACATCGGCATTCTTCGATCGCTCGTCTGCGGCCGGCGAGGGGGCGGACGTCACGTCTCTGAGAAGGTTGGGTTGGGCCATGTGGAACTCCCTCCGGGATGAATCGAGTCAAGCCGACTGCACCAGGGCCGCCGGCCGCACCGCAGGCGGAGGTCGGCGAAGCGACGCGAGCACGGCATCGCGCGGTCCGTCGGCCGTCAGTTCGCCGTCGCTCAGCACCATGAGGCGGTCGGCCACGCCCACCGCGCCCTGGCGGTGCGTCACCAGCAGCACCGTTTTTCCCTTGGCCTTCAACTCCCGGATGGCGCGCAGCAGCGCGGCTTCGCCGGCGTCGTCGAGGTTGGCATTCGGTTCATCCAGAACAACGAGCGACGGGTCGCCATAGAGCGCCCGCGCCAGTCCGATGCGCTGCCTCTGCCCGCCGGACAGCAGGTGGCCCGCGTCCCCGATGGGGGTGTCGTAGCCCTTGGGAAAGTGCAGGATCGTCTCGTGCAGGCCGGCGCTGCTGGCCGCCTCGATGACCTTGCGCGAGTCGACCTCGCCGAGCCGCGCGATGTTCTCGGCAATGGAGCCGCCGAACAGTTCAACGTCCTGCGGCAGATAGCCCAGGTGCGGACCCAGTTCGAAGCGGTTCCAGCCGCCGATCGGCACACCATCGAGCAGCACCGCGCCACGCGATGCGGCCCAGATGCCCACCATGACCTTCACCAGCGTGGACTTGCCCGAGCCCGACGGCCCCAGCACCGCGACCACGGTGCCTGCGGGGATCGCAAACGAGATGTTCTTCAGGATGGGCGTTGCGCGCCCCGCAGCCCCTGCAAAGACGCCTTGCAGGCTGATCTGGCCGGTCGGTGTGGCGCGGGAGGGGGCAGGGGGCTGCTCGGGGAAGTCGGCCAGCAGCCTGTCGAGACGCTGGAACGCGCAGCGGCAGGAGACGAAGCCCCGCCACGCGCCGAGCAGCTGGTCGATCGGCGCCAGGGCGCGGCCCATCAGCACGTTCGCCGCGATCATGGCGCCCGGCGACAACTGGCCATCGATCACCAGCAGCGCACCCGCGCCCAGCGCGAGCGACTGCTGGCTGTAGCGGATGAACTTGCTCCAGCCGGCGACGCGATGCACCAGGCCCTGCGCGCGAGTGCTCTTGTCCATGCTGGCCGCATGCTGGCGGTTCCAGCGCGTCTGCAGCGCGCCCACCATGCCCATCGACTCGAGCACCTCGACGTTGCGAAGCTTGCCCTGCAGCTCGCTCATCGTCTCGCCCGTGGCTTGCAGGACCGCTTCCGACGGCGCAACGGTCCGCCGCTGTCCGAACCACGCCAGGGCGGCCTGGACCAGCGCGAACGCCAGCGCCAGCATGCCGAGCCAGGGATGAAGAAAGAAGATCACCGCGATGTAGATCGGCGTCCAGGGGGCATCGAAGAGCGCAAAGATGCCTTGGCCGGTCAGGAACTGGCGGATCTGGCTCAGGTCGGCGAACGGCCGGGGCGCGACGGACGCCGACTGCCCAAGGTAGGCGCGGAAGCTCCCGTTGAACACCCGCGTGCTCAGCTGCCGGTCGAAGCGCAGGCTGGCCCGCACCAGCAGGCGCGAGCGCAGCCATTCCGACAAGGCCAGTGCGCCGAAAAGCAGCAGCGTGATCAGGGACACCGCAAGCAAGGTCATCTCGCTTTGGCTGGACAGCACGCGGTCGAAGATCTGCAGCATGTAGAGGGTCGGCGCGAGCATGAGCAGGTTGGTCAGGAAGCTCAACGCGCCGACGAGCAGGAACTCCCGTCGGAATCCCCAAAGCGCGCGCCCCAGCTCGCTGCGGTGGAAGAACGCAGGGGTTTTCATGGCCGTGGGTGCGCCTGAAGCGCGATGCTCGCGGCGTTGCCGGGCGAAGCGACGGCATCGCGATGCCGCGATGCCGCGCTGTGGGCTGCCTTGCGTGTCCGGTCCGCCGCCTGGTCGCCGGCCTGCCGCAGCGCCGCCAGGATCTCGTCGCGCGGGCCGAAGGCCTGCATGACGCCGTCGCTCAGCACCAGCATCTTGTCCGCCACGGCCAGCACGCTGGTGCGGTGCGTCATGACGACGAAGGTCGTGCCGCGCGCCTTGAGGGTCAGGATGGCGGCTGCCAGGGCGGCGTCGCCCGCGTCGTCGAGGCTCGAGTTCGGTTCGTCGAGCACCACCAGCGCGGGCTCGCCATAGATCGCGCGGGCCAATGCCACGCGCTGCCGCTGCCCGCCCGACAGCACGGTGCCTTCGGGCCCGACCGGGCTGTCGTAGCCGAGCGGAAGGCCCGTGATGCTGGCGTGCAGGTCGACGGCCAATGCCGCTGCCTTGACCTTCGCCGGCCGCACCTCCCCGAAGCGCGCGATGTTCTCGGCCAGCGTGCCGTCGAGCAATTCCACGTCCTGGGGCAGGTAGCCGATGTGCGGGCCGAGTTCGCGCTTGTCCCACGCGAACACGTCGGCGCCGTCCAGCCGCACCTTGCCGCTCGCCGCGGGCCACAGGCCGACGAGCAGGCGCGCCAACGTCGTTTTCCCCGCGGCAGACGGACCGACGACGGCCAGCACCTCGCCGGGCGCCAGGCTGAAGGCCACGTTCTTCAGGAGGGCCGGGCCGTTGCCCGGGGGCGCGCCGGCCACGAGGCTTTCGACCTGCAGCGCGCCCTTGGGCGGCGGCAGCGGCATCGTGTCCGGTTTCGGGGCGATCGCGCCCAACAGGCTGTCCAGGCGCCGCCATGCATCGCCGGCGTTGACCACCACGCGCCATTGCGTCACGAGCTGCACCAGTGGCGCGAGGGCCCGGCCGCCCAGGATCGATCCGACCACCATCATTCCGGCGTTGCCGTTGAGCTGGTTCTTCAGCAGCAGCCAGGCACCCAGTCCGAGCAACAGCGAACCCGTGGTGACCTGCAGGAACTTGCTGACGGCCTGCGAGGTGCCGGCGTGGTCCGAGGCCACGGCCTCGCGCTGCAGGAAATCGCGTCGCTTGCCCATCCAGCGGCGATGGACGTCCTGCTGCATGCCCATCGACTCGATGACCTGCGAGTTTCTCAACACGGCATCGGCGTACTGCTGCGCATCGATCGCGCACCGGTTGGCCGCCACCAGCGGCGGGCGTGTGCGGCGGTCGTTGAGCCAGCCGACAAACACCTGCAGCAGCGAGCCGACAACAGCGGACCATCCCAGCACCGGGCTGATGGCGAACATCAGCCCCACGAAGACCAGCGACACCGGCGCTTCCATGAGCGCCAGCAACGGCGGCGCGTACAGGAATTCGCGCAAGGTCCGAAGGTCGTTGAGCGGCTGCACCGTTCCGCCCGGCACCCGCATGAGACCCGCGTCGAAGACGGCGACGAACACGCGGTTGCGCATCGCCTGGTCTAGGGCCTGCGCGGCCTGGTACATCACCTGCGCGCGGGCCCAGTCGAGCACTTCCATGAGGCCGTAGGCAGCCAGCACCAGCAGCGTCAGCATGGCCAGCGTGAACGCGTTGCGGCTGTTCAGCACGCGCCCGTACACCTCCAGCATGTACGCGCTCGGCGCCAGCAGCAGAAGGCCGGCGCACACGCTGAACCAGGCCGCCCGCACGACGTAGGGGCGCAGCGCCGTCACCGCTTGCCGCAATTCGCCCGATTTTTCCGGAGGCTTCATACCACCTCGCTCATTCGACTTCGATCACGGGGACGAGGGCGGTTGGCATGATGGCCGCCCTCGCTTCAACGCATTGCCTGGGCCTACACGACGAGGTCGCCCAGCGGTGGCGGCGCCACGACACCGACCAGCTGCACTTCGAAGTCGGCGCCGCCGTTGCCGTCGACATCGGCCTGAAGCGTCTGGGTGGCGACGTCGAACCTCAGCTGCCCGGCCACGTTGGTGAACGCCGCACCGGCCAGGTAGCTGAACGCATCGTTCGCGTTCGCGTTGCCCGAAATGGCGTCGATGCCCGACAGGTCGATCGTGTCCGCGCCGCTCGTGAAGCCGGAGACCACGTCCTTGTTGGCACCCGCCGGACTCTCGGCCACGGCATTGAAGTCGTACACGTCGTTGCCGTCGCCGCCGGTGAGCGCGTCCTTGCCCAGTCCACCGGTCAGCGTGTCGTTGCCGGCGCCGCCGTTGAGCGTGTCGTTGCCCGCGCTGCCCTGGATCGACTCGTTGTCCGCACCGCCGGTGAAGACGGTGCCGCCGACGATGCCGACGTCCAGCACCTGCGTCGCGGTGGCGTCGCCATCGGCGTCCTGGACCGCCAGCGAGAACTGCAGGCTGGCGTCGAGCTGGCCGCTGTTGAGCGTGACGAACCCGATGTCCGAGATCTTGATGACGTCGTTGTCGGTCGTGGCCGCTTCGGGATTGGCCGTGCCAGGCGTTCCCGAAAATTCCTGGAACGTGGTGCTGCCGCCGCCGGCCCCGGTCAGTGGGTTGAGGTTGATGGCCGTGCCCGTCACGTCTTCGGTCGACACCAGCAGTTGCGCACCTTCGATGACGTAGTTTTCGGTGCCGGTGTTGAAGTCGTTCGACTCGATGATGATGGCGCCATCGTTGTTGTCGAGCACGATGCTGTACGGGGCCGGAATGGTGCCGCCGAATTTGATGATGTCGGCGTTGTCGATGATGATGGCCTTCGTCGTGCGGCTGCCGTCGTCCGGGTCCACCAGCTTGAGCACGAGCACCAGGTCCTCGCTGCCGATGCCGTCGAACTTCAGGAACATGCCGGCCGCCTGCGTGGTCGGCGTCGTGGTCGCGAAGCCGAACGGGTTCGCGGCGAAGAAGTCGAGGTCCAGCACCTCGCCCTGCTGGATCGTGTCGCTCGCCACGCCGTTGGCCTGGTTGGACACGCTCACCCACGTCCCTTCCTGCTTGAACAGTTCGCCGTTCGCAAACGCGGTTCCATTGGCCGTGCCCAACGGGGCTGCCGGCGCGATCGCCTGGATGTTCTTGGCACCGGTGCCGCCGCCCGGCTCGTTGTAGCCGGTGAACTGCACGAAGAAGTTGCTGCTCAACTGGGCCACCGACACGTCGGGCTGCGTCTGGTCGACCGTCGATGTCCCCAGCGTGTAGCCGGTGAAGCCCAGGGCCTGGCCGGTCGAGACGGTGTTGAAGCCCGCGATGGGCGCATTCAGCGTGAGCGAGTAGGTGCCGTTCACCTTGTCGAAGCTCAGCGTGCCGGTGGCGTTGGTGGTGGTGGCTGAACTGGGGTCCGGCTTGTAGCTGAAGCTCACGGCGAACGAGGCGCCCGTCGCCGTCTCGGAGGTCCAGGTCACCGTCGGGCTGCCGATCGCCGCACTGCCCACCGTGCCGGTCAACGTGATCGCTGAAAAGTCGGAGTTGGTGAGGCTGTAGCTCGACCGTGCGTCGGCGCCGATCTCGTAGTCGAAGACGCCCGTGCCGCCGGGCGCCGGGTTGCTGGTGTTCGAATAGATGAGGTCGGTGCGGGCCACGATGGTCGGCCCGTCGTCCTCGAAGTTCAGGGCCTGGCCGATGTTCAGGAAGTCCGCGCCCATGGCCTGGTCGCCGTCCTTGTCGGTGATGGTGTCCGTGCGCGTCAGCACGATCAGGTCGGCCGCAGACAGCGTCGTCGAATCGTCCGGGTTGGTGGCGTCCGGGTGCACGATCGCACGCTGCTGGTCGAGCGTGACAAGGCCCGCAGCACTGACGCTCACGGTGAAGACCAGCGCACCGCTGATGGCGGTACGCCCTTCGACCACGCCCCCGGCGGTGAGGGTCAGCACCACGCTCTGGTTGGTCAGGGTGTCGACCAGACCCGAGGCGACGCCCGCGCTCTTGACGCCCAGCGTGTACGCGCTGGTGACCGTGCCTGCGCCGTCCGCGCCGTAGCTCGGCGTGCTGGAGAAGTTGTCGGCGAAGCTGGCCGACGCGTTGGTGGCGAGGATGGTTTCGTCCACCGTCAGGGCGTCAGGAGGCGCGGTGTCGGCCACCCCGATGCTCGGCCCGTCATCCTCGAAGTTCAGGGCCTGTCCGATGTTCAGGAAGTCCGAGGCCATGGCCTGGTCGCCGTCCCTGTCGGTGATGGTGTCGGTGCGCGTCAGCACGATCAGGTCGGCCGCAGACAGCGTCTTCGAGTCGTCCGGGTTGGTGGTGTCCGGATGCACGATGGCACGCTGCTGGTCCAGCGTGACAAGGCCCGCAGCACTGACGCTCACGGTGAAGACCAGCGCACCGCTGATGGCGGTACGCCCTTCGACCACGCCGCCGGCGGTCAGCGTCAACACCACGCTCTGGTTGGTCTGCGTGTCGACCAGGCCCGAAGCGACGCCCGCGCTCTTGACGCTGAGCGCATAGGCGCTGGTGACCGTGCCTGCGCCGTCCGCGCCGTAGCTCGGCGTGCTGGAGAAGTTGTCGGCGAAGTTGGCCGAGGCGTTGGTGGCGAGGATGGTTTCGTCCACCGTCAATGCGTCAGGCGCCGCGATATCGGCCACCCCGATGCTCGGCCCGTCGTCCTCGAAGTTCAGGGCCTGTCCGATGTTCAGCGAGTCCGAACCCGTGGCCTGGTCGCCATCCTTGTCGGTGATGGTGTCGGTGCGCGTCAGCACGATCAGGTCGGCTGCGGCGAGCGTCTTCGAATCGTCCGGGTTGTTGGTGTCCGGGTGCAAGATGGCACGCTGCTGGTCGAGCGTGACCGTGCCGGTCGCGCTGACGCTCACCGTGAAGACGATGCTGCCTGTGGCGGCTGTCACGGCGTCCGTGCCTTGGCGCCCCTCGACGACGCCCGAGGCGTTGAGGAACAGGAACACGCTGTTGCCGGTGGCCACGTCGTCCAGGCCGGAGTCCGCGCCGCTGGTCTTCAGGGTCAGTGCGTAGGCGCTGGTGACCGTGCCCGCACCGTCCGCGCCGTAGCTCGGCGAGCTCGAGAAGTTGTCGGCGAAGCTGGCTGACGCATTGGTGGCGAGGATGGTTTCGTCCACCGTCAACGCGTCAGGAGGTGCGATGTCGGCCACCACGATGCTCGGCCCATCGTCCTCGAAGTTCAGGGCCTGTCCGATGTTCAGGAAGTCCGAGCCCATGGCCTGGTCACCGTCCTTGTCGGTGATGGTGTCGGTGCGCGTCAGCACGATCAGGTCGGCCGCAGACAGCGTCTTCGAATCGTCCGGGTTGTTGGTGTCCGGATGCACGATCGCACGCTGCTGGTCGAGCGTGACCGTGCCGGTGGCGCTGACGCTCACGGTGAAGACCAGCGCACCGCTGATGGCGGTACGTCCCTCGACCACGCCGCCGGCGGTGAGGGTCAGCACCACGCTCTGGTTGGTCAGGGTGTCGACCAGGCCCGAGGCGACGCCCGCGCTCTTGACGCTCAGTGCGTAGGCGCTGGTGACCGTGCCTGCGCCGTCCGCGCCGTAGCTCGGCGTGCTGGAGAAGTTGTCGGCAAAGTTGGCCGAGGCGTTGGTGGCCAGGATGGTTTCGTCCACCGTCAGTGCGTCAGGAGGTGCGGTGTCGGCCACCCCGATGCTCGGCCCGTCATCCTCGAAGTTCAGGGCCTGGCCGATGTTCAGGAAGTCCGAGCTCATCGCCTGGTCGCCGTCCTGGTCGGTGATGGTGTCGGTGCGCGTCAGCACGATCAGGTCGGCCGCGGCGAGCGTCTTCGAATCGTCCGGATTGCTGGTGTTCGGATGCACGATGGCGCGCACCTGGTCGAGCGTGACCGTGCCGGTGGCACTCACGCTCACGGTGAAGACGATGTCGCCTGTGGCCGCTGCGACGGCGTCCGTGCCCTGGCGCCCCTCGACCACGCCCGAGGCGTTGAGGAACAGGAACACGCTGTTGCCGGTGGCCACGTCGTCCAGGCCGGAGTCTGCGCCGCTGGTCTTCAGGCTCAGTGCGAAGGCGCTGGTGACCGTGCCCGCGCCGTCTGCACCGTAGCTCGGCGTGCTGGAGAAGTTGTCGGCAAAGTTGGCCGAGGCATTGGTCGCCAGAACCGTCTCGTCGACGGTCAAGGCGTCAGGGGGCGCCGTATCGGCCACCGCGATGCTCGGCCCGTCGTCTTCGAAGATCATCTGCGAGCCGATCTCCGCCGTGGCGGTGGACGACCTCAGCAGCCGGAATCCCCCGATGTCGAAGTCCGCGTGGGTGTTGCCCGACGCATCGAGGGCCGCCCCGTTTTCGATGAGCACGCGGTTGTGGTTCGCTGTCGTCGTGTATTCGATCGACTGGCCGGCCACGACGCCGGTGATGGTCGCGATGCCGCCGGTGATGCTGATGGCAAGGGTCGAACTCAGTGCGCCCTCGGCACCGGCCGAGTAGGTTTCGAGCACGTTCCCGGCGGAGTCGAGCACGCGCACGCTCGTGATCGAAATCATCGTGTCGTTCGCGTAGCCCTCGACGAAGCTGTTGCCCGACTCCACCGCCGTGCTGAAGGCGGAGATCCTGACCTGGGCACTCTTGCCGCCTTGCAGCTGCACCACGTCGAAGTCGGCCGTCGTCGCGCCGAACATGCCGGTGAAGTCGATGTTCGACTCCAGGTCGGCCTCGTTCTGGTCCAGGTTCGGAATGGTGACGTCCGCCCTGGCGCCGGTCACGAAGGTGAAGCGGATGCCTTCCTGCTCGGTGATCATCTGGCTGTTGGTGCCGAACGTGGTCGGCCCACCGGCCTTGCTGGTGTTGATCGTGTCGCCGGTGTTGATGTTGATGTCGTCGGCGGTGCTGTTGAAGTTGGCACCGGACTGGTTGGCGGGGTCCCTGCCGGTCGCGATGATCGACACGTTGGTGATCCGGCCATCGACAATCGTCGGCGTGTCCGTCGTGAACATCAGGAACAGGTTCTGGCCGGAGGGCGCGTCCGCGAGGTTGAACTCCGTGTCCTTGCTCACGCTGACGAAGATCTTGTCCGTCAGGTCGACCGGGTCGTCGGCGTTGGTCGCATCGGGGTTCGATATCGCTTCGTATTGAACGGTCCAGATCTTGGCGCCACTCACCGGGGTTCCCGTCTCCTCGAGGTAGGCGGCGAACACGACGACATTGAGGGCGGTCTTTCCGTAGACGACGTTGTTGTTGGTCGTGTCGGTGTACAGGAAGATGTCTTCGCCGTCGGCGGTGTTGAGGCCGCTGTCCTGGCCATTGAGCGGTGCGCCGTTGGCGTCCGTGAACGACATGTCGGTGACCGTGCCCGTCACGGTGAACGTGAAGGCGTTGGTGCCGGTGTTGGTCCCGTTGTAGCCGCTCAACGCCGCGTTGATGGCCGTGCCTGCGCCTTGGGCGGTCAGGCGGGTGCTGAAGGCGGTGGGCAGCGAACTTGCGGAGATGTCATTGTCGTTACTGTCGCCGGGCGCAGCGGGAGTAGCGGCAAGGTTCTGCAAGTTGGCGGATTCATCGAGGGTGACGGTCGAGCCCGTCGTCAGGTTTAGCGCAGCCATAGGAACTCCTTGTTTGGAAAAGGGCGCCGATAGGAGTCTGTGCTTCCCGAATTGACGTGCGCTCGCTGGCGATCAACCACGTTCACTTATCAGCAGACAAGGATGCTGAACCTCAGGGCCGCGCCCCGTCCATAGGATAAAAGTTGTCACCCACAGGGTGATGCGCCGTGCCGGCCGCACGTCCTTACCCTTTGATACCTTGCGAGCGCCGCGGACCTGTCCTCAAAAAGTTGTGGTCTTTATCATTACGATCCGCCTGCCTTCCCCATGAGCACCGCGGAGGGAAACCATGGAACAAGTCCCACTGTCGTCTGTTGGGCCACCCACTTGGAACGCCGATCCGCTGGCGGTCATGCAAGGCTTGCGTCCCCTGTCGCCATTCGCTCCCCCGGCGCCATCCGCGCCATCCGAGCTTTGGGCATCGGAGCGTTTTCAACCCGCCTTCTTCGACATGCCACGCCCGTCGGCCGACGTCCGCGTGCCGGTGCTCGTCGCCACCGGCCCCAGCCGCGCACCCCCGCTGTTCGGGTTGGGCCTGCTGGCCTCGCGGCACCGGGTCGGGCGGATGTACGAGGTCGCGTACGCGCAGATGAACAGCCTCGCCGAACTGGAAGTCCTCTGCCGGCCGCAGGCACCTCGTCTGCTGCTGGTGGACATCGCGTTGATTTCGCCGGAGAGCGTCAACCGGCTGGGCGATCTGCGCCGCCGCTTTGCAGCCACCGACTGGCTCCTCGGCTGGGAGGCGCCCTCGCTGCTGGGCCTGGACGCGGCGATCCGGAGCCAGGCGCGCGGCAGCATCGAGTGGGCCGCGAGCGCAGAGCAGCTCGCACACTCGTTGGATGCCGTGCTGGCAGGCGCGCTGGGTTTTCCGGGTCCGGTGCTGCAGGCGCTGTACCTGTCCCTGCTGCGATCGAAGGCCAGCGGCGGACGGCGGGCGTCCGGTGGGACCACGCCGGCCGTCCGGCTGACCGCGCGGGAAGAGGAGGTGCTGTCGCTGATGCACCGGGACATGACCAACAAGCAGATCGCCGAGCGGCTCGGCATCAGCGTCAACACGGTCAAGAAGCATCTCGCGCACGTGTTCGCGAAGCAGGGGCCGCACAGCCGGCGCTGGCATCTCGCCTGATCCGCCGCAGGCACCAGTGCCGGTGCCGGGGAAGGGCGCTGCTTACTCGATGACTTCGGGCCAGTCCGTGTGGAAGAACTGGCCTTCAGGCTTGTCCACGCGCTCGTACGTGTGCGCTCCGAAGAAGTCGCGCTGCGCCTGCAGCAGGTTCGCGCTCAGCCGTGCCGTGCGGTAGCTGTCGTAGTAGGCCAGCGAGGCGCTGAAGGCCGGCACCGGGATGCCATTGCTCACCGCCAGTGCCACCACCTCGCGCCAGTTCTGCTGCGTGCGGTTCAGCAGGTCCTGAAAGAACGGGTCGAGCATCAGGTTGCCCAGCGCCGGGTCGGTGCGGAAGGCGTCGGTGATGCGGTTCAGAAAGCGCGCGCGGATGATGCAGCCGCCGCGCCAGATCGACGCGATGCCCGCGAGGTCGAGCTTCCAGCCCTTCTTTTCGCCCATTGTCTGGATGAGGTCGAAGCCCTGCGTGTAGCTGATGACCTTCGAGGCATAGAGCGCATCGTGCACCTTGGCCACGAGGGCCTGCTTCTCGAGCGACAGCGCGGGCACCGGCCCGTGCAGCAGCTGGCTGGCCGCCACGCGCGCCTTCTTCTGCGACGACAGCACGCGCGCCTCGACCGCGGCGTTGATGGTGCTGATGACCACCGCGTTCTCGGCCGCATTCAGCAGCGTCCACTGGCCCGTGCCCTTCTGGCCTGCCTTGTCGAGAATGACGTCGACCACCGGCTGGCCGGTTTCCGGGTCTTTCTGTTCGAGCGCCTTGGCGGTGATCTGGATCAGGTAGCTCTGCAGCTCGCCCTCGTTCCATTCGTTGAAGATCGCGGCCATCTCGTCGGTCGTGAATCCCGCGGCCTTGAACAGGCTGTAGGCCTCGCAGATCAGCTGCATGTCGCCGTACTCGATGCCGTTGTGCACCATCTTCACGTAGTGGCCCGCGCCGCCCGGACCGATGTGGATCACGCAGGGCTCGCCGTCCACCTTGGCCGCGATGCTCTCGAAGATCGGCTTCATCACCTCCCAGGTCGAGAGCGGCCCGCCCGGCATGATCGACGGCCCCTTGCGCGCGCCTTCTTCGCCGCCCGACACGCCCGCGCCGATGAAGCGCAGGCCCTTGGTCGCCAGGTAGGCGTCGCGGCGTTCGGTGTCGGTGTACAGGCTGTTGCCGCCGTCGATGACGATGTCGTCTTTCTCGAGCAGGGGAATCAGTTGCTCGATCACCTGGTCGACCGGCGCGCCGGCCTTCACCATGATCTGGATCTTGCGGGGCTTGGCCAGGCTTTGAACGAACTCCTCGAGCGTCTTGGCGCCCACGAGCTTCTTGCCCGGGTTCTGTGCAATGAAGGCCTCGGTGGTGGCCTCGGTGCGGTTGTAGACGCTGACCTGGAAGCCGCGGCTTTCCACGTTCAGCACCAGGTTCTGTCCCATCACGGCCAGGCCGATCAATCCGAAATCGCTTTGCTGCTTGCTCATGTGTGCGGGCCCTTCGTGCATGTGCAGTTGGAAAAAGTAGCCGGTGATTGTGCCGGGCGCCCGCGCGGCGCGGCGTCGGAGGGCGTCTATACCCGCTTGGCAAACGGGTCGGGGCTGGCTATGTTGGCGGAATGACTTCCGCCGCCATGCCCGCAACCCCTGCCGCGATCCACACCTGGTCGACCGACGCGGTGCCGCCGCCGCAGCGGCTGGACTACTGGATCGGCGCGGTCTGCGAGGGCTTTCTCGAGATGGACGTGAGCAGCCCGGTGAGCGGCGGCTTCGGCGCCTCGCTCGAATCCGCACCGCTCGGGCCGCTGCACGTGAACCGGGTGCGCGGCAGCGCGCAAGACGTGTACCGCACGCGCCGCGCCATCGCCCACAGCCGCCAGAACTACTACTACCTGCTGTGCAAGGCCGACTCGCCCTGGGTCGCGGTGCAGGAGGAACGCTCGGCGCGCCTGCTGCCCGGCGACGCGGTGCTGGTCGATTCGCGGCGCTGCTACGCCTTCCACCTGCAGCAGTCGGCCGACACCGTGTCGATCGAGTTGTCGACCGCGTGGGTCGAGTCGTGGCTGCCCGATGCCGGCGATCACGTGGCGCGCCGCATCGACGGGCACAGCGGCTGGGGCGCGGCGCTCAGCAGCTTTGCCCGGGCGCTGTCGCCTGAAGTGGCCCTGCGGCCGCCGCTGCCGGCGGCGTTGCTGGCCGACCAGCTCGGTGGGTTGCTGGCCTTGGCACTCGGTCCTGGCGTGGCGGTGCCCGACGCCTGTGGCCGCGCGGCCTTGCGCCAGCGTGTGCGCGACGCCACGCGCGAGCGCCACGCCGAGCCGGGCCTCACGGCCGCGGCCGTGGCGCAGGGGCTCGGTATTTCGGAGCGCAGCCTGCACCGCTGCCTCGCGGAAGGCGGTGGAGCAGGGGAAGGCGCCACCACCTTCGCGAACGCATTGGCCGCCTGCCGCATGCAGGTGGCGCAGCGCATGCTGGCCGATGCGCGCTTCGATCGCCTGAGCGTGGCGCAGATCGGCCTGCGCGTCGGCTTGGCCGATGCGTCGCACTTCGTGCGCCTGTGCCGCCGCCACCTGGGCGGCACGCCGGGCGCGCTGCGGCAGTCGCGCGGCTGAACCGCTGCTACGCCTCGAACCAGTCCCGCGCCGACCGCCCCTGGTCTGGCCCCAGCATCGAGAAGCCGCCATCGACCGGGATGTCCGCACCGGTGACGAAGCGCGCCGCGTCCGAGCACAGGAACAGCACCACCTGCGCCACGTCGTCGCCGTCGCCTACGCGGCCCAGCGGGTGCATCGGCGCGCCGACGCGGTCGGCGCGTGCACGGTCGCCGTTCGTCATGCGCGACAGCGCGTCCGACCAGGTCCAGCCCGGCGACACCGAGTTCACGCGCACGCCCCGCGGCGCCAGCGTGGCGGCCTGGTTGCGCGTGAGCTGCAGGGTGGCCGCCTTGGCCGCCGGGTACAGCGCCCGGCCCGCCGCGCCGAACTTGCCGCCGACGCTGCCCATGTTCACGATGGCGCCGCCGTGCGCGGCCAGCGCGTCGGCGGTCTTCTGCACCAGCATCGCGCCAGAGACCAGGTTGACGTTCAGCGCGCCCAGCCAGTCGGCGCGCGTGGCATTCAATCCCGCGTCGCCGTAAACCACCGCGTTGTTGATGAGGAAGTCGATGCGGCCTTCGGTGCGCAGCGTGCCGGCCACGAGCGCATCGAGCGCGTCGTCCGAGGCGATGTCGCAGGCGACGAAACGGCAGCCCGCGCCCACGTCGGCCGCCAGCGCCGCGCCGCGCGCCGTGTCGATGTCAACCGCCACCACGCGCGCACCGGCTTGCGCGAAGGCGCGCACGATGGCACTGCCCAGCAGCGCGGCGGCGCCCGTCACGATCGCGACCTTGCCTTGCAGTGTCGTCATGGCCGGCCTCCCATCTGCGCGACCGCATCGTCCACGCGCACGACGTCCGCGAGCATCGCCAGGGTTTCGAGGCTCGCTGCCTGCAGGTGCGCCTGCGCGGTGCTGCAGGCGTCGGCGACCACCGCCACGTCGTAGCCCAGGTCGCTCGCGTGGCGCGCACCGTGCTCGACGACGTGGTTGGTCGCGATGCCGGCCACGTACAAGCGGCTGGCACCGGTGGCACGCACCGCCTCTTCGAGCCCGCTGGCCCAGAAGGGGTTGTTGCGCTTGTGGGTGACGACGGCTTCGCCCGGCAGCGGCGCGAGTTCGTCGTAGAAGCCGGCGCCCCAGCTGCCTTCCTGCACCGCGCCGCTCTCGGCCACGCGCCGGAACAGCATGCAGTTGCGCAGGCAGTCGGCGTAGTCGAGTGCGAAGGCGATGCGCACGAAGATCACCGGCACGCCGTTCGCGCGCGCACCGGCGATGAGCCGCGCGGCCGAGGCGATGAGGCGCGGGCGCGCGGGGTCGTCGGCGGCCACGCCCACGCGCACCTTGCCGTCGACGTGTAGCACGTCGTTCTGGTAATGCATCGCCAGCAGCGCGGCCTTCACAGGAACACCTGCAGGGCTTCGTGCGGCGCGTCGCAGTTGACGAGGTCGATGCGCTTGGTCTGGATGCGCCAGCCGTCGTCGGCGCGGCGCAGCGTGTGCCGCACGCTGCCGCCGAAGGTGCGCTGTTCGGTCTTGCGCCACTCCAGCAGCAGGAAGGTCGAGCGCACGGTGCAGACCGCATCGTCGTCGCGCGACTCGAGCGCGATGTTGCCCAGCACGTGCACGGTGCGTGTGGGCGGCTGCTGCGAATAGGCGCGCGCCTGCTCGAGCCGCCGCGCGCGCATCGAGCGCAGCAGCGCGTCCTCGCAGAACAGCGACGCATGGTTGAGGTGGTCGACCTGGCCGTGCACCAACGGCACCCAGTACAGGCCGTCGGGCGTGAAGAGCTTCTGCCACTCGTCCCAGCGGTGCTCGTCGAGCAGGCGTGCCTCGTGGTGCAGGAACTGCGTGAGGTCCTGCTGTTCGTTCCAGTCGCGGAAGTTCATTCGGCGCTCCCGGTCTGTTCGTTCGTCTCGACACCCGTGTCGACACCCATGTACCCGGCCCACGCCGCGAACATGTTGCGCGAGGGCATCTCGCTGTTGCCGTTGGATGCGCGCCCGCCCGGCAGCGGCTGGTCGCGCCCGGCCGCGCGGTGCATGCTGACCCAGTCGCCGCCGTCGGAGCCCAGGCCTTCCTGCACGCGGTTGTAGGCCTCCAGGTCGTCGGACATCACGTTCGACGAGGGCGCGTTGACGATGTTGGTGTACTTGAGCGTGCGCTGGAAGGTGGCCTCGGGCGCGCCCTTGAGCCGGAAGCTGAAGATCTCGACCAGCGTGCGGTCCACCGACAGCGGCCGGATCACGCGAATCTGCTGGAACGAGGTGTGCGGCGAGCAGCTCGGGTACACGATGGTGTTGTGCCGGTTCACGCGCAGGATCTCGTCGGCACGCTCGGCACCCTTCGCAGCTTCGAGCGAGGCCACGTAGGCCAGGCTCACCGGGTCGGTCGGCGGCACGAAGATGCCTTCCATGAAACCGTGGCCGTGGTCGTAGCCCTTGAGCTCCAGCTTCTCCCAGAACTCCAGCGGTTCGCCGTTGCCGTCGACGATCACCACCTCGAAGGGCTTGGGCGTGCCGGCGGGCATCGATTCGTGCTCTTCCTTGGCCGCACGCCACGACGACTCGTGCGTGGCCACGGCGTGGATGGTGTCGTGCAGGTTCTCGAAGAAGATCTTCCAGTTGTTGCGCTGGACCACGCGCTGCACGCCGCCCGCCACTTCCACTTCGCCCTCGGGCGCGCGGTCGCAGAAGTTGTCGAGCGACGTGGCCACGCCGCCCAGAAATTCTTTCAACTCCGGCCCGTCTTCCGACAGGCTGGCGAACACGAAGCCGCGGTGCGTGGCCACGCGCGCCACCTTGCGCACGCCGTACTGCGGGTCTTTCAGGTCGAGCGCGGTGCATTCGTAGCCGCTGCGCAGCGGCACCGACAGCAGGCTGCCGTCGCACTTGAAGGTCCAGCCGTGGTACAGGCAGCGCAGGAACTTGCCGGCGCTGCCGCTGCCGTCGGGCACGAGCTTGGCGCCCTTGTGCGGGCAGCGATTGAACATCACATGCACCTGGCCGTCGGTGTGCCGCACCATCACCACGGGCTCGCGGCCCAGGCGCGTGGTGAAGTAGTCGCCGGGCTTGGGCACCTGGCTTTCGTGGCCGATGTAGATCCAGGCCTGGCCGAACACGCGGTCCATCTCCAGCTCGAAGATGGCGGGGTCGGTGTAGACGCGCTTGTGCACGCGGTCGGGCTGCACGAGCGACTGGATGTCGATCGGGTCTGTCGCCGCGATGGGGATGATGGGGATCACGGAATTCATCGGGTGGGGTCTCCTGAAACGTCATCAGATGTCGAGCACCAGGAGCGGCGTCTTCGCGCGCGACACGCAGGTGCACAGGGTCTTGCCGTCCGCCTTCTCGCGCGGACTGAGGTTGTGGTCGCGGTGGTCGGGCACGCCCTCGACCACGTCGACCACGCACACGCCGCAGTCGCCCTGGCGGCAGTCGTACAGCGGGTCCAGGCCCGCGGCGATGAGCACGTCGAGCAGGCTCTGGTCGGGCAGCACGGTGAGTGTCTTGCCCGAGCGCAGCGTGCGCACCTCGAAGGGCGCATCGCCCGCCTGTTCGATGGCACCGGCGAAGAGTTCGAAGTGCACGTGGTCGTCGGGCCAGCCGAGCGCGCGGGCGGTGTCGACCACGGCCTGCACCATGCCGCGCGGACCGCACACGTGCAGATGGCGGCCGGGCACGGGCGCGGCCAGCAGGGCACGCAGATCGAGGCCGCGCGCGGGGTCGCCGCCGTCGTGCACCACCGTGCCACCGAGCGCGCGCACCTCGTGCAGGTAGGCCGTGGCGTCCTCGCTGCGCGTGGCATAGACGAATTCGAAGGGGCGATCGTCGGCCGCCAGCGAGCGCGCCATGCACAGCAGCGGCGTGATGCCGATGCCGCCCGCAAGGAGCAGCGGCGGCGTGTTGCCCGCGTGCAGCGCGAAGTCGTTGCGCGGCGCGTGCGCGGCCAGCGCGGCGCCGGGTTGCAGCGCGTGCATCCAGGTCGAACCGCCTGCGCCTTGGGGCTCGCACAGCACCGCGATCTCGCAGCGGTCCGAGCCGTCGTGCGGCTTGGCGAGCGAGTAGGCGCGCTGCCCCGCGTGGCCGTTGGTCTGCACCACCTGCACGCCCAGGTGCGCGCCCGGCGCGAACGGCGGCAGGGGCTCGCCGTTGGCCGAACGCAGCACGAAGGCCTTGATGGTCGGCGTGAGCGGCGTGACCGCGTCCACGACCAGCGCCAGCATGTCGGAGTCGCCGCTCATCCCAAGGGCAGCGCCGGGTCGGCGATGGTAAGCCCGGTCGATTTTTCCCAGCGCGGCATCAGCGTGTTCGACGGCTGCGTTTCGTCGACCAGCTTGCGTGCGGTCTCGGCGCCGGCCACGGGCAGGCCCTTCGGATCGAGCAGGCCGATCTGCACCAGCACGCTGGCCTGGTCCCAGTAGATGTGCTCGTGGTACAGCTTGTCGCCGCGGAACTTCACGATGGCCACGAGCGGAATTTCCACCGGCTTGCCGGTGGGCGCGATGCCCGGCAGCAGCCAGTCGATCTCGACCGTGTGGGTGAAGCTGAACAGCATCTCGTCCACGATCTGCGTCGCACCCACGGTGCGCGAAATGGGTGTGAGCCGCGTGTCGGGCGGCGTGCTCGGAATGAAGTGGTGCTTGTAGAAGCGCGACAGTTCCTTGGCGCCCACGCCGCCGGTCATGGTCGGGATGTGGTTCACGTAGGGCTCGCTCACCATCGTGGCCATGGTGGCGACCACGTCGCGCGTGGCGAACTCGTACTCGCAGTGCTTGTCCCACAGCGCCGAGAGGTCGTACACCGGGCCGATCGCGTCTTTGAACAGCGCCATCGAGCGCTGGTGCGCCATGAGCGTGGAGGGCTTGTCGAAATGGTCACCGCCGGTGCGCGCAAACGCATGGTCGACGCCGGGGTAGACGTACATCTGCGCATCGGGCTTGCCGGCGAAGGCTTCGAGCACCTGGGCGCGGGCCTCGGGCGGGCAGAACTGGTCGAGCTCCGCAAAGTGCAGGGCGATCGGGCATTCGATTTTCGGCACGAGGTCGAGCGCGCCTTCGATGCCCACGCCGTAGTAGCCCACGGCCGCGTCCACGCCCGAGTGCGCGGCGGCCAGGTAGGCCAGCTTGCCGCCGAGGCAGAAGCCCAGCGCGCCGACCTTGCCGGTGCAGGCCGGGTGCGCGCGCAGCGCCTTCACGCTGGCCGTGACGTCGGCCACGCCGGCTTCGATGTCGAACTTCTGGAAGAAGCCGAAGGCGCGCTGCCAGTCTTCGGGCGAGTAGCCCAGCTCGACGCCGGGCTCCATGCGCCAGAACAGGTCGGGCGCGAGCACCACGTAGCCCTCTTCGGCGTAGAGGTCGGCCACCTCGCGCACGTAGTCGTTGATGCCGAAGATCTCCTGGCAGAGCACGATGCCGGGGCCGCGCCCCGAGGCCGGCAGGGCCAGGTAGCCGCGAAAGGTCTGGGTGCCGTCGCCGGTGGGAATGTCGATGGTGTCGCTCATCGGTTCGTCTCTCGAAGTGGTGGGGTCGGCGGCGATTCTGGGGAGCGCGCCGGGGCGTTGTCTGTCCATTTCGTGCAGCGGTTTGCGCCGCACGAAACGGATAGCGGGGCATCACCGCCGCACAGAGACTGCGGCCTGAATTTCTGCTGCCCCCACGTTCAACGAACTCACTCCGAGGAGATCTTTCATGTCGCAGGCCACGCCCCGATCCGTCTTGTGCGCGCTCACCGTCCTGGTGGGCGCGCTGGCATTGCCCTCACAGGCCCAGACCGCGCAGCCCGTGAAAGTCGGCCTGGCGATGGACCTGTCCGGCCCCTTCGCCGTCGGCGGTGCCGAGGCCAAGGCCGGCTTCGCGGTCGCGATGAAGCAGCTGGGCGGCAAGCTCGGCGGCGTGCCGGTGGAGTTCGTCGAGGCCGACACGGCAGGCAACCCCGAGATGGCGCGCCAGGTGGTCGAGCGCATGCTGCTGCGCGACAAGATCGACCTGTTCACCGGGCCGGTCGGCTCGTCGGTCGCGCTGGCCGTCGGCCCGCCGCTCTTCGCGGCCAAGGTGCCCTACCTGTCGAGCAACACCGGTCCGAGCGACTACTCGGGCGCGCGCTGCAACCCGTACTTCTTCGGCGCCTCGTACCCGAACGACGCGTACTACGAGTCGGCCGGCAAGTTCGCCTCGGACAAGGGCTTCAAGAAGGTCGCGATGATCGCGCCCAGCTACCCAGGCGGCAAGGACGCCATCAACGGCTTCAAGCACACCTTCAAGGGCGGCGTGGGCGACGAGCTGTACACCAAGCTCGGGCAGCTCGACTACTCGGCCGAGCTGGCGCAGATTCGCGCATCGAAGCCCGACGCGCTGTACTTCTTTTTACCCGGCGCCATGGGCGTGAGCTTCATCAAGCAGTTCGTCGGTGCCGGGCTGTCGAAAGACGTGGCGCTGATCTCCACCGCCTTCTCGGCCGACGAAGACATGATCCCCGCCGTCGGTGAGCCGATGCTGGGGCTGTTCAACACCGCGCACTGGTCGTTCGACCTCGACAACGCCGCCAACCAGCGCTTCGTGACCGCGTTCCGTCAGCAGAACAATGGGCGTAACCCGTCGTTCTATGCCGGTCAGGCCTACGACGTGCTCATGGCGATGGATGCGGCCGTGCGCGACGTCGGCGGCAAGGTGGCCGACAAGCCCGCGCTGCTCAAGGCGATAAAGGCGGCGAACTACAAGTCGGTGCGCGGCGACTTCCGCTACGGGTCGAACAACTTCCCGATCCAGAACTACTACCTGCGCGTGATCGCCAAGGACGCGAGCGGGCGCATCGCCAACAAGGTGATCGGCACCGTGCTGGAGCGCTACCAGGACCGCACGGCCGTGCAGTGCGCGATGAAGTCCTGAGGCGCGCGATCGGCGTGGCCCGCCGCTCAGTGCGGCGACGCAAATCGAGGCGTCGTGAGCTTGCCGTTTTCCAGTTCGAGCACGAAGCGCATGGGCGGCCCTTCGACCAGCAGCTGCACCTTGAGCTTTCCCGTCAACGCGTCGAAGCCGAGTTGCGCGCCTTTCCATGTCGTTGCGGCGTCGCGCGCCGACAGCGAAGCAATGTCCGCAGTCAAGCCGCGGCCGGCGGACTTCGAGTGCAGCGCGATGGCATTGGCCCCTTCAGCGCGCCCCTGCAGATGCACCTGCAGGCCTGGCATGGCGAGCAGCCCATCGCCGAGCCGGACCTCGCCCGAGAGCCCGGTGCGGGCCATCAACAGGCGCGCCTGCGTGGTCAAGCCCGGGTCGAGGTTGTCGCGGCCTTGTCGCAGCGCAGATTCGACAAATGCCTGCAGTTGCAGCTTGCCGCGCCCGGAGACCCACGAGCCCAGCAGCGCGCCGCGGTGCTCGAACTCCACACCGGCGAGCGGCGCCGACGCGAACTGGTACAGGTAGCTGCGCCCGTTGGGCGCATCGACATACAGTCCCAGCCGGCTGATGCCCATGCGCGAGTCGGGGCCGACGTGTTCGACGGTCGCATCGTTGAAGTCGATCTGCCCGTGCCGGATCGGCACCGTCACGTCGGCGTCGAAGAGCAGGTGCGCATCGGCGATCTGTGCGCGGACCGTGCCTTCGGCCTGGCCGAGCGGGTCGAGGCGCCATGCGTCGTCTGGCGTCAGCGAGGCGTCGTCTGCCTTGCGCACGTGCGGCGCCAGGATCAAGGGGCCCTGCAGCTTCAAGCCCGCACATTCGACTTCGCGCGCCTGCACGGCATCCAGGCGCGCCGCGCCGGCGTCGGTTCGTATCTGCGCCACGAGGTCGTGGACGGCGATGCGGCCGATCTCCAGCACGAACGGCCCGGACGCAAGCTGCAGTGCGGTGGCCTCGATGCGCTGTATCCGGATCTCGAGTCCACCGTCCGGTCCCGGCTGGCAGCTCGCGCCTTCCAGCGAGAAGCGGTTGCTGGCGGCCTTGTCGGCCGCTGAGAGCTTCAGTCCGAGCGCGAGGTCGATAAGGGAAGCCGCGAGTGAGCCGGTCATGAGGGTTTTCTACCAGACATCGCGCGCCCTGCGGTGCAGGACTGCGGCGCGTCCCGCCTCCGCTCAATGCCTCGAAACGGAAAGGCGCGAAGTGCCTTGCACGGTGTCGCGCGGCAGCTGCCCGAAGCGCTCGCGGTAGCAGGCGGCAAAGCGGCTCAGGTGCGAGAAGCCGCAGTTCAGCGCCACCTCGGTGACGCTGGCGCCGTCGTGCCGCGCCAGTTGCGCATGCGCGGCATCGAGGCGCATGTTGCGCAGCACCTCGCCGGGCGAGAGGTCGCGGTAGCGTCGGAAGAGCAGGGCGAGGCCGCGGCGCGTGACGCCCGCGGCCTGGGCCACGTCTTCGAGCGACAACAGCGCGTCGAGCCGCTCGCGCATGAACTCTTCGGCCAGGCGCAGCTGCCGCAGGCTGGTCTCTTCGGTGCCGCGCTGCGCGTCGGCATGTTGCTGCAGCACCGAGTTGGGCCGGTGGCACAGCAGGTAGAGCATGAGGTTGTCTTCGCAGTGCGCGAGCCAGCGCGGGTCGTAGCGCTCGAACTCCGTCGGCGGCAGCAGCGAAGCCAGGCTCGCGACCATGCGGCACCACTGCGTGCCGGCCGCGTCGTCGAGCCGCAGGGGCATGTCGAAATCGATCTCGCCCACGGTGTCGGTGCCGCGCAGCGCAAAGGCGTGGCGCGCCACCTCTTGCAGGCGGCTGAGTTCGATCTTCAGCATCAGCTGTTCGCAGTCGGCATGCCAGCGCAGGCGCACCGGCTTGTGGGCGGAAATGATGGCGCCCTGGCCGGGATGGATCTGCAGCGTCTGCCCGCCGGTGTGGATGTCGGCACGGCCGCGCAGCGGCATCTGCACCAGCACGAACTTGCCGAGCGCGTCGGGCTCGATGTCGACGTCGCAGCCGTAGCGCAGGATGCACAGCGACAGTGCGCTCATCTCGGCGCGGCAGAAGATGGCATCGACATCGCCTGCGCCCCATGCGCTGCGGTGCGGCTTCAGTTCGCGGGCCACGCGCGCGTCGGTCTCTTCGGCCTCGCGCGAGCGGAAGACCTCGCGCCTGTACAGCGGGGACAGTTGCTGACTCGACCATGCGTCCATGGACACTCCTGCGGGGCCAAAGTGGGGGAAAGCGACGGCGACGGACGCTCAAGTTCTACGCCGGAATCTACGTCGGTGCGCCGCGCGCCGCCATGGGAATTGCCCGGGCAACGGGCGTCCCCGTTGCAAGAAGCTTGCCGGGCTTGTATCTAAATACTGCGCAGGTTGACGCGCTTGGACAGCGCCTCGGCGCTCTCACGCCGCTCGCTGTAGCGGTCGACCAGGTGGTCCGCGCAGTCGCGCGTGAGCAGCGTGAACTTCACCAGCTCTTCCATCACGTCGACCACGCGCTCGTAGTACGGCGAGGGCTTCATGCGGCCCGCGTCGTCGAACTCGAGAAAGGCCTTGGCCACCGACGACTGGTTGGGGATGGTGATCATGCGCATCCACCGGCCCAGCACGCGCAGCTGGTTCACCGCGTTGAACGACTGCGAGCCGCCCGACACCTCCATCACCGCGAGCGTCTTGCCCTGCGTGGGCCGCACGGAGCCGACGGCCAGCGGAATCCAGTCGATCTGCGCCTTCATGATCCCGGTCATGGCGCCGTGGCGTTCGGGCGAGGTCCACACCATGCCCTCGGCCCACTGTGCGAGGTCGCGCAGCTCCTGCACCTTCGGATGGTCTTCGGGTTCGCCGTCGGGCAGGGGCAGGCCGCGTGGGTCGTAGATGCGGGGCTCGGCGCCCATCGCGCGCAGCAGGCGCGCGGCCTCTTCGGTCAGCAGGCGGCTGTAGGAGCGCTCGCGCAGCGAACCGTACAGCAGCAGGATGCGCGGCGCATGCGTGGCGCGTGCCGCGGGCAGCAGCTCCTGCAGGCGGGGAACGCGGAACGCATCGGCGTCGAGCTGGGGGAGGTCAGGGCTTGGCGACACGCTGGCCTTTCGCGTCGATCACGGCTTCGCCGTCTTCCTTGGCGAACGCGCCTTGCTGCGGCTTCGGCAGGATGTCGAGCACTTCTTCGGACGGCCGGCACAGGCGCGTGCCCAGTGGCGTAACGACGATGGGGCGGTTGATGAGGATCGGGTGCTGCAACATGAAGTCGATGAGCTGTTCGTCGCTCCAGGGCGGATCGCCAAGGCCCAGTTCGTCGTAGGGCGTGCCTTTCTGGCGCAGCACGTCGCGCACGGGCACGCCCATCGCTGCGATCAACTGCGTGAGCGTGGCGCGGTCGGGCGGGGTCTTCAGGTACTCGACGACGGTGGGTTCGTCGCCCGTGTTGCGGATCAGCGCGAGCACGTTGCGCGACGTGCCGCAGGCGGGGTTGTGATAGATCGTGATGTCGCTCATGGCTGGCTCGTTGGAGAAAAGAAGAGAGAAAAATGAAAGGGGTCAGCCGAGGCTGAGGCGCAATGCCAGCGCGGCGAGTGTCGCGGCCAGCACGGGCAGGGTCAGCACGATGCCGATGCGGAAGTAGTGGCCCCAGGTGATGGTCATGCCCTTCCTGGCGAGCACGTGCAGCCACAGCAGCGTGGCGAGGCTGCCGATGGGCGTGATCTTCGGGCCGAGGTCGCAGCCGATCACGTTGGCATAGACCATGGCCTCTTTCACGATGCCGACCGCGCCCGAGGCTTCGATCGACAGTGCACCGACCAGCACGGTCGGCATGTTGTTCATCACCGAGGAAAGCACTGCCGCGAGAAAGCCGGTGCCCATCGCCGCGCCCCAGACGCCGCCTTGTGCGAACAGGTTCAGCAGCGTGGCGATCTGGCCGGTCAGCCCCGCGTTGCGCAGGCCGTAGACCACGAGGTACATGCCCAGCGAGAAGACGACGATCTGCCAGGGCGCGCCGCGCAGCACCTGGCGTGTGCCGATCACCGGGCCGCGTGCCGCCACCGCGAGCAGGATCACCGCACCGAAGGCGGCCACGGCGCTCACCGGCACGCCCAGTGGCTCCAGGCCGAAAAAGCCCACGAGCAGCAGCGCGAGCACGACCCAGCCGGCGCGGAAGGTGTCGCGGTCGCGAATGGCATCGGCGGGGTTCTTGAGGCGGGCCATGTCGTAGCGCGCGGGAATGTCGCGCCGGAAGCACCACAGCAGCACGCCCAGGCTCGCGAGCACGGCCACCAGGTTCACGGGCACCATCACCGAGGCATACGCGTTGAAGCCGATCTTGAAGAAGTCGGCCGACACAATGTTCACGAGGTTCGACACGATCAACGGCAGGCTGGCCGTGTCGGCAATGAAGCCCGCGGCCATGACGAAGGCAAGCGTGGCGGCGGGCCGGAAGCCGAGCGCCACCAGCATCGCCATCACGATGGGCGTGAGGATCAGCGCCGCACCGTCGTTCGCAAAGAGTGCCGACACCGCGGCACCCAGCAGCACGATGAAGGCGAACAGCCGGCGGCCGTTGCCGCGCCCCCAGCGCGCCACGTGCAGGGCGGCCCATTCGAAGAACCCGGCTTCGTCCAGCAGCAGGCTGATGATGATGACCGCGATGAAGGTCGCGGTGGCGTTCCAGACGATGCCCCACACCACGGGGATGTCGGCCAGCTGAACGACACCGAAGAGCAGGGCGATGATGGCGCCCAGCATGGCGCTCCAGCCGATGCCGAGGCCGCGGGGCTGCCAGATGACCAGCACCAAGGTGCAGGCGAAGATGAGGAGGGCTGTGGTCATGTCAGTTCTTGTTGTTGTTCAGGGCGCGTGCACAGGCCACCGGGTGCTTCCCTCCGCGAATGTCCCCCGCCTTCGGCTCCTCCTTGATTTCGCTGCGGGAAGCACCCAGTGCCCTGTGCACAGGGGCACGCTGCTGGTGCTCGCCCATCAACGAACGTTGCGAACAACGCTCACGTCGATGGGGTGCCTTGCGCAGCGAAATCAAGGGGGAGCCCGAAGGGCGGAGGACATTCGCGGAGCAAGGTGCCCCGTCGGCGGGAGCACGCCAGAGCGCACGCACGCGGCGTGCAACAGCCCAAGTTTTCATGTCAACAGTCGCAGGCCTGAGTAGCAGTCGCCGGAAGGCAGGCTTCCCCCTGACAGCAGTTCTCGGTGAGGTAGCCGAGCAGGCCGTTCATCCGCTCGAACGACGCGCGGTAGATGAGGTTGCGCCCTTGGCGCTCCTGCGAGACCAGGCTCGCGTTCACCAGCTCCTTGAGGTGAAAAGACAGGCCCGTGGCCGAAACCGCCAGCGCTTCAGTCAGCGCACCCGGCGTCAGCCCGTCGGGCCCCGCCACCACCAAGGCACGAAACACCCGCAAGCGCACGGGTTGCGCGAGTGCACCCAAGGCGCGAACCACATCGTTTTCTTCCATTATTCAAGTATCTTTGAATTATTGAATCGAGGCAACCCACGAAGTCAAAAGGCCGGTGGCGCGAATCGGCCATCAGGGTGGCAGGCAGCGGCCATCCGCGATGCACCGTTTTTTCTACAGTCGCGTCGGCCCCTCACCCACCGACGTATCCAACGAAGGAGACACCCATGTCCGACATCTATGTTCTGGTTCACGGCGCCTGGCACACCGGCGCCGAAATGGAGGCCGTGGCCGACGGCCTGCGCGCGGCCGGCCACACCGTGCATTGCCCCACCGTGGCAGGCAACAACCCCGGCGACAGCCGCACGAGCACCAGCCTCGAGGACGCCATCGCGTCGGTGGTGCGCTACATCGAGGGCAAGGACCTCACGCAGGTGCGCCTCGTGGGCCACAGCTACGGCGGCATGGTGATTTCGGGTGTGGCCGACCGCATCGCGGCGCGGCTGCGGCGGCTGGTCTACATCAACGCCTTCGTGCCGCTCGATGGCGAAGCGCTCAACGACATGGTGCCGCCGCACTACGTGAGCATGTTCGACGCGGTGGCGGCAGCCAACGACAACGCGGTGACGTTGCCGTTCGAGATCTGGCGCGAGGCCTTCATCAACGACGCCGACCTGGCGCTGGCGCAGTCCGCCTACGACCAGCTCAATCCGCACCCGTACCGCACCTTCACCGACAAGATCCGGCTGCAGCAGCCGCTGGCGGCGCTGGCGCTGGGCAAGTCGTACGTCAATTGCCTGCAGGACACGGCGCTGCCGCACAGCCTGCCGTGGCATCCGCGGCTGTCGGAGCGGCTCGGGTTGTTCCGGCTCGTGGAGTGCCCGGGCAGCCACGAGATGTTCTTCTCGAACCCGCTGCGGCTGGCGCAGGCGATCCTCGAAGCGGGGCGCGACTGACGGACGCCGCGCGCTCGGTCAGCCGTTCGGAAAGAGCGCGTCGAACACGCGCAGCGACGCATAGGCGTCGTTGGCCGCATAGCGGATCTGCGATTCGCTGAGCTGTTTGTGCGCCCAGTTCGACGTGGTCGCCTTGCGCGACTTGGCGAAGCGCTGGTTGAACATGAGCGCCACCGCCGTCTTCACACCGACCGACCGGCGGTAGCCGCGCCGGCGGAACTCGTCGTCGATGTCGAACACGGCCTGCGGCGCAATGGCCAGGCGCAGGCGGATCATCGACAGGTCGCTCGAGAGCCCGAAGCCGACCTTGCGCAGCTCGGTGGAGGCGAGCAGGCCCGCGACCACGTGGTTGCACTCGTCGCGGTGCAGCTGGAACAGCCAGGCCGTGTCGCGCGTCGCGAACTGCACCACGTGCGGGCCGGTCGACACTTCGTTCTTGGCGAAGGTGGGGCGCGACTCGGTGTCGAAGCCGGCCACGCCGGCCGTGAGCAATTCGTCTGCGGCGCGTTCGGCCTCGGCCAGCGAAGATACGACCACGATGTCTTTCAGTTCGAGGCTGTCGAAGGGGTCGAGCAGCGCGATCTGTTCGCGCTCAGGCAGCGGAGGGAGCCGGTGGCTGGGGTTGTTGTCGTTGTTCTGTTCGTTCACCGGGTCTTCGCTTTCGCGGCCTTGGGGGTTGTCTTGGGTTGGGGTTTGGTCTTCTTCTGCTTCGGCGGCTGGCCCGAACGCAGCGCGGCTTCGTAGGCGAGGCGGCCCCAGCGGGCGGCTTCCTCGCGGTCTTCGAACAGGTCGGCCGGCGCCAGCCGGTACGACATCGGCATCTCCTTGCCCGCGCGCACGTAGGTGAAGGGCGGCAGGTTCAGCGCGTCGAAGTGCGCGGCGCTGCCGGCATCGGACTTGAGGTACAGCGTGTCCTTGGCGACGAGCGCGATCATGCGGCCCTCGTGCCACACGCCATGGCCCCCGAACATGCGGCGGGTTTCGATGCGGCCGAGGCGTTCGAAGGTCTCGTGCAGGCTCTGGACAAAGACACTCATGAAGTGATCTCGATGCGGTTGCCGTCCGGGTCGAGCACCACGCTCTCGTAGTAGCCGTCGCCGGTGCGGCGCGGGCCGTCGAGCAGCGGGTAGCCGTCGGCCTTGAGCCGCTGCGTGAGCGCATCGACTTCGGCGTCGGAGCCGACCGAGATCGCGAGGTGCGTCCAGCCCATGCGTTGCGCGCCAGGCTCGGCGACCACGGGCGACAGGGTGCTCGTGGTCATGGCCTCGATGCGCGCGCCGTCGCCCAGGCTCAGGAAGCACGAGGCGAAGCCCTTGGTCGGGTTGACATACCCCGCGCCGGCGGTGGCGCCGAAGTAGTCGACGTAGAAGCGCTTGCAGCGTTCGAGATCGGTGGTCCAGAGGGCGATGTGATCGATGCGGATGCGCATGAGGAAAGAAGAAGGAAGAGGGCGGTGTCAGCCCGTGCGCCAGGGCGCGCGGGCAGGCGACCAATGGTAGGCGATGCGTTCGCGCCCGCTGCCCGGGTGCCGGTCGACCACGCCGCGCACGAGGCCGTAGCGTTCGTAGAAGCGCTGCGCCTCGGTGTTGGTGACGGCCACGTGCAGCCGCCAGCCGTGCGGCATGCGCACGCAGGCCTCGTCGAGCAGCGCCTTGCCCAGGCCCTGGCTGCGCAGGTGCGGTTCGACGAACAACTGGGCCACGTACTCGCGCGCCGTGAGCAGCACCATGAAGGCCAGCACCTGGCCGTCGCGCTCGGCGAGCACCACGTCGGCGGGCGGGATGAATTCGGTCTGAACGCGGCGCAGCCAGTGGCCGATGGGCTCGACGTGGGCGGCGCCCCGGTTGGCCGACACCCAGGCGCGGCGCCAGATGCCGGCGAGCACCATGTTCTCTTCGGCGCCGCCATCGCGCGAGCGCAACTCGAAGGCGGGAATCTCGGCGGCAGACATGCGGACCATGATAGCCACGCCGGGTGCGAACCGCACCCCTTTGCGTTCAGCCGTTCAGCGTCTGCGCGTGGTGCGCGATGTGGTCGGCCATGAAGCTCTGGATGAAGTAGTAGCCGTGGTCGTAGCCCGCATGGCGGCGCAGCGTGAGCGGTTGGCCGGCGGCGAAGCAGGCGGCCTCGAAGACTTCGGGGTGCAGCTGCTCGGCGAGGAATTTGTCGGCCAGGCCCTGGTCGATGAGGACGCCCTGCGGATAGGGCGCCACGGTCTGCGACTGCATCAGCGCGCTGGCGTCGTGCGCGAGCCACTGCGCGCGGTCGTCGCTGGGCTCGCCCAGGTAGCCGGCGAAGGCCTTCTGGCCCCACGGGCACTGGGTGGGCGCGCAGATCGGTGCGAAGGCCGAGAGCGACAGGAAGCGCCCCGGGTGCCGCAGCGCCAGCGTGAGCGCGCCGTGGCCGCCCATCGAGTGGCCGAAGATGCCCAGGCGCTGGCCGTCGATGGGCAGGTGTTGGGTCACGAGCGGCAGCAGCTCGTGGACGATCCAGCTTTCCATGCGCCAGTGCGTGGCCCATGGCTCGGCGGTGGCGTCGAGATAGAAGCCGGCGCCGATGCCGAAGTCCCAGCTGTCTTTCGCGCCCGGCAGGCCTTCGGGCCCGGCGCCGCGCGGGCTGGTGTCGGGTGCGACGAGCGCCAGGCCCAGGCTCGCGGCCATGCGTTGCGCGCCGGCCTTCACCGCGAAGGTTTCCTCGTTGCAGGTCAGGCCCGCGAGGTAGAGCAGGGCGGGCACGGGCTTGCCGGCAGTCAAGGCCTGCGGCGGCAGGTAGACCGAGAAGCGCATCGGCAGGCCGATTTCGTGCGAGCGGTGCTCGAAGAAGCGCTGCACGCCGCCGAAGGCGTGGTGTTCGGAAAGGAGTGTCGGGGTGGTGTCGGTCATGAAGAAGAGGTCGTCTGGCTGCGCATCAGTGCGGGCACGAGTTCAAGCACGGCATCGGCGAAGGTGCGGGGTGCTTCCTGCGGCAGGTTGTGGCCCGCGCCGGGCACGAGGCGGTGCGAACGCGGCCCGCTGAAGCGGTGCGCATGGGCCGAGGCATCGGCGGGCGGTCGCACGCCGTCGTCGATGCCGTCGAAGGTGATGGCGGGCACGGTGATCGTCGGCTGTGCGGCGAGGCGGCGCTCGATGTCCGCATAGGCCGGGTCGCCGGGCACGAGGCCGAAGCGGTGGCGGTACGAATGGATCACCACGTCGACGAAGTCGGGGTGGTCGAAGGCGGCGGCACTGCGCGCGAAGGTGGCGTCGTCGAATTGCCACGTCGGCGACCACAGCTGCCAGAGCAGTTTCGCGATCGCGTTGCGGTCCTTCGCAAGGCCGGCGCGGCCGCGTTCGCTGTGAAAGTAGTACTGGTACCAGAGGCTGTGCTCGTTCTCGGCGGTGTCCGGCTCCATCGCCTTCGCAATGTTCTGGATGTTGTAGCTGTTGAGCGAGACCAGCCCTGCGCAGCGCTCGGGCCACAGCGCTGCGACCACGCAGGCGGCGCGACCGCCCCAGTCGTAGCCGGCGAGCACGGCGCGCTCGATCTTCAGCGCATCGAGCAGCGCGAGCAGGTCGGCGCCGAACGCCGCCTGTTCGCCCGAGCGCGGCGTGGCGTCGCTCAGGAAGCGCGTGCCGCCGTAGCCGCGCATGTACGGCACGACGACGCGGCAGCCTTGCGCGGCCAGCATCGGCGCGACCTCTGCGTACGTGTGGATGTCGTACGGAAAGCCATGCATCAGCAGCACGGGCGGGCCGTCGGCGGGGCCGGTTTCGTAATAGGCGACTTCGAGGACGCCCGCTTCAATGGTGCGCAAGGGTTCCATGCGGTTCATGGCGGGCGCCTCCTCGGCTTTAGTAAAGAACGACGCCGCGGATCGACTCGCCGCGCTTCATCAGATCGAAGCCCTTGTTGATGTCTTCGAGCGGCATGGTGTGCGTGATCAGGTCGTCGATGTTGATCTTGCCTTCCATGTACCAGTCGACGATCTTCGGCACGTCGGTGCGACCGCGCGCGCCGCCGAAGGCCGAGCCTTCCCACTTGCGGCCGGTGACCAGCTGGAACGGGCGCGTGCTGATCTCGGCGCCGGCCTCGGCCACGCCGATGATGATGCTGCGGCCCCAGCCCTTGTGCGTGCATTCCAGCGCCTGGCGCATCACCTGCGTGTTGCCGATGCACTCGAAGCTGTAGTCGGCGCCGCCGTCGGTCAGCTGCACGATGGCGTCGACCACGTTCTCGGTGGTCTTGGGGTTGATGAAGTGCGTCATGCCGAACTTGCGGGCCATGGCTTCGCGCTCGGGGTTGAGGTCGACGCCGATGATCTTGTCGGCGCCCACCATCTTGGCGCCCTGGATCACGTTCAGGCCGATGCCGCCCAGGCCGAACACCACGACGTTCGCACCGGCTTCGACCTTGGCCGTGAAGAGCACCGCACCGATGCCGGTGGTCACGCCGCAGCCGATGTAGCAGACCTTGTCGAAGGGCGCGTCTTCGCGGATCTTGGCCAGCGAGATTTCGGGCGCGACCGTGTAGTTGCTGAAAGTGCTGGTGCCCATGTAGTGAAAGATGGGCTTGCCGTCGAGGCTGAAGCGCGAGGTGGCGTCGGGCATGAGGCCCTTGCCCTGCGTGCCGCGGATCAGCTGGCACAGGTTGGTCTTGCGGCTCAGGCAGAACTTGCACTGGCGGCATTCGGGCGTGTACAGCGGAATGACGTGGTCGCCCTTTTTCAGCGTGGTGACGCCGGGGCCGACGTCGACCACGATGCCCGCGCCTTCATGGCCCAGGATGGCAGGAAAGATGCCTTCGGGGTCGGCGCCCGAGAGCGTGTAGTAGTCGGTGTGGCAGATGCCGGTGGCCTTGATCTCGACCAGCACTTCACCGAACTTCGGGCCCTGGAGGTCCACGGTTTCGATGGTGAGGGGTTGGCCTGCTTGCCAGGCGACGGCGGCTTTGGTTTTCATGGGATTCGGTTCTTCAGAGAGCGGAAGGGGTCAAGGATACTCAGGCGCGCCTTCAGGCGGGGCCAGCGGGGAAGATACCCGACATGCCCACAAAACCGGGCAGGTGACGGAAATCCCAGACCCAGCGGCGCAGCGCGGGAAACTCGTCGAGCGAGAGGCCGCCTTCGCCCGCCAGCGCCACGTACGGAAAGCAGGCGAGGTCGGCAATGGTCGGCTCGGGCGCGGCGGCGAGCCAGCGCAGGCCGGTGGCGGCATGCTGCTCGGCGAGGTGGTCGTCGAGCACGCGGAAGGCCGCGCGCGCGCCCCGCCGGCAGGCGTCGATGTCCAGGTGCGTGTAGCCCAGCGCGTCGTGCAGCCGGGCGGCCGAGGCGGTGCGCGTGATCTCGTCGGCCATGGCGAGCCACATCGCGACCTGGCCGCGCAGCTTCGGGTCGGCGGGGTACCAGCGCTGCGATGCGTCGTAGCGGCTCGCGAGGTAAACCAGGATGGCTTGTGCATCGCGCAGAACGAAGCCTTCGTCGTCGATCACCGGGAGCTGGCCGAGCGGGTTGATCTGCTCGAGAAATCTTGCGGACCTGTGCTCGCGACCGGGATGGAAGTCGACCGGCACGCTCGCGTGGTCCACGCCGAGCCACAGCAGCATCTGGCGCACCTTGAAGCAGTTGCCTGAAAGCGGGTAGTCGTAGAGCTTGATGGTCACGCGGCGGCCCTCGCGGTGCCGAAGCGCATGCCGCGCTCGCGCAGCCAGCGGCGGTAAGTGACGGAGGTGGTGTCGCCGCGCGTGGGCGTTTCGGCGCGGCCTTCGAGCGGCATGCGCTTGAAGGCGTGGTTCTCCAGAATGGGCTTGTCCTGCCCGAAGATCGTGTGCTGGAACGCGATGAGCTCGGCGTCGGTCGACACGTCGTCGAAATAGGCGAGCAGCGTGTGGGCGATGACGTGCTCGTCGTCCACGGGCTGCAGGAACAGGCCGATGGCGTCGAGCTTGTCGGGCCGGTGGCTCGACTTGTAGAGCATGGCCGAGAAGGGCTGCATCACGCGGTACTTGTAGAACACCTCGCTGCCCGTGTCGTGGGCGGCCGAGGCGCGCGGCTGCCAGAAGCGGCAGTCGGTGGCCCAGATCTCGTCGGTGGCGGCATCGACCTCGACGTTGTACTTGGCGACTTCGGTGTGCGGCACCTTGCCGAGGTAGTCGGGGTGCACGAAGGGAAAGTGCGCCATGTCCAGGAAGTTCTCGATCACGCGCAGGCCCGACACGGCCACGCCGAGTCCGCCGCAATCGACGAGGCGGCGACCGGGCTCTTCGTGCTCGGGGAAGGCGAACAGCGGCCGTGCGGGGCGGCCGCTGGGACAGACCCAGAGGAAGCCGTAGCGCGATTGAACGGTCAGCGCGTCGTTGCCGAGAAGGGCGTGTGGCGTGCCGTCGGCATCGGCGTGCAGGTGCAGGGTTTCGCCGAGCAGCCGTGTCGTGCGGGGCAAGCCGCCGGCGGGGCCGACGACGAGCCAGTCGTCGAGCATGTTGGGATCGTCGGTGACGAAGGGCATGTTTTTTCTTTCTTCTTTTCAGTGCGATGACGCGGCTTCGATGGCGCTGCGCAGCTGGCGCGCTGCGAGGTGCACCCGGGCCATTGCGTCGGAGCCGGGGGCTGCGTCGGTCCACAGGTGCAGGAAGCTCAACTGCGGCTGGGCGTCGAGCAGCAGCGCGGCGACGGGCGATTCGCCCAGCGTGCCTTGCCATGCATCGGGCGTTGCTGCCGATGTGAAGCCGTGCTGCGCCAGCGCATCGCGCACCTCGGACGCGGCCACGCGCAGCGTCAGCGTGCGGGCGAGGTGCCAGTCGGCGGGAACGACATCGGCCAGTTCAGCCGGCGCCGGCGGGCCATCGGCTGCAAGGCGCACCCACAGCATGCCCGCGGCATCCGCCGTGGCGAACACCTTGGCGCAGACATTGCGCGGCGCCTGCATGGCCGGGTGTGCCGGGATGCGCACGCACGCGCCGCTGCCGGCCTCGTACTGCCAGCCGTGGTACGCGCAGGCCAGGCGGTCGCCGCCGGTCACCTGGCCGAGCGTGAAGCGCACGCTGCGGTGCGGGCAGCGGTTCTCCCAGGCCTGGGGTGAGCCATCGGCCGCGCGCCACAGCGCGAGCTCCTGGCCTTGCGCAAAGCCGGCGACGATGTTGGCGCCGGCGCGCACCTCGGCGGAGGGAGCGACGGGGTGCCAGGCCTGTGATACGGCGGAAGGATTCATGGGTCTTTGATCGTGGGGGCAGCGAGAAAGGGTGCCGCAAACCGGCATAGCATCGGCCATGCCCTTGTCGGCGGTGCCGCCTACCGTAGCGTGTCCGCCGCACCGATGAAAGCCCCATGCCAAGACGCTCCTTTTCATTCCTGCAACGACGACGCCCACCGCGGTGGCATTCATGAGCGCCGGGCGCATCGACCTCGCGCTGGTCGAGGCCTTCGTGCTCGTGATGAAGAGCGGCAGCCTCACCAAGGCCGAGAGCCTGTCGGGCGTGTCGAAGGCGACGCTGAGCCGCCAGCTCACACGGCTGGAGGAACTGCTGGGCGCCCAGCTGCTGCTGCGCAGCTCGCGCCGCATCGCGCCGACGGAGGCCGGGCGTGCGTTCTTCGCACGTTGCGAGGGGCTGCTCGGGGAGGTGAGCGGCCGGCTGGAAACGGCGCGCACCGAGGTGCAGGAGCTCACGGGCGGGGTGTCGGGGCGGCTCACGCTGCTGTCCGACACGCAGTTCAGCACCTCCTTCGTCTGCCATGTGGTGCGGATCTTTCTCGAATCGCACCCGAACGTGCGCTGCCAGCTCGACGTGGCGAACGGGGTGCAGGCCCCGCAGATCGGCGAGGTCGATTGCTATGTCGGCTCGGCGCCACCCGATTTGCCGGACCTGGTCGCCAAGCTGCTGGGCCGGCTGGCCTACGGTCTGTACGCGAGCCCGCAGTACCTGGCGCGGCACGGCACGCCGCAGACGCCCGAGGCGCTGGCGCAGCACCGGATGATCGCGATGCGCGAGCCGTCGGGGCCACCGTCGCCGCTGCGGCTGGTGTCGCAGCAGGCCTCGGGCCGCCATGTGGTGCGCACGGAGCCGGCCTTCGAGACCAACGACCACTGGGTGATGAAGACCTTCTGCATCGACGGCCTGGGCATTGCGCCGCTGCCGGTGTTCTTTGCGGGCCCCGAAGTGGCGCAGGGCGTGCTGGTGCCGGTGCTGCCGCAGTGGCCGCCGGAGGCGCGGCGGCTGTACTGCGCCTACCAGCGGCAGCGCTACATGGGGCAGAAGCTGCGCGCGTTCGTCGACCTGATGGCGCGCTGCGTGGCGGACATCGGCTCGTACAACCACTACGTGGGCTCGACTGCTGCGGTGTCGCCTTCGGCACGGCGGGCGCGGCCGGCGGCGCGCCCATAATCTTGGCCATCTGCCGGCATCCGGTTGCTTCCTTCACCGATCCATCATGAAGAAAATCCTCGTTCTCAACGGCCCCAACCTCAACCTGCTCGGCACGCGCGAGCCCGAACAGTACGGCCGCGACACGCTCGCCGACGTGGAGCGGCTGTGCCATGAAACGGGTGCCAAGCTCGGCGTGGCAATCGAATGCCGCCAGTCGAACCACGAAGGCGTGCTGATCGACTGGGTGCAGGAGGCAGGCCGCGAGGTGGCCGCCGGCAACATGCTGGGCGTGGTGATGAACCCGGGTGCCTACACCCACACGTCGATCGCGCTGCACGACGCCATCAAGGGCGCGAGCGTGCCGCTGATCGAGCTGCACATCTCGAACGTGCATGCACGCGAAGAGTTTCGCCACAAGTCGTACATCTCGCCCGCGGCGCGCGGGATCATCGTGGGGCTGGGGGTGAAGGGCTACACGCTGGCCATCGCCGCGCTGGTGCCCTGACCCTTTCCTCAGTAGTTCTGCTTGGGCGCAGCAGCCTTCCAGCTGCGGCTGACCCGGCCGCCGCTGTCGACGCTTTCCAGGTGCACGTCGAAGCCCCAGAGCCTTGCGACGTGCTTCAGCACTTCTTCGGCGCTGTCGTTCAGCGGCAGGTTGTTGCGCTGCGTGTGGCGCAGCGTGAGCGAGCGGTCGCCGCGCGTGGCGACGCTCCAGACCTGGATGTCGGGCTCGCGGTTGCCGATGTCGTACTGGCGTGACAGCGATTCGCGCAGCGCCTGGTAGCCGCTGTCGTCGTGGATGGCCGACACCTCGAGCTCCGATTCGCTCTGGTAGTCGCGGATGGCGAACAGGCGGAAATCGCGCATCGTCTTCGGGCTCAGGAACTGGCCGACGAAGCTCTCGTCCTTGAAGTTGCGCATGGCGTAGTCGAGCGTCTTCACCCAGTCGGTGCCCGCGTAGTCGGGGAACCAGCGGCGGTCTTCTTCGGTCGGCTTCTCGCAGACGCGGCGCAGGTCGGTGAACATCTTGAAGCCCAGCGCATACGGGTTGATGCCGCTGTACGCACGGTGGCCCACGGGCGGCTGGAACACCACGCTCGTGTGCGAGCTGAGCCATTCCATCATGAAGCCGTCGTCCAGCTGGCCGCGGTCGTACATGGTGTTGAGCAGCGTGTAGTGCCAGAAGGTGGCCCAGCCTTCGTTCATGACCTGGGTCTGGCGCTGCGGGTAGAAGTACTGCGCGATCTTGCGCACGATGCGCACCACCTCGCGCTGCCACGGTTCGAGCAGGGCGGCGTTCTTCTCGATGAAATAGAGCAGGTTCTCCTGCGGCTCCGACGGAAAGCGGCGTGCGGCTTCGGCTTCCGACTCGGTGGCCTGTTCGCTCTTGCGAGGTAGCGTGCGCCACAGGTCGTTCACCTGCTGCTGCATGTGGCGCTCGCGGTCGGCGCGCTGCGCGCTTTCCTGGGCCAGCGAGCGCTTCTGCGGACGGCGGTAGCGGTCGACGCCGTAGTTCATGAGCGCATGGCAGGAGTCGAGCAGGTCTTCCACGGCATCGAGGCCGTGGCGCTCCTCGCACTCGGCGATGTAGTGCCGCGCGTAGACGAGGTAGTCGATGATCGACGACGCGTCGGTCCACATGCGGAACAGGTAGTTGCCCTTGAAGAAGCTGTTGTGCCCGTAGGCCGCATGCGCAATCACCAGGGCCTGCATGGCCATGGTGTTTTCTTCCATGAGGTAGGCAATGCACGGATCGGAGTTGATGACGATCTCGTAGGCCAGTCCCATGTGGCCGCGCTTGTAGTTCTTCTCGGTGGAGATGAACTGCTTGCCGTACGACCAGTGCCTGTAGATCATGGGCATGCCCACGCTGGCGTAGGCGTCCATCATCTGCTCGGCCGTGATCACCTCGAGCTGGTTCGGGTAGGTGTCCAGGCCGAAGCTCCTCGCGGTCTTCGCGATCTCGGTGTGGTACGTCTCGATGAGCTCGAAGGTCCAGTCGGACGGGCTGGGCAGGCGCTCCAGGCGGGAGGTGGGTAGGTCGGTGCTGCGCGGCAGGACGGGGGCACCGGGAGGGCGTTCGGTGGTGGTGATCATGCGGGCACCCCTTCCTTCTTGAACAGGTCGCGGAACACCGGGTAGATGTCTTGTGCGTCCGACACCTTGCGCATCGCGAAGTTGGGCGCGACGCCCTCGAGCTGCTGGTACTCCTGCCACAGGTTCTGCTCGGTCTCGGCCACCTGCACGTAGGCGTAGTAGCGCACCACGGGCAGGATGTTGTCGACCAGCAGCTCGCGGCAGCGGCCGCTGTCCTGGTGCCAGTTGTCGCCGTCGCTGGCCTGGGCGCCGTACACGTTCCACTCGCCGCTGGCGTAGCGGGCCTTGATGATCTCGTCCATGAGCACCAGCGCGCTCGACACCACGGTGCCGCCGGTTTCGGTCGCGTGAAAGAACTCTTCCTCGGTCACCTCTTGTGCCTGCGTGTGGTGGCGCAGGAACACGAGGTCGATGCGCTCGTAGTGCCGCGTGAGAAACAGGTACAGCAGCATGAAGAAGCGCTTGGCCATGTCCTTGCGCGCCTCGTCCATCGAGCCCGACACGTCCATGAGGCAGAACATCACGGCCTTGGCGCTGGGCACGGGCGTCTTCACGCGGTTGCGGTAGCGCAGGTCGATCGGGTCGATGTAGGGCACGTGCCGCATGGTGCGGCGCAGCTCGGCGATGAGCTCCTCGGTCTCGCGGATTTCCTTCTGGATCAGCGCCGTCTCGGCCTGCGGATGCGCCTTCAGCACCAGCAGGTGCGCCTCCAGGCGCTTGAGCTCCTTGCGCGGTTCGCCGCCCAGCGCAATGCGTCGCGCGAGCGCGCCGCGCATGGAGCGCACCACGTGCAGGTTGTTGGGCGTGCCGTCGCTCGTGAAGCCGGCGCGATGGCTCTTCCACTCGGGCACTTCGGCGATCTGGGTGCGAACGAGGTGCGGCAGCGCCAGGTCGTCGAAAAAGACGCGCATGAACTCCTCGCGCGTGAGGCGAAAGACGAAGTCGTCCTCGCCTTCGCCACTGTCGCTCGCTTCGCCGCTGCCCGAGCCGCCGCCGCCTTGGCCCTCCGGGCGCGCGATGCGGTCGCCCTTGAGGTACTCCTGGTTGCCGGGGTGCACATACTCGCGGTCGCCGCCGCGCGCATGGCCGAACACCGGCTCCGAGACATCGTGGCGCGGCAGGGTCACGTCTTCGCCTTGCTCCAGTTCGCGGATGTTGCGCCCACTGACCGCGCGCCGCACCGCCTCCTGGATCTGCCCCTTGTAGCGCCGAAGAAAGCGCTCGCGGTTGCCGATGGACTTGTTCTTGCCCGAGAGCCGACGATCGATGATCTGCTGCAGGATGGCCACGATGTTTTCAAAGCTCCTTGCAAAACGGTGGGCGGTGCGATGGTTAGGTCCGTCGCACGCGCCCGTTGTTCCCGCTGTCCGCTACGAACTCTTGCGTACGCGCAGGTACCACTCGCAGAGCAGGCGCACCTGCTTGGCCGTGTAGCCCTTCTCGACCATGCGGGTCACGAAGTCTTCGTGCTTCTTCTGCTCGTCGGCGCTGCTCTTGGTGTTGAAACTGATCACCGGCAGCAGCTCTTCGGTGTTCGAGAACATCTTCTTCTCGATGACTGCGCGCAGCTTCTCGTAGCTGGTCCACGCCGGGTTGCGCCCCGCGTTGCCGGCCCGTGCGCGCAGCACGAAGTTGACGATCTCGTTGCGGAAGTCCTTCGGGTTGCCGATGCCGGCGGGCCGCTCGATCTTCTCGAGTTCGGCGTTGAGCGAGGCGCGGTCGAACACTTCGCCGGTGTCCACGTCGCGGAACTCCTGGTCCTGGATCCAGTAGTCGGCGTAGGTCACGTAGCGGTCGAAGATGTTCTGGCCGTACTCGCTGTAGCTTTCCAGGTAGGCGGTCTGGATCTCTTTGCCGATGAACTCGGCATAGCGCGGCGCCAGCAGCTCCTTGATGTAGCTGATGTACTTCTGCTCGGTTTCCGGCGGAAACTGCTCGCGCTCGATCTGCTGCTCGAGCACATACATCAGGTGCACCGGGTTGGCGGCCACCTCGGTGCTGTCGAAGTTGAACACCTTGGAGATGATCTTGAAGGCGAAACGCGTCGACACACCGCTCATGCCTTCGTCGACGCCCGCGTAGTCGCGGTACTCCTGGATCGACTTGGCCTTGGGGTCGGTGTCTTTCAGGTTCTCGCCGTCGTACACCTGCATCTTGCTGAAGGTGCTGGAATTCTCGGGCTCCTTCAGGCGCGTGAGCACCGACAGCTGCGCCATCATGCGCAAGGTGCCGGGCGCGCACGGGGCCTTGGCCAGCGAGGAGTTGCGCACCAGCTTCTCGTAGATCTTGATCTCTTCAGAGGCGCGCAGGCAGTACGGCACCTTGACGATGTAGATCCGGTCGAGGAAAGCCTCGTTGTTCTTGTTGTTGCGGAACGCCTTCCACTCGCTCTCGTTGCTGTGCGCCAGCACGATGCCGTCGAAGGGAATGGCGCCGAAGCCTTCGGTGCCCTTGAAGTTGCTTTCCTGCGTGGCCGTGAGCAGCGGGTGCAGCACCTTGATGGGCGCCTTGAACATTTCCACGAACTCGAGCAGGCCCTGGTTGGCCAGGCACAGGCCGCCGGAGTAGGCGTAGGCGTCGGGGTCGTCCTGGGCGTAGGTTTCGAGCTTGCGGATGTCGACCTTGCCGACCAGCGAGGAGATGTCCTGGTTGTTCTCGTCGCCCGGCTCGGTCTTGGCGACCGCGATCTGGCGCAGCACCGAGGGGTAGCGCTTGACCACCTTGAACTGGCGGATGTCGCCGCCGTACTCCTCGAGCCGCTTCACGGCCCAGGGCGACAGGATGCGGTTCAGGTAGCGCACGGGGATGCCGAACTCCTTCTCGAGGATCTCACCGTCCTCGAGGGTGTCGAACAGTCCCAGGGGCGATTCGTTCACCGGGGAGCCGTGGATCGCATAGAAGGGCACGTGCTCCATGAGCTGCTTCAGGCGCTCGGCGATCGAGCTCTTGCCGCCGCCGACGGGGCCCAGCAGGTAAAGGATTTGCTTCTTTTCTTCCAGGCCCTGCGCGGCGTGGCGGAAATAGGACACCACCTGCTCGATGGCATCTTCCATGCCATAGAACTCCTTGAACGCCGGATAGATCTTGATGACTTTGTTCGCGAAGATCCGCGAAAGACGGGGGTCATTGCGGGTATCTACCAGTTCCGGTTCGCCAATGGCCTGAAGCATTCGTTCGGAGGCCGTTGCATATGCCGTCGGATCGCGTTTGCAGATATCCAGATATTCCTGCAGCGAGAGAACTTCCTCGCGGGTGCGTTCGTAGCGGGCTGCAAAGTTGCTGATCACGTCCATGGTCGCGCCTCCTTAGGTCGGCGGGGCTTTTGACCCCGATGCCTACAGCCAGAGACTGCGTCGCTCCTCTTGGAAGAGGGGCCCCGCCCATGGCCGTATGCCGTGGAAAACTCCCTTACACACTGTCTACTGAATCGGTTCAATCAGCATAAAGCAAAGAAAGAACCAGGCAAATGTTTTATTTATTCTGAACCCCTCTCGCAAGTAAAGTTCCTCGAAAAATGCGCAACTGCTTTTGGCGTTTCTGCTAAATTGAAAAGCTCGCGCTCGCGTAATTGTCCCCGGATGAAATGACTATGCCGAATGGCTATCGTCCTCATTGCAATTCTCCGGCGAACAGGTTTCCTAATTGAACCCGGGTTCAATAAAGCCGATGCCTTTCATCAATAACGCACGACCTGTCGTTTGGTTTATTGCATATCCAAAAAAAGATTAAAGCAATCCCCGCGCCACTTCCACAGCGGGTGGCTGGCGCATGCAAACGTGGGAAGAAAGCGCGGGCGCCGGTCGGCGCGTTCCGCAACGGTGCGGGGAGCACCGTTCGCGTGCCTGGCGCGCCACCGGAAGGCGGCGGCGGCCGAAAGAGGGCACGCTGCGGGCCGACAGGGCGTCGGCCCGGCGCTGACGAAGGCCGTCAGCGCGTCAGCAGCAATATCAGCTGAAGAATTCCTTGGCCTTGTCGAACCAGCCCTTGTCGGTCGGGCTGTGTTTCTCGCCCCCCTTCTTGAGCGATTCGTCGAGTTCCTTGAGCAGCTTGCGCTGGTGCTCGGTGAGCTTCACCGGCGTTTCCACGCGCACGTGGCAGTACAGGTCGCCCGGGTAGCTCGAACGCACGCCCTTGATGCCCTTGCCGCGCAGGCGGAACTGCTTGCCGCTCTGCGTGCCGTCGGGAATGTCGATGGCGGCCGCGCCCTTGAGCGTGGGCACGTTGATCTCGCCGCCGAGCGCCGCCGTGGTGACGCTCACGGGCACCACGCAGTGCAGGTCGTCGCCGTCGCGCTCGAACAGGTCGTGCTTCTTGAGGCGGATCTCGATGTACAGGTCGCCGGGCGGCCCGCCGTTGGTGCCGGGCTCGCCGTTGCCGGTGCTGCGGATGCGCATGCCGTCGTCGATGCCGGCCGGAATCTTCACTTCGAGCGTCTTGTTGTTCTTGATCTTGCCCTGGCCGTGGCACACGGTGCAGGGGTCGGGAACGATCTTGCCGCTGCCGTGGCAGGTCGGGCAGGTCTGCTGCACGCTGAAGAAGCCCTGGCGCATCTGCACCGCGCCCGCGCCGTGGCAGGTGGTGCAGGTGATGGGCTTGGTGCCGGGCTTGGCGCCCGAGCCGTGGCAGGTGCCGCAGTCGTCCCAGCTCGGAATGCGGATCTGGGCGTCCTTGCCCTCGGCGGCTTCCTCGAGCGTGACTTCCATCGCATAGCTCAGGTCGCTGCCGCGGAACACCTGGCGTCCGCTGCTGGTGCGGCCGCGGCCGCCACCGCCGAACACGTCGCCGAAGATGTCGCCGAAGGCTTCCGCGAAACCGCCGAAGCCTTCCGCGCCCGGGCCGCCGCGCATGTTGGGGTCGACGCCGGCATGGCCGTACTGGTCGTAGGCGGCGCGCTTCTGGCCGTCCGACAGCATTTCGTACGCTTCCTTGACCTCCTTGAACTTGGCCTCGGCGTCCTTGCTGGTGTCGCCGTGGTTGCGGTCGGGGTGGTGCTTCATCGCGAGCTTGCGATAAGCCTTCTTGATTTCGTCCTCGTTGGCGTTCTTGGGAACGCCGAGGGTTTCGTAGTAGTCGCGTTTGGTGGCCATGTCAGCAGATTCGGTCGGGCGGCAGGAACTCGGGGAACTGGAAGCGAGAAAGGCTGGAGCACCTGTTCAGGTGTTCCAGCCTTGTGCAAGGGACTGAAGATCAGCCCTTCTTGACTTCCTTGACTTCGGCGTCGACCACGTTGTCGTCGGCCTGCGCGCTGGCGGAGGCTTCGGAACCTGCCGGGCCACTGGCTGCCGAAGCGCTGGCCGCGGCGGCCTGCGATTCGGCATACATCTTCTCGCCGAGCTTCTGGCTCGCGGTCATCAGCGTGTTGGTCTTTTCCTCGATCACGGCCTTGTCTTCACCCTTGAGGGCTTCTTCGACGTCCTTGATCGCGGCTTCGATCGCGTCCTTCTCGGCGGCTTCGAGGCTGGCCCCGTGCTCGCCGAGCGACTTCTTCACGCTGTGCACCATGGCTTCGCCCTGGTTGCGGGCCTGCACGAGTTCGAGCTTCTTCTTGTCTTCGTCGGCGTTGAGCTCGGCGTCCTTCACCATCTTCTGGATCTCGTCTTCGCTCAAGCCCGAGTTCGCCTTGATGGTGATCTTGTTTTCCTTGCCGGTGCCCTTGTCCTTGGCGCCGACGTGCAGGATGCCGTTGGCGTCGATGTCGAAGCTCACCTCGATCTGCGGCGTGCCGCGCGATGCCGGCGGAATGCCCTCGAGGTTGAACTCGCCCAGGGCCTTGTTGCCCGAAGCGATTTCACGCTCGCCCTGGAACACCTTGATCGTCACGGCCGGCTGGTTGTCTTCGGCGGTCGAGAAGGTCTGCGCGAACTTCGTCGGGATCGTGGTGTTCTTCGTGATCATCTTGGTCATCACGCCACCCATGGTCTCGATGCCCAGCGACAGCGGGGTCACGTCGAGCAGCAGCACGTCCTTGCGGTCACCTGAGAGCACTTGCCCTTGAATGGCGGCGCCGACAGCCACGGCTTCGTCGGGGTTCACGTCCTTGCGCGGCTCCTTGCCGAAGAAGGCCTTCACCTTTTCCTGCACCTTGGGCATGCGGGTCATGCCGCCGACCAGGATCACGTCGTTGATGTCGTTCACGCTGATGCCGGCATCCTTGATGGCCAGGCGGCAAGGCGCGATGGTGCGCTCGACCAGCTCGTCGACCAGGCTCTCGAGCTTGGCGCGGGTGAGCTTGATGTTCAGGTGCTTCGGACCCGATGCATCGGCCGTGATGTACGGCAGGTTGATGTCGGTCTGCGCGCTGTTCGACAGCTCGATCTTGGCCTTTTCAGCGGCTTCCTTCAGGCGTTGCAGGGCGAGCACGTCCTTGCCCAGGTCAACGCCTTGTTCCTTTTTGAACTCGCCGATGATGTAGTCGATGATGCGCTGGTCGAAGTCTTCGCCGCCCAGGAAGGTGTCGCCGTTGGTCGACAGCACTTCGAACTGCTTTTCGCCGTCGACGTCCGCGATTTCGATGATCGACACGTCGAAGGTGCCGCCGCCCAGGTCATACACGGCGATCTTGCGGTCGGCCTTGTCCTGCTTGTCCAGGCCGAAGGCCAGGGCCGCAGCGGTGGGTTCGTTGATGATGCGCTTGACGTCCAGGCCCGCGATGCGGCCGGCGTCCTTGGTGGCCTGGCGCTGTGCGTCGTTGAAGTACGCCGGCACCGTGATCACGGCTTCGGTGATGGTTTCGCCGAGGTAGTCTTCGGCGGTCTTCTTCATCTTGCGCAGGATGTCGGCGCTGACCTGCTGCGGGGCCATCTTCTTGCCGCGCACTTCCACCCATGCGTCGCCGTTGTCGGCCTTGGCGATGGTGTAGGGCATCAGGTCGATGTCCTTCTGGACTTCCTTTTCCTCGAACTTGCGGCCGATCAGGCGCTTGATCGCGTACAGCGTGTTCTTGGGGTTGGTGACGGCCTGGCGCTTGGCCGAGGCACCGACCAAGACTTCACCGTCTTCCTGGTACGCGACGATCGACGGCGTGGTGCGGGCACCTTCCGAGTTCTCGATCACACGCGTGGTGTTGCCTTCCATGATCGACACGCACGAGTTGGTGGTGCCGAGGTCGATGCCGATGATCTTTGCCATGTTCTTACTCCTGAAATTCGGAAAAATATGTTGTTATGAACTTGTGGATAACCCGGCGTGATTCAAGGGATGACGCGGGGATTTCCTGTGGGAATCTTGTGGGCCGATGCCGCTTTTGCTTTTACTTGGGCGCGGCCACGGTGACCAGCGCCGGGCGCAGCACGCGCTCGTTGATGGTGTAGCCCTTCTGCAGCAGGCCGACCACGGTGTTGGCTTCCTGATCGGCGGGCACCATCGAGATGGCCTGGTGCAGGTGCGGGTCGAACTTGTCGCCGGCGGCGGGGGCCACTTCGATCACCTTGTTGCGTTCGAGCGCGCTCTTGAGCTGGCGCAGCGTGGCTTCGGCGCCTTCGCGGATCTGCTCGGGTGTGGCGTCCTTGATGGCCAGGCCCGCTTCGAGGCTGTCGGTCACCGGCAGCAGGCTCTCGGCAAAGGCTTCGACCGCGAACTTGCGGGCCTTGGTGATCTCGTCGTCGGCGCGGCGGCGGGCGTTCTGCACGTCGGCTTGGGCGCGCAGGTACTGGTCGGCCAGTTCGACGTTCTTGGCCTGCAGGGCAGCCAGCTCGCCTTGTGCCACGGCCAGGGCGTCGAGCGCCTCGGCTTCGTTGGCGGCGTGCGCGGCCTCCAGTTCTTCGGGACTGGGCTCGCCTTGCAGCATTTGAGAATTCTGTGCGGATTGTTGCGGGTCAGACATTTTTCAAAGAACCGGCGTGCGCCGGAAAACAAACACAGCCAGCCACTTGGGGCTGGTCTAGGGCTTTTCAAGCGTAAAAATGCGGCCAAAACGGCCGCAAGAGGGGGCGAAGTGACTTTCGCGAGAGACACCGCGGAACCGGCTTTGCCGGGCCGCTGGTGTCGCCCCCGGTAGGGGGTTGGCGCAGCGGACACGAAGTGCCGCGCAGCCTGGGGGCGAGCTAAATCAATGTGCGTCGAGGAGTTCGACGTCGAACTTCAGGGTGGCGTTCGGGGGGATCACGCCGCCGGCGCCGCGGGCACCGTAGCCCAGCGCAGCGGGGATGATCAGCGTGCGCTTGCCGCCGATCTTCATGCCGGCGACGCCTTCGTCCCAGCCCTTGATGACCTGGCCGGCGCCCAGCGAGAACGCGAAGGGGTCGTTGCGGTCGCGGCTGGAGTCGAACTTGGCGCCTTGCACGCCGTCGTTGAAGAGCCAGCCGGTGTAGTGCACATGCACGTGCTGGCCGGCCTTGGCTTCAGCGCCGGTGCCGACTTCGGTGTCTTCGTATTGCAGGCCGGAGGGGGTGGTGGGCATGGGAAACGCTCCTTGCGTCGATGAAAGGGGAGAGGAATCGGAGCCGCGGAGTTTACCGAGGCTCGAACGGCCCCCGCGTCAGCCCTGGCTGCCGGAGCCGGACGGCGTCGTGGCGGGAGGTGCTGCGTCGGGTGCGGAAGGCGCGGGCGTCACAGGTGCGGGCGCCTCGGCAGAGGCCGGCTGAGCGGCGGCCGGCCCCGCGGCCTTCTTGTTCTGCCCCAACTGCCATTTGGCGGCGAAGGCCTGCAGGTCGGACAGGCGCTTGAGCAGGTCCTGCCCGCTCAGCGTGAGGCAGTAGCCGTCGCTGCCGTGGCTCACGACGCCGGCTTCGCGCAACTCTTTGATGCGGGTGTTGAGGGTGTTGGGAGTGATGCCGCCGACGCTGTCCTGCAGCAGCCGGAAGGTTTGGGCGTGGCCGTCGCGCAGGGCCCAGAGCACACGCAGTGCGTAGCGGGCTTCGAGCAGGGCGAGCAACTGGCTGATGGCTGCGTTTTCCTTGGTACTCATCGACATCATCTCCTCGAAGCTGGGCGGACCGTCGGCCGGGGGCGGGCCGGGGCGGCGCACTCTTGTTTGTGATTGGTCGTCATGGACCGTCTGACTGGCCGACGACTATAGCGCGAAGGATCAGGATGCTACTGGTTTTATAGCTGTGCAGGCATGCAGCATGCGGGTTTCGAGACAAAGCCTCACAAATCAGGCGTAGTTGGCCATGGCTTCGCCCAGGCGGATCGCGCGGGTGGGCGACCAGTCCGGGTTGAAGGCCAGCGCGGGCGCCGGGAACAGCATGACGACGGTGGAGCCGAGCAAGAACCGGCCCATCTCGTCGCCCTTCTTGATGTCGATCTGCTGGTCGTTGTAGTGCCACTCGCGCAGCTCGCCCACGCGCGGCGGGTTGACCACGCCGTGCCACACGGTGGCCATGCTGCCCACGATGGTGGCGCCCACGAGCACGAGCACGAAGGGGCCGTTGGCCGATTCGAAGACGCACACCACGCGTTCGTTGCGCGCGAACAGGCCGGGCACGCCGCGCGCGGTGGTCGGGTTGACCGAGAACAGGTCGCCGGGCACATGGATCATGCGCACCAGGCGCCCGTCGCAGGGCATGTGGATGCGGTGGTAGTCCTTGGGGCTCAGGTACAGCGTGGCAAAGCTGCCGTGCGCGAACTTGGCGGCCAGCGCCGCGTCGCCGCCGACCAGCGCGGTGGTCGTGTAGTTGTGGCCCTTGGCCTGGAAGATCTGGTCGCCCTCGATGGCGCCGAACTGGCTGATGGCGCCGTCCACGGGGCAGACGAGGTCGGCCTGCGCGAGCGGGCGCATGCCGGGCTTGAGGGCGCGCGTGAAGAACTGGTTGAAGCTCTTGTAGTGATGGATGTCGGACTCGAGCGCTTCGCCCATGTCGACGCCGTACTTGGCAACGAAGCGGCGAATGATCCAGGTGGTGACCGCGCCTCGTTCCTTGCCTGCGACCCAGCCGGCGAAATTGGTCAGGGCCTGCTTGGGGAACAGGTATTGGGGCAGAACTGCGGAGCGATCGGACACGTTGTGAAGGGCCTGGAATGCGGAATCGGACGGGCATTCTATAAAGCGCTTCCCTCGGGGAGCGTAGGAAGCTTCCCTTGGTTCGCGAGGGTCCGCTCTTTGCGGGGCACGCGCCCGGTGGGCGGTGCGGTGCGGGCGGCCCCACTGTGCCGGCCGCTGCGCGGCTGCCCTGCGGTGCTCGCGTTTCGCGGGGGCTCGCAGAACTCGCTCCACTTCGTTCCGCTCAGACAGCTGCGAGCCCTGATCCGCGAAACGCTGCGCGCCTCGGCGGCACAGAGGGGCCGCCCGCACCACACCGCCCACCGGGCGCTTGTGGGGGTGTGGATGTTGTCGGGCGCCGCAGCTGAGGGGGCGGGTCAGTCGGCCTTGATGCCTGCGGCCTTGATCACCTGCGCCCACTTCTCCACTTCGGCCTTCTGGAAGGCTGCGATCTGCGCGGTCGTCAGGTCGGCGGGCTCCATGCCGAAGCCCTTGAGCTTGTCCTGCATCTCGGGCGTCGCGAGGATCTTGCGGATCTCGGTGTGCAGGCGCTCGACCACGGGGGCGGGCGCGCCGGCGGGCAGGAAGATCGCCTGCCACGACACCACCTCGAAGTCCTGCAGGCCGGGCACGCCCGACTCGGCGACCGTGGGCACGTCGGGCATCGAGGCCAGGCGCTTGGCCGAGGTGACGGCAATGGCGCGCAGCTTGCCGCTCTGGATGTGCGGGCCGGCCACCACGGTGGTGTCGAACATCATGTCGACCTGTCCGCCGATCACGTCCTGGATCGCCGGGCCGCTGCCCTTGTAGGGGATGTGCGTGAACTTCACGCCCGACTTGAAGCCCAGCAGCTCCAGCGCCAGGTGCTGCGAGGTGCCCGTGCCCGCCGAAGCCGACGAGAGGCCGCCGGTCTTGGCCTTGCTCGCGGCGATCACGTCCTTCAGCGTCTTGTAGGGGCTGGCCTGGTTCACCACCAGCACGACCGGGTTGGTGCCGATGAGCGTCACGGGCGCGAACGACTTCTGCGGGTCGTAGCCCAGCTTGGGGTACAGGCTCACGTTGATGGCGTGCGAGCTGATCGTGCCGCCCACCAGCGTGAAGCCGTCGGGCGCGGCGCGCGCGCCGATCTCGGAGCCCACGCTGCCGCCGGCGCCGCCCTTGTTGTCGATGATCACGCTCGTGCCGAGCGCGGTGCCGAGCCTCTGCCCGATGAGGCGGCCCAGCACGTCGGTGGTGCCGCCCGCGGGGAAGGGCACGAGGTAGGTGATGGCCTTGCCCGTGGGCCAGGTACTGCCGCCCTGCGCGAAGGCGGGCAGGGCCGCGGCGAGCGAAACGGCGAGGGCGGACTGGATGAGTGTGCGGCGTTGCATGGCAGTGTCTCCTTGTCGTGGGGCGTTCACGGCTTGATGTTGAGCTTGGTGATCAGCGCCTTGAAGTAGGCGTTGTCCTTGGCGAGCGTTTCCTTGAACACGGCGCCGTCGGTGTAGACGTAGCCCAGGTTCTGCTTGTCCATCACCTCGTGCATCAGCGGCTCGGCGGCGGTCTTGGCGGTGATCTCGCGCAGCTTGGCCATCACTTCGGGCGGCGTGTTCTTCGGCGCGCCCAGGCCGCGCCACGTGCCGATCGACAGGTCGATGCCGCGCTCCTTCGCGGTCGGGACTTTGTCGAAGCCCTTCACGCGCTTGTCGGCCATCACCATCAGCACCTTGAGCTTGCCGCCCTGCACATGCGTCGTGACTTCGGCGGGGCTCACGGCCACGGCTTCGATGTGGCCGCCCAGCAGCGCCAGCACGGCGGGCGCCGCGCCCTGGTAGGGGATGTGGCCGAACTTGGTGCCGGTCTTGTCTTCGAGCGCGGCGGCGGCCAGGTGCCAGATCGAGCCGTTGCCCGAGTTGCCCACGCGAATGCCCTCGGGCGACTTCTTCGCCGCGGCCAGGAACTCTTCGATCGTGTTCCACGGCGCATCGGCCTTCACGGTGATCGCGGCCGGGTCGGCGTTGAGCTGCGCAATGGGCTGGAAGTCGTCGTAGTTGAACTTGGCCAGGCCCAGGTGCGGCAGCGTGAGCAGCTCCACCGTGAGCACCGCGAGCTTGTAGCCGTCGGGCTTGGCGTTGATCACCTCGGTCCAGCCGATGGCGCCGCCTGCGCCGGGGCGGTTGACGATCACGATGCTCTGCGAGATGTGCTTGCGACTGGCTTCGGAAAACGCGCGCGCCAGCCCGTCGGTGCCGCCGCCGGGCTGGTAGGGCACGAGCAGCTCGATGGTGCGGTTCGGGAAGTCGTTGGCTTGCGCTGCGGCGGGCGCGGCCAGGCCGAGCGAGAGGGCGGCGGTGGCCGAAAGGGCGGCAATGCCGCGGACGAACTGGCTTCTTTGCATGGTGTCTCTGTCTCCGTTGTTGATCTGTGGTGTGGCGCAGGGGAGGGCGCAGGCGTCAGGGCATGTACTGCCCGCCGTTCACCTCGAGCACCTGGCCTGTCACGTAGCCCGAGAGCTGTTCGGACGCGAGGTACAGGAAGGCGCCCACGCATTCGTCGGCCGTGCCCAGGCGCCCCATCGGGATGCCGGTCCTGAAGGTTTCGAGCATCGCGGGCGTCGAGAAGCGGTCCTGGAACGGCGTCTGGATCACGCCGGGCGCCACCGCGTTCACGCGGATGCGGTCGCCCACCAGTTCCCGGGCCAGGCCGTGCGTCGCGGTGCTCACGAAGCCCTTGGCGCCCGCGTACAGGTAGGCACCAGGACCGCCGCCGGTGCGCGCGGCCACCGAGGTCACGTTGATGATGGCGCCGCTGCCTTGCTTGCGCATCTGCGGCACCGTCTCGCGGCAGAAAGCCAGCACCGAGCGCGCGTTGATGTGCATCACTTCGTCGAACAGCGCATCGTCGAATTCGGCGATGGGCATGCGCTTGACCAGGCTGCCGGCGTTGTTCACGAGCACGTCGATGCGGCCGAACTGCGCCGTCGTTTCCTGCACGCAGGCGCGGATCGCGGCCGTGTCGCGCACGTCGGCCTGCAGCGCGAAGGCCGTGCCGCCGGCCGCGCGGATGGTGTCGACCACGCCGTTGGCCGCATCGGCCGAGCTGTTGTAGTGCACCGCCACGCGCATGCCGCGCGCGGCAAAGGCGATGGCCACCGCCGCGCCGATGCCGGTGCTGGCACCGGTGACGAGGGCTGTCTTGTCCTTGAGGTCTTCCATGGATGCTTCCTTTCGATGTCAGGTGACCGGTGCCGGGTTGAACAGCACCAGCGCGTTGTGCAGCTTCCAGTGCTCGGCCCAGGTCTTCTTGCGCCCGCTGGCCACGTCGAGCATCAGGCGGAACATCTCCCAGCCGATGTCCTCGATGCTGGCTTCGCCGTCGGCGATGCGGCCTGCGTTCACGTCCATCAGGTCGTGCCAGCGGCGTGCGAGGTCGCTGCGCGTGGCGACCTTGATCACCGGTACTTCGGCCAGCCCGTAGGGCGTGCCGCGGCCGGTGGTGAACACATGCAGGTTCATGCCCGCTGCGAGTTGCAGCGTGCCGCAGATGAAATCGCTGGCGGGCGTGGCGGCGTAGATCAGGCCCTTCTGCTTCACCTTCTCGCCGGGCGCGAGCACACCGGTGATCGGCGCCGAGCCCGACTTCACGATCGAGCCCATCGCCTTCTCGACGATGTTCGACAGCCCGCCCTTCTTGTTGCCGGGCGTGGTGTTGGCGCTGCGGTCGACGCGGCCTTGGTGCAGGTAGGCGTCGTACCAGGCCATCTCGCGGATCATGGCGTCGGCCACTTCGGGCGTGGACGCGCGCGAGGTGAGCTGGTCGATGCCGTCGCGCACCTCGGTCACTTCCGAGAACATCACGGTGGCGCCCGCGCGCACCAGCAGGTCGGTGCAGAAGCCAACGGCCGGGTTGGCGGTGACGCCCGAAAAAGCGTCGCTGCCGCCGCACTGCACGCCCACGACGAGTTCGCTCGCAGGCACTGTCTCGCGCCGGCGTTTGTTGAGGCGCGCGAGGTGCACATCGGCCTGGCGCATCACCGAATCGATCATCGACATGAAGCCGACGTGCGTATCGTCCTGCAGGCAGACCACGTCGAGATCTTCAGCAGGCGCGCCGCGCTGGTCGGTGATGGGAATGGTGCCGGGCGGCAGCAGCCGCTCAGGCTGCAGCTTCTCGCAGCCCAGGCTCACGACCATCACCTCGCCGCCGAAGTTCGGGTTGAGGCTGATGTTGCGCAGCGTGCGGATCGGCACGATGGCGTCAGGCGCGTCGATGGCGACGCCGCAGCCGTAGGTGTGCTCCAGCGCCACCACGTCATCGACGTTCGGGTACTTCGGCAGCAGCTCGGCCTTGATGCGTTGCACGGCGAACTCGGTCACGCCGGCCACGCACTGCACGGTCTGTGTGATGGCCAGGATGTTGCGCGTGCCCACCGAGCCGTCGGCGTTACGGTAGCCCTCGAAGGTGTAGCCCTCGAGCGGCGGCAGGGCAGGGGGCTTGACGGTCGCGATGGGCAAGCCGTCGAGTTCGGGTGCGACCGGCATGCGCATCACGCGCTCATGCACCCAGCTGCCGCGCGGCAGCGCCTTGAGCGCATAGCCGATCACGACGTTGTAGCGCACGATGGCCGCGCCTTCGGCCAGGTCGGTCAGCGCAACCTTGTGGCCCTGGGGCACGGTGTCGACCAGCACGAGGCCGTCGTTGAAGGCCGTGCCGGCCTTGAGGCCGCCGTCGTTCGCGACGATGGCGACGTTGTCGGCCGCGTGGATGCGGATGTACAGCGGCGGTCGGGTGTTCGCATCGGCCATCGGGAGGCCCTTTCTTCTGTCTTTACTTCACCACCATGAACAGGCCCGGGAGCCAGGTGGAAAACGCGGGAACAAAGGTAACGACCCCGAGCGCAAAGATCAATGCGCCGTAGAAGGGCCAGATCGTTCGCATCACCGTGCCCACCGACACCCCGCCGATGGCACAGCCCACGAACTGGGTGGTGCCCACGGGCGGCGTGTTCAGGCCGAGCGCGCAGTTGATGAGCATCACCACCCCGAATTGCACCGAGGTCATGCCGTAGTGCTGCGCAATCGGCAAGAAGATCGGCGTGCACAGCAGGATCGTCGCGGCCATGTCCAGGAAGGTGCCCAGCACGAACAGGATGACGTTGATGAGCAGGAAGATCATCCACGGCGTGGTCGTGATCTGCGACAGCAGCTCGCCCGTGAGCTGGGCCACGCCGTACAGGCTGATGAGGTAGCCGAAGGTGCTCGAGATGCCGATGAGCAGCAGGATCACGCCCGTGGTGCGCACCGCCTTCGCGGCCGCCTTGATGAAGTGCTCCCACTTCAGCGTGCGGTACACGAAGATCGTCAGCGCCAGCGCATAGAGCACCGCCACCGCCGCCGATTCGGTCGCCGTGAAGATGCCCGACAGAATGCCGCCGAGGATCAGTACCACGATGAACAGGCCCGGCAATGCCGCCGCGAACGAACGCGCCACGATCTCCCAGCCCGGGAACTTGCCGGCCGGGTAGCCGCGCTTCACGGCCACGAGGTAGGCCGCCGCGAGGTTGCTGATGGTGAGCACGGCCGCCGGCAGCAGCGCCGCCAGGATCAGCGCCGCAATCGACACCTTGCCGCCCGCTGCGAGCGAGTAAATGATGAGGTTGTGGCTCGTCGGCATCAGCGCGCCGACTAGGGCCGCGTGCGTCGTCACGTTGACCGCGTAGTCGGCGTGGTAGCCCTCCTTCTTCATCATCGGGATCATCACGGCGCCCATGGCCGAGACGTCCGCCACGGGCGAGCCCGAGACGCCGCCGAACAAGGTGCAGGCCACCACGTTCGACATGCCGAGGCCGCCGCGCACGTGGCCCACGAGGTTGCGCGCAAAGTTGACGATGCGGTCCGCGATGCCGCCGTAGAGCATGAGCTCGCCGGCGAAGATGAAGAACGGAATGGCCAGGAACGAGAAGATGCCCATGCCCGAGGTCATCTGCTGGAAGCCCACCGCGAGTGGCAGGCCTTCGTACAGCAGCGTGGCCAGGGCCGACAGGCCGATCGAGAACGCCACCGGCACGCCGAGCAGCAGGAACAGCGTGAACGAGAGGCAAAGAATGAGAAGAGGGGTCGTCATGATGAGGTTCAGCCCCAGGCGGGTTCGACTTCGCGGCCTTGAGCGAGCGCGATGATGTGTTCGATCGAGAACATCACGATGAGGACGCCCGACACGGCGGCGGGCACGTACTTCCAGCCTTCGGAAATCCACAGCGTGGGGAGGCGGTAGTCCCACACCGATTCGGCGAGCGAGGCGCAGTTCCAGGCCATGGCCAGGCCGAACAGCAGGATCAGCGCGTGGATGAGGTATTCCATCTTCAGGCGCAGCCAGTCGGGTGCGAGCACGAGGAAGGATTCAAGCCCGATGTGGCCCGCGTCGCGCACGCCCACGGCCACGCCCAGCATGGTCACGTAGAGCACCAGCAGCAGCGCGAGGCTTTCGGCCCAGGTGGGGGTGTTGTTGAGCACGTAGCGGCCGAACACCTGCCAGCTCACGGCGCAGATCACCGCGACGAGACCGAGGATGCCCATCCACATGCAGGCACGGGCGAGCGTGCGGCAAAGTTTGGTGTACATGAAGGTTCTTCTGTGTCTTCCTCCCTCCCCTCTGGGGAGGGTTGGGGTGGGCGCGCGGCGCATGCATGAGCGCCGTCGTGCCCCATCCCGGCCTTCCCCAGCGGGGAAGGAGCCAATACGGCGAGGGGCTTACTTCGTGTCCTGGACGCGCTTGACCAGGTCTTTGAGCTTCGCGTCCGTGATGAACTTGTCGTACACCGGCTTCATCGCGGCCTGGAACGGGGCCTTGTCGACGTCGATGATCTCGGCGCCGCCGGCCTTCACCGTGGCCAGTGACTTCACTTCACGCTCCTGCCACTGCTTGCGCATGTAGGGCACCGATTCCTTGGCGGCCTGGCGCAGCCAGCCTTGCTCTTCGGTGGAGAGCTTGTCCCACACGCGCTTGGAGAACAGCAGCATCTCGGGGGCCATCGAGTGCTCGGTCTTGCTGTAGTACTTGGCGACCTCGAAGGCGCGCGCGCTTTCGTAGGTGGGGTAGTTGTTTTCCGCGGCGTCGATGAGGCCGGTCTTCAGGCCCGTGTACACCTCGCCCATGGGCATCGGCGTGGCGTTGGCGCCCATGGCTTCGAGCATCGACACCCACAGGTCGGACTGCTGCACGCGGACCTTCAGGCCCTTCATGTCGGCGAAGTTGCGCACGGCCTTCTTGGCCGTGAACATCGAGCGCGCGCCGCTGTCGTAGTAGGCCAGGCCCACGAAGCCCTGCTTCTCGCACGACTTCAGAATTTCTTCACCGACCGGGCCGTCGAGCACCTTGTGCAGGTGGTCGACCGAGCGGAACAGGAAGGGCATGGTCGGCACCTGCGTCTCGGGGCAGATGTTGTTCATGGGCGCGATGTTCACGCGCACCATCTGCAGCGCGCCGATCTTGGTCTGCTCGATCGTGTCCTTCTCGTTGCCGAGCGCGCTGTTGTTGAAGACCTTGATGCTGTGCTTGCCCCCGGACAACGCCTTGAGCCGTTCGCTCATGAACTTCACGGCGGTCACGGTGGGGTAGTCGTCGGGGTGGATGTCGGCCGAGCGGAACTCGGTGGCGCCTGCAGCCAGGGTGGTCAACGCGGCTGCAGCGCCGGCAGCAAGTGCGATGAGTGTCTTGTAGAGCTTCATTTGTCTCGTCCTCTTGGTGGTTGTCGTAAACAGAAAGAAAGGGGTCAGCCGAACGCCGGCTCGGGCACGCCGGCCACGCCGGGGCGCAGCGCGAACACGCCGCCGGCCAGCGGCTGGTCCGACAGGTCGATGCCGCCGGGGCGGATCGAGGTGACGAACAGCGTGTCGAGGTTTGGGCCGCCGAAGGCGCACATGGCGGGCTTCTTCACCGGCACGGCGAGCGAGCGGTCGAGCCGGCCGTCGGGCGTGAAGCGGTGCACCAGGCCGGCGTCGTTGCCGCAGATCCAGTAGCAGCCGTCGACGTCCATCGCCGCGCCGTCGGGGCGGCCGGGCAGGGGCTGCATGTCGACGAACACGCGGCGGTTGTGCGGCGTGCCGGTGTCGGTGTCGTAGTCGAAGGCCCAGATGGCTTGCACGCTCGGGTGCGAGTCCGACAGGTACATCGTGCGGCCGTCGGGGCTGAAGGCCAGGCCGTTGGGCACGATCAGGTCGTCGAGTTGCAGCGTCGCGCTGTCGTTGCCCGCACCGTAGCTGTACAGGCGGCCGACGCGTGCGCCGGCGGCCATGTCGAGCAGCATCGTGCCGGCCCAGAAGCGGCCCTGCCGGTCGCAGCGACCGTCGTTGAAGCGCATGCCCGGCGCGGCGTGCGCCACCGCGGCGAGCGGCGTGGCTGCGAGCGTGCCGTCGGTGCGCGGGCGCAGCGAGAAGAGGCCGCTTTCCATGCCTGCGATCCACTCGCCGGGCTGGCCGGCACGCGGTGCGATGCAGGCGATCATTTCATCGGCCTGCCACTTCGCATGGCCTTCGCCAGCGTGCCAGCGGTTGAGCGTGCGCGCGGGAATGTCGACCCAGTAGAGCGCCTGCTCCGTGGCCAGCCACACGGGGCTTTCGCCCGTGCCGTTGCGCGCGTCGAGAACGAGTTCGGCTTGCATCGGGTGCCGCGCGTTCAGTCGCCGAACGGGCCTTGTGCGGTGAACGCGCCGCCCTGGTAGATGGCGTTCGGGTCGGTGGGTGCCACCTTCGGCTGCGCCTCGACCTTGTCGCGGAACACTTCGGAGCTGTCTTGCGGCAGGAAGCCCAGGTGCGCGGCGGCGGCGTTGTCCCACCACAGGTCGCGGTTGGCCGACATGCCGTAGACCACCGTGTGCTTCACGTCGGGCGTGAAGAGCGACTTTTCGATCAGCGTCGTCAGGTCGCGGTAGCTGAGCCAGGTGCTCATCATGCGGCGGTTGAGCGGCTCGGGGAACGACGAGCCGATGCGGATGCTCACCGTTTCGATGGCCCAGCGGTCGAAGTAGAACTGCGCCATGTCTTCGCCGAACGATTTCGACAGGCCGTAGTAGCCGTCGGGACGGCGCGCGGCGTGGGCGTCGATGTGCTCGTCCTGTTTGTAGAAGCCGATCACGTGGTTCGAGCTGGCGAACACCACGCGCTTCACGCCGTGGCGGCGCGCGGCCTCGTACAGGTTGAACACGCCCTTGATGTTGGCGTCGAGCACTTCTTCGAAAGGGCGCTCGACCGACACGCCGCCGAAATGGGCAATGGCGTCGCAGCCGGCCACCAGCGCGTCGACCGCGGCCTTGTCGGACAGGTCGCAGGGCACGACTTCTTCATGTGCGCCCGTGGCCGGCGCGATGTCGGCGATGTCAGAAAGGCGGATCACGTTCGCAAACGGTGCGAGCCGCTCGCGCAGCACGCGGCCCAGGCCGCCGGCGGCGCCGGTCAGCAGCAAGCGGCCGAGTGGGGAGGAGGGGGCTTCAGGCGTCGACATGTCTTCGGGATGTGTGAGGGAAGCGGGTGTGAAATGGACAACGGTGTCACCTTTTTTAGGTGATAAGTTATCTGTTGTCGTACAACTGTGAGGGGATTATGATCGTCGCCATGGCCCAAACGACTGCGGGTAATCCCGAGGTTCAGAAAACGACCGCCGACCATCCGGCGGGAAGCGCCGCCTTCGTCGGGCGGCCGCGCCAACGTGCGCGCGGCCTGGCGCACGGGCTGGTGGAAGACCTGGGCGAGAAGATCCGCAGCCAGTCGCTGCGGCCGGGCGACAAGCTGCCCACCGAGTCGGCCATCATGCAAGCCTATGGCGTGAGCCGCACCGTGGTGCGCGAGGCGCTGTCGAAGCTGCAGGCGGGCGGGCTGGTCGAGACGCTGCACGGCGTGGGCACCTTCGTGCTGCAGCCGCGCCCGGGCGGCATGGGCGGGGTGTTTCGCCTCGATCCCGGCGAGATCGCGACCTCGGTCGACGTGCTCGCCGTGCTCGAGCTGCGCATCAGCCTGGAGACCGAATCCGCCGGGCTGGCCGCGAGCCGGCGCACTGACGAGCAGCTGGTCGCGATGCGCCAGGCGCTCGATGCGTTCGAGCAGAACGTCAAGGTGGGCGGCGACACCGTCGCGCCCGATTTCGCTTTCCACCTGGAGATTGCGCAGTCGACCGGCAACCCCTATTTCGCCGACATCATGCGGCACCTGGGCACGACGATCATTCCGCGCACGCGCATCAGCGCGATCCGCGTGCAGGACGGCACCTACCTGAGCCGCGTGAACCGCGAGCACGAAGAAATCTATGCGGCCATTGCGCGTCGCGACCCCGAGTCGGCACGCGCCGCGATGCGCATCCACCTGACCAACAGCCGCGAGCGGCTGCGCATGGCGCAGGAAGCTGCGCAACAGCAAAAAGCCAAGGCGGAGGCGGCCGGCAACGGCGCCGCCTCGTCCGACCACACCCCTTCGCGCTGAGTTCGCGCTGAGTTCGGGTTCAGCGCGCGCTGAATTTCCGGGCTCAAGTCTGGACAAGCTGATTTTCTAGTTGTACGATGACTGATAACATGCGACACCATCGCGGCCACGCATGTCCCGCATCGAACTTCAGGAGACAGCACCCATGACCATCAACCGACGCGGCGCGCTCGGCGCCGCCCTCGCCACCACACTGGCCGCCAACCTGCCCTTGCCCGCTTTCGCGCAAGGGGCGGGCGGCACCTGGCCTTCCAAGCCCATCCGTCTGATCGTGCCGTACCCGCCGGGCGGCTCGTCGGACATCATTGCGCGCGCCATCGGCCAGCCGCTGTCCGAAGCGCTGGGCCAGCCCGTGGTCATCGAGAACCGCGCGGGCGCCAACGGCAACCTCGGCGCCGACCTGCTGGCCAAGGCGCCGGGCGACGGCCACACGCTCATGCTGTGCGACCTCGGCGCGCTGGCCATCAGCCCGTCGCTGTACCCCAAGCTGCCGTTCGACCCGTCGAAGGACCTGCGCGGCGTGACCATGCTGGCCTACTCGCCGCACCTGTTGGTGGTGCACCCGTCGGTGCAGGCCAGCACGCTGAAGGAACTGGTCGAGCTGTCGAAGAAGAGCGACCTCAACTTCGCCGTCACCGCCAGCGGCAGCACCGCGCACCTGGCCGGCGTCGAGCTGCAGCGCAAGAGCGGCGCCAAGTGGGAGTACGTGCCCTACAAGGGCGGCGTTCAGGCCGTGCTCGACACCGTCGCGGGCCAGACGCAGGTGCTCATGAACGGCATGCTCGCCACGTACCCGCATGTGCAGAGCGGCAAGCTCAAGCTCATCGCCGTGTCGAAGTCGACGCGCATGCCGCTGATCGGCAACGTGCCGACCATCGCGGAGCAGGGCGTTCCCGGCTACGAGTCGGGCACATGGCAGGGCGTGGTCGCAGCGCGCGGCACCCCTGACGCGGTGATCGCCCGGCTCAACAAGGAACTGGTCCGCATCATCCGCACGCCCGACATCCGGGCGCGCCTGGCGGGACAGGGCGCCGAGGTCGTGACCATGACCGCGCCCGAGCAGGACCAGTTCTTCGCCAAGGAGCGCGCGCGCTGGGCGCAGGTCATCCAGCAAGCCAACCTGAAGCTCGATTGAGCGGCCCCTTCTTCTTTCTTCTTTTTCTCATTTCTCTTTTTCACTGGACGACTTCCGATGAACCCGCAAGAACTCAAGACCATCATGGGCTCCGGCCTGCTCTCGTTCCCGCTGACCGACTTCGACAGCAACGGCGACTTCCACAAGAGGGGCTACGTCGAGCGCCTCGAATGGCTGGCGCCCTACGGCGCGAGCGCGCTGTTCGCCGCGGGCGGCACGGGCGAGTTCTTCTCGCTGACGGGTGAGGAGTACCCCGAGATCATCCAGACCGCGGTCGACACCTGCCGCGGCGTGGTGCCGATCATTGCCGGCGCCGGCGGCCCGACGCGCTTTGCCATTCAATGCGCACAAGCCGCAGAGAAGGCCGGCGCGCACGGCATCCTGCTGCTGCCGCACTACCTCACCGAAGCCGGCCAGGAAGGCCTGGCCGCGCACGTCGAGGCGGTGTGCAAGAGCGTGAAGTTCGGCGTGATCGTCTACAACCGCGCCTCGAGCCGCCTCAAGCCCGACACGCTGGCCCGCCTGGCCGAGCGCAACCCGAACCTCGTCGGCTTCAAGGACGGCGTGGGCGACATCGAAGCGATGGTCGCGATCTTCCAGAAGATGGGCGACCGCTTCGCCTACCTGGGCGGCCTGCCGACCGCAGAGGTGTATGCCGCGGCCTACAAGGCGATGGGCACGCCCGTGTACTCGTCGGCGGTCTTCAACTTCATTCCGAAGACGGCGATGGACTTCTATCACGCGGTCGCCAACGACGACATGGCCACGCAGCACCACCTGCTGAAGAACTTCTTCATGCCTTACCTGGAACTGCGCAACCGCGTGCCCGGCTACGCCGTGAGCATCGTGAAGGCGGGCGCCAAGCTCGTCGGCCACGACGCCGGCCCCGTGCGCGCGCCGCTGACCGACCTCAAGCCCGACGAGATGGACGCGCTGAAGGCGCTCATCGACACGCTCGGCCCGCAGTAAGCCGGCACTGATCGCAGTAGTCGACCGCACCACAGAACAACAGGAGACAACGACATGCTCATCAGAAAATTCTTCCTCGCCGCCGCAGCGACCGCCGTGTTCGCAGGCTGCGCTGCCAGCGGTGGCGGCAGCAGCAACAGCGCATCGGCCGAACCGGCCGTGGCCGTGGCCGCCGAGCGGCTGCGCGTTGCCATGGTCGACCCGACACCGGCCGCGCTGCGCGCGCTGGTGGCCGACGACCTGAGCTACGGCCATTCGGGCGGCAAGGTCGACACGCAGGCCAGCTTCATCGCCGACCTGCTCGATCGCAAGTCCGACTTCGTGACCATCGCGATCACCGACCAGACCATCAAGGTGGTCGACGGAAACACCGCCATCGTGCGTCACACGCTCACGGCCGACACCAACGACTCGGGCAAGCCCGGCAAGGTCGCGCTGAAGATCCTCGGCATCTGGCAGAAGCAGGGCGGCGAGTGGAAACTGCTCGCGCGCCAGGCCGTTCGCCTCACGACCTGACGGAGGCGCGATCGATGAAGAGACAACACCTCCTGGCTGCGGGCCTCGCGCTCGCCGCCACCGCGCTGCTGCCGCTGCAGGCTTCGGCGCAGGCGGCCGACACATGGCCGCAGCAGAAGCCCGTGACGATCATCGTGCCGTTCCCGGCCGGCGGCTCCACCGACATGGTGGCGCGCGCGCTGGCGCAGCAGCTGCAGGGCAAGCTCGGCGGCAGCTTCGTGGTCGACAACCGCCCCGGTGCCACCGGCACCATCGGCACCGGCTTCGTGCGGCGCGCACTGCCCGACGGCTACACGCTGCTCGTGTCGTCGCTCGGTGCCTTCGTCGTCACGCCGCACCTGCAAAAGAGCGTGCCCTACGACGCCACCAAAGACTTCGACTACATCAGCGTGCCCGTGCAGGCGCCCAACGTGCTCGTGGCCAATGTCGCGCGGCCCGAACACACCGTGGCCGACGTGCTCGCGCTGTTGCGCAAGACGCCCGGCAAGGTCTCGTTCGCGAGCTCGGGCAACGGCTCGTCCGACCACCTGTCGGCCGAACTTTTCTGGCAGCAATCGAAGACCGAAGGCGTGCACGTGCCCTACAAGGGCGGCGCGCCGGCCGTGAACGACCTGTTGGGCAACCAGGTCGACTTCTCATTCCAGAACGTGAACGCCGTGCTGCCGCACATCCGCGCCGGCAAGCTGCGCGCGATTGCCGTCACCGGCGACAAGCGCTCGCCCGTGCTGCCCGACGTGCCCACGCTCGCCGAAGCCGGCGTGAAGGGCGCTGAGGTCTATTCGTGGCAAGGCATGGCCGCGCCCAAGGGCCTGCCGCCCGCCACCAAGAAGAAGCTGAGCGACGCGGTCATCGCCGCCATGCAAGACCCCGAGACGAAGAAACGCATGCTCGACCAGGGCCTGGAAATCGTCGCCAGCACCCCAGAAGACTTCACAGCTTTCCAGTTGCGCGAATGGGCGCGATGGAAGACGCTCATCGACACCCGTCACATCACTGCAGACTAAATTGGCTCTCCCCCAGCCTTCGCGCACTTCGTGTCGCTACGCCAACCCCCTCGCCGGGGGCAACACCAGCGGCCCGGCAAAGCCGGTTCCGCGGTGTTCCACGAAGGGGACGGCACGGCCTTGGATTGATTCGAAATGACACTTTCAAATTCCACCCCTCCGATGTCGGGCGCACCCGTCGTCACCGCCATGCGCGTCGTGCCCGTTGCGGGCCACGACAGCATGCTGATGAACCTCAGCGGCGCGCACGGCCCGTTCTTCACGCGCAACCTGCTGATCCTCACCGACAGCGCCGGCCACACCGGCGTGGGCGAAGTGCCGGGCGGAGAGAAGATCCGCCAAACGCTCGAAGACGCGCGCGACCTCATCGTGGGCCAGCCCATCGGCAACCACAACGCTGTGTTGAACCGCATGCGCAGCGCGTTTGCCGCGCGCGACAGCGGCGGGCGCGGCCTGCAAACCTTCGACCTGCGCGTGACCATCCACGCCGTCACCGCCGCCGAAGCCGCGCTGCTCGACCTGCTGGGCCAGCACCTGGGCGTGCCCGTGGCCGCGCTGCTCGGCGAAGGCCAGCAGCGCGATGCGGTGCAGATGCTCGGCTACCTCTTCTACGTCGGCGACCGCACGAAGACCGACCTGGCGTACGAGACCGACCCGAACGCCGACAACGACTGGTTCCGCCTGCGCCACGAAGAAGCCATGACGCCCGAGGCCATCGTGCGGCTGGCCGAGGCCACGCATGCGCGCTACGGCTTCACCGACTTCAAGCTCAAGGGCGGCGTGCTGCGCGGCGAGGAAGAGGTCGAGGCGATCCGCGCGCTGCACGAGCGCTTTCCGCAGGCGCGCGTCACGCTCGACCCGAACGGCGGCTGGCTGCTGGCCGACGCCATCCGCCTGTGCCGCGACCTGCACGGCGTGATGGCCTATGCCGAAGACCCCTGCGGCGCCGAAGGCGTGTTCTCGGGCCGCGAGGTGATGGCTGAATTTCGCCGCGCCACCGGCCTGCCCACCGCCACCAACATGGTCGCCACCGACTGGCGCGAGATGGTGCACAGCCTTTCGCTGCAGTCGGTCGACATTCCGCTGGCCGATCCGCACTTCTGGACGATGCAGGGCTCGGTGCGCGTGGCGCAGCTGTGCCAGGCCTGGGGCCTGACCTGGGGCTCGCATTCGAACAACCATTTCGACGTGTCGCTCGCGATGTTCACGCACGTTGCCGCGGCCGCACCGGGCAAGGTCACGGCCATCGACACGCACTGGATCTGGCAGGACGGCCAGCGACTCACGAAGGCGCCGCTGCAGATCGAGGGCGGCTTCGTGCAGGTGCCCACGCGCGGCGGCCTGGGCATCGAGCTCGACATGGCCGAGGTCGAGAAGGCACACCAGCTGTACCTGAAGCACGGCCTCGGTGCGCGCAACGATGCGCAGGCGATGCAGTTCCTCATTCCGAACTGGACCTTCGACAACAAGCGGCCCTGCATGGTTCGCTGAGCCCTCCGGCGCACGCTGCGCGCCGACCGTCCCGACCTTCAAGGAGACCGAATGAACAAGCACATGGATCGCCGTCGCCTGCTGCAAGCGGCTGCCGGCTCGGCACTCGGCGCGGTGGCTGCGGCCGCGGGCGCCCAGTCGTTTCCGTACAAGCCGCAGCAGCGCTACCCCGACCCGTCGGTGCTGATCCTCGACCCCAGCTTTGCGAAGTACCGCATCTACAGCAGCACGCTCGAGCAGGTCGGCACCGGCATGCGCTGGGCCGAGGGCCCGGTGTACCTGCCGCGCGAGGGCTACCTCGTGTGCAGCGACATCCCGAACAACCGGCTCATGCGCTACGAGGAAAAGACCGGCGAGTTCAAGGTCCACAAGGCGAACGCCGGCTACTGCAACGGCAACACGCGCGACCGGCAGGGCCGCCTCATCAGCTGCGAGCACTCGGTGACGCGGCGCGTGGTGCGCACCGAGCCCGACGGACGCATGACCGTGCTGGCCGACCGCTACCAGGGCAAGCGGCTGAACGCGCCGAACGATGTGGTCGTGAAGTCGGACGACACCGTGTGGTTCACCGATCCGCTCTTCGGCATCTCGGGCACGTGGGAGGGCGAGAAGGCCGCATCCGAGCAGGCGACGACCAACGTGTACCGCCTCACGCCCGACGGGCAGCTGTCGGCGGTGATCACCGACCTCGTGAACCCGAACGGCCTGGCCTTTTCGCCGGACGAGAAAAAGCTCTACGTCGTCGAATGGAAGGGCACGCCGAACCGCAGCCTCTGGAGCTATGACGTGGCGGCCGACGGCAGCGTGTCGAACAAGGTGAAGCTGATCGATGGCGCGGGCGCTGCGGCGCTCGACGGTTTTCGCGTCGACCGCGACGGCAACCTCTGGATGGGCTGGGGCTGGAACGGCGCGCTCGCGCCCGAACCCGTCGATGCCGGCAACGGCATGAAGGTCTATCAGCCGCAGGCGAAGTCCGAAGACCTCGATGGCGTCAAGATCTTCAACGCGCAAGGCAAGCCCATCGGTTTCATCCGCTTGCCCGAACGCTGTGCCAACCTCGCCTTCGGCGGCCCCAAGAACAACCGCCTCTACATGGCAGCCAGCCACTCGCTGTACGCCCTCTACGTGGAGTCCGAAGGCGCCACCTAGCCTTTAGACTTTTCCAATCTCCTCACCGCAACACGCACACAAGGACATCGACGATGACTGAATTCAACAACCTCATCAATGGCGAATGGCTGGCCGGCCAGAGCTACAGCCCCAACATCAACCCCAGCAACCTGGCCGACGTGCTGGGCCAGTACACGCAGGGTGACAAGGGCCACGTCGATGCGGCCGTGGCCGCTGCCACCGCCGCCTTCCCCGCATGGGCGACGGGCAGCATCCAGGCGCGCTCCGACGCGCTCGACAAGATCGGCACCGAGATCCTCGCGCGCAAGGAAGAGCTCGGCACGCTGCTCGCACGCGAAGAAGGCAAGACCAAGGCCGAAGGCATCGGCGAGGCCACGCGCGCGGGGCAGATCTTCAAGTTCTTCGCGGGCGAGTGCCTGCGCCTGTCGGGCGAGCTGCTGCCGTCGGTGCGTCCGAACATCGGCGTCGAGATCACGCGCGAGCCGGTCGGCGTGGTCGGGCTCATCACGCCGTGGAACTTCCCGATCGCCATTCCCGCCTGGAAGATCGCGCCCGCACTGGCCTTCGGCAACTGCGTGGTGCTCAAGCCCGCCGACCTCGTGCCGGGCTGCGCCTGGGCACTGGCCGAGATCATCAGCCGCTCGGGCATTCCGGCCGGCGTGTTCAACCTCGTGATGGGCCGCGGCAGCGTGATCGGCGATGCGCTGGTCAACCACCCCGGCATCCATGCGATCAGCTTCACGGGCTCGGTGGGCGTGGGCCGCAACATCGCGGTGCAATGCGTCACCAAGCACAAGAAGGTGCAGCTCGAAATGGGCGGCAAGAACCCGCAGGTGGTGCTCGACGACGCCGACCTCGCGCAGGCCGTGGAGCTCAGCGTGCAGAGCGCGTTCTACTCGACCGGCCAGCGCTGCACGGCGTCGAGCCGCCTCATCGTGACCGAAGGCATCTACCCGAAGTTCATCGAAGCGATGAAGACGCGCATGGCGAAGATCAAGGTCGGCGACGCGCTCGCGCAAGGCACCGACGTGGGTCCGGTTTCGTCGAAGTCGCAGCTCGACCAGGACATGGAATACATCGCCATCGGCAAGGGCGAAGGCGCCACGCTGGCGGCCGGCGGCGAGCTGCTGAAGCTGGAGACCGACGGCTACTACATGTCGCCTGCGCTGTTCAGCGAATCGGCCGCCCACATGCGCATCAACCGCGAGGAAGTGTTCGGCCCGGTGGCGAGCGTGATCCGCGTGAAGAACTACGAAGAAGCGCTCGCCACGGCCAACGACACCGAGTTCGGTCTGTCGGCCGGCATCGCCACGACTTCGCTGAAGTACGCGACGCACTTCAAGCGCCACAGCCAGGCGGGCATGGTGATGGTGAACCTGCCGACGGCGGGGGTGGACTATCACGTGCCGTTCGGTGGCCGCAAGGGTTCGAGCTACGGGCCGCGTGAGCAGGGCAAGTACGCGCAGGAGTTCTTCACTACGGTGAAGACGGCTTACACGTTGGCCTGACGCTTCTTCTTGTCTCGTTGGAAGCCCCCGATTGGGGGCTTTTTTACGTCTGCCGTGTTCAGGGCGCGGGCACAGGCCACCGGGTACTTCCCTCCGCGAATGTCCACCGCTTCGCTCCTCCTTGATTTCGCTGCGGGAAGCACCCAGTGTCCTGCGCCCGCTGGGCGCCGTGTTTGTGCTGGCTGATCAGCAACGGCTCTGAACACGCTCACGTCGATGGGGTGCCTTGCGCAGCGAAATCAAGGAGGAGGCCGCAGGCCGGGGGACATTCGCGGAGCAAGGCTCCCCGTCGGCGGGAGCGTCGCCCTGAACAGCTCAGGCCAATGGCGCCCTGCGACTGCGGCGCATCAGGAACTCGATCAATTCGAAGATGCCTTCGCTGATCAACGCCATCGCCGCAGCCGGCAGTGCACCCGCCATCAACAGCTCGCGATCATTGAGCGCCAGCCCCGTCACGATGCGCTCGCCGAAACCGCCCGCGCCGATGAAGGCCGCGATGGTCGCCGTGCCGATGGCGATCGCAGTGGCAGTCCGCACGCCCGCCAGCAACGTGGGCAATGCAAGAGGCAGCAGCACCAGCTGAAGGCTCTGTGGCGGTGTCATGCCCAGCGCGGTGCCGGCCAGTCGCAGGCCGTGGGGCACTTCGGTCAGCCCGGTCACGGTGTTGCGCATGATCGGCAACAGCGAGTACAGCGTGAGTGCGATGAGCGCGGGCAGGGCGCCGATGGCGCCGAGCAGCGAGATCAGCACCGCGAGCAGCGCCAGCGACGGCACGGTCTGCATCACGCTCGCGAAGCCCAGCACCACGGCGCGCAGCCGCAGGTGCGGAAACACGAGGATCGCGAGCGGCACGCCGATGAGGATGGCGACGCCGACCGACACTGCCACCAGCAGCAGATGCTGGCGCGCGAGCGGCCAGAGGTCGGGCCCGAAGAGCTTGGCTGTGAAGCCACGCGCGGCGCTGGGGGGCGTCTTGCCGTCCTTGGTGGCGCCGGTGAGGAAGTCGCGCGCGATGGTGTCGAAGCGCACGCCCTGCAGCTCGGCGCGCGCGTTCATCGCGATCATGGCGTGCTCGTCGATGGTGCCTTCGAGCGCCTGCAACGCAGCCCAGGCTTTCGGCAGCCGCGCGGGCAGGTCGAGGCGGTAGAGCACCACGGCGTCGTAGCGCGGGAAGTACTTCTTGTCGTCTTCCAGCACGCGCAGGCCCAGGTGGTCGATCTTGGCGTCGGTGGTGTAGATGTCGATGGCGTCGATCTGCCTGGCGGTCATCGCGTCGTAGGCCAGGCCGTGGTCGAGCCCGGTCGGTGTCTGCGTGAAGTTGTAGCGCGCGGCCAGCCCTTTCCATCCGTCGGCGCGGCCGATGAATTCGTTCGACAGCCCGATGCGCAACTCGGGGTGCTTCGCCAGGTCGCTCAGCGTGCGCAGCCCGAGCTTGTCGGCATCGGCGGCGCGCACGGCCAGCGCGTAGCCGTCGTTGAAGCCCAGTGGAATCGCCACGCCGAGGCCGAGCGGTGCGAGCGCGGCGTTCATCGCCTCTCGCGTGTCGGCGGGCGAGCCCTTGAGAATTTCGAGTGCGATGGTGCCGGTGTATTCGGCGTAGAGGTCGATGGCGCCCGAGCGCAGCGCCTCGTACACGATGGCCGTGTTGCCCAGGCCCTGGCGTATGACGGGCGGCGACGCGGTGTGCGGCGCGGCGGTCTGCGCCAGCACTTCGGCCAGGATGTACGACTCGGTGAAGCGCTTGGAGCCGACGCGCAAGGTCTCGTCGGCGGCCTGCGCCGAGGGCGCAGCGGCCAGCCAGAGCATCGCGGAAAGCCACAGGGCGGCGCGCCAGAAGCTGCGAAGCAGGTGCATCCGGGTCAGTGTATCGGCATCGCCGCGCCAGCCGTACCCGTCCGTCTCCTACACGCCGTGGTGCGCGGGGCCGATGCGCCACGGGCGTGCAACAGCCCATAGTGGCCGTCATGAAAAAAACCAAGCACGCGCTCCCCGGTCCCGACATCCACGGCCTGCGCGAGTTGCCCGGACTGCGTGTGGACGGCTACAGCCTGCAGCTGCGCGACAAGGACGGCTTTGTCGGCGACCAGGCCAGCCAGACGGCGTTTCGCGAGCTGCTCGAGCGCTGGCGCAAGCGCCGCCGCAAGGCGGGCCGCGACCCGCTGGGCAAGACCCATTCGCGCGACCTGAGCAAGAAGGACCTCGACCGCGCGCTGCAGGAAAAAAAGGCCACGGCCGCCGCCGATGTGATGCACGGTGCCATCGAGGAATTCGCGGAAGAACTGGCCTTCGTGATTCAGCGCTTCATGCGCCAGCCTTCATGGCGCAAGGTGGAGCGCATCGTGGTCGGCGGCGGCTTTCCCGAGAGCGACGTGGGCGAGCGCGCGATCCTGGAAGCGGGCGCGATGCTCGAAGACCTGGGCGTGCATGTGCAGTTGGGCCGGCTGTCGCACAACGTCGACGACGGCGGGCTGATCGGCTGGGTGCACCTGACGCCGCGCGCGCTGTTAAGAGGGCACGACGCGATTCTTGCGGTGGACATCGGCGGCACCAACGTGCGCTGCGGCATCGTGAAGACGCGCCATCGCAAGGCGCCCGATTTCTCGCGCGCCAAGGTGGTCCGGCGCGAGAAGTGGCGCCACGCCGACGACGGCCCGAACCGCAGCCACATGGTGGATCGCATCGCCGAGATGCTCCAGGAGATGGTCGTCCATGCCGACCGCCACGACATCCGGCTCGCGCCCTTCGTGGGCATCGCGTGCCCGGGCCTGATCCGGCCCAGCGGCTCGATCGCGCGGGGCGCACAGAACCTGCCGGGGGACTGGGAGAGCCCGTCTTTCCATCTGCCGGCCGCGCTGTGGCAGCGCATGCCGATCATCGGCTCGGGCCCGACGCTGGTGCGCATGCACAACGACGCGGTGGTGCAGGGCCTGAGCGAGTTGCCTTTCATGCGCGACGTGCGGCACTGGGGCGTGCTGACCATCGGCACTGGGCTGGGCAACGCCAGCTTCACGAACCGGCGCTGAGCCCACGCGCGCGATGCGCCGCCGTCTCTCGGTACCTACAGCTGGAACGCGACCGTCAGCAGCAGCCCTTCGGCCACGTCGCGCAGCAGCCCGGGGCGCCGCGCGCGGTAGGGCTCGCCGGCCGAGGCGGTGGTCTCGATCCACTCGGCGAGCCATTCGATGTCGCCGCGCCCGTAGAACACCACGGCCGCTTCGTGGTTCAGCAGCAGGCTGCGCAGGTCGAGGTTGATCGAGCCGCACATCGCCAGTTCGTCGTCGACCACCACGGCCTTGGCGTGCGCCATGAAGGGCAGCATGCGAAAGCTCACGCCCGCGCGCGCGAGGTCGCGCATGGCGCGTGCGCGCACGAAGTCGGCGAGGCGGTGGTTCGATTGCGCGGGCATCGCAATGGTCACCTGCACGCCGCGCCGGGCGGCGAGGCGCAGCGCGTCGCGCAGGCCGTCGCCGGGCACGAAGTAGGGCGTGATCGCGAGCAGGCGGTGCTCGGCGCGAAAGCAGGCGTCGATGAGCAGCGCGTGCGCCGTGTCTTCGGTCTGGTCGGGGCCGCTCGGCAGGAACTGGGCCATCGCGCAGCCCGGGCCCGCGGGCACGTCGTCGGCAGTGATGGCGCGTGCCTTGCGCCCGCGCACCGAGCTCCAGTCGTGGTCGAACTGGCGCGCGGCGGCGGCGGCCACGCTGCCGCGCAGGTCGAACGACAGGTCGTGCCAGGCCTCGGGGTGCGTGTCGTTGCCGGTGAAGTATTCGCCCGCGAGGTTGCGCCCGCCCGACCACAGCCAGCGGTCGTCGGCGATGGTGAGCTTGCGGTGGTTGCGCAGGTTGCGCGGCCCGATGCGGCGCAGGCTGAAGAAGGGACGGAACACCGCCACCTCGCCGCCGGCCGCGCGCAGCCGGTCGAAGTGATGGCGCGGCAGCGAGAGCGCGCCGAAGCCGTCTAGCAGCACGCGCACCTTGAGGCCGTCGCGTGCGCGCTGCGCGAGCCGCGCCAGCACGGCGTGGCCCAGCGCGTCGTCGCCAATGATGAAGGTGCACACGTCGATGCGCTCGCGCGCGCCGTCGATCACCTCGAACAGCGCTTCGCGCGCGGCCTCGCCGTCGGCGTGCATGCGGATCGCGCAGCGACCGGGCGGCGCCAGGCCGAAGCTCTCGATGAGGTCGGCCGCCCAGTGACCCGGCGGCAGCGAACGCGGCGGCCGCGGCGCACCCGCCGGGCGCAGCTTGCGCTGGCCGAACAGCAGGTACATCGGCAGGATCACATACGGCATCAGCACCAGCCCCATGACCCATGCGATGGCGGTGGTGGGGGCGCGCTGCTCGCGGCGCGTGCGCGTGGTCAGCACATAGACCAGCAACGCGAAAGTGACGGCAAGAAAATGCTGCGAAGGCGAGGGCAGCCAGTCGAAGGCGGTGTCCGGCATGGGGCGGGTGATGCCTCGGTGCCCGCTCAGCGCTGAAGGAAGGCCGGCACGCCGCGCCCTTGCGACGCCAGGAACCGCATCATCGGATCGACCACCGCGCGTACCGAGGGCCGCGCGCCCACGCGGTCGCGCCAGGCCACGAGGCGCGGCGTGGCATCGGTCATGCCGGCGCCCTTGCGGTCGGCGAACACGTGGGCCATGTAGAAGGCGATGTCGGCGAAGCCGTACGGCCCGGCCAGGTACTCGCGCGTGGCGAGCAGCCCTTCCATCTCTTCGTAGAAGCGCGCGCAGGCGGCGCAGGCCGCGACCGCGGGCGCGCTCTGCATCGCGTCCTGCAGGCCGAAGAGCTTGACGACGTTCGGAAAGAACACCTCGTCCGAGGTCTGCTCCAGCTGCCGCGCGCGGGCCCGGTCGGCAATGCCCTCGGGCCACAGCGCGGGCTGCGGATAACGGTCTTCGAGGTACTCGAAGATCTGCGTCGAATCGAACAGCGCCACGTCGTTGTCGACCAGCACCGGCACCTGCTGCTTCACCGGGTTCACGCGCAGCACCTCGGGGTGCTTGGGCTCGTAGGCGTCGTCGGTGGTGAACGGCACCATGATGAGTTCGAAGTTGATGCCTTTTTCGTACGCGGCGATCTGCACCTTCGCGCCGAACATGCTGAGGGGGCCGGAGTAAATCTGCGTCGTCGTCATGCCCCCGACTTCAACAGAAAGCGCGCGTCAGGTCGAGCCCCAGACTTCCTGCGCGGTTTCGACCACGAGGCGCAGCTTGTTGCGCTGCGCTTCGACGGCGATGTTGTTGCCATGCACCGTGCTGGAGAAGCCGCACTGCGGCGACAGCGCGAGCTGTTCGAGCGGCGCGTACTTGGCGGCGTCCTCGATGCGGCGCTTGAGCTCGTCCTTGTCTTCCATCTCGCCGAACTTGGTGGTCACGAGGCCGAGCACCACGGTCTTGCCCTTGGGCAGGTAGCGCAGCGGCTTGAAGTCGCCCGAGCGCGCGTCGTCGTATTCCATGAAGTAGGCGTCGAGGTCCATCTCCTTCAGCAGCGCCTCGGCCACGGGCTCGTAGTTGCCCGCCGCGGCGTGCGTGCTCTTGAAGTTGCCGCGGCACAGGTGCATGGCCAGCAGCATGCCCGGCGGCTTCTGCGCCACCACCTTGTTGATGAATGCTGCATAGCGGTGCGGCAGTTCGTTCGGGTCGTCGCCGCGCTTGCGTGCGGCTTCGCGCATGTGCTCGTCGCACAGGTAGGCGAGGTTGGTGTCGTCCATCTGCACGTAGGTGCAGCCGGCGGCGGCCAGCGAGCGCAGCTCGTCGCCGTAGGCCTTGGCCACGTCGTCGTAGAAGGTCGGGTCGAGCTCGGGGTACGCGTCCTTGCTGATGCCGGCGCGGCCACCGCGGAAGTGCAGCATCGTCGGCGACGGGATCGTCACCTTCGGCGTGCGGCCGGCCGAGACCTGGCTCTTGAGGTACTGGAAGTCGGCGAGCTGGATGTCCTTCACGTGGCGCACCTTGTCGAGCACGCGCATCGCGGGCGGCGCCAGTTCCTCGGTGCCGTCGGGGCGGCGGATGGTGACCGGAATGTCGGTCTTCACGCCGCCGAGCTGGTCGAGAAAGTCGATGTGGAAGTAGGTGCGGCGGAACTCGCCGTCGGTGATGCTCTTCAGGCCGATGTCTTCCTGGAAGCGGACGATCTCGGTGATGGCCTTGTCTTCGACCTCGCGCAGTTGCTCGGGCGTGATCTGGCCCTTGGCTTTTTGCTCGCGTGCTTCGAGCAGGTACTGGGGGCGCAGGAAGCTGCCCACGTGGTCGTAGCGGGCGGGCAGGGCGGCATGCTGGGACATGGAATGAACTCCGTCGTGACTGTGAACGAGCGGAATCCTAGCGCCTTCGCGCGAAGCTTGTTTGTATACGTTGAACTCGGTATTTACCCTCGAATAAGGGGTTGCACGCTGGAATTTCTCGTCGTTCTGTATACATTGCGTATTCATGAAGACGCCCACGACCGCCTTTCCGCTCAACGCCTGGTATGCCGCCGCCTACGACGTCGAAGTGCGCCACGCGCTGCTGCCGCGCACGATCTGCAACCAGAAGCTGGTGATGTTCCGCCGCACCGACGGCCAGGTGGCCGCGCTCGAAGACGCCTGCTGGCACCGGCTGATGCCGCTGTCGCTGGGCCGCCTCGAAGGCGACGAGCTGGTCTGCGGCTACCACGGCCTGGTCTACAACAGCCAGGGCCGCTGCACCCACATGCCGAGCCAGGAAACGCTCAACCCCTCGGCCTGCGTGCGCAGCTTTCCGGTGGTCGAGAAGCATCGCTTCGTGTGGATCTGGCCCGGCGATCCGGCCAAGGCCGACCCCGCGCTCGTGCCCGACATGCACTGGAACGACGACGCGGCCTGGGCCGGCGACGGCAAGATGATCCGCGTCAACTGCGACTACCGACTCGTGGTCGACAACCTCATGGACCTCACGCACGAGACCTTCGTGCACGGCTCGTCGATCGGCAACCGCGAGGTGGCCGAAGCGCCCTTCGTGGCCACGCACGGCGACCGCTCGGCCACCGTCACGCGCTGGATGGAGAACATCGACGCGCCGCCGTTCTGGGGCAACCAGATCCGCCATGCGCGCGGCTACACGGGCAAGGTCGACCGCTGGCAGATCATCCGTTTCGAAGGCCCGTGCACAGTGAACATCGACGTCGGCGTGGCCGAGGCGGGCAGCGGCGCCGTGCCGTCGGGCAGCAACCCCGGCGACCGCAGCAAGGGCGTCAACGGCTATGTGCTCAACACCATCACGCCCGAGACTGACAAGACCTGCCTGTACTTCTGGGCCTTCGTGCGCAACTACTGCCTGGGCGAACAGCGCCTCACGCACGAGCTGCGCGAGGGCGTGTCGGGCATCTTCCGCGAGGACGAGATCGTGCTCGAGGCGCAGCAGAAAGCCATCGACGAGCACCCCGACCACCAGTTCTACAACCTCAACATCGACGCCGGTTCGATGTGGGCGCGCCGCCTCATCGACCGCATGATCGAGAAGGAGCGGCCCGCACGCGCCGCGATTCCGATCCACCCCGTCGAAGAGAAGCAGGCCGCGTGATGAAGGTCGCTCCTCTGACTTCCGCCGAGCCCGGCGACAGCGGCAGCTCGCAGGCCGTGAAGGCGCAGCTGCGGTTGCGCGAAATGATTCTGGCGGGCGAACTGCCCGGTGGCGCACGCATTGCCGAGGTCGCCATCTCCGAGCAGCTCGGCGTGTCGCGCACGCCGGTGCGCAGCGCACTCATGCGGCTGGAACAAGAAGGGCTGCTCGAAGCCTTGCCCAACGGCGGCTATGCGGTGCGCACCTTTTCCGAACGCGACGTGGCCGACGCCATCGAGTTGCGCGGCACGCTCGAAGGCCTGGTGGCGCGGCTCGCGGCCGAACGCGGCGCGGCGCCCGTGGTGCTGCGCGAGGCACGCGCCTGCCTCACGCGCATCGACGAGCTGCTGCGTGAGCCCGCGCTCGACGACGCGGCCTTCTCGCGCTACGTGACGCACAACGAAAAATTCCACGCGCTGCTGTGCGAGATGGCGGGCAGCCCCGTCATCGCGCAGCAGCTCGAACGCGTGGTCAACCTGCCGTTCGCCTCGCCCTCGGGCTTCGTCATCGTGCAGGCCAATTCGCCGGCCGCACGCGACATGCTCGTGATTGCGCAGGACCAGCACCTGCAGGTGCTCGACGCCATCGAATCCGGCGAGGGTTCGCGCGCCGAGGCGCTGATGCGCGAGCACAGCCGCATCGCACGGCGCAACCTGCGCGAGGCGCTGCACGGCACGCCGAGCGCCGAGCAGCGCCCGCTGCCGGGCGTGCAACTGATCCGCCGTCGCGGCTGATCGACGACCTTCTTCTTTCCTTCTTTTCCTGCTGGTGTTCCCCCGATGAAAAGCGATCTCCAATGGATGCAGGCGCAAATCGTGGCGCTGCGCGACGTCACGCCCACCGTGCGCGAATTCACGCTGCGCCCCGACGCCGACTTCGTCGCCGCACATGAGCCCGGCGCCCACCTGCAGGTGCAGGTGATGACCGAGCAGGGCCGCGTGCAGACGCGCTCCTACTCGCTGGTGGGCGAGGGCGACGGCAGTTGCTGGCGCATCGCCGTCAAGCGGCTGGACGACGGTCGTGGCGGCTCGCGCGCGATGTGGCGGCTGGCCGTGGGCGACCGGCTGCAGGTGAGCGCACCGCAGAACCACTTTCCGCTCGACCTGGCGGCGCCCGGCTACCTGCTGGTGGCGGGCGGCATCGGCATCACGCCGCTGGTGCTGATGGCGCAGCGCCTCGGCGCGCTGGCCCAACGCCGCGGCGTGCCGGTGTCGATGCTGTACGGCGCGCGCCATGCGGGCGAGTTCGGCTACCTCGACACCCTGCGCGACGCATTGGGCGAAGCCGCCGTGCAGGCGCACGAAGGCGCAGCGCCCATCGACTTCGACGCCGCCATCGCCGCGCTGCCGCCGGGTGGCCAGCTCTACACCTGCGGCCCGGTGCCGATGCTCGAAGCCGTCAAGCGCGCCTGGGCCGCGGCCGGCCGGCCGCTCGCCGACCTGCGCTTCGAAACCTTCGGCAGCAGCGGGCGGCTTGCGACGCAGGCCTTCACCGTGCGCATTCCGCGCCACGACCTGTCGATCACCGTGCCGGCCGACTGCACCTTGCTCGACGCGCTCGATGCAGCGGGCGTGCAGACGCTGTCGGACTGCAAGCGCGGCGAGTGCGGCCTGTGCGCCATGGACGTGCTGGCCGTGGACGGCGAAGTCGATCACCGCGACGTGTTCCTGAGCCCGCACGAGAAGCAGGCGACCACGCGCATCTGCGCCTGCGTGTCACGCGCCGTGGGTACGCTCACGCTCGATTCCGCGTACCGCCCCGACTGCTGAAAACATCGGTTGCGCGATCATCGCGCAACCATTCGATTGATCGCGCAACAAAGTCCCGTGCGGCGGGTGGGTAGGTGGTTGCCTTCTCCGCCAGTTGTTGCGAATTGTTCAAAATACGCCCGGTTTCGCGTTCCGTCCCTCAAAGGAAAAACTCCATGCAAAGACGCCATCTCATCCAGACCGCCGGCCTTTCGGCGATTGCGCTCGCCACCGCGCTGTCGCTGCCTGCGGCCAGCGCCCAGGACAACAAGTTCAAGATCGGCCTGATCCTGCCGATGACGGGCCAGTCGGCCTCCACCGGCCGCCAGATCGAAGCTGCCGCGCGCCTGTACATGGCGCAGAACGGCGACACCGTGGCCGGCAAGAAGGTCGAGCTGATCGTGAAGGACGACACCGGCCTGCCCGACGTGACCAAGCGCCTGGCGCAGGAGCTCATCGTCAACGAGAAGGTCAACGTGATCGCCGGCTTCGGCATCACGCCGGCCGCACTGGCCGCCGCGCCGCTGGCCACGCAGTCGAAGACGCCGCAGGTCGTGATGGCCGCCGCCACCTCGAGCATCACCGAGGCCTCGCCCTACATCGTGCGCAGCAGCTTCACGCTGCCGCAGGTGTCGGTGGTGATGGGCGACTGGGCGCCGAAGAACGGCGTGAAGTCGGTCGTGACGCTGGTCACCGACTACGGCCCCGGCAACGACGCCGAGAAGTTCTTCAGCGAGCGCTTCCAGCTCAACGGCGGCAAGGTGCTCGAGAAGCTGCGCGTGCCGCTGCGCAACCCCGACTTCGCGCCGTTCCTGCAGAAGGTGCGCGACGCCAAGCCCGACGCGCTGTTCGTCTTCGTGCCCTCGGGCGCGGGCGCGGCCGTGATGAAGCAGTTCCTCGAACGCGGCATGGACAAGGCCGGCATCAAGATGATCGCCACCGGCGACGTGACGGACGACGATCAGCTGAACGACATGGGCGACGGCGCGCTGGGCGTGGTCACCTCGCACCACTACTCGGCTGCCCACCCCTCGGCGCTCAACAAGAAGTTCGTCGAGGCCTTCCAGAAAGCCAACCCCAAGATGCGCCCCAACTTCATGGCCGTGGGCGGCTATGACGGCATGCGCGTGATCTACGAAGCCCTCAAGACCACCAAGGGCCAGGGCGGCGGCGAAGCACTGCTGGCCGCCATGAAGGGCCAGGTCTTCGAGAGCCCGCGCGGCCAGGTACTGATCGATGCGCAGACGCGCGACATCGTGCAGGACGTGTACCTGCGCAAGGTTGAAAAGAAGGACGGGCAGCTCTACAACGTCGAGTTCGACGTGATCAAGGGTGTGAAAGACCCGGGCAAGGCGAAGTAATTTTTGCTTCGTCGTGTGGGAGCGCTGCCGTTCAGGGCGACGCTCCCGCCGACGGGGAACCTTGCTCCGCGAATGTCCCCCGGGGCTGCGCCCCTCCTCCTTGATTTCGCTGCGCAAGGCACCCCATCGACGTGAGCGTGTTCAGAGCACTGGTTGATCGGCTGTGAACCGACAGCGTGCCTTGTGCTCAGGGCACTGGGTGCTTCCCGCAGCGAAATCAAGGAGGAGCGAAGCGGGGGACATTCGCGGAGGGAAGTACCCGGTGGCCTGGGCACGCGCCCTGAACAGCATCACCCCGAACAGCAGCATCCAGAACGAACGCACCCAGACAACCGACATGCTGACCATTCTTTTCGACGGCATCGCCTACGGCATGCTGCTCTTCGTCCTCGCCGTGGGGCTGGCCGTGACGCTCGGGCTGATGAACTTCATCAACCTCGCGCACGGCGCCTTCGCCATGGCCGGCGGCTACCTCACCGTGTTCGCGATGCAGAAGCTGGGCTTGCCGTTCCTGGCCTGCCTGCCGCTCGCGTTCATCGTCGTCGGCCTGGCCGGGGCGGTGCTGGAACGCACGCTCTACCGCCCGATGTACGGCAAGCCGCACCTGGACCAGGTGCTGTTTTCCATCGGACTGGCGTTCATGGCTGTTGCGGCCGTCGACTACTTCGTCGGCTCGTCGCAGCAGAACCTGCAGCTGCCCGAGTGGCTGCGCGGGCGCAGCGAATTCGGCGACGGTGCGTTCCTGCTGGGCATGGGCCACTACCGCATCTTCATCATCGCCGTGTGCGCCGTGCTCACCGTGGTGCTGCAGCTCATTCTCTCGAAGACCCGCTTCGGCAGCCGCCTGCGCGCCGCCGTCGACGATCCGCGCGTGGCGGCCGGGCTGGGCATCAACGTCAACATCGTGTTCCTCATGACCTTCGCCGTGGGCTCGGGCCTGGCCGGGCTGGGCGGCGCACTGGGCGCGGAAATCCTCGGGCTCGACCCGACCTTCCCGCTCAAGTACATGATCTATTTCCTCATCGTGGTCTCGGTCGGCGGCACCTCGTCGATCACCGGGCCGCTCGCCGCCGCACTGCTGCTCGGCATTGCCGACGTGGCGGGCAAGTACTTCATTCCGAAGATGGGCGCGTTCACCGTCTACCTGCTCATGATCCTGATCCTCATGTGGCGGCCCCAGGGCCTGTTCACGCGCAAGGGAGGCCGCTGACATGAGCGCGCCTGCCTATGAATCGGCCCTGCTGCGCACCGCGCGCTGGCGGCCCTGGGAGTTCGTGATCTGGGCCGTGGCCTTCGCGTTGCCGCTGGCCATGCCCTCGCATTCGCTGCTGGTCAACGAGATTGCCATCGTCGCGCTGTTCGCGATGTCGCTCGATCTCATCCTTGGCTACACCGGCATCGTGTCGCTCGGCCATGCGGCCTTCTTCGGCTTCGGTGCGTATGCCGCCGCGCTGTTCGCCAAGCTCGTCATGCCCGATCCGACCGTGGGCCTCGTGTTCGCCACCGTGCTGTCGGCCGTGCTGGGCCTCGTGGCCAGCGTAACCATCTTGCGCGGCAGCGACCTCACGCGGTTGATGGTCACGCTCGGCACCGCGCTGCTGCTGCTCGAACTGGCCAACAAGCTCGACTGGCTCACCGGCGGCGCCGACGGCCTGCAGGGCGTGGTCATGGGGCCGGTGCTCGGCCTCTTCGAGTTCGACCTCTACGGCCGCACGGCCGCCTGGTACTCGCTGGCCGTGATGCTCGTGCTGTTCCTCGTCATGCGCCGCATCGTGCACTCGCCGTTCGGCGCCACGTTGAAGGCCATCCGCGACAACCGGCTGCGCGCCATGGCCATCGGCATCCCGGTGGTGTCGCGGCTCGCCGTGGTCTACACCGTCGCCGCCGGCATCGCGGGCGCGGCGGGCGCGCTGCTGGCGCAGACCACCGGCTTCGCTTCGCTCGACGTGCTGGCCTTCGACCGCTCGGCCGACGTGCTGCTGATGCTGGTCATCGGCGGCGTGGGCTGGCTTTATGGCGGCGTCACCGGCGCCATCGTCTTCAAGCTGCTGCAGAACTGGCTGTCGTCGGTCACGCCGCAGTACTGGATGTTCTGGATCGGCCTGATCCTCGTGCTGCTGGTGCTCGTGGGGCGCGACCGGCTGCTGAAACCATGGACATGGTTCGGCGCCGGCAAGAAGAAGGGCGGTGCGGCATGACGACCGACACCGTGCTCTCGACCCAGGGCCTCGTGATGCGCTTCGGTGGCATCACGGCCACGAACAACGTCACGATGGAATTGAAACGTGGCGCACGCCACGCGCTCATCGGCCCGAACGGCGCCGGCAAGACCACGCTGATCAACCTGCTGACCGGCGTGCTCACGCCCACCGAAGGCCGCATCTCGCTGCTCGGCGAAGACATCACCACGCTCGCGCCGCACAAGCGCGTGGCGCGCGGGCTGGTGCGCACCTTCCAGATCAACCAGCTCTTCGACTCGATGACGCCGCTGGAAACGCTGGCGCTCGTGGTGTCGCAGCAGAAGGGCATCGCCGCGCAATGGTGGCGACCGCTGGGCGCGGACAAGCGCATCGCCGAGCGGGCAGGGCAATTGCTGGAGCAGTTCCATCTCGCCGACGTGGCGCAGCAGCAGACGAAATTCATGGCCTACGGCAAGCGCCGCCTGCTGGAGATTGCGATTGCGCTGGCCTGCGAGCCGCGCGTGCTGCTGCTCGACGAGCCCGTGGCCGGCGTGCCCGCCGGCGAGCGCGAGGAGCTGCTGCAGACCGTGGCCGCGCTGCCGTCCGATGTGTCGGTGCTGCTCATCGAGCACGACATGGACCTGGTGTTCAGCTTTGCCGACCGCATGACGGTGCTGGTCAACGGCGCGCTGCTGACCGAGGGCGACCCGGAAACCATCGCCAACGACCCGAAGGTCAAAGAGGTCTACCTGGGCCACGGAGAACACGCCCATGTCTGAACTCTTGCGCATCGAAAACCTGAGCGCCGGCTACGGCGAGGCCGTGGTGCTGCACGACGTGGCCTTCACGCTCGGCGAGGGCCAGACGCTCGCGCTGCTGGGCCGCAACGGCACGGGCAAGACCACGCTCATCAACACGCTGGCCGGCGCCACGCGCCAGCACGGCGGCACCATCGCGCTCGGCGGGCAGTCGGCGCTGCACAAGCTGCAGCCGCACCAGCGCGCGGCGGCGGGCATCGGCTGGGTGCCGCAGGAGCGCAACATCTTCAAGTCGCTCACCGTGCACGAGAACCTCACGGCGGTGGAGCGGCCGGGCAAGTGGAACCCGCAGCGCGTCTACGAGATGTTCCCGCGCCTGGCCGAGCGCAAGACCAACCTGGGCACGCAGCTCTCGGGCGGCGAGCAGCAGATGCTGGCCGTGGGCCGCGCGCTGGTGCTCAACCCCAAGCTGCTGCTGCTCGACGAGCCGCTCGAAGGTCTCGCGCCGATCATCGTGGAAGAGCTGCTGCGCGCCATTCGCCGCATCACGCAGGACGAAGGCCTGGCCGCGATCATCGTGGAGCAGCACCCGCAGGCGATCCTCGCGATTTCCGACCAGGCCGTGGTGCTCGACCACGGGACCATCGTGCACACCGACACGGCCGCGGCGCTGCGCGCGCAGCCGGAAGTGCTGGATCGGCTGCTGGGCGTGGCCAGGTAGCAGCGGGCCATGGTGCGATGGCCGCACCCTGTGAGCAGTGATCTTCAAGGAGCGATTGAAAGAGTTTCCGGGCACGTGGGCTTTTTCATGTGCGGACATCACCGCAGACTGCAGGCATCCGAACTCCATGCCGCATGCAGCGCACCGACCCATGAGCACCACGCCCCTCATCAGCATCGCCGTATTGAAAGCCAGGACCGGCCAGCGCGAGGCGTTGCGCGACGCCTTGAGCGCGCTGGTGGCGCCCACGCGGCAAGAGCCCGGCTGCCTCGACTACACCTTGTTCGAGCTGCGCGACGAGCCCGGCAGCTTCTACATGCGCGAGTCGTTCCAGGACCAGGCCGCGCTCGACGCGCACTTCGCCACGCCGTACTTCCAGGCTTTCGAGAAGCGTTTCGACGAACTGCTGGACGCGCCGATCCGGCTGGTGTTCCTGGAGAAGGTCGCCTAGATCGCGCAGCCGTCGGGGCCGCAGGCTTCGGACGCAGTTGCAGCAGGCGTCGGCGCGACGAAGGTCGCGAGTTGCGCCTTCCAGTCGTCCGCACGCCCCAGCCACGGCCCGATGTCGATGCGGCCCGTGCTGCCATCGGCCTGCGCCAGCACGAAGGTCGGAAAGCCCTGGCCGCCCGCGCGCTGCAGCAGGTCGCGGCTTGCGGCGATGTGCTGCGCGGTGGCGTCGCCCGTGTGCTGCGCGAAGGCCGTGGCGAAAGCCTCGGCATCGAAGCCGAGTTCGGCCGCCAGCGCGGCGAGCACGTCGGCTTCCGCGATGCGTTGGCCTTCGACGTAGTGCGCCTGTTGCACGCGGTGCGCCATGTCGAGCCCGCCGCCTTCGCGCAGCGATTCGGCGGCGAGGATGGCGGTGATCGGCGGGGCGGAATCCATCACCGCGCCGCTGTCGCGCAGCAGGCCTTCGAAGTAGGCCTCGCCGAAGGGCTGGCCCGTGAGTTCGGCGATGCGCTTGTCGTGCGGGATCACGTAGTCGCGCCACTGCGGCGTGATGGGGCGGCGGTTGGCGCCGGTCATCATGCCGCCGCCGTGGAACGCGACGCGCAGGCCCGGCACGGTGCGCGCCGCCTCGACCAGCGGCGCGGCGGCGTAGCACCAGCCGCACAGCGGATCGAAGATGTAGTGCAGGGTGGCGGTGCCGCCGTTGTTGTTCGCGTTCACTGCGGCCACTTCATTTCTCCCTTGATGACCTTGGCGCCCAGTTCGAGCGACGAGGCGTCTTCGAGCTTCGGGTAGCGCTGCTTCATGGCGGCGATAAGTGCGGCCGAGTCCTTCGCCTTGGTGGCTTCGGTCTCGAAGGCCTTGAGGTAGTCGCGCGTGAACTTCACCGAGGCCACGGTGTAGGGCGACGAGCCGTCGGCGTTCGGCAGGTAGTGGCCGGGCACCACGGTCTTGGGATGCAGCGCGGCGATGCGGTCGAGGGTCTTGAGCCAGTCGCGGCGCGACTGCACGGTTTGCGTGTCGGCCACCCAGACGTGGATGTTGGCCGACACCGGAATGCCGCCGACCACCGCCTTCAGCGAGGGAATCCACGCGAAGGTGCGCGCGGGCGTGGCGCTGTCGAGTCCGACGACCTGGATCTTCTTGCCTTCGAGCGTGAGGCTGTCGCCGGCCAGCGGCTCGGGCACGACCAGCGCCTGGGGCGCGTTGTCCTTGAGGATCGGGCCCCAGTGCGCGAGCTTGCCGTCCTTCGAGGCCTGGATGGCGGCCACGGTCTGCGGCGTGGCGACGATCTTCGCGTCGGGGAACGCGGCGCGGATCACGTCGAGGCCGAAGTAGTAGTCGGGGTCGCTGTGGCTGATGTAGACCGTGGTCAGCTTCTTGCCGCTGTCCTTGATCTTCTGCACCAGCGCCTGCGCGTCGTTGCGCTGGAACTGGGCGTCGACCAGCACAGCGTCGGTGGCGCCGGCGACCAGCACCGACGACACGGGGAACATCGACTTCGTGCCGGGGTTGTAGACGTCGATCTTCAGCGGCTGCGCGGCCTGGGCGGCGAGGGGCGCGAGCGCAAAAGCGGCGGACAGGGCGGCGGCGGCAACGAGGGTTCTGCGGAACATGGCGGTGTCTTTCGGTCGGTGGGTTGGATGGGTGACAGCGTGAACAGACCGGATGTTAGGTTGCGGGAAACGAAACAAAAACCACCGCCAAGAGAATGGATCGTTTCGGATATCGGACGAATCAGGGGGCTTCCGCGCGGTCCGTGGCGCACCGTTCGAGGTGCGCCACCAGCAGCTGCGCCGAGGGCGACAGCGTGGCCTCGCCGCGAAAACAGATCGCGAAACGCCGGCGCGCCCAGTCGTCAGTGAGCGGCATCAGCCGCAGCCCGAAGGCCTCGGTGAAGGGCCGGGCGACTTCCGCCGGCACCACGCTGATGGCCAACCCCGCGCGTACCACGCGCAGCGCCGCGTCGAAGTTGGACACCAGCACGCGGTACACGAGCGGCTTGCCGGCCACGGCCGCTTCGCGCGCGAGCATCAGCTGCACGGCGCTCAGCGCGGGCATGCCGACGAATTCGTGATCGAGCACTTGCTCGAAGCGCACCGCGTCGTGGCGCGCCACAGGGTGCGACGGGTGCGCGACGATTGCGAGGTGGTCCGAGCGGTAGTCGCGCCGCTCCAGCCCGTCGAGGTCGGCCGCGTCCCAGCACAGGCCGATGGATGCCACGCCGTCGCGGATGCCGCGCACGATCTCGGGGCTCACGCGTTCTTCCATGTCGACGCGGATGTTGCGGTGCGCCGGGTCTTGCAGAAAGCCGGCCACGTCCTCGGCCAGCGACTCGGCCATGACCGAGGCCGAAGCCAGGATGCGCACATGCCCGCGCGCGCCGCCCGCATACGCGGCCATGTCGCGCTCGATGCGGGTGGCGCTGCCGAGCATGGCGCGTGCGTGTTCGAGCAGCGTTTCGCCGGCCGGCGTCGGCACCACGCCGCGGCGCTTGCGCAGCAGCAGCGGCGTGCCGACCGTGTCTTCGAGCTGCGCGAGGCGCTTGCTGATCGCCGAGCCGACGATGTTCGCTTGCTCGCCCGCACGCGCGATGCTGCGGCTTTCGCAGACGGCGACGAACAGGCGCAGGGTGGTCAGGTCGAGGTCTCTCATGAAGTTCCGATCAGGAAGCGAATGGCTTCCAAAATATACCTTCAGGACTGAATCGGAACTTCTACGATGGGCGCCATTCCCCCACGACGGAGACAAAACTTGATTCACGCCTTCCTGCCGCCGCGCGCGGTCGTCCGCGAAGTGGGCCTGCGCGACGGGCTGCAAAGCATCGCCCGCGTGCTGCCCACGGCGCACAAGCTCGAATGGATTCGCGACGCGCACGCGGCCGGCCAGCGCGAGATCGAGGTCGGCTCCTTCGTGCCGGCGCACCTGCTGCCGCAGCTGGCCGACACGGCCGAGTTGCTGGCGTATGCGAAGACGCTGCCGGGCCTGTTCGCCTCGGTGCTCGTGCCCAACCTCAAGGGCGCCGAACGCGCCATCGCCGGCGAGGCCGACCTGATGGTGGTGCCGCTGTCGGCCAGCCACGCGCACAGCCTGGCCAACCTGCGCAAGACGCCCGACGAAGTGGTGGCCGAGGTCGGGCGCATGCGCGCGGCGCGCGATGCGGCGGGTTCGAAGACGCTGATCGACGGCGGCGTGGGCACGGCGTTCGGTTGCACGATCCAGGGCCATGTCGACCCCGACGAAGTGCTGCGATTGATGCAGGCGCTGCTCGATGCCGGCGCCGACCGCGTGAGCCTCGCCGACACGGTGGGCTACGCCGATCCGGCCATGGTGCGCAGCCTGTTCGAGCGCGCGTTGCGCATCGCGGGCGACCGCCTGTGGTGCGGCCATTTCCACGACACGCGCGGGCTGGGGCTCGCGAATGCGTATGCGGCATTGGAGGTCGGCATCACGCGCTTCGATGCGTGCCTGGCCGGCATCGGCGGCTGTCCGCATGCGCCCGGCGCGAGCGGCAATGTCGACACCGAAGACCTCGTCTTCATGCTCGAGAGCATGGGCGTACAGACGGGTGTCGATCTGCCGAAGTTGCTCGATCTGAGGAAGCGTGTGGCCGGTTGGCTCGATGGCGAGACGCTGCAGGGCACGGTCTGGCGCGCGGGCTTTCCGAAGACCTTCGCGCTGGCGGAAGGCGTCGCGGCATGAGCACCGAAGCAAAGCGCCTGCCGCTCGCGGGCATCCGCGTGGTCGAGTTCACGCACATGGTCATGGGGCCGACCTGCGGCATGGTGCTCGCGGACCTGGGCGCGGAAGTCATCAAGGTCGAGCCGATCGAGGGCGACCGCACGCGCCACCTGCTGGGCGCGGGCGCGGGCTTTTTCCCGATGTTCAACCGCAACAAGAAGAGCATCGCGCTCGACCTGCGAAATCCGCAGGGGCTCGAAGCCGCGCTGCGGCTGTGCGCCACGGCCGATGTGGTGGCGCAGAACTTCCGGCCCGGCACGATGGACAAGTACGGCCTGGGTTACGCCGCGCTCGGCAAGCTCAATCCGCGACTCGTGTACGTGAACCACACGGGCTTTCTGCCCGGCCCGTATGAGCACCGCACCGCGCTCGACGAGGTGGTGCAGATGATGGGCGGGCTCGCCTACATGACAGGGCGCCCCGGCGATCCGCTGCGTGCGGGCACGAGCGTGAACGACATCATGGGCGGCATGTTCGGCGCCATCGGCGCCATCGCTGCGCTGATGCAGCGCGCCGAAACCGGCCAGGGCCAGGAGGTGCAGTCGGCGCTGTTCGAGAACAACGTGTTCCTCGTCGGCCAGCACATGCTGCAGTACGCGATCACGGGGCAGGCGGCCGCGCCGATGCCCGAGCGCATCTCGGCCTGGGCGCTGTACGACGTGTTCACCGTGAAGGACGGCGAGCAGATCTTCCTGGCGGCTGTGAGCGATGCGCAATGGAAGACCTTCTGCGATGCGCTGGGCTTCGATGACCTGAAGGCCGACGCCACCTTGCAGACCAACAACGATCGCGTGCGCCTGCGTCCGACGCTGCTGGCTGACCTGCGCGCCCGGCTCGTGGACCGTTCGGCCGCCGAGCTGTCGGCGATCTTCGAGGCGCGTGGCCTGCCGTTCGCGCCGATCACGCGGCCCGAAGACCTGTATGCCGATCCGCACCTGAACGCCACCGGCGGCCTGGCGGACATCCGCTTGCCCGACGGCGAGCGCGCCGGCGAAATGGCGCAGACCACGCTGTTCCCGATCACGCTCGGCGGCGAGCGGCTGGGCGTGCGGCTGCATCCGCCGACGCTGGGCGAACACACGCGCGAGCTGCTGGCCGAACTGGGCTACGAAGGCGCGCAGATCGCGGCGATGCAGGCCGACGCGGCCATCGCCTGATTGCTTCATCACAACAAGACGAGAGACAAGACCATGACCCCGAACTTTTTTCCGATGAACCGCCGCGCGATGCTGGGCCTGGGCGCCAGCGCCGCGGCGCTTGCCGCATGCCCCGCGCTCGCGCAGGGCTCCGACAAACCGATCCGCTTCATCCTGCCGATCAGCGCGGGCTCGGGTGTGGACAACATCGCACGCGCTGCCTCGGTGGCGTTGGGCAAGGCCTTCGGCCAGCCGGTGGTGATCGAGAACCTGCCGGGCGCGGGTGGCATCACCGGCACGTCGGCCATCGTGAAGGCGCCGCCCGACGGGCTCACGCTGGGCATGGTGTCGAACAACCATGTGATCAACCCGAGCGTGTTCAAGAAGATGCCGTTCGATGCGATCAACGACATCACGCCCATCAGCGTGGTCGGCGCCACGCCGCTGGTGCTGATGGTCAACCCCAAGCTGCCCGCGAAGAACGTGAAGGAGCTCGTGGCGCTGCTGCGCGCGAAGCCCGACGGCTACAACTACGCCTCGTCGGGCAACGGCACCATCATCCATCTGGCCGGCGAGATGTTCATGGACGAAGCCGGCGTGAAGGCGCGGCACATTCCGTACAAGGGCACGGGCCCGATGGTGACCGACATGATGGCGGGACAGGTCGAGATCGGCGTGATCGCGCTGCCGGCCGTGCAGCAGCACATCAGGAGCGGCGCGCTGCGCGCCATCGGCGTGTGCGGACCCGCACGCTCGCCGGCCGCGCCGGACATCCCCACGATCGCAGAACAAGGCCTGCCGAACTACGCCGTCGAAGGCTGGTTCGCGGTGATCGGTCCGCCGAAGATGCAGGCCGCCGACATCAAGCGCGCGCACGATGCGGTGGCGGCCGCCTACACCAGCGCCGAGGTGCGCGAGGCGATGGACAAGCAGGGCAACGTCATCAAGCCCACGTCGCCCGAAGAGGCCGCGAGCTACTTCCGCAGCGAGGCTGCGCGCTACGCGGCGCTGGTGAAGAAGGCGAACGTGGTGTTGGAGTGAGGTCTTGCTCCTTCCCCTCCCGGGGGAAGGTTGGGATGGGGGCAAGCGGCCTTCGATGAGGCGACGCGTGGTTGTGGAAGCCGTCGTGCCCCACCCGCCCCTCCCCAGAGTGGGAGGGAGAAACACGGGCGAGTGAAGGTCCGGAGGTCTTGCTCCTTCCTCCCGGGGAAGGTTGGGATGGGGGCAAGCGGCCTTCGATGAGGCGACGCGTGGTTGTGGAAGCCGTCGTGCCCCACCCGGCCCTCCCCGGAAGGGAGAAACACACCCGCGAGGCCTATCAGGCCGGGCTCACCGCGCGGTACAGCGCCCGCACGAAATCCGACTGCGTGATCATCCCCGTCAGCCGCTTCTCTGCATCGATGATCGGAATGTGGTGGTGCCCGCCTTCGGAGAACAGCGGCACCAGCTCGACCACCGGCCGGTCGGCGCTGGCCACGCGCACCTGGCGCGTCATGATCTGGCCGACCACTTCAGGCTTGTTCGAGATCACCGTGCGCGTGGCACGAATCAGATCGCGCAGCCGGCCGGCAATGCCGTCGTGGTGCTGCAGGTCGAGCTGGCGAAAGAAGTCGGCCTGCGTGACGATGCCGACCACGCGGCGCGTGCGGTCGGTGACGGGCAGCGCCTTGATGCGGTGCTGGTGCATGAGCGTCCAGGCCTCTTGCAGCGGCGTGCCGAACTCCACCGAGATCGGCGTGCCCGACATGATGTCGGCGCAGTGCAGCGTGCCCAGGCGGCGCTTGTACGACTCGAGCTCGGTCTGCTGGATGAGCGACTCGAGGTCGTCGCGGCTGATGTCGAGCACCTGGTTGTAGCGCGCCAGCACGGCGTCGATGTCGCTCTGGCTGAAGCGCGCATCGGGCGAGGGCGGGCGTGCCACCTGCACATGCGGATAGCGCCGCCCCGTGAGCGTGTTGTAGGCCACGCCGGCCAGCACCAGCAGCACCGAGTTCACGAGCACCGGGAACAGCGCCGCGGAGAAATCGGTGGTGTGCGTGAGCACCGCCAGCAATGCCGCCGCGCCCCCGGGCGGGTGCAGGCAGCGCGTGAAGAACATCAGGCCGATGGCCAGCGCCACGGCCGCGGCAGCGGCCACCGCGGTGTCGGGAATCCAGCTGGCGCAGGCGATCCCCACCAGCGTCGACAGCGTGTTGCCGCCGATCACCGACCAGGGCTGCGCCAGCGGACTGGCGGGCACGGCAAACACGAGCACGGCGGTGGCGCCCATCGGCGCGACCAGCCACACGGCGTGCTCCAGCGGAACGGCCAGCCAGCGGCACAGCAGGCCGGTGATCAGCAGCCCGATGCCTGCGCCGCCCACGGCGCGCAGGCGCTCGCGCGCGTTGACGTTGGAAGGGCCCGGGAGCCAGGCGCGAAGATAGGTCCACAGTGCGGCGAATCGCATCCCCACGCTCCCCTCAAGCTTCTTCGTGCGCCACCCGGCGCCCGATCTCGGGCCAGCGGTCGTGCAGCCAGACCCAGGCGACCAGTCCGATGACGAGCATCAGCGCCGAGGTCAGCGCCAGCGCGAGCGTGGAGTGCATCACCAGCGGCGCGATGGCACCGGCCACGACGCCGTTGGCGGTGGAGCCGATCACGGCCTGCAATGACGAGGCCATGCCGCGGCGCTCGGGGTGCAGGTCGAGCACCAGCAGCGTGACCACCGGCACCATCAGCGCCCAGCCGAAGGCGAACACCGCGAGCGGCCACACGGCCCACGCCACGTGCGGCACAAAGAAGATGTTGGCCACCACGTTGACCACCGAGGTGACCATCATGATCAGGAAGCCGTCGCGGATCTGCCGCTTGGGCGCGACCTTGCCCGCCATGCGGCCGCTGGCGCGCGCGCCGAGCATGATGCCGCCGATGGTCAGCAGGAAGAACCAGAAGAACTGCTGCGGCTGCAGCGCCAGATGGTCACCCAGGAACGCGGGCGCGGCCAGCACGTAGAGGAACATGCCGTTGAAGGGAACGCCGCTCGCAAAGGCCAGCAGCAGAAAGCGCGGGTCGGAGCACAGGTCGCGGTAGCCGCGCATCAGGTGGCGCACCTGGAACGGCTGGCGGTGGTTCTTGTGCAGCGTCTCGGGCAGCAACTTGTAGTTGGCGACGAACAGTACGACGCCCACGGCCACGAGGAACCAGAAGATCGAGTGCCAGCCCGCATGCACGAACAGGAAGCCGCCCACGATGGGCGCAATGGCCGGCGCCACGCCGAAGTAGATCGTCACCTGGCTCATCACGCGCTGCGCCTCGGCCGGCGGGAACATGTCGCGGATGACGGCGCGGGACACCACGATGCCGGCGCCGGTCGACAGGCCCTGCAGCCCGCGGAACAACACGAGCTGCGTGATGTTCTGCGACAGCGCGCAGCCCAGCGAGGCGAGCGTGAACACCGCCAGCCCCCACAGCACCACGGGCCGGCGCCCGAAGCTGTCCGACAGCGCACCGTGGAACAGGTTCATGAACGCGAAGCCGAACAGGTAGGCCGACAGCGTCTGCTGCATCTCGGCCGGCGTCGCGCCGATCGATTTCGCAATGCCCGAGAACGCCGGGATGTAGGTGTCGATGGAGAAGGGCCCGAGCATGCCCAGCACGGCGAGCAGCACGGCAAGCGCCCAGCGCGGGGCCTGCCAGAGTTTGTCTGCGTCGGGATTCATGGAAAGACGGCTCCGTTGTACTTGTTGTGTATGGCGGTGGAAAAAACGAGAACGCCCGCCGCCCGGGTGAGGGGCAAGGCGGGCGCTTGGGCTTCAGCGAACCTGGATTACAGGGTGTCGATGAAGCTGCGCAGCTTGTCGGAGCGCGACGGGTGCTTCAGCTTGCGCAGCGCCTTGGCTTCGATCTGGCGGATGCGCTCGCGGGTCACGTCGAACTGCTTGCCGACTTCTTCCAGCGTGTGGTCGGTGGACATTTCGATGCCGAAACGCATGCGCAGCACCTTGGCTTCGCGCGGCGTGAGCGAGTCGAGGATGTCCTTGACCACGTCGCGCAGGCCGGCTTGCATCGCGGCCTCGATGGGGGCCGTGTTGCTGCTGTCCTCGATGAAGTCGCCCAGGTGCGAATCGTCGTCGTCGCCGATGGGGGTTTCCATCGAGATCGGCTCTTTCGCGATCTTCATGATCTTGCGGATCTTGTCTTCCGGGATCTCCATCTTGGCGGCCAGGATGCCGGCGTCGGGCTCGAAGCCGAACTCCTGCAAATGCTGGCGCGAGATGCGGTTCATCTTGTTGATCGTCTCGATCATGTGCACCGGGATGCGGATGGTGCGCGCCTGGTCGGCGATCGAGCGGGTGATGGCCTGGCGGATCCACCACGTCGCGTACGTCGAGAACTTGTAGCCGCGACGGTATTCGAACTTGTCGACCGCCTTCATGAGGCCGATGTTGCCTTCCTGGATCAGGTCGAGGAACTGCAGGCCGCGGTTGGTGTACTTCTTGGCGATGGAGATCACAAGGCGCAGGTTGGCCTCGATCATTTCCTTCTTGGCATCGCGCGAGGACGATTCGCCCTCGTTCATGCGCTTGTTGATGTCCTTGAGCTCGGTCAGCGGCACCACCACACGCGACTGGATGTCGGTGAGTTTCTGCTGCAGTTCCTGCACCGGCGGGATGTTGCGCGCGAGCACGGCGCTCCAGGGCTTGCCGGCCGCGGCCTGCTTCTCGACCCACTTGAGGTTGAGCAGGTTCGAGGCGATGCGGTTGCCGTTCTTGTCGAAGCCGCTGAAGTCGCGGATGAACTCGTCCTGCGGGAAGCCGCACTTGTCCACGATGATGCGGCGCAGTTCGCGTTCCTTCTTGCGCACGTCGTCCACCTGGGTGCGCACCAGGTCGCACAGCTTCTCGATGGTCTTGGCCGTGAAGCGGATGGTCATGAGCTCGTCGGACACGGCCTGCTGGGCCTTGGTGTACGCCGGCGTGCCGTAGCCTTCCTTCTCGTAGATCTTGTGGATCTTCTCGAACATCTCGGCAATGCGGTCGAAGCGCGCGAGGGCTTCGTTCTTGAGCTCTTCGAGCTTCTTGGTCAGGGCCTTGGAGCCGCCCTTGCCGTCGTCGTCGTCTTCTTCGTCGAATTCGTCGAAGTCTTCTTCGGCCACGTAGTCGTCGGCCTCGTTCGGGTTCGAGAAGCCGTCGACGATGGTCGAGATGACGACCTTGCCTTCGCGGATGGTCGCGGCCATCTCGAGGATCGCGGCGATGGTGGCGGGGGAGGCCGAAATGGCTTCCATCATGGCCATCAGGCCGCCTTCGATGCGCTTGGCGATTTCGATTTCGCCTTCGCGCGTCAGCAGCTCGACCGTGCCCATTTCGCGCATGTACATGCGAACCGGGTCGGTCGTGCGGCCGAATTCGCTGTCCACCGTGGACAGAGCCGCTTCGGCTTCTTCCTCGGCTTCTTCCACCGTGGTGGCGGTGGGCGCGGTGTTGTTCAGCAGCAGGGTTTCGGCGTCGGGCGTCTGCTCGTACACCGCCACGCCCATGTCGTTGAGCATGGTGACCACGACTTCCATGGTCTCGGCGTCGACCAGCTTGTCGGGCAGGTGGTCGGAGATTTCGCCGTGCGTGAGGTAGCCGCGGGTCTTGCCCAGCGTGATCAGGGTCTTCAGGCGCGAGCGGCGCTTGGCCAGGTCTTCTTCGGAGAGCACGGTCTCGTCGAGGCCGAACTCCTTCATCAAGGCGCGTTCCTTCGCCTTGCTGATCTTCATGCGCAGCGGCTTGACCTTCTCTTCGGTGGTCGCGACGGCCACGGGCTCGTCACCGGCCAGGTCTTCCTCGATGTCCGACAGGTCGATGTCGCTCTCGCCGGCTTCCTTGGCGGCCTTGGGCTTGCGCCCGCGCTTGGCGCCGGTGGCGGGCGCAGCTGCAGCGCCGGCGGCCTTGGGCGGACGGCCAACTTTCTTGGCAGCGGGGGCAGCCGTGGCAGTGGCTGCGGCTTTCTTGGGATCGTCGAGAGAGGTCGATTTCGTGGGCACGGGTTTCACTTTCGTTGCGGCTGCCGTTTTGGACGCGGCGGCAGCCGTCTTGGTTGCCGGTTTGGCACCGGCTTTCAACGGTTTCTCTGCTGCGGGCTTGGTGGCGACGCTTTTGACGCTTTTTGCAAGTGAAGGAGCAGGCTTCTTTGAACTGGGCATACGACCTCGTTACGACAAGAAAAGACAAGCGGGATCACAGGCGCGCCATCACGCGGACAGCACCACCAGGCCCGTGCACAGGCACGGACAGAACAATTGGGAAATGAGGACTAAGTCCTCATCAGGCAAGATGTCGGGCGAACATTTGGTATGCAGTCCTTGCGGTTATTGACCCTTTCCGCCGGAATTTACCGTTGGAGTGCGTTGCGCTAGGGGTCGGCCCGGAGGTGCTGCTGTCGCTCTTGCCTAATTTCGCCAGTTGCGAAGCCCTACATTATAGCCTGTTGCGCAAATTTCAAGCAGTATCTGTCCCCGACGCGCGAATGCGGTCTCGCAATTCGAGCCGGCGGGCTTCCAGCGCCTTGTAGCGTTCCAGGGCTTTCGGGTCTTTCCCGACCGAAGCGATGGCCTCGCTCTGCTGGGCCTTCAGGCGGTCGTCGAGCATGAAGTCGAGCACGCTCGCCAGCTCCTTGGCGGCGTCGGCCAAGTGCTGTTCTTCCTCGCCCTCGGGCACCGGCCCGGCCTCCGACACGCTCATGAGGCGTTCGGCCAGCGGTGCGAAATCGAGCCCGCGCAGGCCTTCGCGCAACGCCGCCCAGGGCTGCACGCCGTGCTCGTGCAGCTGGCTGTCCAGCCAGGTGAAGAGGGCGCCGTGCTCGCCGGGCAGGTCGCACAGCATCACGTGCAGCTCGTGCGACAGCGCCTCCCATTGCGCCATGTTCGACAGCACCAGCCGCACGGCCACGTCCGGCCGGCTCGGCGGCTTGCCGCGTCCGCGCAGCGGCTCGATGGGTTCCTCGAACTTGCCGCCCCAGCGCTTGCCCTTGGTGAACTTGCGCGGCTGGAACTTGGGCTTGCTCTCGTTTTGGTAGCGCGGCGGCTCGTAGTCCTGCGTCGGCGGCATGTCCGGGTAGTAGTCGCCGGGGTCGTTTCCGTAGCTGTCGGGTTCGCTGTGGCGCTGCGGGGCCTGCGACGGCGCACCGGCACCCTTGCGGGGGCCGGGCGCGGCGGTGGCCCACAGGTCGGACAGCGCCGCGGCGTCGAGTTGCACCAGCGTGGCGATCTCGCTGAGCAACTGCCGCTTGAGCGCGCCGTCGGGCATGGCGCTCCAAAGCGGGCGCACGTTGCTCGTCATGTGGGCGCGGCCTTCGGCGGAGCTCAGGTCGCAGCCTTCGCGGGCGGCCTCGAGCATGAAGCGCGACAGCGGCGTGGCCTCGGCCACGAAGCCGGCGAAGGCCTCGGCGCCATGGGCGCGGATGTAGCTGTCGGGGTCGTGCTCGGCCGGCAGGAACAGGAACTTGATGCTGCGCGTGTCGGTCGCGTAGGGCAGGGCGCCGTCGAGCGCCTTGCGTGCGGCGCGGCGTCCAGCGGCGTCGCCGTCGAAGCTGAACACCACCGACTCGGTGAAGCGGAAGAGCTTCTGCACATGCTCGGTGGTGCAGGCCGTGCCGAGCGTGGCCACCGCGTTCGGAAAACCGAGCTGGGCCAGCGCGACCACGTCCATGTAGCCCTCGGTGACGAGCGCGTAGCCGCGGTCGCGGAAGGCGGCGCGCGCCTCGTACAGGCCGTAGAGTTCGCGGCCCTTGCTGAAGACGGGCGTCTCGGGCGAGTTCAGGTACTTGGGCTTTTCGTCGCCGAGCACGCGCCCGCCGAAGCCGATGCACTCGCCCTTGACGTTGCGGATCGGGAACATCACGCGGTCACGGAAGCGGTCGTAGCGCTTGGCTTCCTCGTCGCTGAGCTTGCCTTCCTCGTTGTTCACGATCACCAGCCCGCTCTCGGCGAGCAGCGGGTCGTCGTAATCGGGGAACACGCTGGCCAGCGCGCGCCAGCCGGCCGGCGCATAGCCGATGCCGAACTGCTTGGCGACCTCGCCCGAGACGCCGCGGCCCTTGAGGTAGTCGATGGCGCCGGGCGCCTGGCGCAACGCCTTGCGATAGGCGTCACCGGCTTTTTCGAGCACGTCGGTCAGCGTGGCCTGTTTCTGGCGCTGGGTGGCGGCGCGGGCGCGCTCGGCGGGCGAGACGTCGTCCTCGGGCACGACCAGGCCGTACTGGCCGGCCAGGTCGTGCACGGCTTCGACGAAGCCCATGCCCGCGTGTTCCATGAGGAAGCCGATGGCGTTGCCGTGCACGCCGCAACCGAAGCAGTGATAGAACTGCTTGGTCGGGCTGACCGAGAACGAGGGCGACTTCTCGCCGTGGAAGGGGCACAGCCCCATGAAATTGGCGCCGGCCTTCTTGAGCTGGACGTAGCGGCCGACAATTTCGACCACATCGGCGCGCGCGATGAGTTCCTGGATGAATGAAGCGGGGATGGTCATGGCTGCGGGGAGCGGCAAATCATACGCAAGCCGACGGGCGGCATACTGAACCCCGCCGCAAATCCACATCACGCATGAAGACGCCCCTGCCTTTGCAACACGCCGCGCCGCTGCTGCGCCATCCGCTGCGCTTCGTCTGGGGCGCGCTCAAGGACTTCCGTGCCAACCAGGGGTTGCTGCTGGCGGGAGCGGTCGCCTACTACGCGCTGCTGTCCATCGTGCCGCTGCTGATCGTGAGCGTGATGGCGCTGTCGCACGTGATCGACCAGGCCGAGCTGCTGCGCACCATCGGGCGCTACCTCGAATGGCTGCTGCCGGGCCAGTCGAAAGCCATCGTGGCCGAGCTGTCGAGCTTCCTGGACCACCGCTCGGTGCTTGGGCCCGTGCTGCTGGTGACGATGATTTTCTTCAGCTCACTGGCATTCAGCGTGCTCGAAAGCGCGATGGCGGTGATCTTTCATCACCGCAAGGACGATCACAAGCGCCACTTTCTCGTGTCGGTGGCGATGCCGTACCTCTACATCCTGAGCCTGTGCGCGGGGCTGTTGCTGGTCACGCTGGTGTCGGGCGCGCTGCAACTCGTGGGGCAGGAAAGCGTCGACCTGCTGGGGCGCAGCTGGTCGCTGTCGGGCATTTCGGGGGTGTTGCTGTACCTGCTGGGGCTGGGCGGCGAGATCTTCATGCTGACCTCGCTGTACCTCGTGATGCCGGCCGGGCGCATGTCGTTGCGGCATGCGCTGCTGGGCGGCGTGACCGCTGCGCTCTTGTGGGAGGCCACGCGGCGCGTGCTGATCTGGTATTTCTCGACGCTGTCGCAGGTGAACATCGTTTACGGCTCGCTCACCACGGCGATCGTGGTGCTGCTGAGCCTGGAAATCGCCGCCATGCTGGTGCTGCTCGGGGCCCAGGTGATCGCGAACTACGAGCGCCTGGACCGCACCGGCAGCACGAAGCTGCCGGCGTCCGAGGTCAGCGAGGGGCCAATCGAATCGCTCCGTCCAGACGAATCACCTCGCCGTTGAGCATGTCGTTCTCGATGATGTGCTTGGCCAGCTTGGCGTAATCGTCGGGCGTGCCCAGGCGCGACGGGAAGGGCACGCTGGCGGCCAGCGCGTCCTGCACCTCTTGCGGCATGCCGAACAGCATGGGCGTGCCGAAGATGCCGGGGGCGATGGTCATGTTGCGGATGCCGCTGCGCGCGAGGTCGCGGGCGATGGGCAGGGTCATGCCGACCACGCCGCCCTTCGAGGCGCTGTAGGCGGCCTGGCCGATCTGGCCGTCGTAGGCCGCGACCGAGGCGGTCGAAATCAGCACGCCGCGTTCGCCGGTGGCCTCGGGCTCGTTCTTGCCCATGGCGTCGGCCGCCAGGCGGATCATGTTGAAGCTGCCGATCAGGTTGACCGTGACGGTCTTGCTGAACACGGCCAGCGCGTGCGGGCCGTTCTTGCCCACGGTCTTTTCGGCCGGTGCGATGCCGGCGCAGTTGACGAGGCCCATCAGCTTGCCGAGCTTGACGGCAGCAGCCACCACGGCCTGGCCGTCGGCTTCCTGGCTCACGTCGCACTTGACGAACACGCCGCCGATTTCCTTCGCAACGGCTTCGCCCTTGTCAGCCTGCATGTCGGCGATGACCACCTTGGCGCCGTTGGCGGCCAGCATGCGCGCCGTGCCTTCGCCGAGGCCCGAAGCGCCACCGGTCACGATAAAAACCTTGCCGTCGATTTGCATTGAGAGTCTCCAGAAATGAGACCTGCATTATCGAAGACGCCGCCGGACGAAAAAAAAGGCCTCGTCGTGAGACGAGGCCCTGAATTGGATCCGTGAGGACCCAAGGAGACAACTGGTGGTGGTCGGTGCTTAGCGCTTGCGCGAAGCGGTGGCCGTCTTGGCAGCGGCGACGGCTTGGGTCGACACGGCGTTGAAGTTGGCTTCGGCGACGTCCGACGCTTGCTTGACGGCCTTCTGGACCGATTCGAAAGCGTTGTTGGCGGCAGCCACGGCGCTCTTCAGCACGGCGACGGCGGTTTCCGAACCGGCGGGGGCGTTCTTGGAAGCGCTGTCGACGAGGCCGACGAAGGCTTGCTGGGCTTCAGCGGCCTTGGCTTCGAAAGCCTTCGAGAATTCGGTGCTGGTGCCTTGGGCGATGTCGTACAGGTGACGGCTGTAGGCAGCGGTCTTTTCGGCCAGGGGCTGGAACAGGCTGGCTTGCAGCGTCAGCAGCTCTTGGGCGTCCTTGACGTTCAGGGCAGCTTGAGCGGTGCTCTGGGCTTCGGTCAGGGCGGCCTTGGAGGCGGTCACGTTCAGTTCGACCAGCTTTTCAACGCCTTCGAAAGCCTTGGTGGTCAGGCCGAACAGGGTTTCGAGGTTTGCTTTTTGAGCGGCGAGGATTTGGTCAGCGGTCAGGGCCATTTGAGATCTCCAGAAAGGATGATGGGGTGGTCGATTCACGTTGCGCTGCGCCTCGTCGTTCATGTTGCGGTGCAGCATGACCTGAAGTATAGGCAGCTGAACGCAGCGATCAAGTGCTTTTTGCTGCTGTGCAGCAATTTAGAAGCGGCCTTCTAAATCCGGCCTGCACGGCCAGAATGCGGTCATGCGTGCTTTCTATTCCGGGCAGTTCGTGCTGCCTTTGCCGCCGGGCCACCGCTTTCCCATGTCGCGCTACGCGATGCTGCGCGACCGCCTGCAGGAGCAGCTGCCGGCTGTCGAGATGGACCCGGCCCCGCGCGCCACCGACGACGAGCTGGCGCTGGCCCACACGCCCGAATGGATCGCCGCCGTCAGCGAAGGCCGCGTGAGCCCGCAGGCCATGCGCGAGATCGGCTTTCCCTGGAGCGAGGCGATGGTCGAGCGCTCGCGCCGTTCCACCGGCGCCACCATCGCCGCCTGCCGCGCGGCCTTCGCGGGCGGCGTGTCGGCCAACATGGCGGGCGGCACGCACCACGCCTACGCCGACAAGGGCAGCGGCTTCTGCGTCTTCAACGACGCGGCGGTGGCGGCGCGGCTCATGCAGGCCGAGCAGGCCCGCACCGGCCGGCTGCTCAGGGTGGCGATGATCGATCTCGACGTGCACCAGGGCAACGGCACGGCCTGCATCTTCCAGGGCGACCCGAGCGTGTTCACGCTGTCGGTGCACGGCCAGAAGAATTTCCCGTTCCGCAAGGAGGCGAGCGACCTCGACGTGGAACTGCCCGACGGCTGCGGCGACACCGACTACCTCGCGGCGCTGGAGAACGCGCTCGACGAACTCGACCGCCGTTTTTCGCCCGGCCTCGTGATCTACCTGGCTGGCGCCGACCCCTTCGAGCGCGATCGGCTCGGCCGGCTTAAGTTGAGCTTCGACGGCCTGGAGGCGCGCGATCGCCGCGTGTTCGACTGGACCTGGCAGCGCCGCATCCCGACCGCCTTCGCGATGGCCGGCGGCTACGCCAGCGACATCGCCGAGACCGTGCAGGTGCAGTTGGGCACCTTCCGTGTGGCGCTGGACTACTGGCGCCGCTGGCAAAATGCCGCGCGATGAGCGCCCCGAATCCGACACCCACCCCAAGCCCAAGCCCACGCCCCACACCCGCAGCGCCTACCGGGCGTTTCGCAGCATCCCGACGCGCTGGGCCGACAACGACATGTACGGCCACGTCAACAACGTCGTCTACTACAGCTGGTTCGACACCGCGGTGAACGCGCTGCTCATCGAGCGCGGCGCGCTCGACATCCACGGCGGCCAGACCATCGGCTTCGTGGTCGAGACGCAGTGCAACTACTTCGCGCCGGTGGCGTTCCCTCAGACGGTGGAGGCCGGCATCCGCGTCGCGCAGGCGGGCCGTTCGAGTGTGCGCTACGAGATCGCGCTGTTCGCCGAGGGCGCCGACACCGCCGCCGCGCAGGGGCACTTCGTGCACGTGTACGTCGACCGCGCGACGCAGCGGCCGGTGCCGTTGCCCGAGGCGCTGCAGCAGGTGGTCGATTCGCTGCGCGCCTGAGCGCCCAAGAAAAACGGCGCCCGCGGGCGCCGTCGTGGGTGGGGCAGGCCCCGCTTACATCGTCTTCTTCATGGCCTTGATATCGGCCTTGCCCTGGGCCTCGTCGGCCTTGGCCTGCTTCACGCACGCAGCCTTGGCTTCGCCCTGCTGGTCGTCGCACTTTTCCTTCGCGACTTCATAGGCGGCCTTCACTTTCTCTTCGGCCACCTTGCGGGCATGGCTGTCGCTCGGCTGGTACTGCTGCTCCAGTTCGGCCTTGGCCACTTCTTCCTTGCCCTTGGCTTCCTTCTGGCAGACGTCCTTGGCGTTGTCCTTCATCGTGTCGCACTGGGTCTTGGCGAGCTTGTAGTCGGCTTCGACCTTTTCCTTGGCGACCTTGTACTCGTCCTTGGTCATCGCGCCGGCCTGGCCGGCGACGAAGCAGGTGGAAGCAAGGGCGAGGATGGCGAGGTGCTGTTTTTTCATGGTGTGTGTCCTTTGCGGTGAATGAGGCAAGAGCGCAGGGCGCGTTCGTGGGTTCTCAGTACTTCTCGTACCAGAGCGCGTCGGGCGAGCGGCCGTCGCGAGATTCCCAATCCTTCACCTGCTTCTCGGCCTCGTCGCGGCTGATGCCGTGGCGTTCCTGGATGCGGCCCAGCAGCTGGTCGCGCTTGCCTGCGATGACGTCGAAGTCGTCGTCGGTCAGCTTGCCCCACTGCTCCTTGACCTTGCCCTTGAGCTGCTTCCAGTTGCCTTCGATGGTGTCCTTGTTCATGCGAATCTCCTTGCGTAAGAGTGATGACCCGGCGGAACTTGCCGCCGCCGTGAAATCAATGTCGCGTGAGTGATTCCCCCTGCCGGTAGGACGTGCAGAGCGGCCATCGTAGGCAGAGGCCGACTCGGGCCGTGATAATGGAACGGACCCCGCAGCCAGAGACCCGAGACACCGCGCACCATGATCATTCACAGCCTGCTCGACACCGACCTCTACAAGTTCACGATGATGCAGGTGGTCCTGCACCACTTTCCGGGGGCGCGGGTCGAGTACCGCTTCAAGTGCCGCAACCCCGGCGTCAACCTCGCGCAGTTCGCGGGCCAGATCCGCGACGAGATCCGCAGCCTGTGCTCGCTGCAGTTCCGCGACGCCGAACTGGCCTACCTGCGCTCGATGCGCTTCATCAAGAGCGACTTCGTCGACTTCCTGGGCCTGTTCAGGCTCAACGAGAAGTACATCAACGTCATCCCCCAGCCCTCGGGCGAGCTCGAGATCCGCATCAAGGGGCCGTGGCTGCACACCATCCTGTTCGAGATCCCGGTGCTGGCCATCGTGAACGAGGTCTACTTTCGCAACACGCAGAAGAACCCCGACTTCGAAGAAGGCCGCCGCCGCCTCGATCTCAAGATCAGCCAGCTGCAAGAGGCCGGCCTGGGCGACCTCAAGATTGCCGACTACGGCACGCGCCGCCGCTTCTCCAAAGACTGGCACGAAGAAGTGTTGCGCACGCTGACGCAACGGCTCGGCGCCGTGGTCTCGCCGCCGGCCAAGTCGCCCGCCGGCGAACACCTGCCGCAGCTGGCGGGCACCAGCAACGTGCTGTACGCCATGAAGCTCGGCCTCATTCCGCTGGGCACCATGGCGCACGAGTACCTGCAGGCCTGCCAGGCCCTGGGCCCGCGGCTGCGTGACAGCCAGATCTTCGGCTTCGAGAGCTGGGCGCGTGAATACCGCGGCGACCTGGGCATTGCGCTGTCCGACGTGTACGGCATGAGCGCCTTCCTGCGCGACTTCGACCTGTACTTCTGCAAGCTCTTCGACGGCGCGCGCCACGACAGCGGCGACCCGTTCCAGTGGGGCGAGCGCATGCTGGCGCACTACCACGCGAACCGGGTCGATCCGCTCACCAAGACGCTGATCTTCAGCGACGGCCTCACGGTGCCGCGAACCATCGAGCTGTACCAGCAGTTCCGCGGCCGCTGCCTGCTGGCCTTCGGCATCGGCACCAACCTCACGAACGACCTCGGCTACGAGCCGCTGCAGATCGTCATCAAGATGATCCAGTGCAATGACCAGCCGGTGGCCAAGCTGTCGGATACGCCGTCCAAGAACATGTGCGAGGACGAGAAATACCTGGCCTACCTGCGCCAGGTGTTCGAGATCGAACAACCCCCCGCGTGAACCCTGTACCGACCCCCGTACGGCACTTCGTCTGGTACGGTACAGCCCCATGAAAAACCCCCTCCGACTGGCCGCGGCCGCACTGTTGCCGCTGATGTTTCCTGCCCTCGCGTCGGCCGCCGAATTCAACGGCGCCACTCTGTCGCCGCTGTGGGGCGTGCCCTTCGCGGGCATCCTGCTGTCGATCGCGCTCATGCCGTTGCTGGTGCCGTCGTTCTGGCATCACCACTACGGCAAGGTGTCGGCGGCCTGGTCGCTGGCTTTCCTGCTGCCGTTCGCGGCGATCTACGGCGCGCCGCTGGCCGGGGCGCAGACGGTGCATGCGCTGGTCGAGGAATACATCCCCTTCATCATCCTGCTCACCGCGCTGTTCACGGTGGCCGGTGGCATCCACATCCGGGGCAACCTGCATGGGGCGCCGGGGCTCAACACGGCGATCCTGGCCATCGGCGCGGTGCTCGCGAGCTTCATGGGCACCACGGGCGCCTCGATGCTGCTGATTCGCCCGCTGATCCGCGCCAACGACAACCGGGCGAACCGCGCGCACGTGGTCGTGTTTTTCATCTTCATCGTCTCGAACGCGGGCGGTTCGCTCACGCCGCTGGGCGATCCGCCGCTGTTCCTGGGCTTCCTGAAGGGCGTCGACTTCTTCTGGACCGCCAAGCACATCCTGCCCGACACGCTGTTCATTCTGGCCGTGCTGCTCGTGCTGTTCTACCTGATCGACCGCTATTACTACCGCAAGGAAGGCGTGCTGCCGGTCGACCCGACGCCCGACACCAAGCGCATCGGCTTCGACGGCGCCATCAACTTCGTGCTGCTGGGCGGCGTGGTCGCCCTGGTGCTGATCAGCGGCTTCTGGAAGTCGCCGGTCACCTTCGACATCTACGGCTCCAAGATGGGCCTGCCGGGGCTGGTGCGCGACGTGGGCCTCATTGCCCTCACGCTGCTGTCGCTGAAGATCACCGCGCCCAAGGTGCACGCCGACAACCAGTTCGAGTGGGGCCCGATGGCCGAGGTGGCCAAGCTCTTCGCCGGCATTTTCCTGACCATCATCCCGGTGATCGCCATGCTCAAGGCCGGCACGCAGGGCCCGTTCGGCGCCATCGTCGCTGCCGTGACGCGCGCCGACGGCCAGCCCGACCCGGCCATGTACTTCTGGGCCACCGGCATCCTGAGCTCGTTCCTGGACAACGCGCCCACCTACCTCGTGTTCTTCAACACGGCGGGCGGCGACCCGGTGGCGCTCATGACCACCTATGCGACCACGCTGGCCGCCATCTCGGCCGGCGCCGTGTTCATGGGCGCGAACACCTACATCGGCAACGCGCCGAACCTGATGGTCAAGGCCATCGCCGAAAGCCGCGGCGTGCGCATGCCCAGCTTCTTCGGCTACATGCTGTGGTCGGGCGCGATCCTGATTCCGCTGTTCGTGCTGACCACCTTCATCTTCTTCGTCTGATCCTTCCCACACGTTCAAGAAAGAGACACGTTCCATGAGCAGCAGCAAGCCCAAGATCCTGGTCGCGCGCGCGGTGTTCCCCGAGACCCTCGCGCGCCTCGCGCAGCATTTCGAGGTCGAGTCGAACCAGGCCGATGAAACTTGGAGCAAGGACCAACTGATCGCGAAGCTGCAAGGCAAGCAGGGCGCCTTCACTACCGGCAGCGAGCGCATCGATGCCGCCGTGCTCGACGCCTGCCCCGAGCTGAAGATCTGCGCCAACATGGCCGTGGGCTACAACAACTTCGACGTCGATGCCATGGCCGCGCGCGGCGTGCTGGGCACCAACGCGCCCGACGTGCTGACCGAGACCACGGCCGACTTCGGCTTTGCGCTGCTCATGGCCACCGCGCGCCGCATCACCGAGAGCGAACACTTCCTGCGCGCCGGCAAGTGGGAAAAGTGGAGCTACGACATGTTCGCCGGCTCCGACATCCACGGGTCCACGCTCGGCATCATCGGCATGGGCCGCATCGGGCAGGGCATTGCCAAGCGTGGCGCACACGGCTTCGGCATGAACGTGATCTATCACAACCGTTCGCGCCTCGACGCCGCGCTCGAAGCCGAATGCAAGGCCCGCTACGTCGGCAAGGAAGAGCTGCTCAAGACCGCCGACCACGTCGTGCTGGTCGTGCCGTACTCGCCGGCGTCGCACCACACCATCGGCGCGGCCGAGATCGCGCTCATGAAGCCGACCGCCACGCTGATCAACATCGCGCGCGGCGGCATCGTCGACGACGCCGCGCTGGCCGTGGCGCTGCGCGAAAAGCGCATCGCCGCCGCCGGCCTCGACGTGTTCGAGGGCGAGCCCAAGGTCCACCCCGACCTGCTGACCGTGCCCAACGTGGTGCTCACGCCGCACATCGCCAGCGCCACCGTGCCCACGCGCCGTGCGATGGCCGACCTGGCGGCCGACAACCTCATCGCCTGGGGCAGCGGCAAGGGCGCGCTGACGCCGGTCACGCCGGTGCCATCGGCCGCGAAGTAACCTGACATCTGACCGCGAGAGCGACACGCCCCCACCTTGGAACTGACGGAATTGATTCTTCTTGTACTGGCCGCACTCGCCGTGGTGCAGCTGGTGCTGGTCATCTGGCTGCTGGCCCGCCGGCAACCCGCACCTGATCACAGCGAGATGCTGGGCGTGCTTGCCGCGATGGGCAACGCCAACGAGCGCACCGAACGCGAACTGCGCCGCGAGATCGGAGAGAACTCGCGCGGTGCACGCCAGGAAACCGCGCAGGCGTTCGCCACCTTCCAGCAGTCATTGACGCAACAGGGCGCCGAGGCCACGCGCACGCAGAACGCGCAGCTCGACGCCTTTTCGCTGCAGCTCGCCTCGCTGCAGAAAACCCTGGCCGACACGCTGAACACCCAACTGCAGGGCCTGAGCGAATCGAACGCACGCCGCCTCGCCGAAGTGCGTACGACCATGGAAACCCAGCTCGCGCAGCTGCAGCAGAGCAATGCCGCCAAGCTCGACGAGATGCGCAAGACCGTCGACGAGAAGCTGCAGAGCACGCTCGAAGCGCGACTGGGCGAGAGCTTCAAGCAGGTGGCCGACCGGCTCGAGCAGGTGCACAAGGGCCTGGGCGAGATGCAGACGCTGGCCGTCGGCGTCGGCAGCCTGCAGCGCGTGCTGACCAACGTGAAGACGCGCGGCGTATTCGGCGAGGTGCAGCTCGAGGCGCTGCTCGAGCAGGTGCTCACGCCCGAGCAGTACGCGCGCCAGATCGAGACCAAGCCGCGCAGCGGCCAGCGTGTCGACTTCGCGATCCGCTTTCCGGGGCGCGGCGACGACGGCGCGCCGGTGTGGCTGCCGATCGATGCCAAGTTTCCGCGCGACGACTACGAACGCCTCATCGACGCCCACGAGCGCGCCGATGCCGCCGGCGCCGAGGCCGCGGCCAAGGCGCTCGAAGCGCGCATTCGCACCGAGGCCAAATCGATCGCCGAGAACTACCTCGCGGCGCCGCACACCACCGACTTCGCCATCCTCTTCCTGCCGGTCGAAAGCCTTTACGCCGAGGTGCTGCGCCGCCCCGGCCTGATGGACGCCATTCAACGTCAGCACCGCGTGACGCTGGCCGGCCCGACCACCTTGCTCGCCATGCTCAACAGCCTGCACATGGGCTTTCGCACACTGGCACTGGAGCGTCAGGCCTCTGAAGTCTGGAAGGTGCTCGGCGCGGTCAAGACCGAATTCGAGCGCTATGGCGAATGGGTGGCGCGCATCAAGGAACAGGTGGCCAAGGCCTCCGACACCATCGACAAGGCCGACACGCGCGCCAAGCAGATGCGGCTGGCGCTGCGCAAGGTCGAGGCCTTGCCCGAGGCGCAGTCCGAGGCGTTGCTGCCGCCCGTTGCCGACGCTGACAGCGAGGGCGACGACACCCCGTGAAAGGTTCTGAACTGCTGCGCGTCATCGTGGCGCAGGTCTGTTTGCACGCCACGATGGCGGGCATGCGGCTCGCTACTCCGCTGCTCGCGCTGCAGCAAGGCTACAGCGCAGCGGCCGTCGGCCTGCTGATCGCGCTGTTCGCGCTGACCCAGGTGTTTCTCGCGCTCCCGGCCGGGCGCTTTGCCGACCGGCATGGGCTCAAGCGCCCGCTGTGGCTGTCGGTGATCGCGGCCTCGGGCGGGGCAGGGCTGGCGCTGGTCTTTCCGGTGTTTCCGGTCGTGTGCATCGCCGCATTGCTGACCGGCGGCGCCACCGGCGCGACCGTCATCGCGCTGCAGCGGCACGTGGGCCGCTCGGCCACCGATCCGACGCAACTCAAGCGCGTGTTCAGTTGGCTGGCCATCGCACCGGCCGCGGCGAACTTCGTCGGGCCCTTCCTCGCCGGCATGCTGATCGACCACGCCGGCCGCGCGCCGGCCGACCTGCTGGCGTTTCGCATCTGCTTCGCCGTGATGGCTTTCCTGCCGCTGTTGTGCTGGCTGCTGGCGCGCGGCGCGCACGAGCCGCCACGGGTGCCGCCGGTACCGGGCGCCGCGCCCACGCGGGCTTGGGACCTGCTGCGCGAGCCGATGTTCCGCCGCCTGCTGTTCGTGAACTGGCTGCAGTCGTCGAGCTGGGATGTGCATGCCTTCGTGCTGCCGGTGCTGGGCCACGACCGCGGCATCAGCGCTTCGGTGATCGGTTCCATCCTCGGCGCCTTCGCGATCGCGGCGGCGGTCATCCGCGTGGTGCTGCCGCTGATCGCATCGCGCGCGTCGGAACGCAGCGTGATCCTGAGCTCGACCGTCGTCACGGCCGCCGTGTTCGCCGTCTACCCGTTGCTGGATTCGCCATGGACCATGGGCATCTGCTCCGTGATCCTGGGCTTCGCGCTCGGCGCCGTGCAACCGATGGTGATGAGCATGCTGCACCAGATCACGCCGCATGCGCGGCATGGCGAGGCGCTGGGGCTGCGGCTCATGACGATCAACGCATCGAGCGTCGCGATGCCGATGCTGTTCGGCTCGCTCGGTGCGCTGATCGGCATCACCGGCGTGTTCTGGGTGGTGGGCGGCGTGCTGGCGCTGGGCGCGAAAGCGACCTGGGGATTGAAGCTCTGACGTGCACGGGAGGGCGCCTGACGGCGGCCTGAATCCCATGTTGCAAATGACAGCAATTCTCATTTGATTGACAAAATACTGACCCAAAGTCAGTATCGGCGCCTTCTTCGTTTCTGACCCGAAGGCGTCCATGGACTCCCATTCCCCGTCGGCGGCTGCCGACCCGCGCCGCCGCCTGGCCCTGGTGGCGGCGGTCTACCTCGGCAGCTTCATTGCCACGCTCGACGTGAGCATCGTCAACGTCGCGCTGCCCACGCTGCAGCGCGCGCTCGCGACCGACCTGGCCGGGCTGCAGTGGGTGATCGACATTTATGCGCTGTGCCTGTCGGCCTTCATGCTGTCGGCCGGGCCCCTCGGCGACCGCTACGGCCGCAAGCGCGCCTGGCTGGCCGGCGTGGTGGTCTTCACCGTGGGCTCGGCGATGTGTGCGATGGCGTCGGGCCTGCCCATGCTGCTCGCGGGCCGCGCGGTGCAGGGCGTGGCGGGCGCGCTGATGATCCCGGGCGCGCTGTCGCTGCTGGCGCACGCTTTCCCCGAGCCGGCGAGCCGCGCGCGGGTGATCGGCGGCTGGTCGTCGTTCACTGCGCTGTCACTGATCCTCGGGCCGATGCTCGGCGGCCTGCTGGTGGACCACGCGGGCTGGCAGAGTATTTTTCTCATCAACCTGCCGATCGGCGTGCTGACCGTGGCGCTGGGCGTGTGGGTCCTGCGCGAGTCGTCGCACCCTGAGCATGCGGCGCTCGACCCGGCGGGGCAGGTGCTCAGCGTGCTCTGGCTGGGCGCGCTGACCTACGGGCTGATCGCGGCGGGCGAACACGGCTGGGGCTCGCGCCACGCGGTGATCGCGCTCGTGGCAGCGGGTGTCGGGCTGGCGCTGTTCCTGGCCGTGGAGGCGCGCGTGGAGCGGCCGCTGCTGCCGCTGGCGCTGTTCCGTGACGCGCGCTTTTCGGTCACCAACTTTGCCTCTTTCGTACTCGGCTTTTCCACCTACGCGAGCCTGTTCTTCTTTTCTTTGTTCCTGCAGCAGGTGCAGGGCTGGTCGGCCAGCGAGACCGGCTGGCGGCTGGTGCCGCAGTTCGTGGCGACGGGCCTCGTGGCCTCGCAGTTCGGCCGGCTGGCGCGCCGCTTCGATGTGCACACGCTGATGGTTGCGGGCTACGGGCTCATCGGCGCGGCGATGCTGCTGCTGACGCTGTTCTCGGCCGACACGCCGTACCTGCCGCTGGCGCTGCTCTTCGTGGCGCTGGGGGCGGGCGCGGGCCTGGCCGTACCGGCCACGAGCACGGCGGTGATGGCCTCGGTGCCCGCACAGCGCTCGGGCATGGCCTCGGCGACCATGAACGCGCTGCGCCAGGGCGGCATGCTGATCGGCATCGCGCTGCTCGGCACGCTGATGCGCACGCGTGCCACCGCATTGATGACCGAGTCGCTCGCGCGTGCCGGTGTGCCCGATGCATCGCAGGCGGCTGTGGCTGCGGTCTCGCGGCATGACCTCGGCGCGCTTGCGGCGCTCGACGCCGGCACCGCGCAGCGGCTCTTGAGCGATGCGCTCGCGGGTGGCTTCCATGCCGCGATGGCGTGCGCCGGCGTGGCCGGTTTGGTGGCGGCGGGGCTGCTGCTGCGCGTCAGGCCGCGTGCCACCGTGCTGGCCGCTGCCACGCGCGCCTGAATCGGGAGCCGTTCGCCATGCCCGCCGTACGCGTTCCTTTCCTGCGCCGGAGTGCCCGGCGCCTTCTTGTGATTCCGAAGGAGACTTTCATGGTCCGTCATGAACTCAGCCAATGGCCGCTGGTCATCAGCGTGTCCGCAGGCTTGCAGACGCTCGAAAGCATGCAGGTCTTCACCGAAGACTGGAACCGCTGGCTCGACCGCGGCGAACCTTTCATCTCGCTGCGCGTGTTCGCGGACGCCGACGCGCTGGTGCATCCCGAGGGCAGTGCGCAGCGCGCCAAGCAGTGGTTGCAGGCGCGCGGCGCCGACATCCGTCGCCACATGATGGGCATGGCGAGCGTGGTGCCCGCCGACCAGTTCGAGAAGATCAGCAAGATGAACGTCGAGAAGCTCTTCGGCATTCCTGCCAGCACCTTCGCCCGCACCGACGAAGCGTTGACCTGGCTGCGCGAGCGCGTGATGGCGCCGCGCGGATTGGTCCTCGATGCTGCGGCGGTGCGCGCCGCCATCGACACGGCACGCGCCGGTGCCATGGCCGGTTCCCGCGCATGACAAACAGCAACCCCGACGACACCCCCGCCACCGCCCGCCGCCGAACCAAGGCGCCGCAGACCCGCGCCGTTGCGCTGATGGACGCCGCCGAGCAGCTGTTCATCACCAAGGGCATTGCCGCCACCAGCATCGACGACATTGCGGCCGGTGCGCAGGTGGCCAAGGGCACCTTCTATCTGTACTTCCCGTCGAAGGAGGCGATGCTCGGCGCGCTGCAGCAGCGTTTCGTCGACACCTTCTGCGGGCGCCTGCAGGAGGCGATGGACCGCCATGCGCCGGGCAAGTACCGTGCGCGGCTCAAGGCCTGGGTGGAGACGGGGCTGGAGACCTACCTCGACAACGTCGCGCTGCACGACGTCGTGTTCCACGAGTACCGGCCCGAGGACCGGCGCATGCGCAACGACAACGTCGTCATCACGCAGCTCGTGACCCTGCTGACGCAGGGCGACGCCGCGGGCGTGTGGGAGGTCGAGGACCCAACGCTGACGGCGGTGATCCTCTTCAATGCATTGCACGGCGTGGCCGACGATGCCGTGGCCATGGGGTCGCATGCGAACTCCATGGCCGACCGCCGCCGCCGCGCCCGCGCGCTCACGCGCTTCTTCGAGCAGGCCCTGCGGCCCGACGACAGCGACGACGCCTGATCGCGTCGGTCAGAGTTTGTAGAAGCGTTTGATCGCGTCCCAGGCGTCTTCCGGCGCGTCGACGTACTCGAAGAGCTTCACGTCGCCCGGCGAGATCACGCCTTCGTCGACCAGGAAATCGAAGTCGATCAGCTTCTTCCAGTAGGCCGAACCGAACAGCACGATCGGCACCGGCTTCGACTTCTTGGTCTGCACCAGCGTGATGACTTCGAACAACTCGTCGAGCGTGCCGAAGCCGCCGGGGAACGCCACCAGCGCCTTCGCACGCATCATGAAATGCATCTTGCGGATCGCGAAGTAGTGGAACTTGAAGCTCAGCGCGGGCGTGACGTAGGGGTTGGCTTCTTCTTCCATCGGCAGCGCGATGGCCAGGCCGACCGAGAGGCCGCCGGCTTCGTGCGCGCCGCGGTTGGCCGCCTGCATGATGCCGGGGCCGCCGCCGGTGCACACGAAGAGCTTGTCCTGCGGTTCCTTCTTCTCGCTGTACTGCGCGACCAGCTTGCCGAAGGTGCGCGCCTTCTCGTAGTAATGCGAGTTGCGCGCGAGCCGGCGCCAGCGGTCGGCCACGGCCGTGTCGCCGGCCGCTTCGGCCTGCGTGACCAGCGCGGCGGCTTCGTCTTCGCTGCGGAAGCGCGCGCTGCCGAAGACCACCACCGTGTTCTCGATGCCGTGCGCGCGCTGCTCGAGGTCGGGCTTCATCAGCTCCAGCTGCATGCGGATGCCGCGCGTTTCGCGGCGCAGCAAGAACTCGGGATCGGCGAAGGCCAGGCGCGAGGGATCGGGGTCCAGGGGGAGGCCCCGGTCGGCATGGGACTGCAGCGTGGCCCAGGCATCGGCCAGGCGCTTGTCGTGAATGTTGTGCGTGTTGTTCATGGAACTGTCGAGCTGAATTGACTTGGCATTGTGCGCCGACGCAAGCGGTGTGCCCGCCAACGAAAAAGGCTCCTTGCGGAGCCTTTCGGGGTGGTGGTCAGCCGGGTGCGAGCGCGATCAGACGCGCTTGCGGTATTCGCCGGTGCGCGTGTCGATTTCGATCTTGTCGCCTTGTGCAACGAAGAGCGGCACGCCGATTTCGAAGCCGGTGGCGATCTTGGCGGGCTTCATGACCTTGCCCGAAGTGTCGCCCTTGACGGCCGGCTCGGTCCAGGTGATTTCGCGCTCGACGCTGGTCGGCAGTTCGACCGAGATGGCCTTGCCGTCATAGAACACCACTTCGACGGCCATGCCGTCTTCGAGGTAGTTCAGGGCGTCGCCCATGTTCTCGGCTTCGACTTCGTACTGGTTGTACTCGGTGTCCATGCAGACGTACATCGGGTCGGCGAAGTAGGAGTAGGTGCACTCCTTCTTGTCGAGCACGATCTGGTCGATCTTGTCGTCGGCCTTGAAGACCACTTCGGTGTTGAAGTTGGCGATCAGGCTCTTGAGCTTCATGCGCACGGTGGCGCTGTTGCGGCCGCCGCGGCTGTATTCGGTCTTCAGGACGACCATCGGGTCCTTGCCGTGCATGATGACGTTGCCGGCGCGGATTTCTTGAGCGATTTTCATATCAGGTTCTCTGGATGTTGGCCGCTCGGTGCGCGGGGCCCTCGGCGCTGTGTGCCGTCGTATCTGGCCCCGCCGTACATGTCCCGCGGCAGGTTTGGCGAAAGGCGTCCCGGACCACGGCGGTCAGGGCTGAATTCCGCAAAGCCCGCTATTTTAGCTTTTTCCGGCGACCAGCTGCCGCAGTTGGGCCAGCAGATCGTCCTGCGCGAGCAGCCTGTCGCGTGCCGCACGGGCGGTTTCGCGCCATGCCGCCAGCGGGCCGGGTGGGGGCAGGGCACGGTCGCCGAAGCCGTTCCAGGCGTGGTGAAAAAGCCGCAGCGCGGGCGGGGCGCCCAACCAGTCGAGCCAGGCATTGAGCTTGACGTGGTGCGCGTCGTCGTCCTGCGGGTAGATCTGCCAGACCAGCGGCGCGCAGGCCCAGAGCGCGCGCACCAGCGAGTCTTCGCCGCGCACGAAGTTGAGGTCGCAGGCCCACAGCAGGTGATCGAAATCCGCCTGGCTGAGGTAGGGGAGGTATGAAATTGATAGCGAGCTTTGACCGTCGAGCGGGCGATCTGACACACACGCCTGCACGGCGTGCGCGGCCCGGCCCGCGGTGACCAGCAAGCGCGTGGGCGCCGGGTCGGCAGCCAGCTGGGCGAGCAGGGCGGCCAGCGCCGGCGGCTCATAACAAAAGAGCGAGACCAGGCGCTCACCTTCGCGCCAGGGAATCTGCTGCGCCTCCAGCCAGCGCGCCCGGTCGAAGCGCGCCTGGCGCGCCATCAGGTCGGGCTCGCGCAGCAGGCCGCCGGTCGCGGGCGTGAAGCCCGGGTAGAAGAAACGTTTCGTCAGCCCGGCGCCTGGGCCCTTGAACACCGGCGACGGCAGTCGGTGCAGCTTCTCGACATAGGGCTCGGCCGACAGGTACTCGAGGTTGATCCAGGCCTGCGCATGGCTCGGGGTCTGCGCGAATCGCGCGACGAGCTCGGGTTCCGGGTCGCACCCGAAGGCCTCGACCAGCACTTCAGGCACCGAATCGGCAACGGCGCGGCGCACGGCTTCGGCATCGGACCAGTCGATCACCTGCACGCCGTCGCAGCCGGCCGGCGCCATCCAGTGCAGCGCCGTCGGGTCGTCGACCCACAGCCGCGCGCGTTCGCCCGCCGCCGCAAGCTGGCAGGCCAGGCGCCAGCAGACGCCCAGGTCGCCGTGGTTGTCGATGACTTTGCAGAAGATGTCCCATTGCATGCGCGTGCCCATGGCCGCGAGTGTGCCCGTCTTCGCGGTCGCTCAGGTGCAGGCGAAAACGCCGTGTGATTGCTATGCTGGCCCTCGCCACAACAACCACCGGAGAGAGCCAGACCATGAGGATGCAGACCCGTCGCCGTTCGTCGTTTTCTTCTTCGCCCTTGACCGTCGCCAAACGCGGCGTGCTGGCGCTCTCGCTGGCCCTGGCCGGCATCGCCGGCGCCCAGGCGCAGACCGCGCCGCTCACCGCGCAGCAGCAGCGCTTCCGCGAGATCTACAAGGAGCTGATCGAGATCAACACCACGCACTCGGTGGGTGACAACACCGCCGCGGCGCGGGCCATGGAAAAGCGGCTGGTCGATGCCGGCTTCGCCGCGGGCGACATCCAGATCTTCGAGCCCTTCCCGAAGAAGGGGAACCTGGTGCTGCGCTTCAAGGGTGACGGCAGCAAGAAGCCGCTGCTGCTGCTGGCCCACATCGACGTGGTCGAGGCCCGCCGCGAAGACTGGAAGACCGACCCCTTCAAGCTGCAGGAAACCGGCGGCTACTTCACGGCGCGCGGCGCCATCGACGACAAGGCCATGGCCGCGGCTCTGGTCTCCGTGCTGGGGCAGCTCAAGCAGGAGGGCTTCAAGCCCAAGCGCGACATCATCCTGGCGCTCACGGCCGACGAGGAGCGCGGCGACGCGCTGAGCAACGGCGCCTTCTGGCTCATCAGCAACAAGCCCGAGCTGCTGCAGGCCGAGTTCGGCATCAACGAAGGCGGCGGCGGCGAGCTGCGCGGCGGCAAGCCGAACCTGCACCGCATGCAGGTGGCCGAGAAGATGTACACCACCTACATGCTCGAGATGCGCGACGTGGGCGGCCACAGCTCGGTGCCGACCAAGACCAACCCGATCTACGCGCTCTCGGCCGGCCTGGAGCGCCTGGGCAACTACGCCTTCCCGATCAAGCTCGCGGACGTCACCAAAACGTACTTCGCACGCAGCGCGCCCTTTGCCACCGGCCAGCTGGCCGACGACATGCGCGCCATCGGCAGCGGCAACCCCGACGCCGGCGTGCTCGAGCGCATGACGGCCAACCCGGCCTACAACGCGCAGCTGCGCACCACCTGCGTGGCGACGATGGTGCAGGCCGGCCATGCCGAGAACGCGCTGCCGCAATCGGCCAAGGCCACGGTCAATTGCCGCATCCTGCCGCACGACGATCCGGAAGAAGTCGAGCGCCTGCTGACCCAGGCCGTGGGCAACGACAAGATCGTGGTGCGCAACATGGGCAAGCCGCTGCGCAGCCCGGCCTCGCCGCTGAACGGCGACCTCGTGAAGACGGTCGAGACGCTCACGCAGCAGATGTGGCCCGGCGTGCCCGTGGTGCCCGCGATGAGCACCGGCGCCACCGACAGCCGCTTCCTGCGCAACGCCGGCATCCCGATGTACGGCGTGACCGGCATGTTCCTGGAGCCATCCGATGCACGCGCGCACGGGCTCGATGAACGCATCGAGATCCAGCGGCTGTACGACGGGCGCGAGTTCCTGTACCGGCTGGTGTCGGAAGTCGCGAAGTAGATAGAGCGAAGTGATCAGGCCGAAGGGCCGGCGCAGCGAAGGCTGCGCCGGCCCTTGGTCGTTCAGGGCGTGAAGCTGTCGCCCAGCACGATGCCTTCGCGGCGCGGGTCTGCGCCGCCGGTCAGCACGGGCTGGCCGCCGACGTTCGTGCGAATGATTGTGCTCACGCCGCTGGACTGCGGGGTCACAGACACCTTGTGACCCAGCCCGATCAGCCCGGCGACCAGCGGGTCGTTGAGGCCCGAGTTGGTCTCGTCGACATTCGGGTGCTCGCCGCCGACGTTGGTGGTCACGGAGTTGGGAGCCCCGAAGTCGACCAGCGACGTGGCCTGTTGCGCATCCAGCCCCCAGTCCAGCGCGCCGACCAGCGTCTTCACCACGTACTGGATGATGTTGCTGCCGCCGGGCGAGCCGGTGCCCATCACAAACTCGCCCATGCTGCCGTCGGCGTTCTTCCTGAACACCAGCGTCGGCGCCATCGAGCTGCGCGGACGCTTGCCCGGCGCGACGCGGTTGGCAACCTTGTAGGTCTGCGGGGGCTTGCCGTACGGTTCGTCCGAGAAATCGGTCAGCTGGTTGTTCAGCAGGAAGCCCTGCGTCATGTGGGCCGACCCCATGCCGCCTTCCACCGTGGTGGTCATCACGACCACATTGCCCTGCTTGTCGACGATGGTGAAGTGCGTGGTGCCGTACTCTTCGGTCTTGTCGATGCCGAGCGGAACGTCGCCAAGATCGCCGGGCTGGGCGGTGCCCATGCTCTTCGCCAGACTGATGAGGCTGGCACGGCCCTGCAGGTAGGGCTTGTTAATCAGGGAGTCGATCGAGCCGTACGGCAGCGGGACGAAGTCGGTGTCGGCCACGTACTTTTCGCGGTCGGCGTACGCCAGGCGCTCGGCCTCACTCACCAGGTGCACGCCCATCACGCTCGGCTTGCCGCCTTCGAGGTCGATGGCGGTCGGCTTGTGCAGGCCGAGATTGAAGGTCTCGAGGATGCCGAGCGTCTGCATCACCGCGATGCCGCCCGAGGAAGGCGGCGACATGCCGCACACGTAGTAGTCGCGATAGGTGCCGCATACCGGATCGCGGCGCTTGGCCTTGTAGTTGGCCAGGTCGGCCAGCGTGGTCTTGCCGGGCGTGATGGCCGAGCCGTCGCTGGCCGCTGTGGTGACACCGATCTTGTCGACGATGCTCTTGGCGATGTCGCCCGTGTAGAAGGCGTTGGCGCCCTGTGTGGCGATGGCGTTCAGCGTCCGGGCATAGGCCGGGTTCGTGAGCTTGGTGCCCAGCGCCTTCGGCGTGCCGTCGGCGTTGAAGAAGTAGGAAGTGGCGTCGGCGTCGCGCTTCAGGTGTGTCGCGGAGCCCGCAATGGCGGTCGCCATGCGTCCGCCGATCAGGAAGCCGTCGGACGCGAGCGTGATCCCGTAGCCGAACAGGTCTTTCCAGGGCAGCTTGCCGTGGTCTTGATAAGCGATGTCGAGCATGCGTACGGCACCGGGCGTACCGATGGAACGGCCGCTCCAGCGCGCGCTGGGCACGGGCGCGCTGGTGTCGGTGGCATCGTCCACATAGCGCAGGTAGTTCTCGGTGGCAGCCGCAGGCGCCGTCTCACGCCCGTCGTACGCCTGCACTTTCTTCGTCGCCGCGTCGTAATGGAGCATGAAAGCACCACCACCCAACCCGCTCGACTGCGGCTCGACCAGCCCGAGCACGGCCTGCACCGCCACCGCCGCATCGACCGCGCTGCCGCCGGCTTTCAGCACGTCGCAGCCGGCGCGTGTGGCCAGCGGGTGGTTCGCGACCACCATGTAGTTCTTGGCGTGGACCAGCTTGTGGCCGGGCACATAGCCCGACGCCGGTTCCGGCGCGGCCGGATCGCCCGGGTCGCCCGAGCCGACGACCACGGAACTGCCGCTGTTCGGAATCTGGCAGCCGTTGTCGGCGGCCGGCGGGGCCGTGGGGCCGGGCTGGTTGGCCGCGTTGATCGCGGCGATGGCCGCGACCAGTGCGGCGTTGTTCTGCGCGTTGTTGTTGCTGTTGCCGCCGCAACCGGCCACGGCCAGGGAGAGCGCGAGGGGCGTCAGGGCCCACCACGCGCGCATGGAGTTCTTCTTCATCAGAGTTTCCCTTTGCTGTTGTTGAAAGACAGGAATGACAACGGGCGCTCCTCGCGCCCGCGCCCATCATGAGCACATTTCGTTCCCGCCCGTGTCGCGTGCGTGCGGGTGTGGCCGGGTTGGCTGCGGGGCCTCGCGCCGCACGCCACAATAGCCGCCATGTCCGACGTGCATTCCGATCAATTGCTCAGTGAAGTCGCGGCCCTGCCGCAGTTGCCGGGCGTCTACCGCTATTTCGACGCGGCCGGCGCCGTGCTGTATGTGGGCAAGGCGCGCAACCTGAAGAAGCGGGTCGCCAACTACTTCCAGAAGAGCCACGGGGGCACCCGCATCGGCCACATGATCTCGAAGATCGTGCGCATGGAGACCACCGTGGTGCGCTCCGAAGCCGAGGCGCTGCTGCTCGAGAACAACCTGATCAAGACGCTCAAGCCGCGCTACAACATCCTTTTTCGCGACGACAAGAGCTACCCCTACCTGAAGATCGCCTCGCACGCGTTTCCGCGCCTCGCCTACTACCGCGGTGCGATCGACAAGAAGCACCGCTACTTCGGGCCGTACCCGAGCGCATGGGCGGTGAAGGAATCGATCCAGCTGCTGCAGAAGGTGTTTCGCCTGCGCACCTGCGAGGACACGGTGTACGCCAACCGCACGCGGCCCTGCCTGCTGTACCAGATCAAGCGCTGCAGCGGCCCCTGCGTGGCGCTGATTTCGCCCGAGGCCTACGCGCAGGACGTGGCCAGCGCCGAGGCCTTCCTCATGGGCGACACGCAACTTGTGCTCTCCAAGCTCGAGCAGCGCATGACGGCGCATGCCGAGAAGCTCGAGTTCGAGCAGGCGGCCGAACTGCGCAACCAGATGTCGGCCATCTCGCGCGTGCTGCATCAACAGTCGATCGAGGTAGCGTCCGACAAGGACGTGGACATCCTCGCGGTCAAGGTGCAGGGCGGCAAGGCCTGCGTCAACCTCGCCATGGTGCGCGGCGGTCGCCACCTGGGCGACCGCGCCTACTTTCCGGTGCACGTGGACGACGCGGCGCAGATCCACCACGGCGAGCTCGATGCCGAAGAGGGCGTCGCTCCGGTGGCCGCCGACCCGATCGAGGTGCAGGTGCTCGAGGCCTTCATCGCCCAGCACTACATCGACGTGCCGGTGCCCGCCACGCTGGTGCTGGGCCGGCAGGTGAGTCGCGCGCTTATCGAGGCCATTTCGCAGCAGGCCGGCGCACGCGTGACGGCGGTGTTCCAGCCGCACGAACAACGCCGTCACTGGCTCGAGATGGCCGAAACGAATGCCGGCCTGCAACTCGCGCGGCTGCTGGCCGAAGAAGGCTCGCAGCAGGCGCGCACCCGCGCGCTGGCCGATGCGCTCGAGCTGGCGTCGGACGACCTGGACAACTTCCGCGTCGAATGCTTCGACATCTCGCACACGGCGGGCGAGGCCACGCAGGCGTCGTGCGTGGTGTTCGCGCAGCACACGATGCAGAACCGCGAGTACCGCCGCTACAACATCGAGGGCATCACGCCCGGCGACGACTACGCGGCCATGCGCCAGGTGCTGCACCGCCGTTACGGCAAGCTGGCCGAGGCGATGGCCGCCGAGACCGAGGCGCTCGCCCCGGGCGACGCGGAAAGCGAAGGGGCCGAGGGCGTCGAGGCGCCGCCGCCCAGGACGCCGGCCGCGCGCATGCCCGACCTGGTGCTGGTCGACGGCGGCAAGGGCCAGGTGTCGATGGCGCGCGAGGTCTTCAGCGAGTTGGGCTTGCCGCTGTCGTTGATCGTCGGCGTCGAGAAGGGCGAGGGCCGCAAGGTCGGGCTCGAAGAACTGGTGTTCGCCGACGGCCGCGAGAAGGTCTACCTCGGCAAGGATTCGGCGGCCCTGATGCTGGTGGCACAGATTCGCGACGAGGCGCACCGTTTCGCCATCACCGGCATGCGCGCCAAGCGCGCCAAGGTGCGCGTGGGCGGCAGCCAGCTCGAAGACATTCCGGGCATCGGTCCGAAGCGCCGGGCCCGCCTGCTGCAGCGTTTCGGCGGCATCCGCGGCGTGGCGGCGGCGAGCGTGGAAGACATTGCGTCGGTCGAAGGCATTGCCACCGACCTGGCCGAGGAAATCTATCGCGCATTGCATTGAAGACGGGATTGCCCCTGGCCTTCCGGCGCTTCACGTGTGCATGACACAATCGCCCGCATGTTCTGGACCCTACCGACCATCATGACCTGGACGCGCATCGTCGCGATACCGTTGATCGTCGGCGTTTTCTACCTGCCGATCAGCGAGCCGATGCGCAACCTGATCGCCACGGTGATGTTCATCGTGTTCGCCGCCACCGACTGGCTCGACGGCTATCTGGCGCGCAAGCTCAACCAGACCTCGTCCTTCGGCGCCTTTCTCGATCCGGTGGCCGACAAGTTTCTGGTGTGCGCCGCGCTGCTGGTGCTGGTGCATCTGCAGCGCGCCGACGTGTTCGTGGCGCTCATCATCATCGGCCGCGAGATCGCCATCTCGGCGTTGCGCGAATGGATGGCGCGCATCGGCGCCGGCAAGAGCGTGGCGGTCCACATGATCGGCAAGGTCAAGACGACCGTGCAGATGGTCGCGATTCCCTTCCTGCTCTATGACGGGCATCTCTTCAAGGTGATCGACACGGGCCTCTGGGGCCAGTGGCTGATCTGGATTTCGGCGGTGCTCACCGTCTGGTCGATGGTCTATTACCTGCAAAAGGCCATTCCCGAGATCCGGGCCCACTCCAAATGACGGCGGCCGTCTCGGCCCGCAACGCAGGCTGGCTGCGGGCGATGCCGGCGGTCTTCGTGCTGATCTGGAGCACGGGTTTCATCGTGGCGCGCTATGGCATGCCCTATGCGCCGCCCCTCAAGTTCCTCGCCGTGCGCTATGCGCTGTCGCTCGCCTGCTTCGGCCTCTGGGTCATGCTCGCGCGGGTGGCGTGGCCGACCAGGCGCGCGCAATGGGGGCATCTGGCGGTCACGGGCGTGTTGATGCAGGCCGGGTATCTCGGTGGTGTCTGGGCTGCGGTGCATGCCGGCATGGGCGCGGGGCTCGTCGCGCTGCTGGTCGGCATCCAGCCGGTGCTCACGGCGGTCTGGCTGTCGTTCAACGGCGGGCGCATTTCGGGCCGGCAATGGGCTGGGCTTGCGCTGGGCTTCGCGGGGCTGGTGCTCGTGGTATCTCGCAAGCTGGGGCAGGGCACAGAGGTCAACGCGCTGACGATGGGGCTGGCCGTGATGGCGCTGCTGTCGATCACGGCGGGCACGCTGTACCAGAAGCGTTTTGTCGCGCCCTGCGACGTGCGCAGCGCCAGCGCGGTGCAGATGGCGGCCGCGCTGCTCGTGACGCTGCCTTTTGCCGCGCTCGAGGCGCAGGCCATCGAATGGAACACCCATTCGATCGGCGCGATGGCGTGGTCGGTGCTGGCGCTGTCGCTGGGCGGCAGTTCGCTGCTCTATATGTTGATCCAGCGCGGCACGGCCACGGCGGTCACCAGCCTGCTGTACCTCGTGCCGCCGTGCACGGCGCTGATGGCCTGGCTGCTGTTCGCCGAACCGATCACCGGGACGACGGTACTGGGCATCGGCCTGACGGCGGTCGGTGTGAGCCTCGTGGTGCGCGCAGAGCGCTGACCGCGCTCTCTTTTCTTCTTTCAGCGACCGCCTGGCTTGGCCGGCTTCCAGGGCTCCGATCGGAACTGCTCGACGAGGTGATCGACCAGCAGGCGCACGCGACGCAGCGTCTTCGGTCGCCAGGGCGCGACCCAGTGGATGTCGGCGTCGGGCATGCCGTGCTGCGGCAGCACGCGCACGAGTTCGCCACTTGCGAGTTGCGGCGCGATGTCCCAGAGGCTGCGCAGCATGACGCCGTGGCCCGCGAGGCACCAGTCGCGCACCATCTCTCCTGAATTGCTCGTGAGCGGGCCCTGCACCCGCACGCGCGCCGTGCTGCCGTCGCGCGCATGGCGCAGCGTCCAGAGCGCGAACTGGCGCGACTGCGCGGCGTCGCCGTTCTCGCGCGCGATCAGGCAGTCGTGTGTGGCCAGCGCCTCCACCGTGGCGGGTGTGCCGCGGCGCGCAAGGTAGTCGGGCGAAGCGGCCAGCACGCGCTGGTTGCGTGCGATGCGGCGCGTGGTCCAGTCGGCGGCGCGATGCTGCTGCACCGCCCACAGCCAGACCGCGCCGTCGTAGCCTTCGGCGCCGAGGTCGGGCAGTTGCTCGGTGAGCAGCAGCTCGACCTGCAGGCCAGGATGCTGCGCCTGGAAGTCGGCGAGCGCCGGGCCGAGCCAGCGGCGGCCGAAGCCGAAGGTGGCCGCAAGGCGGACCGTGCCGATGAGCGCGTTCTGCCGCTCGCCGAGTTCGCTTTCGAGCGCCGCGAAGCCTTCGAGCAGCGTGCGCGCATGCAGGCACACGGCTTCGCCCTCGGCCGTGACGCTGAGCCGGCGCGTCGTGCGGTCGAACAGCCGTTGCCCCAGCCGGGCCTCCAGCGCACCGAGCCGCTTGGTGACGACCGAAGGCACCACGTCGAGCGTGGCGGCCGCGCCGGCCAGGCTGCCCTGGTCTCGGATGGCCAGCACCAGTTCGAGATCGCCGCGTTCCATCGCGTGGGGATTCATGCCAAATCGGAAAGTATGAATTGGCTGATTGTTGCTTGATGGCCGCTGGGGTGCAACGCACAATCGTGGCGTGACGGCCTCTTTCCTCGACTTCCCCCGCTTCGACATCGCCCGCGATGGCGTGCGCATCCACGGTCGCATCGGTGGGCAGGGCGCGCCCTTGCTGCTGTTGCACGGCCATCCGCAGACGCATGCGATCTGGCATCGCGTGGCACCCGCGCTGGCCGAGCGCTTCACGGTGATCGCCGTGGACCTGCGCGGCTACGGCGACTCGGGCCGCCCGCCGGCCGACGCCGCGCATGCGGTCTACAGCAAGCGGGAGATGGCGCGCGACGCGCTGGCCGCCATGCATCACCATGGCTTCGAACGCTTCGCCGTGCTTGCGCACGACCGCGGCGCGCGCGTGGCGCACCGGCTCGCGGCCGATCATCCGGGTGCGGTCGAGCGCATGCTGCTGCTCGACATCGCACCGACGCTGGCGATGTACGAAGGCACCTCCGAAGCGTTTGCCAAGGCCTACTGGCACTGGTTCTTCCTGATCCAGCCGCCGCCGTTGCCCGAGGCGCTGATCGCCTCCGACCCTGTGCGCTACGTGCGCAGCGTGATGGGCGGGCGGCACGCGGGGCTCGCGCCGTTCGCGCCCGAGGTGCTGGCCGAGTACGAGCGCTGCATCGCCATCCCGGGCACGGCCGAAGCCATCTGCGAGGACTACCGCGCCTCCGCCACCATCGACCTCGTGCACGACCGCGCCGACATCGCCGCCGGCCGTCGCCTTGCGCAGCCGCTGCGTGTGCTGTGGGGCGAACACGGAGCGGTGGGGCGCGCGTTCGATGTGCTCTCTCTGTGGCGCGAGCGCGCTGACGAGGTGTCGGGCCGCGCATTGCCTTGCGGCCACTACATCCCCGAAGAAGCCCCCGACGCCCTGCTGGCCGAGGCGCTTGATTTTTTCGTTTCCCCTGAACACCCAGGAGCCACTTCATGAGCACTCACAGAATCGCAGTCATCGCCGGCGACGGCATCGGCAAGGAAGTCATGCCCGAGGGGCTGCGCGTGCTCGATGCGGCAGCGCGCAAATTCGGGATCGACCTGAAGTTCGACCATTTCGATTTCTCGAGCTGGGACTACTGCGAGAAGCACGGCCAGATGCTGCCCGACGACTGGAAAGACCAGATCGGCGGCCACGACGCCATCTTCTTCGGCGCGGTCGGCTGGCCCGAGAAGATTCCCGACCACGTGTCGCTGTGGGGCTCGCTGCTGATGTTCCGGCGCGAGTTCGACCAGTACATCAACCTGCGCCCCGCGCGCCTGATGCCCGGCATCGTCGCGCCCGTGGTGCGCCGCGACGGCACGCCGCGCGCGCCCGGCGAGATCGACATGTACATCGTGCGCGAGAACACCGAGGGCGAATACTCGAGCATCGGCGGGCGCATGTACCAGGGCACGCCGCGCGAGATCGTGGTGCAGGAAACCGTGATGTCGCGCATCGGCGTCGACCGCGTGCTGAAGTTCGCGTTCGAGCTCGCACAGTCGCGGCCGAAGAAGCACCTGACCAGCGCCACCAAGTCGAACGGCATCTCGATCACCATGCCGTACTGGGACGAGCGCGTGGTGGAAATGGCCAAGGGCTACCCGGGCATCACGCTCGACAAGTTCCACATCGACATCCTCACGGCGCACTTCGTGCAGCGGCCCGACTTCTTCGATGTGGTGGTGGCGAGCAACCTGTTCGGCGACATCCTGTCCGACCTGGGCCCGGCCTGCACCGGCACCATCGGCATTGCGCCCAGCGCCAACCTCAACCCCGAGCGCACCACGCCCTCGCTGTTCGAGCCGGTGCACGGCTCGGCGCCCGACATCGCCGGGCAGGGCATCGCCAACCCGATCGGCCAGATCTGGTGCGGCGCGATGATGCTGGAGTTCCTCGGCCACAAGGACGCGCACGACGCGATCCTGGCGACCATCGAGAAGGTGCTCGCGCCCCAAAGCGGCGCACCGCGCACCCCCGACATCGGTGGTCGGGCGAGCACCAGCGACCTCGGAAAGGCAATTGCCGAGGCCCTTTGAAAAGTACGTCGCGAAACGCCCCTAAAATCGCGCGCTCCGCTGGGCTGCAGAGCCTTGTGTCTTATTGACACCCTGCAGACCAGTGGTTGTAATCCTCGCTGGCAGTGCGCTGCCGAGGCGTCAGGCCTGCCATGTTCTTGAGTCGCAACCGTCGCGGCCAGGTCGCAGCTGACGAAAGCCGACCAACTTTATTTCTTCGACAAGGGGCCCTTGTGAACAAGACCGAACTGATTGAGCACATCGCAAAGAACGCCGATATTTCCAAAGCCGCAGCGACCCGTGCGCTCGAATCCACCATTGGCGCCATTCGTACCACGCTCAAGAAGGGCGGCTCCGTGTCGCTCGTCGGTTTCGGCACTTTCGCAGTCGGTAAACGCGCAGCCCGCACTGGCCGGAATCCCCGCACCGGCGACGCGATTAAAATCAAGGCAGCCAAGATCCCGAAGTTCCGTCCCGGCAAGGCGCTCAAAGACGCGCTGAACTGAGGCTGTAGACTCGGAGAGTATTTCAGGTGGGGTGCTTAGCTCAGTTGGTAGAGCGGCGCCCTTACAAGGCGTAGGTCGGGGGTTCGAGCCCCTCAGCACCCACCACCACCCGATGCAAAGGCGAACACCGGTTCGCCTTTTTTATTGCCTTCCGGCGCCCGTCGAAAAAGAGTGTTCAAGCATGTTTGATACCTTCCGCAAGTACAACAAGATCGTGATGATTTTCTTGTTCTTGCTGATCATTCCCTCGTTCGTCTTCTTCGGCGTCGAGCGTTACCAGGGACTCGGCGGCGACGAGAAGGTGGCCCGTATCCAGGGCCACGACATCACGAAGCCCGAGTGGGACCAGCAGCACCGCGTCGAGACTGACCGCATCCGCCAGCAGTCGCCCAACGTCGACCCGACGCTGCTCGACTCCGACGCGCTGCGCTACGCCACGCTGGAACGCATGGTGCGCGATCGCGTGCTAGCGGCTGCAGCGGTCAAGTCCAACGTGTCGGTGTCCGAAGACCGCCTCTCGCGCATGTACGCGCAGGATGCCGGCCTGGCCGCCTTCCGCACGCCCAAGGGTGACTTCGACAGCGAGGCTTTCCTTCGCGCCACCGGCCGCACACCCGCGCAGTACGAAGCCTCGTTGCGCGCCGACCTCGCATCGCAGCAGGTGCTGCTGGGCGTGACCGGCACGAGCTTTGCGCCGCCGGCACTGACCGCGGCCACGGTGAATGCCTTCTACGACCGTCGTGAAATCCAGGTGGCGCGCTTCGCACCCGAGAGCTTCGCGTCGAAGGTCACGGTCAGCGATGCCGACATCGAGACCTACTACAAGGACCACACGGCGCAGTTCCAGGCGCCGGAGCAGGCCAGCATCGAGTACCTCGTGCTCGACCTCGAAGCCGCGAAGAAGAACATCGTCGCGAACGAAGCCGACCTCAAGACCTACTACGAACAGAACACCGCGCGCTTCGGCACCAAGGAAGAACGCCGTGCGAGCCACATCCTGATCACCGCGCCGACCAGCATGTCCAGTGGCGACCGCGCCAAGGCGAAGGCCAAGGCCGAGCAGCTGTTGGCCGATGTGAAGAAGGCGCCCGCCACCTTCGCCGACGTGGCGCGCAAGAATTCGCAAGACCCCGGCTCGGCCGAGAAGGGCGGCGACCTCGACTTCGTCACGCGCGGCGCGATGGTCAAGCCTTTCGAAGACGCGATGTTCGCGCTCAAGAAGGGCGACATCAGCGACCTCGTCGAAACCGAGTTCGGCTACCACATCATCCAGCTGACCGACATCAAGCCGGCCGTGGTGCCGCCTTTCGAGAAGGTGCGCGCGACCATCGAGAACGACGTGCGCGCCCAACAGGCCACGCAAGAATTCGCAAAGGCTGCGGAAATTTTCACGGACACCGTCTACCAGCAACCCGAGAGCCTCAAGCCGGCCGCCGAGAAGCTGAAGCTCACGATCCAGACCGCGACCAACGTGCCGCGCACGCCCGCACCGGGCGCCACCGGCCCGCTCGCCAGCCGCAACTTCCTGCAAGCGCTGTATGCCTCCGACTCGCTCGAGCGCAAGCAGAACACCGAAGCGATCGAAGTCGGTCCGAACCAGCTCGCGTCGGGCCGCGTGACGCAGTACACGGCCGCGCATCCGATTCCGCTGGCCGAGGTGAAGGACAAGATCCGCGCACAGCTCATCACCGAACGCGCCGCTGCTCTGGCCAAGACCGAGGGCGAAGCCAAGCTCGCTGCCTGGAAGGTGAAGGCCGATGGCGCCACCTTCGGTGCGCCGGTCACGGTGTCGCGCATCGATGCACAGTCGCAGCCCACGCCGGTGATCGACGCCGCGTTGCGCGCCGACGGCGCCAAGCTGCCCGCGCTGCTCGGCGTGGACCTGGGCGCACAAGGCTACGCGGTGGTCCGTGTGACCAAGGTCGTGCCGCGCACGCCGCCGACCGCCGAACAGGCGCAGCAGGAAAGCATGCAGATCGCCCAGTCGGTGACCGCCGCCGAAGCCGCTGCGTACTACGAGCTGCTGAAGCAACGCTTCAAGGTCGAGATCCTCGTGCCGAAGCCGGCGGACACGTTGCCGGCCGCTGCAGCAGCGCGCTGATACAGACGAGCAACTGCTGCTCGCAACAAGCCCGGGTCCGACGACCCGGGCTTTTTTTTGGTCGCACGAGGGACAAGCGCCGTTCGCGCTTCTTGCCAGAATCCGGCGCATGGGAACCCTTTACCTCGTGCGCCACGGGCAGGCCAGTTTCGGTGCTGCCGACTATGACAACCTGAGCGAACTCGGACACCGGCAGGCCGTGCGCCTGGGCGAATACTGGCGCGAGCGCGGCATGCGTTTCGATGCCGTCATCACCGGCACGCTGAAGCGCCACAAGCAGACCTGGGAGGGCATCGCGCAGGGGCTCGGGCTGTCACGCGACGATGTGCTGCCGTGGCCGGGACTCAACGAGTACGACAGCGAGGCTGTCATCGCGACGGTGCACCAGGGCAAGCTCGAGAAGCCCGATTCGCCTGAGATGTACCGCCATCACTTCCGTCTGCTGCGCGACGGACTCGGCGCATGGATGCAGGGGCGCACGGCGCCGGTCGGCATGCCGAGCTACATCGACTTCCTGGCCGGCGTGACCACCGCGCTCGACCACGTGCGCGAGCGGCACCACGGCGCGAAGGTGCTGGTGGTGTCGAGCGGCGGACCGATCAGCACGGCGGTTGGCCACGTGCTGGGCACCAGCGCCGAGACGACCATCGAACTCAACCTGCGCATCCGCAACAGCTCGGTGACCGAGTTCGCCTTCACGCCGAAGCGGCACATGCTCGTGACCTACAACACCTTGCCGCACCTCGATGGCCCGGCGTACGAGGGCTGGGTCACTTATTCCTGAGCCGCGTCAGGCTTGCCAGACGCCATAGCCGGCGCGGCGCAGGGCGATGCCCAGGTCGACCTCCATCAGCCGTGCATCGTCATACGGCATCGGGTTGTGGTGTTCGTAGAGCGCGGGCAGCAGCCGCAGGCCGAACTCCTGCACAAAGCGGTTGGCCTGGATGCCGGCCTTGTGCTTGTCGAAACGGATGTCGGGGTCCAGGCCGGTCATGCCGACATAGACGAAGGGCTTGCCGAGTTGGTAGTCGGGGTTGGCGCGCCGGAAGCGGCCGTTGTTCCAGACGCGATCATCGAGTTCGACCACATAGACGTGGTGACGGGCGCGTGGTTTGCGGGGCATCGGCGGGAAGCCTCGCGAGGCTGGCTGAAGAAGTGTGGGGGTTCAGTCAGCCGGAACCGCCGGCCGCGTGGCGCGGCACGGCGTCAGGGGCATCAGCTCTTGCGCTTGATGAGGCCGTAGAGAACCAGCAATACGATCGCGCCCAGTACGGAGGCGATGAAGCCGGCGCCCTGGCCGGCGGTGTACCAGCCCATCGCCTGGCCGAGGTAGGTCACGCCCAGCGAACCTGCAATGCCGATCAGCGTGGTCACGATGAAGCCGGCGGAATCGTTGCCCGGCTTGACGGCCCGCGCCACGAGACCCACGACGAACCCGATCAGGATAGTCCAGACGATGCTCATGAAGAAGTTCCTTTGATGAAGTGAAAGTGGCGGGAGCCGGGCCCGGCCGGGCCGCTCGCATTCATGATAGCGGAGCCATTCGCGCGTCAACGTCGGCCAAGTACATCGGACGGGCGACCGCGAAGTTATGCCCACGGGGCAGGGCGCCTGTGTGGCGGCAGGCCATCGCAGGCGGCCTCTGAAGGCGTCGGGTTGTACGTCGATGTGGCATTTCGGCGTCTTTGGTGATCGCAAGAGTGAAAGCCGCGATTTTTAACGCTACAATCAGAGGCTCTACGGTGGCTGTAGCTCAGTTGGTAGAGTCCCAGATTGTGATTCTGGTCGTCGTGGGTTCGAGTCCCATCAGCCACCCCAAAAAATTCCGTCCCTGCGCTATTTCTCAATAGCACCCAAGGGATTCCAACGCCGGGCTTGCCCGGCGTTGTCATTTCTGGCTTCGCCATCGCTTCAAGCGCCGGGTTGCAAGCCGCATTCTTTCCCCTGCTCCCCCGATTTTGAAAGTGCCCAAAACGGTGCGTGCGTGTTGCGCCTTGTTGCATTCAACCAATGCGTCTGCATTTTTCTGCTGAAAAGGCGCTTGTGGCAAAAGCGGTTTGAATTAGAATTCAGCCGTTTTCAATTCACAACAGGAGTCCAACAATGGCTTCGTCACTCGCCGATATCAATTCCCAGATCCAGAAGCACGACGAGCAGATTGCCCAATTGCGCAAGCAGGCCGAAGACCTGCGTAACCAGGAACGGGCCGGCGTGATCGAAGAAGTGCGCAGGAAGATTGCGGAATACGGTTTGACCGCTTCCGATCTGAAGCTGGGTGGCGGCCGTGCGGCGGCAACCAAGCGCAGCGCAGGTCCTGCAGCCGCCAAGGCCGCCGCCAAATACCGCGGCCCGACGGGCGAAACCTGGTCCGGTGGCCGTGGCCGCAAGCCGCGCTGGGTCACGGAAGCCCTGGCAGCCGGCAAGTCGCTCTCGGATTACGAGATCAAGTGATCGCCTGCAGAATCAGTTGGACATTCGCCCAATAAAAAAGCCCGCTTCGGCGGGCTTTTTTATTGGGAAACGCGCATGCGGGTGCGCGCTCGCCCGGTCAGTTCACCATCACCAGTTTTCCCTTGACGCCGCGCGATCCCATGTGGGCATAGGCGGCCTTCAATTCGGCCATCGGCATCGTGCTGTCGATCACTGGCTTGATTTTTCCTTGGCCATACCACTGGGCCAATTCGGCCATCATCTGTGCATTGGCCTTGGGTTCGCGCTTGGCGAAATCACCCCAGAACACGCCCACGAGCGATGCGCCTTTGAGCAGCGTCAGATTCAATGGCAAGGACGGGATCGGGCCCGACGCAAAACCGACCACCAAATAGCGACCGCGCCAGCCAATCGAACGGAATGCGGGTTCTGCGAAATCGCCACCCACGGGGTCGTAAATCACATCCGGGCCTTTGCCGTCGGTTGCGGCTTTGATGGCATCACGGAAGCCATTGGGCAGTGCGTGCGTCGTGTAATTGATCGTCGCGTCGGCGCCAATCGAGCGGCAGAGTTCGCACTTCTCGTCGGTCGATGCCGCGGCAATCACCTTGGCGCCGGCCGCCTTGGCGATCTGGATGGCTGCGGTGCCCACGCCGCCGGCCGCGCCAAGCACCAGCACGGTTTCGCCGGCCTTGAGCTGCGCGCGGTCCATCAGCGCGTGCCACGAGGTGGCGTAAATCATGATGAAAGCGGCGGCATCCACATGGCCGAAGCCTTCTGGCAGCGGCATGCACAGCGCGGCGGGTGCCAGCGTGTGGGTGCCGAAGCCGCCGGTGCCCGAGAGGCATGCCACGTTCTGGCCGACCTTGAGGTGCGTCACGCCTTCGCCCACCGCCTGAATCACGCCCGCATATTCCGATCCGGGAACGAAGGGCAGCGGCGGCTTCATCTGGTACTTGTTCTGCACGATCAGCAGGTCGGGGAAATTCAGGCTGGCCGCCTTGATTTCGATCAGCACCTGGCCCGGGCCCGGCGCGGGGGTGGGCAGTTCTTTCCAGGTCAGCGCGTCGACGCCGGTGGGGTTTTCGCAAAGCCATGCGTGCATGCTCGGGGTCTCCTTCGAATGAGTCGTGTGGGCAATGAATTCGGGGCGATGATAGGCGGCGCTGTGGTGCGGCGTTGTCCCTGCTGCGACGCACCCCGCACCTACAATCCGCTGCACCCAGAAGCACCATGAAGATACTTATTTCCAATGACGATGGCTTTCAGGCGCCGGGCATCGTCGCGCTGCACGACGCGCTCAAGGACATCGCCGACGTCGAGGTCGTGGCACCCGAGCACAACAACAGCGCCAAGTCGAATGCACTGACGCTGGCCGCGCCGCTGTATGTGCACAAGGCACACAACGGTTTCCGCTACGTGACGGGCACGCCGGCCGATTGCGTGCACATCGCGCTCAAGGGCCTGCTCGACTACCGCCCCGACCTCGTGGTCTCGGGCATCAACAACGGCGCCAACATGGGCGACGACACCATTTATTCAGGCACTGTGGGCGCGGCGATGGAGGCCTACCTGTTCGGCATCCCGGCCATCGCGTTCTCGCAGATCGAAAAAGGCTGGGCGCATGTCGATGCGGCGGCCCAGGTGGCGCGCCGACTGGTGCAGCAGATCGAACGCGAAAAGATGCTCGGCGGTCCTGCCTTCCTGCTCAACGTGAACGTGCCGAACCGACCGTTCGACGAGCTGAAGCCGATCAAGGTCTGCCGCCTCGGTCGCCGCCACGCCGCCGAAAAGGTGATCACGCAGGACAGCCCGCGCGGAGAAATCATGTACTGGATCGCCGGTGCCGGCAGTGCCAAGGACAGCGGGGAGGGCACCGACTTCCACGCGACCGCGGCCGGCCACATTGCACTGACGCCCTTGCAGATCGACCTGACGGACCACGCCAACCTGGGCCAATGGCGCGAGACGGTTGCACGTCTGGGCAATTGACGACATGGCGACCCCTCCACGGCCCAGTTTCCCGGTTCGACTGACCCCCACTGCCTCGGCCGCCACGCGCGGGCGCATGCCCGCCGTGCCGGTCAAGCCGATGGTGCCGTCCACGCCCTCGATGGCCTCCGACGCCATACGGGCACGCATGGTGCAAAGGCTCGCGGCCCAAGGCATCACCGATGCGCGCGTGCTGCGTGCCATGGGCGCGATCGAGCGGCATCGCTTCGTCGATAGCGCGCTGGTCAACCAGGCCTACGAAGACACCAGCCTGCCGATCGGGTTGGGGCAGACCATTTCCAAGCCCAATGTGGTGGCCCGCATGATCGAGCTGCTGCTCGGCGCACCGGCGTTGGTCGGCAAGCCGCAAGACCGGCTCGGGCGCGTGCTCGAGATTGGCACCGGCTGCGGCTACCAGGCCGCGGTGCTGAACGAAGTGGCCACCGAGGTCTACAGCATCGAGCGCCTGCGTGGGCTGCACGAGCGCGCGCGCATCAACCTGCGGCACTTCCGGTTGGCCACCGTGCATCTGATGCTGGGCGACGGCATGATCGGTTACGCAAGGGGCGCGCCCTACGCGGGCATCATCGCCGCGGCCGGCGGCGAGGCTGTGCCTGAGGCCTGGATCACGCAGCTTGCGGTGGGTGGTCGCATCGTCGCGCCGACCCATTCCGCCACCGGTGGACAAGCCCTCGTCGTGATCGACAAGACCCCCCGGGGACTCGAGCGGCGCATTCTTGAGGCGGTTCACTTTGTCCCCCTAAAATCGGGCATCGCTTGAAGGAATAACAAATGCAGGGTTTTGGCAATCGGAGTTTGTTCGCAGGGATCACGCTGGCCGTTGTGCTCGTGATCGCGGGCTGCTCCGCACCGCGTGGTCCCGCACCGGTCGAAGACCGGGGCACGATGACGCGCGCACCCGGGGCGACGACGCCCGGTGGTCCCCCCATCACGACCGACGCGTCCGGCAAACCGCTCCCCGGCATCGAGAACTACGGCAAGCCCGGCTACTACGCCGTGCGCCCCGGCGACTCCATCCGTCGCATCGGCAGCGAAACCGGCCAGCGCTGGCAGGACATCGTGCGCTGGAACAACCTCGACAACCCCGACCTGATCGAAGTCGGCCAGGTGCTTCGCGTGATTCCGCCGACAGGCGCGAGCACGGCGGTTGCCGCGGCACCGTCCACCACGGCGCCGTCGGCCACTGAGGCGACGACCAAGCCGGTGACCCCGCAGGCCAGCGTCACGCCGACCGTGCCCGCCAGCGGCGCGAGCGGCACGACCAAGCCGCCCGTCACGGCCTCGCCTTCGGGCCCGAGCAGCTCGGGCGACGATGATCTGGGCTGGATCTGGCCTGCCAGCGGTTCGCTGATCGCCGGCTTCGACGAAGCCAAGAACAAGGGCTACGACATCAGCGGCAAGGCCGGCGATCCCGTGCTGGCCGCGGCCGACGGCCGTGTGGTCTACGCCGGCGCCGGCCTGCGCGGTTACGGCAACCTGATCATCCTGAAGCACAACAACACCTACCTCACGGCGTATGCGCACAACCAGACGCTGCTCGTGAAGGAAGACCAGTCGGTTCAGAAGGGCCAGAAGATCGCCGAGATGGGCAACAGCGACGCCGATCGCGTGAAGCTGCATTTCGAGATCCGCCGCCAGGGCAAGCCCGTCGACCCGTCGCGTTACCTGCCCAACCGGTGATGCCATGGCTGCCTCCCGCCCTCGCCGCACACTGCCCGTGCGCGGGCTGGCGGGGCAGGGCAGCCCTTCACCGTCAAGCAACGGTGGCCGCAATGGTCACCAGGACAGCGGCGACGAGCCGCTGAGCGCAGACGCCCTTCCCGAAGACTCCACCGCAGATTCGTCGACCTCTTCCGCAGCACCGGCCCCGCTTCACGGCGCCAAGGCCGAGGTCATGGGCGGCGAGGGCGCCGATGCCCTGACCATCTACCTGCGCCAGGTCCGGCGCACCGAGCTCTTCACCCCTGCCGAGGAATACGCCACCGCCTGCGCCGCGCGCGCCGGCGACTTCGCGGCGCGGCAATCGATGATCGAGCACAACCTGCGGCTCGTGGTCAACATTGCCAAGAACTACCTGGGGCGTGGCATGCCGCTGTCCGACCTCATCGAGGAAGGCAACCTCGGGCTGATGCACGCCATCACCAAGTTCGAGCCCGAGCGTGGGTTCCGCTTCTCCACCTACGCGACCTGGTGGATCCGCCAATCGGTCGAGCGCGCCGTCATCACGCAGTCGCGGGCGATCCGCCTGCCGGTGCATGTCGTGCGCGAACTGCAGCAGGTCCTGCGGGCGCGTCGTACGCTCGAGGGCGATGCGGAGTTCCTGGCGAGCCGGCCAGACGGCGTGCGTGTCGAAGACGTGGCCGCGCTGCTCGGTCGCGAGGTGCAGGCGGTGGCCGACCTGCTGGCGCTGGCCGAGACGCCGCGTTCGCTCGATGCAGGCGACGCGCACGGCGAAGAAGGCTTCACGCTGGCCGACACCGTGGCCTCCGACGACGAGCAGGGCAACCCGGCCGGCGTGACCCACACGCACGAGGTCGAGCGCTTGCTCGACCAGTGGGTGCAGGCCCTCAACGCGCGGGAGCGCGAGGTGCTCGAAGGCCGCTACGGCCTGCACGACCGGGAGCCCGAAACGCTCGAGGTGCTGAGCGTGCGGCTGGGCCTGACGCGCGAGCGCGTGCGGCAGATCCAGAACGAAGCGCTGGCCAAGATGCGCAAGCAGCTAGCGCGCTCCGGCGTGGGTCGCGACGCGCTGTTCTAGTCGCCTCAAAGAACGAAGGTAACCCGCCGCGCGAGACCACCCCGGCCACGCTGAGACAATCGGGGGATGACGGAATCCATCGAAGAAAAGAAAGTCCCCGCGAGCCCCGCCGATGAATGGCTCCAGGTCGAGTCGCTCGACCTGGATGCGCAAGGCGTGTCACACAAGTCCGACGGCATGGTCGTCTTCATCGAGGGCGCACTGCCTTTCGAGGAAGTGCAGTTCAACGTCCATCGCCGCAAGAACAACTGGGAACAAGGCACGGTCACGCAGATCCGCCGCGAATCCTCGCAGCGCGTGCGTCCCGGCTGCCCGCACTTCGGCCTGCACACGGGCGCGTGCGGCGGCTGCAAGATGCAGCACCTCGACGCCGCCGCCCAGGTGGCGGTGAAGCAGCGGGCGCTCGAAGACAACCTCTGGCACCTCGGCAAGGTCAAGCCCGAGAACCTGCTGCGCCCGTTGGAAGGTCCGGCCTGGCACTACCGCTACCGGGCTCGGCTGTCGGTGCGCCATGTGGTCAAGAAGGGCACGGTGCTGATCGGCTTCCACGAGCGCAAGAGCCGCTACCTCGCCGACATGCAGGTCTGCCCCGTGCTGCCCAAGCAGGTCAGCGCCATGCTGATGCCGCTGCGTGCGCTGATCGGTTCCATGGATGCGCGCGAAACCTGCCCGCAGATCGAGCTGGCCTGCGGCGACGCGCCGGGCTCGACCGCGCTGGGCACCATCGCCCTGGTGCTGCGGCACCTGGAGCCGTTGTCGGGCGCCGACATCGGGCGGCTGAAGGCCTTTGCGGCCGAGAACGAAGGCGTCCAATGGTGGCTGCAGGCCAAGGGCCCGGACACCGTGAAGCTGCTGGAAGAGGGCGGCACGCCACTGGCCTACCGCCTGCCCGCGTTCGGCGTGACGATGCCGTTCAAGCCGACCGATTTTACGCAGGTCAACCCGCACATCAATCGCGCATTGGTCGGCAAGGCGCTGCGCCTGCTCGACGTGAAGCCCGAAGAGCGCGTGATTGATTGGTTCTGCGGCCTGGGCAACTTCACGCTGCCGCTGGCCAGCCAGGCGCGCGAGGTGCTGGGCATCGAGGGCAGCGACACGCTGGTGGCGCGCGCGACCGAGAACTTCAAGAGAAATCAGCCTGCAACGCCCGAGCGGCGCGCGCTGTCAGCCACCCAGTTCGTGACGCGCAACCTGTTCGACATGACGCCCGAGATGCTGGTGGCCGACGGCAGTGCCGACAAGTGGCTGGTCGATCCGCCGCGTGAAGGCGCCTTCGCGCTGGCCAAGGCGATGGCCGATCTGCACCAGCAGCCCGAACTTCGCGCCAATGGCTGGACGCCGCCGAAGCGCATCGTGTACGTGAGCTGCAACCCGTCGACACTGGCGCGCGATGCCGGTCTGCTGGTCCACCAGGCGGGCTACCGCTGCACCTTCGCGGGCGTGGTGAACATGTTCCCGCACACGGCGCACGTCGAGTCGATCGCGGTCTTCGAGCTGGAATGAAAAAAGGCCCGAAAGGGCCTTTTTCCTTGGGGTCGGGGAAGCCGCTCAGTCGCGCTCGCCGCCGAAGATGCCCAGCAGGGCCAGCAGGCTCTGGAACACGTTGAACATGTCCAGGTACAGGGCCAGCGTGGCGCTGATGTAGTTGGTTTCGCCGCCGTCCATGATCTGCTTGAGGTCATAGAGCATGTAGGCCGAGAAGATGCCGATGGCGGCCACCGAGATCACCAGCATGCCGGTGCTCGAGCCCACGAAGACGTTGACGACGGCGCCGAGCATCAGCACCAGCGCGCCGACGAACAGGAACTTGCCCATACCCGACAGGTCGCGCTTGATGACCGTGGCCAGCGAGGCCATCACGAAGAACACGCCGGCGGTGCCGCCGAAGGCCGTCATGATCAGTTCGGGGCCATTCTTGAAGCCGAGCACCATCGCAAGCAGGCGCGACAGCATCAGGCCCATGAAGAAGGTGAAGCCCAGCAGCACCGGCACGCCGGCGGCGGAGTTCTTGGTCTTTTCGATCGCGAACATGAAGCCGAACGCGCCGCCGAGGAAGACGATCAGGCCGAGCCCGCCGGTGAGCGAGCGGGTGATGCCGGTGCTCACGCCGATCCAGGCGCCCAGCACGGTCGGCAGCAGGCTCAGCGCCAGCAGCCAGTAGGTGTTGCGCAGCACGCGCTGGCGTTCGGCCTGCGGCAGTGTCTGGCCGTAGCCGGTGGAAGTGTCGAGGGTGGTCACACGGTCGTTCATGGCCGAAGCTCCTGAGGTTGCTGCATGCAATGACACGCAGTTGGGCGCATTCTAGGGGGCTGCAAGAGGGGGTATTGCAAAGACCGTATGCCCGATGTTCTTAAGCCTCGGCGGGACGCTGCGGCGCCCCGCCGTTATGCTGTCGGGTTTCGACGCAACCTGAGCTTATTCATGAAGACCAAATCATTCCTCGAACTCGCCGACGTCAAGGCCATCGCCGCTGCAGCGGAAGCCGAGGCCCTGAAGAACAACTGGGCCGTGACCATCGCCATCTCCGACGACGCCGGCAACCTGCTCTGGCTGCAGCGCCTGGACGGTGCCGCCGCGCTGTCCTCGCACATCGCCCCCGCCAAGGCACACACCGCCGCCATGGGCCGTCGCGACAGCAAGGTCTACGAAGACATCATCAACGGCGGCCGCACCGCGTTCCTGACGGCGCCCCTGGTGGAAGGCCTGCTCGAAGGCGGCGTGCCGATCGTCAAGGACGGCCACGTCATCGGCGCCGTGGGCGTGAGCGGCGTGAAGTCGAACGAAGACGCGCAAGTCGCCAAGGCTGGCATCGCCGCACTCGGCCTGTAAGCCTTTTCGCTTCGCCCAAAGCAAAACGCCGACCAGATGGTCGGCGTTTTCGTTTTCGGTGCTTCAGCGTGAAAAAAAGCTTGGCTAGTCGGCGAACCGTTGGCTAGCAAAAAACGACCCTTCGGAGATGAATCTCCTCGAGTCGCCCCACGATGAAACTTGCGCAAGGGGCGGGCTGAACGACCTACTTGGTCAGGATCAGCTTGCCGAGTTTGGTGGCTTGAAGCCGGTAGAGCGAGCCGTTGTGCATGATGCCCACGGTCTTGCTTCCTTTCAGAAGCTCCGTGCTTTCGACCATTGGCGCCGGACGCGCCACCTGGATCGACGCATGACCGCCACCCGATTGGTCGAGCGAAGGGTGGTTCAGAACAGAAAAGGCATTCGGGGTGGCTGGCATCTGGAGTTCCTTCATGGAAGCGATGAGTGAATGATAATGATTCTCAATATAAAGTCAATCGTCGCGATCAACTTTTTTTCGATCATTTGCTCATTCGTTCAGGTCACTTCGTCTCGGGCTCGGTGATGAAGCCGATCTTGCGCACACCGGCTTCACGCGCCTCGGCCATGGCCTTGGCCACGCGCTCGTAGCGCACGGCCTTGTCGCCGCGGATATGGAGTTCGGGCTGCGGTTCCTTGGCGGCTTCGGCGGCCAGGCGGTTCGGCAGTTGGCTGTCGTCGATCTTCTCTTCGTTCCAGTAATAGGAGCCGTCGGCCGTGACGCTGAACAGGATGTTCTGCGGCTTGGGCTGCTCGGGTTCGCTGCTGGCGCGGGGCAGGTCGATGTTGACCGCGTGCTTCATGACCGGCACGGTGATGATGAAGATGATCAGGAGCACCAGCATGACGTCGACCAGCGGCGTCATGTTGATCTCGTTCATCACCTCATCGGGCTCGTCTTGGGTTCCGAAAGCCATGATGCTGCTCAGCCCTTCTTGAGCGGAACCACGACGGCTTCACCGCTGCCGCTTTGCACGCGGGCGCCGGTCACGAAGTAGGCGTGCAGGTCGTGGGCGAAGCTGTTGAGCTTGGTCAGCACGAACTTGTTGCCGCGCACCAGGGCGTTGTAGCCCAGCACGGCGGGAATGGCGACCGCCAGGCCCAGGGCCGTCATGATCAGTGCTTCGCCGATCGGGCCGGCCACCTTGTCGATGGTCGCCTGGCCGGCCGAGCCGATGCTCATCAGCGCGTGATAGATGCCCCAGACTGTGCCGAACAGGCCGATGAACGGTGCCGTCGAACCCACCGAAGCGAGGATGGCGAGGCCGGTCTGCAGGCGTGCCGTGAAGGCGTCGATGCCGTTGCGCAGCGAACGCGTGATCCAGTCGCTCACGTCGAGCGCGTCATGCAGGTGCGCCTTGGTGTTGCGGTGGTGGGCGGCGGCTTCGCGGCCCTCGAGCGCCAGGGCGCGGAACGGGTTGCCGTCGTCTGTGCCCAGCTTGTTCAGGGCGGTGGCGAAGTCTTCGCTGTGCCAGAAGTCTTGCGAATGCTTGGCGAAGCGCTTGTAGCGGATGACGTCGAGCGCCTTCACGATGATCACGATCCACGAGGCGAGGGACATGCCGATCAACAGAACCGCGACAGCCTTGGTGACGAAGTCGCCCTGATTCCAGACGTTCATCAAGCCAAATTGGGAATCCATACGAAGTTGCTCCAGAGAAAAATTAGTTCAGGACGTAGTTGACGGGGGCGTCGTAAGACATGGCCTGCACCACGCCGTTGACCTTGCCGGGCACGAACCGGCATTTCATGATGTATTCCACGGCCGCCTCGTCGAGGCGATCGAAACCGCTGGATTTCTTGACTTCGGCACTCTTGGGCAGGCCGTCGGCGCCCACGAGCACCCGAACGATCACCTTGCCCTGCTCGCCGAGCCGCTTGCTCATGGCGGGGTAGACCGCCTTTGGGTTCTGCAAATAGTCGGCATTGCTCGACGGCAACTGGACGGCGGGTGGCGCTGGAGGTGCCGGCGGCGGTGCGGGAGGGCTGGGGCGCGGGCGGCGCCGGCGGCGTGGCCGGGGTGGCGGCTCCGTGGTGCCGACGGGCGCAGCCGGCGCAGGCGTCGGCTTGGGCTCGCGGATGGCCTGGGGCGCGGCGGCGGCGGCGCCTTGTTCACCTTGGGTTGCGGCGGCGGAGGCGGCGGGGGCGGCGGATCGGCCTTGGGTTTCGGCGGCTCGACGAACTGGCTCAGGATCTCGACGGGAATCACCACTTCGGCGGCCCGGCGCAGCAGGCCGCTTTGCAGCGCCCACAGCGCGGCGCCGTGAAACAGGATCACGCCGCCGGCAATGACGACAGTGCGCGACAGGCCAAGGAAAGAGGGAGGGGGGGCAAAGCGGTCAGACACGATCAACCATTCGAATGCGGGCACTACAAATCGTGCCCCGATTGCAGCAAAACCGCTACAGAGACGCTACTTGCGAAAAATCCACCAGACAGAGCCGGCGACGAGGATCAGGCTGCCGCCGAGAGCCGAGACGAGTTCCATGCTTTGCTTTCCTTGATGGAGTTGGCAAGCTGGATCGCTCTCGGCGCCGATTCGCAATTCAAGGCGGCGACCGGGTGAGAGACGCTGCACTGCGCCACGATGTCGCGCGCACAACCTTCACACTGACCACACTGGGTGGCCACGCCGAGTTCGAACTGGACTTCGTCGAAAGTCATGCCGGCTCGCACATGACGTGCGATTTCACGGTCAGAGACTCGGCGGCAGACGCAAACGATCATGGCAGTGAAAGCGGCAGTTGGCTGGCTGTTGGATGTGACTCATTATAAATAAGAATCCATCGCATTTGCAATAACTATGACTGACACGCAGTCCGAGTTTGCAAGCCGGTGTTACACCTCGGCCCAGAGCCGCAGGAGGTTGTGATAGTGGCCGGTGAGCGCCACGGTTTCCTCGCATTCGCCCAGGCGGGCGCGCAGTTTCTGGATCGTCTGGTCGAGTTCGAACAGCATCGCGCGCTGCGCATCGCTGCGCACCATGCTCTGCAGCCAGAAGAACGAGCACACCCGCGCCCCGCGCGTGACCGGGTGCACGCGGTGCAGACTGCTCCCCGGATAGAGGATCAGGTCGCCGGCCGGCAGCTTGACCTCGTGCGAGCCGTAGGTGTCGATCACCTCCAGCTCGCCGCCTTCGTAGTCTTCCGGGTCGCTCAGGAAAAGGGTGCACGACAGGTCGGTGCGCAGCTGCTGGCTGCTGCCCGGCACCGCGCGAACCGAGCCGTCGACATGCACGCCGTAGTGTTCGCCGCCTTCGTAGCGGTTGAACAGTGGCGGCACAAACCGCGCAGGCAGTGCTGCCGAGAAGAACAGCGCGTGGCGCGAGAGCGCGGCCAGGATGGTCGCGCCGAGTTCGCGCGAGACGGGTGACGACTCCGGCAACTGGCGGTTGCGCTTCACCTGTGCGCCCTGGTCGCCCACGGTTTCTCGGCCGTCGACCCATTGGGTGGCATCGAGCGCGGCGCGCATCTCGCGCACCTGGTCTGGGCTCAGCACGTCGGGCACATGCAGCATCATTTCGGTGAACTCCACAAGAAAAAAGCCCCGGCGCGGGCCGGGGCTTGAGTGTCGCACTGCGCCTGCCGCAAGGGCCGGCACAGGAGCGACGTGGTCGTCGGGATCAGAACGCGAAGTTCGCGGTGATCTTGGCCGAGCGAGGCGTGCCCGGCGTGTAGCGGTAGCCGCTCTTGTTGATGGCAGCCGCGTACTGCTTGTCGAACAGGTTGGCGATGTTCAGCTGGATGTCGATGTTCTTGTTGATGCGGTACGACGCCATGGCATCGAACACCCAGTAAGAATCGATGTACGCCGGCGTGCCCACCGCGCCGTCGGTGCCGCGGTGCAGCTTGCCGTTGTAGCGCGCGCCGCCGCCGACCGTCAGGCCGAACGGGAACTGGTAGGTGGTCCAGGCCGTGAGCGAGTTCTTCGGCGTGTAGGTCAGCACGTTGGTGCCGTCGGCGGTGACGTTGGGGCCGCTTTGCACCTTGGTGTCCATCGTCGTGAAGCCGGCGCTCATGCCCCAGCGTTCCGTGATGGTGCCCGCCACGCCCAACTCGATACCCTGCACGCGCTTCTTGCCGCTCTGGTAGTACAGCGCGGTGTTGGTCGGGTCTTGCACGACTTCGTTGCTCACGTCGGTGCGGTAGATCGCGCCGGTCAGCGACAGCTTGTCGTCCAGCACGTCCCACTTGGTGCCGACCTCGAAGGTCTTGGCCTTTTGCGGCAGGAAGTCGGTGCGCGCCGCGCTGTTGCCCGTGCCGGCAGCCGACAGCGAGAAGTTCGCGCCGCCCGGAGGTTGGGCCGAGGTGCCGTAGGCCGCATAGATGCTGCCGTTCTTCGCGGGCTTGTAGACCACGCCGATCTTGCCGGTGAACAGGTTGTCCGACAGCTTGAGCGACGAGGGCACCAGCGTGCCGACCGGCAGTCCGGGGTTGTTCGCGGCCGTCGACAGCGCCGCGCTCTGGAACGAGGTGTTGTAGTGGTCGAAGCGCAGGCCGCCGGTGATCTGCCATTGCTCGTTGAGCTTGACGGTGTCGAAGGCATAGAGGCCGACCGTGTTGGTCACGCCCTTGCTGTCGGCGCCGCTGAGCATGCGGTTGTAGCCGTTCACGTACGGGTTCGGCGCGTACAGGTTGGCCACCGGCCAGGCGCCGTTCTGCACGACCTTGCCGTTGAACGTCGCACCGGGGCTGAAGTAGCCCAGGCTCGATTGCTCTTCACGGATCAGCTCGACGCCCGCGCTGAGCGAGTGGCTCAGGCTGCCGGTGTTGAACTTGGCGGTCACGTTCGTCTGGTTGACGAAGATCGTGTTTTCCTGGTTCTTGTTGGTCGGCGAGTTGCGCGTGACCGTCCACGACGCGGGCAGGCCCGGAATCGGCGTGTCCAGGAAGGCGGCGCCGGCTGCCGGGGGCCGGCCGGTTGCTGCGAGGCCCGCGAGCATGAACGACGTCAGCATGTAGTCCTGCTTCGTCTTGCCGTAGCGGGTCGTGTTGCGCAGCGTGATGTCGGGCGTGAAGTCGTGCTCCACGCGCGCGGTGAACATGTCGGCCGTCACCTTGTTGAAGTCGTACGCGGTGCCGTAGAAGTTCTTCGGATCGACCGGTGCCGCGTAGTTCAGGAAGCTGCGGCGACGTGCGCCCAGGGCGACCGGATCGGGGTTCGAATAGCTGGGCAGGCCGATGGTCGGCACGCCGCCGTCGGGCACGTTGTCCTGGTCGACGTGCAGGTAATCGAAGTAGAAGCGCGTGGGCGAGTTCAGGCCGAGCGCGAGCGACGGTGCAATGGCGGTGCGCTTGTTCTTCACGAAGTCGCGGCCGGGCACGCCGGCATCTTCCATCGCCGCATTCAGGCGGAACGCGGCGCCGATGCCGTTGGCGCCGCTGAGCGACTTGTTCCAGTCGATGCTGCCGCGCTTGTAGTCGGCGCTGCCGAAACCGAGCGAGCCCAGGAAGCTGTCTTCGAGCTTCGGCTTCTTGGTCACGAGGTTGATGTAGCCGGTGGGGGAGGTGCGGCCCACGTCGGTGCCCGACGGGCCCTTCACCACTTCAACTTGCTCGATGTTGAACATGTCACGCGAGACCGAGCCCAGGTCGCGGATGCCGTCCACGAAGATGCTGCTGGAGCTGTCGAAGCCGCGCATGAACACGGCGTCGCCGGTGTTCGTGTTGCCGTTCTCGCCCAGGAAGAAGGTGCCGACGCCGGCGGTGTTGCGCAGCGCTTCGGTGAGCGTGGTCGCACCCTGTTCGCGAATGATCTGTTCCTTGATCACCTGGATCGTCTGCGGCGTGTTCACCAGCGGGGCCGTGAACTTCGGGTTGGCCGAGGTGTCGGTCTTGTAGTCGGCGGCCGTCGAATCCTGCACGCGGACTTCAGGCAGTGCCCGTCCGGTCTGGGCAAAGGCGGCGGGGGCTGCGATGGCCAGCAGCGTGGCTGCGGCAGCACCCGACAGGTGAGGAACGGCGCGGGCGACGGCGTGTTTGCGGCTCTTGATATAGGCCATGTTGTTTTCTCCAGAAAGGGCGGGCGGGCAGGGCTCGACTGGCTGGGTCCGGGCGGCGCACTCTCAGGGAGAAAAAGGGCGGCAAGACTGGCTGGGTGAGCTGACTTGCGAGGGTTTTTGCAAATCGATGCAAATGATATTGCTTCTCAATACCAAGGTGCTAAAAAGTGAACTCTTAAGCCAAAAGTTTCTCGCCACCCGTTGCCGGGACGCAACTGAGCCCGCCGCGCGAGCCGTTCAGTAGACGTCGCGGCGGTAGCGCCCGCTGGCCGACAGCTCGGCCCAGAGGTCGTCGCCGGCGATCTGCCGCAGCGCTGCGTCGACGCCCGACGCCATGCCCTGCAGGCTGCCGCAGACATAGACGGCCGCGCCGTCGCGCAACCAGGCCTGCAGCGTGTCGGCCAGCTGCAGCAGGCGATGCTGCACGTAGAAGCGCTCGGCCTGATCGCGCGAGAAGACCATGTCGAGCCGCGCGAGCGTGCCGTCGGCCTGCCAGGCTTCGATTTCTTCTCGGCAGAGGAAGTCGTGCGCGGACTGGCGCTCGCCGAACACCAGCCAGTTGTCTTTTCGCCCGGCGGCGGCGCGCGCGCGCAGGTGGGCGCGCAAGCCGGCCAGCCCGGTGCCGTTGCCGATCAGGATCAGCGGACCGTTCTCGTTGCCTTCGAGCCGGAAGCCGCGGTGCGGCCGCAGGCGCAGCGCGACGGTGTCGCCGAGCGAGAGCGTCGAGGTGAGCAGGCCCGACGCGGCGCCCATCGAGCCGTCGGGGTGCTGTTCCTGGCGCACGAGCAGTTGCAGCTCGCCGTCGGCGGGCAGGGAGGCGATCGAGTAGTCGCGTGGCCGTGCCGGATCGCTCGCGACGGCGACCTGCACCAGATCGCCCGAGGCCCAATGCGGCAGGGCGCCGGCTTGCGGCGTCAGGCCGAGGTGAAAGACCGGGCCGCCCGTGCTGCCGGCGTTGAGCAGTTCGCGCCGCGTGAGCCGCCACGGCGCGAAGTTCGCCGTGGCGTCGTCGATGTCCTCCGGTGCGTCGCCCCAGCGGGACTGCCAGTCGGCGAGCGCGGCGGGGTCGCTGTTGTCGACCTCGATGGGGTCGAAGTCGCGCATCGCGCCCGACGTGTGAAGCCACGCATCGAGCGCGCGGCCGAAGCCGCAGAAGTGGGCGTACTGGCGGTCGCCGAGCGCGAGCACGGCGTAGCGAAGCGAAGGCAGCGCCAGCGGCGCGCCCATCACGCGTTCGGCGAACACGCTGGCGCCGTCGGGCGCATCGCCTTCGCCGTAGGTGCTGGCCACGAAGAGGGCTCGTTGGGCCGAGGCGAGCGTGGCGCTGTCGAGTGCATTGAGTGCCATCACGCGCACCGCGGTGCCCGCCGCGCGCAGCCGACGCGCGGTTTGCCAAGCGATGGTCTCCGCCTGGCCTGTCTGGCTGGCGAACAGCACGAGGGTGGTCGAGGCTTGCGCGCCGTCACCGGCCGACAGCGCCGCGGCTTCGCGGGCGGCCATGGCGTGCAGTCGTCGCTGGCGTGCGTAGATGCCCAGGCACAGCGCGGCATAGGCCGCGACCGTCGCGCTGGCGCCCAGCGCACGCCACAAGGTCTCGGTCATGCGCCAGCCTGCGCCTGCCACGCGCGCGTGGCGCGCTCGGTGAGCGATCCGTCGTCGGCGCGAGTGATGAACAGGGCCGCGATGTCGCGCTGCTGCGCAAAGGCCAGGCCCTCGTCGGGGCCGAGCACGGTCAGCACGGTGGCGAGCGCATCCGCCTGCATGCACTGCGGGTGCAGCACCGTGACGCTGGCCAGCGCATGCGCCACCGGTTCGCCGTCGCGCGGATCGATGGTGTGCGACCAGCTGCGTCCTTCGATCACGCGCCGGTGCCAGCGGTCGCCCGAGGTGGCCACGGCCATGTCGGCCAGCGCGATGCGTTGCGGGGTCGGCATCTCGGTGTCGACCTGCACCTGCCACGGGGCGCCGCCGGGCCGCCGGCCGATGCCGCGCAGCTCGCCGCCGATCTCGAACAGCAGGTCGGTGAGGCCGAGCGCGCGCAGCGCGTCGACGCCGTGGTCCACCGCGAAGCCTTTGGCGATGCCCGAGAGGTCGAGCTGCACGCCGCCGGGCTGCAGCAGCGTGTGATCGGATTCATCGAATGTCAGCCGTTGCCAGCCGACGCGCGAATGGATCGCGGCCACCGCGTCGGGCGAGGGCAGGGCGTTGTCCTGCGACGCTGCGGGGCCAAAGCCCCAGCGCGCCACCAATGCGCCAACCGTCGGATCGATTGCGCCGCCGCTGGCCCGCGCCCACGCGAGCGCGCACTGCATCACCTGCGCGAACTCCGCCGGCAGCGCATGGCGCGAACCGGCGGGCGCGGTGTTGAAGCGGCTGATGAGCGAGCCGGGCTCCCAATGGCTCATCTGCGCGATCACGCGCGCGAGCGCCGCCTCGACCGCTTCGCGCACTTGCGCAAGCGGCAGCATCTGCGGGTTGTCGAAGCGCAGCGACCAGGTCGTGCCCATCGTCTGCCCGCCCAGCTGTTGAAGGCTGGCGGGATCGGCACGACGGGGGGCGGCCGCGTTGGCGTAGCCGCCCGCGCGCCAGGTGCTGAACGAAAGACTCAAGGGCGCAGCAGGATCAGGGCATCACTTCCAGGGTGGCCGCGTAGCTCAGGCGGCGTTCCTTGGCTTGCGGCACGGTGGTCTTGCTGTCCTTGGTGCTGGCGTCGAGCCAGTACATGCCGGCGCTCGGCCAAGTCACGCTGAACTGGCCCTTGTCGTCGGTCTTGAGCTTGACCTCGTCGAGCTTGTCGCGGTACTGGGTGTTGCCGGCGGTCACGGTCACTTCGAGGTCCTTGGCGGGCTTGCCGTCCAGGTGCAGCGTGAAGGTCGCCTTCTCGCCCTTGACGAGGTCGGTCGGGCTGCCGGTGGAGATCAGTTCCAGGCCCTGGCCGATGGGCTTGAGCGCCGAGGGCTTGCCGACGGTCACGAAGGTCTCGATGCGGCCGGCCGATTGGGTGATCGTCACGTCCTGTGCGTCGGCCGGGATTTCCTTGCCGATGGTTTCCGCTGTGCCGCGGGCGCGCTTGTTCTGGCCCGTGGCCTTGTCCTTCCAGGCGGCGAAGGCGCCGTTGTTGACCACCGCGATGCGGTAGGTGCCCGCCTGTGCGACGTTCACGTCGAACACGTTGCGCAGCTTGAGCTTGGCTTCGGATTCAGGCTTGACCGCGCTGCCGTCGGGGGCGGTGATCTGCAGGCCCTCCAGGCGCAGCGGCGCGTGGTTGGCAACGAACAGGTCGTTCGACACGGCGGCGTCGACGCTCACGGTGTCGGCCTTCGACAGCACGGTGGTCGAGGGCAGCAGCCAGGCGTTGTGCGCCTGGGTGACGGAAGCAACGGCCGAAAGGGCGAGGGCGAGGCCGGCGGCGCGCAGGGTGAAGCGGGTCATGGAGGTCCTTGGAATGAGAGGGCGGGCGAAGAGGGCGGGTCGGTCGGAAGTCAGGGCTTGAGTTCGAGCTTGATTTCGCCGAGCTCTTCCTTGCCGGCTGCGACCGGTTGTGCGGCCGCGGTGGGCGGCCACTGGAACGGGATGGTCACGACCTCGCGGCCGCCGACTTCACGGGCGGCTTCCACCACCAGCTTGTAGGCGCCGGGGGCGAGCTTGGGCATCGCGCCCGAGCCTTCGGTGAAGCTCAGCTGGTGCTTGCCCGCGGGCTTGGAGGCGCCGGTCACGCCGTCCACCGGCACCGCCAGTTCACGGCCGCCGCGGCGCCACCACTGGCGCATGTCCTTGAGCCACTTGGTGCCTTCGCCTTCGGGGTTGTTGGTCTTGGTGCGCACGTCGTACCAGACGGCCAACGTGCCAGCCATCGTGCTGTCGGCGCGCTCAATCCAGGTCGCCACGTAGGGGCGGTGGTACTCCGACACATTGAGCCTGGGGATCTCGATGTTGACCGACAGGCCGGCCGCAATGGCCGGGGCCGCGAACAGCGCCGACATGGCAATCGGTGCGAGCGAGTAGCGAAGGTGCACGGGAAACCTCTTTTCCTGAATCAACAAAAACAACGTGCCGACCGATCCAACTATCGGATCGGTCAGTGAATGAACAGCAGCGCGAGCAGCACGGGCACCACCAACCCCATGCCCACCATGGGCCAGGTGAAGGGGCGGTTGCCCGCATGCATCTTGAGAATGAACAACCCGGTGACCGAGAAGACCAGCGTGGCGGCCGCGAAGATGTCGATGAACCAGCTCCAGGCGGTGCCGGTGTTGCGGCCCTTGTGCAGGTCGTTGAAGTAGGAGAGCCAGCCGCGGTCGGTGCGCTCGTATTCGACCTCGCCCTCGGGCAGGCTCAGGCGCAGCCAGGCGTCGCCGCCGGGGCGGGGGAGCGAGAGGTAGATTTCGTCGTCGGACCATTCGGCCTCGCGGCCGACGGTGTCGATGTCCCACTGCTTGCGCAGCCAGGCTTGCAGTTCGGCGGGGAGCGGGGCTTTGCCCTGCTGGGCCTTGGCGGCCGGCAGTTGCTGTTCGAGGCGGGCGCGCAGCGCGTCGTCGACGATGCCGTTGTGCGTGGTGACGACCGGCTTGGCCTCGATCTGGCCCGCGTGGTTGAGCGTGAAGCCCGTGACGCTGAACAGGATCATCCCGACGAGACAGATGGCGGAACTGACCCAATGCCACTCGTGGAGGGTCTTGAGCCAATAGGCGCGGCGGCGGTTGTCGGAACGGGCGGGGGCAGTCATCGAAAGCGCGAATTGTATTCGCGCGAATGAGAATGACTGCTATTCAGTGGGGATAAAGTTAAGTAAAGAGCAATAAAAAACGGGGCCGAAGCCCCGTTTGTTTGCAATGCCATGACGGCGGTGCGTTGTGCTTACTCGAGCTCGCCCACCTGCAACTGCAGGTAGTTCTGCAGGCCGACGCGGTCGATCAGGTCGATCTGCGTCTCGAGGAAGTCGATGTGCTCCTCGGTGTCGTCCAGGATCTCTTGCAGCAGGTCGCGCGAGACATAGTCGCGCACCGATTCGCAATGTGCGATGCCGTCCTTGATGGTCGCTTGCGCGCCGGTTTCGGCGCCGAGGTCGCAGCGCAGCAGCTCGGGCACGTCTTCGCCGATGTTCAGCTTGCCCAGATCCTGCAGGTTGGGCAGGCCGTCGAGCATGAAGATGCGGTCCATGAGCTTGTCGGCGTGCTTCATCTCGCCGATGGACTCTTCGTATTCCTTCTTTGCCAGCTTGTCCAGGCCCCAGTGCTTGAGCATGCGGTAGTGGAGGAAGTACTGGTTGATCGCAGTCAGCTCGTTCTTGAGCTGCGCCTGCAGGTGTTCGATGACTTTGGGGTCGCCCTTCATGGTTCTTTTCCTTGTTCTGAAAGCGGTGATTGTCCGAGGGGAGAACATGCCCTTGCAAGCAAACCCATGCTGCGCCGGTCTGCATGCGTGTGATGGTGATACACGTTCGTATTGACCTGCCGCAAGCCGACGCGCGAGGCGATGGCAAACATAGGGGGTTCCAATACTTTCAATAGTTGATATCTATTGAAAACTAGATATTGGTAGTTATACTCATGGCTCGCACTTATTTTTGTCCACCCGAGCATCCAAGGAATCAACATGTCCCTGATCAACACCGCAGTCCAACCCTTCAAGACCCAGGCCTACCTCAACGGCAAGTTCATCGATGTGTCCGACGAGACGCTCAAGGGCAAGTGGTCTGTCCTGATCTTCATGCCGGCAGCCTTCACCTTCAACTGCCCGACCGAAGTCGAAGACGCGGCCGACCACTACCCCGAATTCCAGAAGCTGGGTGCCGAGGTCTACATCGTGACCACCGACACGCACTTCTCGCACAAGGTCTGGCACGACACCTCGCCGGCCGTCGGCAAGGCCAAGTTCCCGCTGGTGGGCGACCCGACCCACACACTCACCAACGCATTCGGCGTGCACATCCCCGAAGAAGGCCTGGCACTGCGCGGCACCTTCGTGATCAACCCGGACGGCATCATCAAGACCGCCGAAGTGCACTCCAACGAAATCGCCCGCGACGTCAAGGAAACCCTGCGCAAGCTGAAGGCAGCGGTCTACACCGCCGCGCACCCGAACGAAGTCTGCCCGGCCAAGTGGAATGACGGCGACAAGACCATCGCTCCGTCGTTCGACCTCGTCGGCAAGATCTAAGCGCCCCGCGCGAAAGCCCGGGCGCTCACGAGGCCCCGGGCTTTTTTGTCCCGAGTTGATAGTTTTCAGTTATCGAAAGAGAGTCCGCCATGCTTGACGCCAGCACCAAAGCCCAATTGAAGAGTTACCTCGAACGCGCCACGCAGCCGATCGAGATCGTCGCCTCGCTCGACGACAGCAAGGCCTCGGGCGAGATGCTGTCGCTGCTGAAGGACGTGGCCGAATCGTCGCCGCTGGTCACGCTGACCGAAAGCCGCGACGACAACCACCGCAAGCCCTCGTTCTCGGTCAACCGCCCGAGCGAAAACCACGGCCCCCGCTTTGCCGGCCTGCCGATGGGCCATGAATTCACGTCGCTGATCCTTGCGCTGCTGCAGATCGGCGGCTACCCACCCAAGGTCGAGCAGGCCGTGCTCGACCAGATCAAGGCGCTCGACGGCGATTTCGAGTTCGAAATCTACGTCTCGCTCACCTGCCACAACTGCCCCGACGTGGTCCAGGCGCTGAACCTGATGGCCATTCAGAACCCGCGCATCCGCACCACGATGATCGAGGGCGGCACCTTCCAGGACGAAGTGAAGGAACGCCAGATCATGGCCGTGCCGACCGTGTTCCTGAACGGCACCGAGTTCGGCCAGGGCCGCATGAGCCTGGAAGAAATCCTCGCCAAGATCGACACCAGCGGCGTCGAGCGCGAAGCCGCCAAGATCGCCGCCAAGGACGCCTTCGACGTGCTGATCGTCGGCGGTGGCCCGGCTGGTGCCGCAGCCGCCGTGTACGCCGCGCGCAAGGGCATCCGCACGGGTGTCGCCTCGGAGCGCTTCGGCGGCCAGGTGCTCGACACGCTGGGCATCGAGAACTTCATCTCGATCAAGGAAACCGAAGGACCGAAGTTCGCCCACGCCCTCGAAGAGCACGTGCGCGACTACGACGTCGACATCATGAATCTGCAGCGCGCCAAGGCCCTTGTGCCCAATGCAGGGCCGGGCAACGACCTCATCGAGGTGCAGCTCGAGAGCGGCGCCTCGCTCAAGAGCAAGAGCGTCATCATCTCGACCGGTGCCCGCTGGCGCAACATCAACGTGCCCGGCGAACACGAGTTCAAGAACAAGGGCGTGGCTTACTGCCCGCACTGCGACGGTCCGTTGTTCAAGGGCAAGCGCGTCGCCGTCATCGGCGGCGGCAACTCGGGTGTCGAGGCCGCCATCGACCTCGCCGGCATCGTCGGCCACGTCACGCTGATCGAGTTCGACACGCAACTGCGCGCCGACGCCGTGCTGCAGCGCAAGCTCAAGAGCCTGAATAACGTCGACGTGTTCACCAACGCGCAGACCACCGAGATCACCGGCGACCAGAAGGTCAACGGCCTGGTCTACAAGGACCGCGCCACGGGCGAACTGAAGACGGTCGAACTCGAAGGCGTGTTCATCCAGATCGGCCTCGTGCCCAACACCGACTGGCTCAAGGGCACGGTCGAGCTCACGAAGCACGGCGAGATCGTGGTCGATGCACGCGGGCAGACCTCGGTACCCGGCGTGTTCGCGGCGGGTGACGTCACCACGGTGCCGTTCAAGCAGATCATCATTGCGGCCGGCGACGGCGCGAAGGCGGCGCTCGGCGCGTTCGACCACCTGATCCGCACGTCGGCCCCGGCCTGAGTCCAGGGGCTCTCAAAGGAAAAAGGGGTGCCATCGACAGATGGCACCCCTTTTCTCGTGCGAACAGCTGCGGCGTCCGGCTCAGTAGATCAGCCGCTCCGGCCGCAGCTCCTGCAGGATCGTGGTGGCGATTTCCTCGATCGACTTGGTCGTCGTCGAGAGCCAGCGGATGCCGGCGCGCCGCATCATGGCTTCGGCCTCGCTGACTTCGTGGCGGCAGTTCTCGAGGCTGGCGTAGCGCGAGTTGGGCCGGCGCTCGTTGCGGATCTCGCTCAGCCGCTCGGGCTGGATCGTCAGGCCGAAGATCTTCTTGCGGTGCGGGCTCAGCGCCGGCGGGAGCTGGCGGCGGTCGAAGTCTTCGGGAATCAGCGGGTAGTTGGCGGCTTTCAGGCCGTGCTGCATCGCCAGGTAGAGCGAGGTCGGCGTCTTGCCGCTGCGGCTTACGCCGACCAGGATCAGGTCGGCGCCTTCCAGGTCGCGGTTGCTCTGGCCGTCGTCATGCTGCAGGCTGAAGTCGATGGCCGCGATGCGGTCGTTGTAGGCCTTGCTCTTGCTGACGTCGCTGAAGCGGCCGATGCGGTGGTTCGACTTCATGGCCAGCTCGATCTCCAGCGGGCGCACGAAGGTGCCGAACATGTCGAGCAGCATGCCCTTGCAGCCGGTTTCGATCACGCCCAACACGTCCATGTTGGCCAGCGTGGTGAACACGATGGGCCGCACGCCCTCGATTTCGGCCGTGTGGTTGATCTGCCGCACCGCCTGGTGCGCCTTGTCGACGGTGTCGGTGAACGGCAGCCGCACGTGGCGCGGCTTCATCTCGAACTGGGCCAGAACGGCATTGCCGAAGGTTTCGGCGGTGATGCCGGTGCCGTCGGAGACGAAGAAAACAGTGCGTGTATGCATGGTGTTGCTTTTGCGGCGGAGTCCTGCGGCGCGCGCGACCTGCCACGCCTACAATCCGGGCCATTATCGGGAATCCGCTTTCCCAACCCCCTCGAATTCTTTCCATGCACACCGCGACCGCACCCAAAGCAACGACAACGATCGTGCTGCGCCGTCTGCATGCAGCGCCGGTTTCAACTTCTGGAGCTTCCCCATGTCTGCACTTTTCGAGGCGACCGCACTGGTCGTGCCATTTGAAAACCTGAGGATGACCGACGTCGAGTCGGTTGGCGGCAAGAACGCCAGCCTCGGCGAAATGATCTCGCAGTTGCCACAGGGCGTGCGCGTGCCGACCGGTTTTGCGACCACGGCCCACGCGTTCCGCCAGTTCCTGGCGCACGACGGCCTGGCCGACAAGATCAGCAAGCGCCTGGCCGCGCTGGACACCGAAGACGTGCGCGCCCTGGCCGCGGCCGGTGCCGAAATCCGCGCCATGGTCGAGGCCCAGCCGTTCCCGGCCGACCTGCAGAAAGCCATCGGCGAAGCCTTCGCCACGCTGAGCGCCGGCAACCCGTCCGCTTCGTTCGCCGTGCGCTCGTCGGCCACCGCCGAAGACCTGCCCGACGCTTCGTTCGCGGGCCAGCAGGAAACCTTCCTGAACGTGGTCGGCATCGACGACGTACTGCACAAGATGAAGGAGGTGTTCGCCTCCCTCTACAACGACCGCGCCATCAGCTACCGTGTGCACAAGGGCTTCGAGCACGACGTGGTCGCGCTCTCGGCCGGCGTGCAGCGCATGGTGCGCTCCGACCTCGGCGCCGCCGGCGTGATGTTCACCATCGACACCGAATCGGGCTTCGACCAGGTGGTGTTCATCACCTCGAGCTACGGCCTGGGCGAGACGGTGGTGCAAGGCTCGGTGAACCCCGACGAGTTCTACGTGCACAAGCCGACCCTCAAGGCCGGCAAGAAGGCCGTCATCCGCCGCAACCTCGGCTCCAAGCTGATCCAGATGGAGTTCGCCACGCCCGAAGAAAAGAAGGCGAGCGGCAAGCTGGTCAAGACCACCGACGTCAAGGCCGAGCAGCGCAACCGCTATTCGCTGAGCGACGCCGACGTCGAACAGCTGGCCCGCTACGCGCTGGTGATCGAAGAACACTACGGCCGCCCGATGGACATCGAGTGGGGCAAGGACGGCACCGACGGCCACCTCTACATCCTGCAGGCGCGTCCCGAAACCGTGAAGAGCCAGCAGCAGGGCAAGGCCGAGCAGCGCTACAAGCTGCTGGGCAAGGGTGCCGTGCTGGCCGAAGGCCGTGCCATCGGCCAGAAGATCGGCACCGGTGCCGTGCGCATCGTGCACAACATCAGCGAAATGGACCAGGTGCAGGCCGGCGACGTGCTCGTCACCGACATGACCGACCCCAACTGGGAACCGGTGATGAAGCGCGCAGCCGCCATCGTCACCAACCGCGGCGGGCGCACCTGCCACGCGGCCATCATTGCGCGCGAACTCGGCATTCCGGCCGTGGTCGGCTGCGGCGACGCCACCGACCTGCTCAAGGACGGCACGCTCGTCACCGTGAGCTGCGCAGAGGGCGACACCGGCTTCATCTACGACGGCCTGCTCGAGACCGAAGTGACCGAAGTGCAGCGCGGCGTGATGCCCGAGATCGACCTGAAGATCATGATGAACGTGGGCAACCCGCAGCTCGCCTTCGACTTCGCGCAGCTGCCGAACCACGGCGTGGGCCTGGCGCGCCTCGAGTTCATCATCAACAACAACATCGGCGTGCATCCGAAGGCGATCCTCGACTACCCGAACGTCGACAACGACCTGAAGAAGGCCGTCGAGTCGGTGGCCCGCGGCCATGCGTCGCCGCGCGCGTTCTACGTCGACAAGGTCACCGAAGGCGTCGCGACCATCGCTGCCGCGTTCTGGCCCAAGCCTGTCATCGTGCGTCTGTCGGACTTCAAGTCGAACGAGTACCGCAAGCTGATCGGCGGCAGCCGCTACGAGCCCGAGGAAGAAAACCCGATGCTGGGCTTCCGCGGTGCCGCGCGCTACCTGAGCGCCGACTTCGGCGAGGCCTTTGCCATGGAGTGCGAGGCGCTCAAGCGCGTGCGCAACGACATGGGCCTGACCAACGTGCAGATCATGGTGCCCTTCGTGCGCACCCTGGGCCAGGCCGAGCGCGTGACCACGCTGCTGGGCGAGCACGGCCTGAAGCGCGGTGAAAACTCGCTCAAGCTGATCATGATGTGCGAGGTGCCGAGCAATGCGGTGCTGCCGGAAGAGTTCCTGAAGTTCTTCGACGGCTTCTCGATCGGCTCGAACGACCTGACCCAGCTCACGCTGGGCCTGGACCGCGACTCCGGCCTCGAGCTGCTGGCGGCCGACTTCGACGAGCGCGATCCGGCCATCAAGGCGCTGCTGAGCCGCGTCATCAAGGCCTGCAAGGCTGAAGGCAAGTACGTCGGCATCTGCGGCCAGGGCCCCAGCGACCACCCCGACTTCGCGCTGTGGCTGGCGGAGCAGGGCATCGAATCGATCTCGCTGAACCCGGACAGCGTGATCGACACCTGGCAGCAGCTGGCCCAGCGAGGCTGAGCCCGCGCGCGGCGGGGCATGCTGCGAAAAGCATGCCCCGCTGCGTGATGCAACGCGGCGAATGGCGGAAATCCCCATGGGGGATTCCCCCGTGCTTGTCCCGTGCAAATGAAACAAAGTGCGTTTCCGATGTCAGACTCGTGACATTCGCAGGCGCCGTATCCCGGCTGCCCGCCTGAGGCGGCACAGGCCCGCCCGGGCCCGTGTCAGCACTTCGCCGGAGACCCCCCATGATTCTTGTCAAGACGGAAGCCGGACAGCAGGTCCTCAAGGACCGCTCGGTGCCGTTGACGCCGCGCCAGCGCTCGGCGTTCATCCAGTTCGACGGTAAACGCTCGATCGACGACGTGCTGGGCTCGGGCCTGGGCATCGGGCATGAAGAGGTCGATCAAATGATCGCGCTGGGCCTGCTGGCGCCCCTGGACGGCCAGCCGGCTGCGGCGCCCGCTGCCGTGGTGGCGGCCCCGGCGCCGGCTGCATCTTCCGGCCGCAGCCGTCAGCAGCGTTACAAGGACGCGTACCCGATCGCCACTCAATTGACCGGCAGCCTGGGCTTGATGGGCTTCCGGCTCAACCTCCAGGTCGAAGGCACGACCAGCTACGAAGACCTCCTGGCGCTGGCGCCCAAGATCCGCGCCGCCGTGGGCCCGGAGAAGGCTGCCGCTCTCGACAAGGCCCTCAACGACTGAGGCGCCTTGCCGGATCGCGCAAGACAGGGCTATAATCGCCGGCTTTGCCTTGCCATACCGCGCCCGACGCTGCGGGTGGCTTTTCCTCTTCCACGGAAGAATCCACAAGGAGTGCCATGCGTCACTACGAAATCATCTTGCTCATCCACCCGGATCAGAGCGAACAAGTTCCGGCCATGCTGGAGCGTTACAAGGGCCTGATCACGGCCGGCGGCGGCAAGGTCCACCGCGTTGAAGACTGGGGCCGCCGTCAGCTGGCTTACCAGATCAACAAGCTCAACAAGGCCCACTACCTGTGCGTCAACATCGAAGCTGAACAAGCCGTGATGGCTGAACTGGAACACGCGTTCAAGTTCAACGATGCCGTGCTGCGTCACCTGACCGTTCAGAAGAAGAAGGCCGACACCGGTCCTTCGTCGATGATGAAGACGGTCGAGCGCGAAGAGGCCCGCAAGGCCCAGCAGGCCGAATACGCCGCCAACAACAACTGATGGCGTGACGGCTGCCGCTGCGGCGACCGGGGTCAACCAGCTTCTGCTGACCGCCTCTGTCGCCGAACTCGGAACCCTGCGATATACGCCAGCCGGCCTTCCCGCTCTCGATCTGAAGCTCGACCATGAGTCGACGCTCCAGGAGGCGGGGAAGCCCCGGCAGGTGAAGACGGCCCTCAAGGCCGTTGCGTTCGGCGCCATCGCCGAGCGGCTCGCAGCGCAGTCGATGGGAAGTCTCTGGCGATTCCAGGGGTTTCTCGCGACACCGGGCAACGGCAAGCATCCGGTCCTGCACATCCAGGATTTTCAGCAAGATTAATTTTCGACAAGAGGTCCCCCAATGGCCACGTTCAAGAAATTCAACAAAGACAAGCGCCCGAAGCGCAACACCCAGTCGCTGCTGTTCAAGCGCAAGCGCTTCTGCCGTTTCACCGTCGCTGGCGTCGAAGAAATCGACTACAAGGACATCGACACGCTGCGTGACTTCATCAGCGAAAACGGCAAGATCATCCCCGCACGCCTGACCGGCACGCGCGCGATCTACCAACGTCAGCTGAACACCGCCATCAAGCGCGCGCGCTTCCTGGCCATGGTGCCGTACAGCGACCAGCACCGAGTCTAAGAAGGAGCACATACCATGCAAATCATTCTTCTGGACAAGGTTCTGAACGTCGGCGGCCTGGGCGACATCGTCAAGGTCAAGGACGGCTACGCACGCAACTTCCTGATCCCCTCGGGCCGCGCCCGTCGCGCCACCGCTGCCAACAAGGCCGAATTCGAAGCCAAGCGCGTCGAACTCGAAAAGGCTGCCGCCGTCAAGCTGGCCGAGTCGCAAGCCCAGGGCGAGAAGCTCGCCGGCTCGACCGTCAAGCTGACCCAAAAGGCTGGCGTGGACGGCCGTCTGTTCGGTTCGGTCACCAACGGCGACATCGCCGAAGAGCTGAACAAGCAAGGCTACAAGGTTGCCAAGTCGCAAGTGCGTCTGCCCAACGGCCCGATCAAGGTCGTTGGCGACAACACCGTGAGCGTCTCGCTGCACACCGACGTGGTCGTCGAGATCACCGTCACGGTCTACGGCGAAACCGCCTGATCGTTTGCAGCGCCCTGTGCGCTGACGCAAGAAAGCCGCCTTCGGGCGGCTTTTTCTTTTCTGCGCGCGAGTTGTCCAAGTTGTCCACCTCGGCGCACCGGAAGTTCACTGTTTATTAACAACCTTGTCCACACACGTCGCGCCCCGCGCGGCTTAGCATGCAGGGTTGCAAGGGAAGTCCATGTCCGCCGTTTTCTCCTATGCCGACAATGATTCGTCGGCCGACCGCCAGATCGCGCAATTGCGCATTCCGCCTCACTCCATCGAGGCCGAATCCAGCGTGCTGGGGGGCTTGTTATTGGACAACGGCGCTTGGGACCGCATGGGCGACCTGCTGGTCGACGGCGACTTCTACCGCCATGAGCACAAGCTGATCTATGCGGCCATCGGCGGGCTGATCAATGCCAGCAAGCCGGCCGACGTGATCACGGTCTTCGAGCAGTTGCAGAACCTCGGCAAAGCTGACGACATCGGCGGGCTGGTCTACCTGAATTCGTTGGCGCAGTACGTGCCGAGCGCGAGCAACATCCGGCGCTACGCCGAGATCGTGCGCGAGCGTTCCATCCTGCGCAAGCTGGTGTCGGCCGCGGACGAGATCGCGACCAACGCCTTCAATCCGCAGGGCAAGCCGGTCGACAAGATCCTGGACGAAGCCGAGCAGAAGATCTTCAACATCGGCGAAGAAGGCACGCGGATGAAGCAGGGTTTCCAGAGCATGGATTCCCTGGTGGTCGAACTGCTCGACCGCGTGACCGAGATGGCCGAGAACCCGAACGACATCACGGGCGTGCGCACCGGCTTCAACGATTTCGACAAGATGACCTCGGGCCTGCAGCCGGGCGACATGATCGTGCTGGCCGCACGTCCGTCGATGGGCAAGACCTCGCTGGCGATCAACATCGCCGAGCACGTGGCGCTCGAAGAGGGGCTGCCGGTGGCGGTGTTCTCGATGGAAATGGGCGCCGCCCAGCTGGCGGTGCGTATCGTGGGCTCCATCGGCCGCATCGACCAGGGCCATCTGCGCACCGGCAAACTCAGCGACGAAGAGTGGCCGCGCCTGACCGAGGCCATCGAGAAGCTGCGCACGGTGTCGCTGCACATCGACGAGACGCCGGGTCTCTCGTCCAGCGAGCTGCGGGCCAATGCGCGCCGGCTGGCGCGGCAGTACGGGCGCCTGGGCCTGATCGTGGTCGACTACCTGCAGCTCATGTCGACCAGCAGCTCGGGCGACGAGAACCGCGCCACGGCCGTGGGTGAAATCTCGCGCGGCCTGAAGATGCTGGCCAAGGAACTGAAGTGTCCGGTGATCGCGCTGTCGCAGCTCAGCCGCGGCGTGGAAGCCCGTACCGACAAGCGCCCCATGATGAGCGACTTGCGCGAATCCGGCGCCATCGAGCAGGACGCGGACATCATCATGTTCATCTACCGCGACGACTACTACAACAAGGAGTCGAAGGAGCCGGGCGTGGCCGAGGTGATCATCAGCAAGCACCGGAACGGCCCGACCGGCACCGTGAAGCTGGCCTTCCTGAAGCCGATCACCAAGTTCGAAAACCTCGTCGGCTACAGCAACAACGACGAGTACTGACCGGTCGCGCGGCAGGCCGTCAGCCGGCGTTGCTGCCGGGCTCTGGCGTCGAGGCGGGCGGCTTCTGTTCCCACACCTTGTGCTGCGCCGCCTCGGCCTTCACCTGCCGCAGCAGGTCGGCCAGCGTCTTGCCCGGCTCGTCCTGGAAGCGGGCTGCGAGCACTTCCACGCCCTCCATGCGATCGACCCGGAAGCCGCGGAAATCGTTGCGCAGCTCGCACCACGTCGAGAGCGTCCAGACCTTGCCCCAGTAGAAGCAGCCCAGCGGCCGCACCGTGCGCTCGCTGGCGTCGCCCGACACATCGCGGTAGTGCAGCCGCAGCTTCTGGTGCGCCTGCACGGCCTCGCGCAGCGTCTGCAGCCGGGCGCGCAGGGCGTCGTCGAGACCGAGCGCGGGCGCATACAGCGCCAGCGCCTCGGCCGAGACGCGCGCGGCCGGCGGCAGCACCGACAGGATCTTTCCCAGGCCGGTCTCGATGTTGCGCGCCATCGCCGGATCGACCCAGCTCTGGGTCATGCGCGCGGTGGCCACGAGCGCGGATGCTTCGTCCTGCGTGAACATCAGCGGCGGCAGCTCGAAGCCCGCGCCCAGCCGATAGCCGACGCCGGCTTCGCCTTCGATGGGGACGCCCTGGTGCTGCAGGTCGGCCACGTCGCGGTACACCGTGCGCTCCGACACCTCCAGGCGCTGCGCCAGAAAGGCGGCCGTGGTGAGCCGGCGGCCGCGGATGAGCTGCACGAGCTGGAAGAGGCGGTCGGCGCGGCGCATCAACGCGTTCCGACGAGCTTCCTGGCGAAGTCCTCGACAAAGTAGCGCTTGCCGCGCTGGACGACCATGCGGGCGAAGATCGCTGTGGTCGCCGTGCAGCGGATGGTCGCGTGATGGCGTTCTGCCATCTCTTCGCCAATGCCGAACACGGTCGCGAGCCGGCCCTCGGGCACGTCGCGCATGGCCTCCTCGACTTCGGCGGGCGAGGGCGTGGCGATGGTGCCCTTGCCGTGCTGCGCGCGCATGGCCGGGAGAATGGCCTTCACGTTCGGCAGGTTCGGGTAGCCGGCCAGCCTGTCGCGCCAGCCCTTGCGTGTGCTCATGAGACTCCGATGTGGATCGCCACTGCGTCCGGCCCCTCGTAGGCTTCGAAATCGCTGCGGTAGCGGCGAACGATTTCCGGATGCGCCTCGAAATACTGCCAGATGCGTTGCCACGTGGCGATCACCATCTGCGGCATCTCGCCGCGGCCGGTAAACACGAGGTAGTCGCCTGCTTCGATAGCGATGCTGTCCGCGCCCTCCGAGACGGCGACGCCGGCTGTCACGTCGAAGGCGCCGTGCGCATCCGATTCGTAGGCGGAGTAGACGCTGAAGATGCGCGTATCGCCGGTGCGGTGCGGTGTCGAGTCGTAGGTCTGCTCGCCGAAGAAGCGGTTCCACAGTGCGCCGATGCGTGCGGTCGCGGGGTCGTTCTCTTCGCGGTTGGTGGTGCGCGCCGTGAGGCCGGAGACCCGGAAGGCGTCGTGGTGTTGGCGGAAGGGTTCCATGGATTGCTGTTTCTGAAGTGTCGGAGGAGGAGGGCGAAGGCGCTCAAAACAGGAGCGCCTTCGGTTCGGCCTTCATCGTCTGCGCGATCAGTTTCATGTCGATGTCGGTGATGTCGAACAGGCCGAAGCGGAATTTGTAGCCCCACTGCTTCGGGGTTTCGATGAAGGCGAGGCGCTCGATCAGCGTGGCGATGGGCGCCTCGTGTGCGGCGACGTAGGCCACGTCGCGACGCCACGGGACGAAGCCGTTGCCCATGTCGAACTCGTACGGATCGCCAGGCTGGACGATGCCAAGCGACACGAAGCTCTGCAGCTTGTCCGTGCCGCCGAACACCGTGGCCGGCGAATAGTAGGCCACGCGGTCGCCCGCCGCCACGCGCTTGAGCGGTGCGAGCTTGCCGTGGCCCAGCTGCATGAACCCGAGCGGCCGGTGGTCCCGCCCGCGCCGGGCATGCTCGGCGCTGGCGACCGCAATCCAGTTGCGTTGTGCCATGGTCTTCAGGCTGGGGCGTGCAGGCCGACTTCGTTGCCTTCGGTGTCGCGCAGGTGGGCGATGAAGCCCATGCCGGGGGGCAATGCCGACTTGGGCGCCACGATCTGTCCACCGGCCGCCTCGACGCGCGAGAGCACGGCATCGATGCCGATGCAGTCGAGGTAGACGCGGATGCCGCTGCCGGCCTGCGCGCTGGTGTTGGCGCCGGGCTTCAGCGCGCCGCCGGTGGCGGGTTCGTCGTAGGGGAACACGACCAAGGGGTTGCCGCCAAAGTCCTCGCGGCGCAGCTTGCGCGCGAGCACGGTTTCGTAGAAGGCTTGGGCGCGGTCCAGATCGGTGACGGGAATCTCGAACCAGGTGATGGCGGTGGTTGTCATGAGGTGCTCGCTTTCGTTCGTTGTTGCGTTGGAAGGAACCTGCATGGTGCGAGCCGCCTCCTGACAACGTCTTGTCAGTAGCCTGTCATGGCGGGCGAAAAAAAGCCCGCGATGCTCTGGGAGCATGCGCGGGCTTCGGTCGGCCGGGGCCGTTGCGCTTAGAGCACGTCGCTTGCGAAATCAGCCAGCCGTGAGCGTTCGCCGCGCGCCAGCGTGATGTGTCCGCCGTGCGGCCAGCCCTTGAACTTGTCGACCGCGAAGGTCAGGCCCGACGAGCCTTCGGTGAGGTAGGGCGTGTCGATCTGCGCGAGGTTGCCCATGCAGATGATCTTCGTGCCGGGGCCGGCGCGGGTGATCAGCGTCTTCATCTGCTTGGGCGTGAGGTTCTGCGCCTCGTCGATGATCACGTACTTGTTCAGGAAGGTGCGCCCGCGCATGAAGTTCATGCTCTTGACCTTGATGCGGCTGCGGATCAGCTCGTTGGTGGCCGCGCGGCCCCACTCGCCGGCGCCGCCGCCGTCGCCCTTGGCCAGGAACTCGAGGTTGTCGTCGAGCGCGCCCATCCAGGGGCCCATCTTTTCTTCCTCGGTACCGGGCAGGAAGCCGATGTCCTCGCCCACGCTCACCGTGGCGCGGGTCATGATGATCTCGGTGTAGCGGCGATCGTCGAGCACCTGCGTGAGGCCCGAAGCCAGCGCCATCAGGGTCTTGCCGGTGCCGGCCGTGCCGGTCAGCGTGACGAAGTCGATCTCCGGGTCCATCAGCAGGTTCATCGCGAAGTTCTGCTCGCGGTTGCGCGTGTTCACGCCCCACACGGCGTTCTTGCCCGAGCTGTAGTCCTTGAGCGTCTTGAGCACCGCGGTCTTGTCGCGGATTTCGGTGACGCGCGCGTACATGCTCGGCTCGCCGGGCGCCTCGAAGAAGACGAATTGGTTGATGTACAGGTTGGGCACGATCGGACCGCTGATCCGGTAGAACGTGTTGCTGCCGCTCTGCCAGCTTTCGACCGTCTTGCTCTGGCGGGTCCAGAAGTCGGGCGGGAGCGCGAGCGAACCGGCGTAGAGCAGGTCGCCGTCTTCCAGCGTCTTGTCGTTCTGGTAGTCGTCGGTGGCCAGGCCGAGGGCGCGCGCCTTGACGCGCATGTTGATGTCTTTCGACACCAGCACCACTTCCTGCTTCGCCTTGCCCGGGCGGTCTTTCGTGTATTCGTCGCGCAAGGCCTGGACCACGCCCAGGATCTGGTTGTCGGCCTTGCCCTGGGGCAGGCTGACCGGCAGCGAGTAGTCGAGCGGCGCAGTCTGGAAGAACAGCCGCCCGCCGGCCTCGCGATGGCCGGTGGTGTCGAGCTTCAGGCCCTTGTCGATGTCGGCGTCCTGCGCACCGGCCAGCGCATCGAGCGTGCGGCTGGTCTGGCGGCCGTTGCGCGCGACTTCGGTCGTGCCTTTCTTGTGGCCGTCGAGCTCTTCCAGCACGATCATCGGCAGGAAGATGTCGTGCTCTTCGAAGCGGAACAGGCACATCGGGTCGTGCAGCAGCACGTTCGTGTCGAGCACGAACAGCTTGGCCGGACCGGTGGACTTGCGCTTGGGGCGTGCTGGGGCTGGGGTGCAGCGGCGGGCGTGGCGGCTGCGGGGGCGGGCGTGGGCACGCGCGTCTCGACCTGCACCATCGCGGGTGGTTGCTGCTGCGGTGTGCTCGTCGGCGTCGACGTGGGCGCGGCCTTGGTTTTCGAGCGGCGTGCCGGGCGCGCGGCCGGTGCATCGCCGCCGCCGTCCGTGCCGAGGTTGTCGAACAGCTCCAGCGGCTGCGGTCCGCTCTTGGCGGGGGCGTCGTCGCGCGAATCGCCGGAACGGCGGGAGTTTCTGTGCGAGGGACGGGCGGGTGCGTCGATTGCGTCCGGCGAGAGCAATGCGGCGCGTTTCGTGGGGGCGGGAGGCAGTGGCATGGGTCAGGTCGCTCGCAAGGAAGAAAGAGGAGGGCCGGAAAACGAAAAAGCCGCCTGTAGACCCAGGCGGCTTCGTTCGGAGGATGCGGTCGTGGAGCTCAACGGCATGAGGCCATTATGCACACCGCAAAAGACGCACCGGAGGCTCTTTGCACACTGCGTGGGGCAATTCCCACGACTTGATGCAAAAGCGCACGCCCGGTGCCTTGCGGCGCGATCAGGCCGCCTTCTTGAGTGCCTTGACGGCCTTGAGGACGTCTTCGACATGGCCCGGAACCTTGAGCCCGCGCCATTCGGCCTTCAGGATGCCGTCGGCGCCGATCAGGAACGTGCTGCGCTCGATGCCCTTGACCTTCTTGCCGTACATGATCTTGTTCTTGACCACGCCGAACATGTGGCACATTTTTTCTTCGGTGTCGGCAATCAGTTCGAACGGGAGTTCGAGCTTGGCCTTGAATTCGTCGTGCGACTTCATGTTGTCGCGCGACACGCCGAAGACGGTGGCACCTGCTTTTTCGAAGTCTTTGTAGTGGTCGCGGAACTGCATCGCTTCGGTCGTGCAACCCGGAGTGTTATCTTTCGGGTAAAAATACATGACCATGACGTGGCCGAGGTGCGAGGTATTCGAAACCTTGATGCCGCCCGTGGCGTTGGCGTCGAATTCAGGAATGGGTTTGTTGACAACGATCGCCATGAAACTTGTTTTCTCCGTTAGATTCCGTTCTCCGAGCCCTCTCAGCCCTTTACAGGCTTGCTCGAAGAATGGAGGATTGGTCGTTGCTAACTTTGGGTAGCTGGCCGGTTCGCAACCCGGTATTTTACCTCGAAAACCCCTCTCTCAGCCACCGGTCGGGCGCTCGACGAGCAGGGCGGCGATTACGTGCCGTCCTTCGCCGGCCAGGATGTTGTAGGTTCGGCAGGCCGCCGGGGTGTCCATGGTCTCCACGCCGGTGCGTTGCGCCATCAGGGGCTGCAGCCAAGCGGGCTGGGGAAAACGGATGCGGGTTCCGCTGCCGAAAATGACCAATTCGGCGCCCAAAGAGGCCAATTGCGCGAAATGTTCGGGGCCCAACTGGTCGAAACGCGTGCAATCCCAGGCAAAGCGTTCGCCACGCGAACCCACGACGACGCTGCCCTCCACCTTTTCGTTGTTGATCGCGACCCAGCCGGGGCCGTGTGCGGTGAGGGTCTGGGCGTCGGATTTGTCGGGCTGGAGCTTCATCGGGGCACTGGGAACTGTGGTCAAATTATAGGTTTTCCCTAGTGACACGAGGCCCGCAAGGGCCTTTGACCTTCGAGTAAACCCGCCCGGGAGGGCCCCTTTGAAGCAGCTCAAGAAATCGGCCAAGCTGGCCAACGTCCTCTATGACATCCGCGGTCCCATCATGGACGCCGCCAAGCAGATGGAGGAAGAAGGCCAGAAGATCATCAAGCTCAACATCGGCAACCTGGCCGTGTTCGGGTTCGATGCGCCTGAGGAGATCCAGCAGGACATGATCCGCAACCTGCCGACCTCGGCGGGTTACTCCGACAGCAAGGGTGTTTTCGCGGCGCGCAAGGCCGTGATGCACGAAACCCAGAAGCAGGGCATCGCGGGCGTCACGCTCGACGACATCTACCTGGGCAACGGCGCCAGCGAGCTGATCGCCATGTCCACCAACGCGCTGCTCAACGACGGCGACGAGTTGCTGCTGCCGGCCCCCGACTACCCGCTGTGGACCGCCTCCACGAGCCTGTCGGGCGGCACGCCGGTGCATTACCTGTGCGACGAGGACAACGGCTGGATGCCGAACCTGGCCGACATCCGCGCCAAGATCACGCCGCGCACCAAGGGCATCGTGGTCATCAACCCGAACAACCCGACCGGCGCGCTCTATTCCGACGACCTGCTCAAGAGCCTCGTCGAGATCGCACGCGAGCACGGCCTCGTGATCTTCGCCGACGAGGTCTACGACAAGGTCCTGTACGACGGTGTCAAGCACACGGCCATTGCCAGCTTGTCGACCGACGTGCTCACGCTGACCTTCAATTCGCTGTCCAAGAGCTACCGTTCGTGCGGCTATCGCGCCGGCTGGCTCGTGGTGTCGGGCGACAAGCGCAGCGCACAGGACTACATCGAGGGCCTGAACATGCTCTCGAACATGCGCCTGTGCGCCAACGTGCCGGGCCAATGGGCGATCCAGACGGCGCTCGGCGGCTACCAGAGCATCAACGACCTCGTGTGCGAGGGCGGCCGCCTGCGCCGCCAGCGCGACCTGGCCTACGAACTGATCACCGCCATTCCGGGCGTGAGCTGCGTCAAGCCCAGCGCCGCGCTCTACATGTTTCCCAAGCTCGACCCCGAGGTCTATCCGATCGCGGACGACCGCCAGTTCTTCCTCGAGCTGCTGAAAGAAACCCGCGTGATGCTGGTGCAGGGCACCGGCTTCAACTGGGCCACGCCGGACCACTTCCGCATCGTGTTCCTGCCCCACGAAGACGACTTGCGCGAGGCCATCAATCGCATCGCCAAGTTCCTGGAGCAGTACCGGTTGCGTCGCAAGACGGGACCATGAAATCCGCCTGCGTCGCTGCCGCGCTGTTGCTGGGCGCACTGTCTGTCGGCGCGGCCGGGAAGAAAGATCCGGTCTCGTTCTCGCACAACGACTGGGAGCTGGTCTGCGACAACACGCGCACCTGCCGCGCCGCCGGCTACCAGGCGGAGAGCGGTGTCTCGGAGCCCGTGTCGATGCTGCTCACGCGCGCCGCCGGGCCCGATCAAGCCGTCGAAGTTCAGCTCCAGGTCGGTGGCGAAGGCGATGTGAAAGGCCCGTTGCGGTTCAAGGTCGGCAAGGCCTCGGTTGCCGGGCTCAAGCCCGACACGGCCACGCTCGACGCCCAGCAGGTCCGCGCCATCCTTCCTGAATTGCTCAAGAGCGACGAGGCGACCGTCACCGCCAACGGCGGCAAGAAGTGGACGCTGTCGCTCGCCGGCCTCAACGCCGTGCTGCTGAAGATGGACGACACCCAAGGCCGCATCGGCACGCCAGGCGCCTTGGTGCGCCGCGGCACCAAGCCTGAATCGTCCGTGCTGCCTGCGTTGCCAGCCCCTGTCGTCAACATCGTCAAGCCGCCGAAGGCGCGGCCCGGCGACGCCGCGCTGCCCGCGCGCATCTTTCCGTCGCTCGACATCGCCGCAGTGAAGGAGCAGTGCAACAACAGCACGGACCTCAGCGCCAAGTCGCTGGACGTTGTCCGCCTGAGCGGCAGCAAGGTGCTGCTGTCGATGGGCTGCGGCATGGGCGCGTACAACTATTCGAGCCTGCTCTGGATCGCCAACGACAAGCCGCCCCATGCGCCGGTGTCCCTCGAGGCGAACGGCGACTTCGATGACAAGGACGCCAGCGTCACCTCGGCCATGAAAGGCCGTGGCATCGGCGACTGCTGGTCGAGCGAAACCTGGCACTTCAACGGCACGACCTTCGTGCGCACCGGCGCGTCCGGCGACGGCATGTGCCGCGGCTTCGCGGGCGGCGCCTGGAGCCTGCCGCGCTACGTCAGCCGCCTCGTGGACGCCGCCGCACCGCCCCTCACCCCCTCCAAACCATGAACGCGACCCCTCCCATGAAATCCATCCAAGTAGGCCTGCTCGGCGCAGGCACGGTCGGCAGCGGCACCTTCAAGGTGCTCCAGCGCAACCAGGAAGAAATCAAGCGCCGCGCCGGCCGCGGCATCGAGATCACCATGGTGGCCGACCTCGACACCGCCCGTGCCCGTGAAGTGGCCGGCGAGGGCGTGACGGTGGTCGCCGATGCGCGCGAAGTCATCGCCAACCCCGACATCGACATCGTCATCGAACTCATCGGTGGCTACGGCATCGCCAAGCAGCTCGTGCTCGAAGCCATCGCGGCCGGCAAGCACGTGGTCACGGCCAACAAGGCGCTGCTCGCCGTGCACGGCACCGAGATCTTCGCGGCCGCGCACGCCAAGGGCGTGATGGTGGCCTTCGAGGCCGCGGTGGCCGGCGGCATTCCGATCATCAAGGCGCTGCGCGAAGGCCTCACCGCCAACAGCATCCAGTGGCTGGCCGGCATCATCAACGGCACCACCAACTTCATCCTGTCCGAGATGCGCGACAAGGGCCTGGACTTCGCCACCGTGTTGAAGGAAGCCCAGCGTCTGGGCTACGCCGAAGCCGACCCCACCTTCGACATCGAAGGCGTCGACGCCGCGCACAAGGTCACGCTGATGAGCGCCATCGCCTTCGGCATCCCCGTGCAGTTCGACAAGGCCCACGTCGAGGGCATCACCAAGCTCGCCGCACAAGACATCAAGTACGCCGAACAACTCGGCTACCGCATCAAGCTGCTGGGCATCACCAAGCGCACTTCCCAGGGCATCGAACTGCGCGTGCATCCGTCACTCGTGCCGTCCAAGCGCCTGCTGGCCAACGTCGAAGGCGCGATGAACGCCGTGGTCGTGCACGGCGATGCCGTCGGCACCACGCTGTACTACGGCAAGGGCGCCGGCAGCGAGCCGACCGCCAGCGCCGTCATTGCCGACCTCGTCGACATCACCCGCCTGCACACCGCCGACGCCGCGCACCGCGTGCCGCACCTGGCCTTCCACCCCGACGCCATGAGCGACCTGAAGGTGCTGCCGATGTCGGAAGTCGTCACCAGCTACTACCTGCGCCTGCGCGTGGCCGACCAGGCCGGCGTGCTCGCCAAGGTGACGGGCCTGCTGGCCACCGCCGGCATCAGCATCGACGCCGTGCTGCAGCGCGAAGCCGACGAAGTGGGCGGCGAAGGCTCCACGCAGACCGACCTCATCATCCTCACGCACGACGCGCGCGAAGGCACCGTCGACGACGTCATGGCCGAGCTGCAAGCGCTGCCGACCGTGCTCGAACCCATCGTGCGCATCCGCAAGGAAGAGTTGAAGTGAACTACCTGAGCACCCGCGGCCACCCCGACCGCAAGCGCTTCTGCGAAATCCTCCTTGAAGGCCTCGCGCCCGATGGCGGCCTGTACCTGCCGCAAACGTACCCGCAGGTCGACACCGACACGCTCGCCAAATGGCGCACGCTGCCGTACAACGAGCTGGCCTTCGAGATCCTCTCGCTGTACATCGACGACATTCCCGCGGCCGACCTGAAGGCGATCTGCGCGAAGACCTACACCGCCGAGGTGTTCGGTTCCGACGAGATCGTGCCGCTGCGCGAGCTCGAAGACGGCGTGTACCTCGAAGCCCTGTCCAACGGCCCCACGCTGGCCTTCAAGGACATGGCGATGCAGCTGCTGGGCAACCTGTTCGAGTACGAACTGGCCCGCCGCGGTGCCGAGCTCAACATCCTGGGCGCCACCAGCGGCGACACCGGCAGTGCGGCCGAATACGCCATGCGCGGCAAGAAGGGCGTGCGCGTCTTCATGACCTCGCCCGACGGCCGCATGAGCCCGTTCCAGCAGGCGCAGATGTTCAGCCTGCAGGACGAGAACATCCACAACATCGCCATCACCGGCGTGTTCGACGACTGCCAGGACATCGTCAAGGCGGTGTCGAACGACCTGGGCTTCAAGCGCAAGTACCGCATCGGCACCGTCAACTCGATCAACTGGGCGCGCCTGCTGGCGCAGGTCGTCTATTACTTTGCGGGCTACTTCCAGGCCACGGCAAGCAACGACAAGCCCGTGAGCTTCACCGTGCCTTCGGGCAACTTCGGCAACGTCTGCGCGGGCCACGTGGCACGCATGATGGGCCTGCCAATCCAGACGCTGGTGGTTGCCACCAACGAGAACGATGTGCTCGACGAGTTTTTCCGCACCGGCGTGTACCGCGTGCGCGCCGCAGTCGACACGCACGAAACCTCGAGCCCGTCGATGGACATCAGCAAGGCCAGCAACTTCGAGCGCTTCGTGTTCGACCTGGTCGGTCGCGATCCGGCCCGCCTGCGCCAGCTGTTCGTGGACGACCTGGGCCTGAAGGGCAGCTTCGACCTGAGCGCCGACCCGGCGTTCCAGCAGGCGGCCGAGCGCTTCGGCTTCCGCAGCGGCCGCAGCACGCATGCCGACCGGCTCGCGATGATCCGCGACACCGAGAAGCGCTTCGCCACGCTGATCGACCCGCACACGGCCGACGGCCTCAAGGCCGCGCGCGAGCAGCTGGTGCCCGGCGTGCCGATGGTGGTGCTCGAAACCGCACTGCCGATCAAGTTCGCGGCCACGGTGGTCGAGGCGCTGGGCGAAGAGCCCGCGCGCCCGAAGAAGTTCGAAGGCATCGAAGCCTTGCCCAAGCGCGTGGTCCAACTGCCGGCCGATGCCGAGGCCGTCAAGGCCTACATCGCCGAGCACTGCGACTGACCGGGGCGGCCACGGCATGAAGGTCGTCGGCTTCGCCGGTTACTCCGGCGCGGGCAAGACCACGCTGGTGGAGCGCCTGATTCCCGTGCTCAAGCAGCGCGGCCTGCGCGTGTCGGTGGTCAAGCACGCGCACCATCGCTTCGACATCGACCATGCCGGCAAGGACACCTGGCGCCACCGGCAGGCCGGGGCCTTCGAGGTGGTCGTCGCGTCCGACCAGCGGCTCGCGCTCATGCGCGAGTTCGAGGTGCCCGCCGATCTCACGGTGCACCAGCTGCTCGCCGAGCTGCATCCGGCGGTCGACTGGGTGCTGGTCGAAGGCTTCCGGCACAGCGACGTGCTCAAGATCGAGGTCTGGCGCCCGAGCGGCGACGGCGAGGCGCCGCGCGCCGCGCTGTACATCGACGACCCCTTCGTCACCGCCATCGCCACCGATGCGCCGGCGGGACTGCCCGAGCCCACGGTGCGTCCGGTGCTCGACCTCAACGACGCCGAGGCCATTGCGACGTGGTTGATCGACAGCGGCGAGCGCTTCGACTACAACCCCGAACACCATGGCTGACTCTTCTCCCGTTCCCTTCGCCGCTTCGTCCTTGCGCCCGCCGCTGATGCCGCTCGATGAAGCGATCGCGGTGCTGCTTGCCAAGGCGCAGCCGGTGCTGCCGGCCGAAAGCGTCGGCACCTTCGACGCCGACGGGCGCGTGCTGGCGCAAGACCTCGTCTCGGGCCTCACCGTGCCGCCGCGCGACAACAGCGCGATGGACGGTTATGCCGTGCGCGCGGCCGATTGCGCCACGCCCGGCACCGAACTGACCGTGACGCAGCGCATCCCCGCCGGCACCGTCGGCACGCCGCTCGCGGCCGGCACGGCGGCGCGCATCTTCACGGGCGCGCAGATTCCCGAGGGTGCCGACGCAGTCGTCATGCAGGAAGACACGACGGCCACGCCGCAAGAGGGCGGCCTGGGTTCGGTGCGCATCGCCATCGCGCCCGTGGCCGGCCAGTGGGTGCGTCGCGCGGGCGAAGACGTGGCCTCGGGCGATGTGGTGCTCAAGCGCGGTGAACGCCTCACGCCCGCTGCGCTCGGTCTGGCCGCCAGCGTCGGCTTCGACACGCTGCAGGTCGCGCGCAAGCCGCGCGTGGCCATGCTCTCCACCGGCGACGAACTGGTGATGCCCGGCGAGGTCGCGCCAAACGCGATGAAGCCCGGTGCGATCTACAACTCCAACCGCTTCTTCATGCGGGCGCTGCTGCACCGCCTGGGCTGCGAGGTGAACGACCTGGGCATCGTGCCCGACAACCGCGAAGCCACCATCGCTGCATTGCGTGACGCGGCCGAAAGCAGTGACCTGATCATCACGACCGGCGGTGTCTCGGTCGGCGAAGAAGACCACATCCGCGCCGCGCTGCAATCGCTCGGCGAGCTGCAGCTGTGGTCGCTGTCGATGAAGCCCGGCAAGCCCTTCGCCTACGGTTCCATTGCGTGCAGCAACGGGCAGGGCGCGTGCCATGTCACGGGGCTGCCCGGCAACCCGGTGTCGAGCTTCCTGACCTTCCTGATGCTGGTGCGGCCCTTCCTGCTCACGCTGCAGGGCGCCACGCGTGTGACGCCCGAGGCCGTGCCGCTGCGTGCCGATTTCGACTGGCTGCGCGCCGACAAGCGCCGCGAGTTCCTGCGCGTGCGGCGCAACGCGGCGGGCGGGCTCGACCTGTTCGCCAACCAGAGTTCGGGCGTGCTCACGTCGATGGTCTGGGGCGACGGTCTGGTCGACAACCCGGCGGGCCGGACGATCAAAACCGGCGACACCGTGAACTTCATTCCTCTCGCATCGCTGCTCGGCTGAATCTCCCCATGAAGGTCCGCATCCGTTATTTCGCCTCCGTGCGCGAGGCCCTGTCCAACAGCGGCGAAACCGTCGACACGCAGGCCGGCACGCTCGCGGCCCTGCGCGACGAACTCATCGCCCGCGGCGGCGCCTACGCCAGCGCGCTCGCACGCGGCAAGGCCGTGCGCATGGCGCTCGACCAGGCCATGAGCGACGAAGCCGCCGCGCTGAGCGACGACTGCGAAGTCGCGTTCTTCCCGCCCGTCACGGGCGGCTGAGCCGCGCGTCCAGCGCCACGAGGCGCTCGCGCAGGCCCTCCGACGCGCGCGTCATCGGCGAGCGCAGCTCGTCACGCAATTCGCCCGCATGCGCCAGCAGCGCCTTCAGCGGGCCCGGGTTCGGTTCGGCGAACAGCATCTCCAGCAGCGGCTGCAAGGGCTGCCATTCGGCGCGCGCTTCGGCCAGCCGGTTCTCGGCCAGCAGGCGCACCAGCCGCACAAGGCGCTTCGTCTGCACATGGCCGCTGGCCGCGATGGCGCCTACGCCGCCTTCGGCCATGGTCGCGAAGATCTGGTGGTCTTCGCCGGTGAGCACCTGCAGCCGCCCGTCGGCGATCACCGCGCGCGTCTTGGCCATGTCGCCGCCGCAGTCCTTGATGCCGCCGATGCGCGGGTGTCCGGCCAGCGCCAGCATCGTCTCGCGCACGATCGTCACGCCGGTGCGGTAGGGAATGTCGTAGACCAGCACCGGCACCGTGCTGGCATCGGCGATGGCGTGGAACCATTCGACGACACCGGCCTGCGACGGACGGATGTAATGCGGCGCGGACACCAGCAGGCCCGCCAGCGGACGTTCCGAGAGCTTGCGCGCCCACGCCGTGGCCTTGCCCAGGTGGTAGCCCGACATGCCCATGACGACCGGCAGTCCGCCCGCGGCCGTCAGCACGGTGTCGAGCACGGCGAGCTGTTCGGCCTCGTCGAGCGCGGCGGCTTCGCCGGTCGAGCCGCAGGGCACGAAGCCGGTCACGCCGTCGTTGGCAAGGCGCCGGACGAGCGCGGCCAGGGCGGTGTGATCGACCGCGCCATCGCGGAACGGGGTGACGAGGGCGACCCACAGGCCCGAGAAATCAGGGGTGGTGGCGGTGTCGGCGGTGGTGGGTTGATGTGGCACGCAGGCTTCCTTTCAGGAATCGACCGATGGAAAGAACCACCGTCCGATGCGCGCGCAACCCAAGAGGGGCCAAAGCCTTGGCAGGGTTCCGTCGCTCATCCGACGACGGAACCTCGGCTCCGGTCAGACGAGCTTTGGTTTTTTGGCTTTGCTGCCTTGGCGCGCGCAACGGCTCTCGGGCTGCGACAGCAGCGGGGAGAACGTGGCGAGACAAGGCATTGCGGCAGTCTAGCGCGATGCCACAATTCGGACATGAACGTTGCGCGTGTTTCGATCCAGACGGCCGATTTCGATCTCTCTGCAGAGGTCGCCACGTTGCGCGCCGGCGACAAACGCATCGGCGCCGTCTGCAGTTTTGTAGGCACGGTCAGGGACCGCAACGACGGCAGCACCATCGCGTCGATGGAGCTGGAGCACTACCCCGGCATGACCGAGAAGGCCATCGAGGCCATGATCGACGAGGCCCACCAGCGCTTCGACATCCTCGGCGCGCGCGTGATCCACCGCGTGGGGCTGCTGCAGCCGCTCGATCAGATCATGATGGTGGCGGTGGTGTCGGCCCACCGCGGCCAGAGCTTCCAGGCCTGCGAGTTCCTGATGGATTACCTGAAGACCCAGGCGCCGTTCTGGAAGAAGGAGCAGACGCCCGAAGGCGCGCGCTGGGTCGATGCCCGCGTGACCGACGACGAGGCGCTGGCACGCTGGGGCATCGCGGCCTCGAACAGCGCCACCTGAGCGGAGCGTTCGGCGCGTTCGAGACTTACGGCGCGATCAGCGCCGAGGTCGCCAGTGCCTTGGCTTCCGCACCGCAATCCTGAGCGGGCACCGCGCCCGCCGCGCGCGCCTTCGCAATCTCCGACCGGGCGCCCGCCATCTGCGCCTGGAACACCGGGTTCGTGTGCAGCTTCGCCACGGTCGCCGCGCCGACCAGCCGGCCGTTCTCGATGTCGCTCTGCCAGTGCACGCCACAGATCGCGCGGCTCTGCGAGAAGGCGCGGCCGCGCTGCAGCAGCGCATCGGCGCGCTCGGGCGCGAGTTCCGTCAGCACCAGCGCCCAGGCCCAGCCCAGGGCCGCGTGGCCCGAGGGGTAGGAGCCGTCCTTGGCCAGAAAAGCTTCTTCGGCGGGCGTGCAGCTGCCGGTCTTGAACGCGACGAAGGGGCGCGTGCGGTTGTAGGTGTTCTTGGCCTTGTAGGTGGCCGAGCCGGCATCGGCCAGCGTGCGGCGCAGCAGCATGTTCAGGTGCGGCGTGGCCTGCTCGGAAATGGGCACGCCCAGGGCGCACGAGAACACCTCGGTGGCCTTCGGAAACTTGAGGTTGGCGTCCTGCACCGCCAGTGCGCCGCGCGGCGTGCCCTGCAGGGCCGTGAGCGCGCGGAAGGTGGCGCCGTCGGCCGCCAGTGCGGCCGAGCCTTCGGCCGGGGGCGGGGGCAGCAGGGCCAGGCTGTCGGGCAGCTCGGCGGTGGGCAGGTAGCCCTTCAGATAGCCCGAGCCGGCGCGCAATTCGCCGACTTCGGCGGGGGAAACGGGTGCGGTGCTGCCGCAGGCGCCAAGCAGCAGCGCGGCCGCCAGCGAGGCGGCGAGGGTCGTGAATTGCATGAGGGATGTGTCTCCGGCTTTGTTTTTGGAAGCTGAGGTCCCATCGTAGTGGGACCCCAGCAGGCCGGAAGATCACCCAGGTGACGGCCGTGTCAGGCCGTGCGGGTCAGGGCTTGAAGCCGCTCGCCTGGATGATCTTTTCCCAGGTCTGCGTGTAGCTGCGCACACGGCCCGCGAATTGGCCCTGGGGCTCGTAGCCGACCGTGAGGCCCATCGTGGTGAGCTTTTGCTTCACGTCGGGCATGGCCAGCACCTTCTGCAGTGCATCGCCGTACTTGTCGATGACCGCTTGCGGCGTGCCCACCGGCGCGAAGATGCCGTAGTAGGGCAGGTCTTCCAGGTTCGCAAAGCCCAGCTCGGTGAAGGTCGGCACGTTCGGCAGCAGCGCCTGGCGCTTGGCGCCGATGGACGCCACGATGCGCACCTTGCCCGCGCGGTGGTTCTCGATGAAGTCCGGCACCGAGGCGATGCCTGCCGTGATCTGGTTGCCCAGCATGTCGGCCGTCATGGGCGCGCTGCCGCGGTACGGTGCGGGCTGCACGTCGATCTTGTACTTGTCCGAGATCATCTTCACGAGGAACTCGGGGATCGACGCGGGCGCTGGCACGCCTATGGTTTCCTTGCCGCCCTTTTGCGTGCGGATCCATTTCACGTACTCGTCGATGCTCTTGGCCGGCGTGCCGCCCGACACCGCCAGCACGTTGGCAAAGGTGGCAAAGCCGGCCACGGGCACGAAGTCGGTCGCGGGGTTGAAGCCCGGGTTCTTCACCACCTGCGGCAGGATCGAGATGGAGTGGTCATGCGACAGGAACAGCGTGTGGCCGTCGGCCGGCGCGGCCTTCAGCGCCTGCGCCGCAATCTGCCCACCCGCGCCCGCGCGGTTCTCGACCACCACGGGCACGCCCAGCACGTCCTTGAGCTTTTCGCCCAGGGTGCGCGCAATGGCGTCGGTGCCCGCGCCGGCGGGAAAGCCCACCAGGATGCGCACCGGCGTGCCGCTCTGGGCCTGTGCCAGACCGGCCATGCCCAGGGCAGCCGCCAAAAGACCCACGCTGAACGCGCGGCGCATCGGCTGGACGCGCTGCATTGAAAAAACCATGATCGACTCCATTCGAGATAAAGAGAGAAATGCCTGTGGCAGGAAGGTGCGGGGCCCGGTGCAATACCCGTGCCCAGGGTGCAAATCCGATTCACAACCTTGAATCGTGCCCGAACAGCCCTATTTTGGATGCAGGAATACCACCATGCGACAAGACAAACTCACCACCAAATTTCAGGAAGCACTGAGCGACGCCCAGACGCTGGCGCTCGGTAACGACAACGCCTACATCGAACCGGCCCACCTGCTGGTCGCGATGCTGCGCCAGGACGACGGCCCACGTGCCCTGCTGGAGCGTGCTGGCGTCAACGTGCCCGGGCTGCTGCAGGCCGCCGAAGGCGCCATCAAGAAACTGCCCCAGGTGCAGGGCCACGACATCGTGCAGGTCGGCCCCGAGCTGGGCAAGCTGCTGCAGGCGACCGAGAAGGAGGCCATCAAGCGCAATGACCAGTTCATTGCGGGCGAACTCTTCCTGCTCGCCGTGGCCGACAGCAAGGCCGACATCGGCAAGCTCGCCAAGGACAACGGCCTGAGCCGCAAGTCGCTCGAATCGGCCATCGAGGCCGTGCGCGGCGGGCAGGGCGTGAACAGCGCCGATGCCGAAGGCCAGCGCGAAGCCCTCAAGAAATACTGCATGGACCTCACCGAGCGCGCCCGCCTGGGCAAGCTCGACCCGGTCATCGGTCGCGACGAAGAAATCCGCCGCGCCATCCAGGTGCTGCAACGCCGCACCAAGAACAACCCCGTGCTCATCGGCGAACCCGGCGTGGGCAAGACCGCCATCGTCGAAGGCCTGGCGCAGCGCATCGTCGCGGGCGAAGTGCCCGAGTCGCTCAAGGGCAAACGCGTGCTGTCGCTCGACATGGCCGCGCTGCTCGCGGGCGCCAAGTTCCGCGGCGAGTTCGAAGAGCGCCTGAAGACCGTGCTCAACGAACTCGCGAAGGACGAAGGCCAGACCATCGTCTTCATCGACGAGCTGCACACCATGGTCGGTGCCGGCAAGGCTGAAGGCGCGATGGACGCGGGCAACATGCTCAAGCCCGCGCTTGCGCGTGGCGAGCTGCACTGCGTGGGCGCCACCACGCTCGACGAGTACCGCAAGTACATCGAGAAAGATGCCGCGCTGGAGCGCCGCTTCCAGAAGATCATCGTGGGCGAGCCCACCGTGGAGGCCACCATCGCCATCCTGCGCGGCCTGCAGGAAAAATACGAAGTGCACCACGGCGTGCAGATCACCGACCCGGCCATCGTGGCCGCGGCCGAATTGAGTGACCGCTACATCACCGACCGCTTCCTGCCCGACAAGGCCATCGACCTGATCGACGAGGCCGCGGCCAAGATCAAGATCGAGATGGACTCCAAGCCCGAGGTCATGGACCGCCTCGACCGCCGCCTCATCCAGCTGCAGATCGAGCGCGAAGCCGTGCGCCGCGAAAAGGACGAAGCCTCGCAGAAGCGCTTCGGCCTCATCGAGGACGAGATCAACAAACTGCAGAAGGAAATCGCCGACTACGACGAGATCTGGCAGGCCGAGAAGGCCCAGGCCCAGGGCAGCGCGCACGTGCGCGAAGACATCGACAAGATCAAGTTCCAGATCGAAGAGTGGAAGCGCAAGGGCGACTTCAACAAGGTCGCCGAGCTGCAATACGGGCAGCTGCCTGCGCTCGAGAAGCGCCTGAAGGAAGCCGAAGAGAGCGAGGCGAACAAGGGCAAGTCGAGCGCGCCCACGCTGCTGCGCACGCAAGTCGGCGCGGAAGAAATCGCCGAGGTCGTGGCGCGCGCCACCGGCATCCCGGTCGCCAAGCTGATGCAGGGCGAGCGCGACAAGCTGCTCGTCATGGAAGACAAGCTGCACGAGCGCGTCGTCGGCCAGGACGAGGCCATCGGCGCGGTCGCGAATGCGATCCGCCGTTCGCGCTCGGGCCTGTCTGACCCGAACCGTCCCACGGGTTCGTTCCTGTTCCTCGGCCCCACGGGCGTGGGCAAGACCGAGCTGTGCAAGGCGCTCGCGGGCTTCCTGTTCGACAGCGAAGACCACCTGATCCGCATCGACATGAGCGAGTTCATGGAGAAGCACTCGGTCGCCCGCCTCATCGGCGCGCCGCCGGGCTACGTGGGCTATGAAGAGGGTGGCTACCTCACGGAAGCCGTGCGCCGCAAGCCCTACAGCGTGGTGCTGCTCGACGAGGTCGAGAAGGCCCACCCCGACGTGTTCAACGTGCTGCTGCAGGTGCTCGACGACGGCCGCCTCACGGACGGCCAGGGCCGCACCGTGGACTTCAAAAACACCGTCATCGTGATGACCAGCAACATAGGCTCGCCGATCATCCAGGCGATGGTGGGCCAGCCCAGCGAGGACATCAAGGAAGCGGTGTGGGACGAGCTGAAGAACTACTTCCGCCCCGAGTTCCTGAACCGCATCGACGAGACGGTCGTGTTCCACGCGCTCGACGCGAAGAACATCGAATCGATCGCCGCGATCCAGCTCAAGGTTCTCAAGGCGCGTCTGGCGAAGATGGACCTGGGCCTGGAGGTGTCGCCCGCGGCGCTGGCCGAAATCGCCAAGGTCGGCTTCGACCCGGTGTTCGGTGCGCGTCCGCTCAAGCGCGCCATCCAGCAGCGCATCGAGAACCCGCTCTCGCGGCTGCTGCTCGACGGCAGCTTCGGGCCGAAGGACACGATCGAGGTCGAAACCGACCCGATCCAGTCGCCGGGCCAGTTCTCGTTCCGCAAGGGCGGGGAACCAACGGCGGCTGCATCAGCCTAACCTCGGATGATGAACTTCATTCTTCGCGTCATTCTTCTGCTCCTGGGGCTGGTCTTCGCGGCCAGCCTGGCCGTGGCGGCCCTGCTGCTGGCGGCGGTGTGGGGTGTGCGCTACGCCTGGGGGCGCGTCACGGGCAAGCCCGTCACGCCTTGGGTCATGCGCTTCAACCCCCGCTCGGGCTTCGACCGATTTCGCCATGCGGCACAGCAGCCGGCCGAGCCCACGGCAGCGGATGTGGTCAGCGCCCGTGCACGCGGCGAATCGGTGCGCAGCCCGGTCGTGCTGGGCCCGGCCGACGATGTGACCGACGTGCGGGCGCGGCCCGTGCGCGGCGACTGAGCCTCTTTCTTCTCGATCAGGCGCTGTACAGCGCCTCGATCTCGTTGGCGTAAGACTTGTAGATGCTGGAGCGCCGCACCTTCATGGTGGCGGTGACTTCACCGTCGTCATGGTCCAACTCTTTGGTGAGCAGATGAAAACGTCTGATCTGCGACACCTGCGCCAGCTTCCCATTGCCGTGCGCCACTTCGGCCTCGATCAGCGCGCGCACCTTGGGTTCTTCCACCAGTGAGCGAAAGTGCGTGAACGGCAGGCGCTGGGCTTCGGCCCATTTGCCGACCGTCTCGTAGTCGATCTGCAGCAGCGCGCCGACGAACTTGCGGCCGTCCGCGACCACGATGCATTCCTTGATGAAGGGGCTGCCCTTCATGGTGTTCTCGATCTCCGAGGGCGTGAGGTTCTTGCCGCCGGCGGTGATCATGATGTCCTTCAGCCGATCGACGATGCGCAGCTGGCCACCGGCTTCCTCGCGCACCACGTCGCCCGTGTGCAGCCATCCATCGCGGATCGATGAGGCCGTGGCTTCGGGGTTCTTGTAGTAGCCCTCGAACACCATGTTGCCGCGCACCAGCAGCTCGCCCGCTTCGCCCACGCGGTGCTCGGTGCCCTGCGTGGGCGGGCCGACGGTGCCGATGGTCACCGCGTCGGCGCGATGGCCCGCGACCATGCCGGTCGATTCGGTGAGCCCGTACACCTCGACCAGCGGCACGCCCAGCGTGCGAAAGAAGCGCACCACGTCCGCAGGAATCGGCGCCGCTCCCGTGAGCGCGATGCGTGCGCGGCGCAGGCCGATGAAGTTCTGCAGCGCGCGCAGCACGGTCCAGTAGGCGAGGGCGAAACGGCCGCGCTCGGCCAGGGTCCAGGCGCTGCGCGGCTTCTCGGCCAGCGGCGCGCAGGCCTCGATGGCCTTGCGGAACAACGCGCGCTGCAATCTGCCGGTTTCCTGCATCTTGATGCTGATGCCCGCGTGCAGCTTTTCCCAGATGCGCGGCACGCCAAGGAACATGGTGGGCGCCACTTCGCGCAGGTCTTCTTGCACGGTGCGGATCGATTCGCCGAAGTTGACCTGCGAACCCAGGTACAGCGGCACGAAGGCCGTGAGCATCTGCTCGGCCACGTGGCACAGCGGCAGGTACGACAGGTGCGTGGTGCTGCCGTCGAGCCCGAGCCGCTCGACGATGCCGGGCACGACGCCGCGGATGTTGCGGTACGAAATCATCGCGCCCTTGGGCTTGCCGGTGGAGCCCGAGGTGTAGATCATCAAGCCGATGTCGGCGAGCGTCTGGCGCTGCAGCGCGGCGTCGATGAGCGCGCTGCCGTCGCGTGCCAGCACCTCGGCACCGGCCTGCTCGACCTCGGCAAAGGTCGCGATGCGCTCGCGCACCTCGGGCGGGTAGCTCGCGAGGCCCTTGGTCTCGATCACGATGATCTTGCGCAGGCGCGGCAGCTGGTCGAGCGCGTCGAGCACCTTGTCGGTCTGCTCCTGGTCTTCGCAGACGATCACTTCGATGTCGGCATGGCCGACCACGTAGGCGACCTCGTTGCTCGGGCTGGTGGGATACACGCCCACGGTCACGGCACCGATGAGCCCCGCGCCCATCTGCGCGAGCAGCCATTCGACGCGGTTCTCGGAAATCACGCCCAGGTGCCCGCCGGGCGCGAGGCCCATCGCGTGCAGGCCCAGGCCGAAGCGGCTGGCGCGCTGCAGGTAGCCGGCCCAGTCCAGCGGATGCCAGATGCCGAAGTCCTTCTGCCGGATCGCGATGCGCTGCGGCTGCAGGCGCGCCTGCTCGCGCAGCATCTGCGGCAGCGTGAGCGAAGGAAGCGGGTTCATCGTCATGACAGCCAGCGCTTGCGGCGCTTGTAGTGCTTCAGCTCGCGGAAGCTGCGCGATTCGCCGCTGCCGCCCACGCCCAGGTAGAACTCGCGCACGTCGGGGTCGGCTGCGAGGCGTTCGGCGCTGCCGTCGATCACGACCTTGCCGCTTTCCATGATGTAGCCCGTGTGCGCAATGGCCAGTGCCACGCTGGCGTTCTGTTCCACCAGCAGCATCGAGGTGCCGCGCTCGGCGTTGATGCGCGCGATGATCGTGAAGATGTCTTCCACCAGCTTGGGCGACAGGCCCAGCGAGGGCTCGTCGAGCAAGATCAATTGAGGCTGCGCGACCAGCGCGCGGCCGATGGCGAGCATCTGCTGCTCGCCGCCCGAGAGGTAGCCCGCAAGACCCTTGCGGCGCTCATGCAGGCGAGGGAAGTAGGCATAGACGTCGTCGAAGTTGCGCGAGGCAGGCGCAGCGCCCGCTCGCCCCGTCAGCGCATAGGTCGCGGCCACCAGGTTCTCTTCGACCGTGAGGTCTTCGAACACGCGCCGGCCTTCCATCACATGGCTCAGGCCGCGCCGCACCAGCTGCTGCGGTGCGAGCCGTTCGGTCGGTGCACCGTCGAACACGATGCGCCCGGCCTCGACCTCGCCGTCTTCCAGCGCGAGCAGGCCCGACACCGCTTTCAGCGTGGTCGACTTGCCCGCGCCGTTGCTGCCCAGCAGCGCCACGATCTTCCCGCGCGGCACGGCCAGCGACAGGCCGCGCAAGACCTGCACGACCTTGTTGTAGACCACCTCGATGTTGTTGACCTCCAAGACGAGGTCGGGTGGTGCCGCGCGCGCGTCCATCGTGCCGGTCAGTTCAGTGCGATCCAGTCCGACGCCGGCACCATCTTCTGCGCCTTCATGTCGGCCTTGTAGACGCGGCCCACGGGGATGGAGTTGCCCTTGATGGTGATCGGCGTGCCGATGATCCCGCCGGTGTCGAAGTCCTTGATGGTGTTGAGCGCCGCCTTCAGGTTCTTGCCATCGAGCGGCTTGCCTGCATCGAGCGTGCGCTTGGCTGCTTCGGTGAACAGCATGGCGGTGAGAAAGCCCTGCGTGTAGGCCGTGCTCTGGTACTCGGGGCGCAGCGCGCGGATCTTGTCGAGCATCGGCGCCTTGGCTGTGGTGTCGTAGTAGTAGCGGTAGGGCATGACGCCCATGAAGCCGTCGCCGCCTTCGCCCATCTTCATGACGGTGGAGCTGTCCATGGTCCAGAAGGTGCCCATCCACTTGCTGGTCATGCCCATCTGTTTGCCCTGCTGCACGAACTCGGGAATGGGCGCGAGGATGTAGCCGTGGAAGATCGTGTAGTCGGGCGCGGCGCGGCGCAGCTTGATGACCTCGGTCGACACGTCGACGCTGCCCGCGGGCGTCATGAGCTTCACGGGCACGCTGAGGCCCAGCTTCTTCGCGGCGGCTTCGCTGGCCTCGATCGGGTCGCGGCCGAACTCGGAGTCGGAGTACACGAAGGCCACCTTCGCGCCCGGCTTTTCCTTGGCGATGTGGCGCAGAAGAATGCCGATCTGCTCGGTGTAGTCGGGGCCCACGAGAAACTGGTTCGGGTACTTGGCCGGGTCGTTGAGCTCGGTGGCGAACGACGCGCCCGCCATCAGGATCTGGCCGCTGCGGTCGAGCTCGGGGTTGATGGTCTTGGAGAAGCCGGTCGAGTCGCCGTAGTAGAGGTTGACCTTGTTCTGGCTCGTGATCTTCTTGAAGGCCGCCACCGATACGTCGACCTTGTAGCCCGTGTCTTCCGGCACGTAGCGCAGCTTGCGGCCCTTGATGCCGCCTGCGTCGTTGACGATCTTCACGTAGTCGGCAATGCCGGCGTTGATGCCCACGCCCGCGAAGGCGAACACGCCGGTCATGGGGATCGAGCCGCCGATGACGATGTCCTCGTTGGCTTGCGCGTGCGCGGCGAAGGGCACGGTGGCGGCCAGGCCGGCTGCGAGCAGCAGGGCGCGGCGCTGGTGAGAAGGCTTCTTCGTTGTCTTGGGCATGTGTGTCTCCTGGTTCTAGTTACGGAACGGCCATAGGTGAAAGAAGCGGCGTATGCGCCGCCACACTTCTGCGAGCCCGTGCGGCTCGAACACCAGAAATCCGACGATGAGCAGGCCGAAGACGACGGTGCGCACCGGCGAGAGGAACACGGTCATCTCGACGCCGCCCGGCAGCAGGTCGACCACCAGCTTGAGCAGCTCGGGCACCATGGTCATGAACACCGCGCCGAAGATGCCGCCCAGGATCGTGCCCATGCCGCCGACGATGATGGCGGCCAGGAAGAAGATCGACATCAAGAGCGGAAAGCTCTCGGGCGTGACCACGCGGAAGAAGTAGGCCCACAGCCCGCCCGCCACGCCCGCGTAGAACGACGAGAGTCCGAACGACAGCAGCTTGTAGCGCAGCAATGGAATGCCCAGCACCTCGGCCGAGATGTCGCGGTCGCGGATGGCGATGAAGGCGCGCCCCACGCGCGTGCGAAACAGGTTGGCCGCGCCGAGCACCATGAGCACCATCACCGGCACGATCACCCAGTACAGGCGGAACGAGGTGTCCAGCGGCAGGCCGAAGAGCTGCGCGGGCGGCAGCGAAATGCCCGTGGTGCGGCCCGTGAGCTTGAGGTTGGCGAACAGGAAGTGCGTGATGAACGATGCGGCGATGGTCGCGATCGCCAGGTACAGGCCCTTCACGCGCAGCGAGGGAATGCCGACGATCAATCCGCCGAGCATCGCGACCACGCCGCCCGCGAGGATGTTCAGCAGGAAGGGCGTGCCCAGCCGCGTCTGCATGATCGCGACGGTGTACGCACCCAGGCCCATGAACGCGGCCTGCCCGAGGCTCACGAGGCCCGTGTAGCCCGTGAGGATGTTCAGGCCCGTGGCGCTCGCCACGTTGATGGCGACCAGGCACGCGAGGTACAGCCAGTAGTCGCTGGCCATGAAGGGGAACAGCACGAGCAGCGCGACGCCGACCGCGAGCCACACCTTCTGCGTGCGCGAATCGAACAGCGCCGCGTCGGCGGTGTAGCTTTGCTTGAGGGTGCCGATGCGCATGGCTAGAGTCTCTCGATCTCGTGCGTGCCGAAGAGGCCGTACGGCCGCACCATCAGCACGAACACCAGCACGATGAAGGTGGCGAGCAGCTTGTACTCGCCGCCGAGGTAGGAGCCGGCCAGCGCTTCGATCAGTCCGATGAGCACGCCGCCGACGAGCGCGCCCAGCACGCTGTCGAGCCCGCCGACGATCACCACCACCAGCACCGACAGCCCGAACACGCCCATCGACGACGAGATGCCGCCGATGGCGCCGACGATGATGCCGGCCACCGCCGCGATCATCGACGAGGCCACCCAGGCGAGCGAGAACACGCGCGGCACGTGGATGCCCATCGAGTACGCGGCAGCCTGGTCCGAGGCCGTGGCCCTCAGCGCCACGCCGCCGCGCCAGAAGCGGAACAGCAGCAGCACGAGCCCGATCAGCACCACGGCGATCAGCGCGCCATAAGCGATCTTCGGCGCCAGGAAGGCCTCGCCGACCATCACGGGCGTGTTCGGCAAAAACTCGGGCAGGCGGCGCTGGTCGGCGGTCCAGATGATCTCGACCAGCCCGACGAGGATCGACGCCAGCCCCACCGTCACCATGAACACCGAGATCGGCGGCTCGCCCAGCAGCGGGCGGATCATGGTGCGCTCGATCACCGCGCCCAGCAGGCCGGTACCGATCACCGAGCCCAGCACCGCCATCCAGATCGGCAGCGAGAAGCTCGCGGCGAAGGTGAAGAACAGGTAGGCGCCGACCATCAGCATCTCGCCGATGGCGATGTTGACCACGCGCGTCGCCTTGTAGACCAGCACGAAGGCCAGCGCCGCGAGCGCATACAGGCCGCCGCCGGCAATGCCGGTGAGCGCGATCTCGAAGAGGTAGGCCCAATCCATCACGCGGCTCCCACGGCAGCTTCACCGCGCAGCCGTCGGCGCAGCTCGCCCACGTCGCCCGCGCCGAGGTAGGCGCGGATCACTTCGGGGTCGGCCTGCACCTGCGCCGGCGTGCCTTGCGCAATGACCTGGCCGAAGTTGAGCACCACCACGTGGTCCGACAGGTCCATCACCATGCCCATGTCGTGCTCGACCATCAGCACCGTGATGCCCCATTCGCGCCGCACGTCGAGGATGAAGCGCGCCATGTCTTCGGTCTCTTCGCGGTTCATTCCGGCCACGGGCTCGTCGAGCATCAGCACCTTGGGCTGCATGGCCAGCGCGCGCGCCATCTCGACGCGCTTCTGCAGGCCGTAGGGCAGGGCGGCCACCGAGGCGTGGCGGATGTGGTCGATCTCGAGGAAATCGATGATGCGTTCTTCGACGTCGCGGCGCAGCTCGGCCTCTTCGCGGCGTGCGCGGCCCAGGTAGAAGAGGGCGTCGAACACGTTGGTCTTCAGGTGCGTGTGGCGGCCGAGCTTGATGTTGTCGAGCACGGTCATGCCGCGGAACAGCGCGATGTTCTGGAAGCTGCGCGCCAGGCCGAGCGCGGCGCGCCTGGGGGCGGGCAGGCGGGTGATGTCCGCGCCCTCGAACAGCACGCGGCCCTGCGAGGGCTTGTAGAAGCCCGAGATGGTGTTGAACAGCGAGGTCTTGCCCGCGCCGTTGGGCCCGATCACCGCGGTGATGGAGCCGGGCGCGACGCTGAAGCCGACATGGGTGAGCGCCTTCACGCCGCCGAATGCCAGCGTCAACGCCTCGGCCTGCAGCACCGGGGCCGTGGCGGAAGGTGCGGACATGGAGGGTTCCCGTCGGGTCTCGTCAGGCATGGCTAAGGGGCGCGCCGCAAGGTCAGGGTTTGTGTCCAGCAGCGAAATGCTACTGGCCCGTAAAATTCCTACTGGTCGGTAATGTCTGTGTTCGCCGCAGGTCGCGGCATCGGGACTTTCCCCGCCCGCACAAACCCCATGCCCCGTTCTTCCGCCGTTCCAGCCTCAGCGCCCCCCTCTCCGTGGGAACCCGCCGACCGTCGCGCGCAGCAGCGCGAGGTGAAGCGCATGGCCGTGTTGCGCACGGCCGCCCAGCTCTTCAACGAGCGCGGCTTTCACGCGACCTCGCTCGACGACATTGCCGAGCGGCTCAACGTGAGCAAGCCCACGCTGTACTACTACATCGAGAACAAGGACCAGATCCTGCTCGAGTGCGTGAAGATGGCGCTCGACCTCATGCAGACCGGCATCGGCGAGGTGCGCGCCGCGGGCGGCAGCGCCATCGACCAGCTCAAGGCCTGCATGCGCATCTACTCGGGCGTGGTCACGCAAGACTTCGGCATGTGCGTGATCCGCATCGGCGAAGACCCGCTGCCCGATCCGCTCAAGAAGGAACTGCGCCGCCTCAAGGCCGGCATCGACGGGCATTTCCGCCGCCTGATCGAAGAGGGCGTGGCCGAAGGCGCACTCGCGCCCTGCGACGCCAAGATGGCGGCCTTCATGCTGGCCGGCGCGCTGAGCTGGATCGGCCGCTGGTACCGCCCCGACGGCGACCTCACGCCCGACCAGATCGCCGACCAGGGCATCGAGCTGCTGCTCAACGGCGTGCTGCAGCGCGCCCCGACGAAAGCAAAGACATGACGACAACCCCACAGACTTCTTCTTCGCCACTGCTGGTGGGCCGCGAAGGCGCGGTGGCCACGCTGCGCTTCAACCGGCCGGCCGCGCTCAATGCCATCGACGTGCCGATGGCCACCGCCTTCCTCGCGGCCGCGCGCACATTGGCCGCTGACAAGAGCGTGCGCGCCGTGCTGCTGAGCGGCGCGGGCAAAGGCTTCATGGCCGGCGGCGACCTCGGCGTGCTGAGCGCTGACCCGAAGCAGGGCGCGGCCGACCTCATCGGCCCGCTGCACGAGGCGCTGACCGTGCTCGACGCCATGGACGCGCCGCTGGTCGCACAGGTACACGGCGTGGCGGCCGGCGCGGGCCTGAGCCTGATGCTGCAGGCCGACTTCGTGCTCGCGGCCGAAGGCACGCGCTTCAACCTGGCCTACGTGAACATCGGCACCAGCTGCGATGTCGGTGCGTCGTGGGCGCTGCCGCGGCTCGTCGGCATGCGCCGCGCGCTGGAGATCGCGATGCTCGGTGACACCTACGACACCGCCGCCGCCGAGCGCATGGGCCTCATCAACCGCGTGGTGCCTGCGGCCGAGCTCGAATCCGAAGCCATGGCCCTCGCGCAGCGGCTGGCCAAGGGCCCGACCGTGGCGCTGGGTAACCTGCGCCGGCTGATGCGCGGCTCGCTCGACCGCGACCTCGCGAGCCAACTCGACGCCGAGTCGGCCGCGTTCCAGTCGTGCGCGGCCACCGACGATTTCCGCATCGGCCTCGATGCCTTTTTCGGCAAGAAGCCCGCGGCCTTCACCGGCCGATGACCCTTTTTTAATCCAGGAGATACACACCATGACCCAACGCGACATCTTCGTGGTCGGCACCGCCCGCACCGCCATCGGCACCTTCGGCGGTGCACTGAAAGACGTGCCCAACACGCAACTGGCCACCACCGCCGTCAAGGCCGCCATCGAACGCAGTGGCCTGGCCGCCGACGCCATCGGCCATGTGGTGATGGGCAACGTGATTCCCACCGACGTGAAGGACGCGTACCTCAGCCGCGTGGCCGCCATCGACGCGGGCTGCCCCATCGAGACACCGGCCTTCAACGTGAACCGCCTGTGCGGCTCGGGCCTGCAGGCCATCGTGTCGGCAGCGCAGGCGATTGCGCTGGGCGATTGCGACATCGCCATCGGCGGCGGTTCGGAATCGATGAGCCGCGGCCCGTATTTCGACACCTCGGCGCGTTACGGCGCACGCATGGGCGACGCGGTGCTGGTCGACTACATGCTGGGCATCCTGCACGACCCGTGGGAGAAGATCCACATGGGCATCACGGCCGAGAACGTGGCCGCGCGCTACGGCATCACGCGCGAGCAGATGGACGAACTGGCCGTGACCAGCCAGCAGCGCGCCGCCGCCGCGATTGCCGCGGGCCGCTTCAAGGAACAGATCGTTCCGGTCGAAGTGAAGACGCGCAAGGGCGTCGTGCTGTTCGACACCGACGAGCACGTGCGCGCCGACACCACCGTTGACACGCTCGCGAAGATGAAGCCCGCATTCAAGAAGGACGGCCTCGTCACCGCCGGCAATGCCTCGGGCATCAATGACGGCGCCGCCGCCGTCGTGCTCGCCGAAGGTGGCCGTGTGAAGGCGCTGGGCCTGAAGCCGCTGGCACGTCTGGTCGGCTACGCGCACGCTGGCGTCGAACCCGCGTACATGGGCATCGGCCCGGTGCCGGCCACGCGCAAGGTGCTGGAACGCACGGGCCTGAAGGTCAGCGACTTCGACGTGATCGAGTCGAACGAAGCGTTCGCCGCACAGGCTTGCGCGGTCATCAAGGAACTGGGCTTCGACCCCGCCAAGGTGAACCCGAACGGCTCGGGCATTTCGCTGGGTCACCCGGTGGGCGCGACCGGCGCGATCATCACGACGAAGGCCATCGCCGAGCTGCACCGCACCGGCGGCCGCTATGCGCTCGTGACGATGTGCATCGGCGGCGGGCAAGGCATTGCCGCCGTGTTTGAACGCGTTTGAAGGCACACTCGCGGGCATGCTCCGCCCCCCACTCCTGCTCGACCCCGACGAAGTCGAGATCAGCGCCATCCGCGCGCAGGGTGCGGGCGGGCAGAACGTCAACAAGGTGTCGAGCGCGATCCATCTGCGCTACGACATCCACGCCAGCTCGCTGCCCGCCGACGTGAAGGAACGGTTGCTCGCCCTGCGCGACAGCCGCATCACGCAGGAAGGCGTGTTCGTGCTCAAGGCTCAGCAGCACCGCACGCAGGAGATGAACCGCGCCGACGCGCTCGCGCGGCTGCAGGCGGTGATCGACAGCGTGGCCACGCCGCCGCGCGTGCGGCGCGCCACCAAGCCCACCTACGGTTCGAAGCAGCGCCGGCTCGAAGGCAAGAGCCAGCGTTCGCAGATCAAGAACCTGCGCGGGCGGGTGCAGGACTGACCGGCTTGTCGCCGCGCAGCCGCTTGATCTGCAGCGTCACGCCGACCACGTACAGCGCGCCGAGCACCGCGGTGATCGCCTTCAACTCGGGCGCCTCGGCGCTCGGCAGCAGCGGCGCGCCCAGCGGAAAGCGCGTCAGCGTTTCGGTGAAGGCCGGAATCCAGTGGAAGAGAAAGCTCGCCGAATAGGCGACGGCCTCGATGTAGCGCGACTTCGCCCCGAGCCGCCCGTACCCCGCCAGCGCGCCGACGGCCAACGCCACCAGCGTGATGATGCCCAGCGCATGCGGCTTTCCGAAGCCGCCGTGCTGGAAGATGCCGAAGCCCGTGAGGCAGGTCAGCACCGTGGTCCAGACGAAGACCTGGCCCAGGCCGGTGCGCAGGGTGATTTCCTTGTAGCGCAGCAGGGCCCAGAGGCCCGCGAACACGGCGATCAGGCTGATCGCGGTGTGAACCGTGCCGAGTGACGTCAATCCAAGCCATCCTGTGGGTGCCATGCGGATCTCCTCGTGGTCGTGGTGCGGCATTCTGGCGCGGTGCCCGCCTTTGTGCCACATGGGTGCCATGGGTGTGCCATTCGTTCCGAAGCGGGTCTTCCGGCCCGCCCCGAGCGCCGGGTCGCCTTCGGCAAGCACAATCGGGGCCATGAGTGTTCTTGTTCGTCGCGTGGGAATGATGGTGCTGCTGATGGCGGTCGCGGGCACCCTGCTGTCCGCCTGCAGCCCGGACGCCGCAGAGGGGCAGGGCCCCGCCAGCGCGCCCGCCGCGCAGGAGTTGGCGTGGGACACGCTGATCCCCAAGGACTGGGACCCGACCCAGCGCTACCGCAACATCAGCCTCGAGGCGCTGCGCGACAACGATCCGCGCGCGATCCAGATGCTCGACGAGATGCGTGCCGTCTGGGACAACGCGCCGGTCAACGTCGCGCTCGACGGCACCGCCGCCAGGCTCTCGGGCTTCGTCGTGCCGCTCGACGCCACGCCCGACGGCATCCGCGACTTCCTGCTGGTGCCGTACTTCGGCGCCTGCATCCACACCCCACCGCCGCCCGCCAACCAGATCGTTCACGTGATCGCGCCTGCGCCCGTGAAGGGCTTGCATGCGATGGACACGGTGCGCGTCAGCGGCACGCTGAAGGCGGCGCGCTACGCGTCGGCGGACATGGGCGTGAGCGGCTACGAGATTGCGTCGGCGGCGGTGGAGCGGCTGGTGGTCACGCAGGGGCCGTGAAGGCCGAAGTGCCGTCGGCGGTCGGCACGACGCGCATCGGTTTCGCGACGATCTTGTTACTCCCGCCTCACGTCCTTGCTCGAATAGATTGCCCTTCATCACTTCGAAAGGGCAAGAACCATGAACCCGGCCTACACCGGCGGTTGCGCGTGCGGCGCCATTCGCTACGAGATTTCAGGGGAACCCGTGTTCCAGAACGACTGCCAGTGCCTCGACTGCCAGCGCAAGAGCGGCACGGGTCATGGCTCGTACCTCAGCTTCGCGGGCGCCGAGGTGAAACAGACCGGCGCGGCCACGCTGTGGCGCCTCAAGGGTGACAGCGGCAACGTCAAGACGCGCGCCTTCTGCCCGACCTGCGGCTCGCCTGTGTACATGACCTTCGCCGCGATGCCCGGCGTCTTCACCGTGCACGCCGCAAGCCTGGACGACCCGGGGCGCTATCGGCCGCAGGCGGTCACGTACGCGGTGCGCGGGCACGCCTGGGACTTTCTCGACCCGGCGCTGCCGAAGTTCGAGCGGATGCCGCCGGGCTGAACCCAGCCGGTCAGGCCATGCGTTGCGACAGGAAATCGAGGAACGACGTGATCCGCGCCGACAGCTGCGTGTTGCGGTAGTACACGGCGTTGACGGGCTGGCGCACATCGACCGTGTCCTTCGGCAGCACCTGCACCAGCGCGCCGCTGGCGCGATCGGTGGCGGTCATGAAGTCCGACAGGCAGACGATGCCCACGCCGGCCAGCGCGAGCTGGCGCAGCGTCTCGCCGCTCGACGCGACGACGGTGGGCGCGATGGTCCATTCGTCACCCTGCACGCCGCGCAGGGGCCAGCGGTTGAGCGACTCGGGTTGGGTAAAGCCCAGCAACGCGTGGCCGGCCAGTTCGTCCACCTTGCGCGGCTTGCCGTGGGCCTCGAGGTACGCGGGGCTTGCGAGCACGCGCAGCCGGTGCGTGCCGAGCGGGCGCGCATGCAGCGTCGAATCGCGCAGCGGGCCGATGCGGATCGCCACGTCGGTGCGCCGCTCCAGCAGGTCGATGGGCAGGTCGTCGGTGTCGAGTTCCAGGCTGATCTGCGGATAGAGCCGGCGGAACTCCGGCACCAGCGGCACGATGGCGTGCAGCATGAAGGGCGAGGCCGCGTTCACGCGCAGCCGGCCGGCCGGCTGTTGGCGGCGCGCGGCCATGTGTTCCTCGGCGTCGTCGATCGCGTCGAGGATGGCGCGCGTGCGCTGCAAAAAGGCGGCGCCTTCCTCGGTGAGTTCGAGCCGCCGCGTGGTGCGGCGCATCAGCGTGGTGCCGAGCTTCTGTTCCAGCCGGCTCAGCGCGCGGCTGATGCCCGACACGGTCTGGCCGAGCTGGTCGGCCGCGGCGGTGATCGAGCCGGTGTCCACCACGGCGCGGAAGGCGACCAGTTCTTCGATGGTGGTTTTCATGGCGCCCGCGTCTGCGAAGAGAGGCGCGCGGTCAGGCCGCGGCTTCGGCCTCTTCGGGCACGTCGATGCGCGGCATCAGCGCGGCCAGCGCCTCGGCGTCGGTGCGGTAGCTGAAGAGCATCGGCCCCGGTGTGAGCAGGCCGGCGCGTTCGAGCACCTGCATGGCCGGCAGCTTCATGCCGCTCAGGTGCAGGCGCACGCCCTTCGACTCCATCATCCGGCGGATCGAACCGAACACTTCGGCGCCGGTGATGTCGATGCGGTTGATGGGCTGTGCGAACAGGCACACGTCGGTCAGGTCGGGGCGCTCGGCCAGCGCGACCGTGAGCGCGCGCTCCAGCGTGGAGGCCGACGCAAAGTCGAGTTCGGCGTCCATGCGCACGGCATAGAGCTGCGGCGCGAGCGGCGGCAGCTTCCACAGGTGGCGGTCGCGCAGGCTGCCGTCGGGGTGCAGGCCCACTTCGATGATGCGCGGGTGCAGGTGGCGGTACATGTAGTGCGCCAGGCTGGCGAGCAGGCCGCCCAGCACGCCCCAGTAGATGCTCGGCGCGGTGGCGATGGTGAGCACGAAGGTGCCGAAGGCGATGCCGGCCTCCAGCTTCGAGATGCGCCACAGCGCAGTGAAGCTCGACGGCTTCACCAGCCCGAGGATGGCCGTGACCACCACCGCCGCCAGCACCGCCTGCGGCACGTGGTACAGCAGCGGCATGAGCCACAGCAGCGCACCGGCCACCACGGCCACGCTGAACAGCGTCGCCCAGCCGGTCTGCGCGCCGGCATAGAGCGTGATCGCCGAGCGCGAGAACGACGAGCTGGTGGGGAACGCGCCCGAGAAGCCCGAGGCCAGCTTGGCCAGGCCCTGGCCGATCAGGTCCTGGTTTTCGTTCCACAGCGTGCCCGCGCGGCCGTTGTCGACCTTGGCGCTCGATGCGGTCTCGAGAAAACTCACCAGCGTGATCATCAGCGCCGGCAGCACCAGCGCGCTGAAGGTGTGCGCCGGCAGCAGGCCGGGCCAATAGAACGAAGGCAGGCCCGAGGGCAAGGCGCCCACCACGGCGCCGCCGCGCAGCGCGTAGTTGATGGTCCAGCTGATGGCGGCGGCACCGGCCACCAGTGCCATCGTGGTCGGGAAGCGCGGCACCCAGCGCTTGCCCAGCCACAGCACGGCGATGCTGCCCAGGCCGAAGGCGATGGCCGTGAGGTCGGGCAATGGCCCGCCTTGCAACACCTGCGGAATGGTGCGGCCCGTGAAGCCCAGGAGCGCGGGCAGCTGCGAGATCGCAATCAGCACCGCCGCGCCCTGCGTGAACCCGATCAGCACCGGCGAATTGACCAGCCGCAGCAGCCAGCCGAAGCGCCCCGCGCCGAGCACGATCTGGATCGCGCCCGACATCAGCGTGAGCCACACCGCCATCGCCACCCACTCGTCGCTGCCCGCCACCGCCAGCGGCGCGAGCGACGCGCCGACCAGCAGGCTGGTGAGCGCGGTCGGGCCGACCGACAGCCGCTGCGACGAACTGAACATCACGGCGATGAGCGCCGGGAACAGCGCCGCATACACGCCCGTGACCAGCGGCATGCCCGCCAGCGCCGCATACGCAACGCCCTGCGGCAGCACCATCAGCGCGACGGTGATGCCGGCCATGGCCTCGTTGCGCAGCAGCGCGGCGGACGGCTGGGGCCAGGCGAGGCAGGGAACCCAGCGCGCAAGGCGCTGGCGAACAGAGGGTGCGGGGGAGGAGGAAGGGGAAGCCGGATTCATGAAGCGGGGCGCGCGCACGGCGGGCACGCCGCGCGCGGAGAGCGGGAGAGAGAGAAAGAGCCTAGATCAGGGAGGTCGCGTTTTTCAGGACGTAGTCGCAGGCCTTTTCCTTGACCTTCGACGACAGCCCCTTGAGGTTGAGCGACTTGCCGTCGCCGCCCTTGAGCAGGCCCTTGGCGCCGCTCGCGAAGTCGTTTTCCTGTTTCTTCTGGCCGGTGATCTTGGCCAGCAGCTTGTCCTTGACGGACGCTGCATCGCCGCCGAGGTAGTTGTTCTTGACGCAGTACTCGAGCACGCCGGCGGCGCTGCCGATGGTGCTGGAGCCGACGGCAGGCATCTTGAAGCCGCCGAGGCTGAGGCCGCTGAGCGCCGAACCGCCTGCGCTGCTGTTGCCGGTGCTGCTGCCTTGCGAGTTGACTGCCGCTCCGGCCTGTTCTTTCAGCTGGTCGAGCAGGTTGTTGGCCTGCGCCGAGGCGACTGCGGCCAGCAGGGCGAGGGCGACGAAGGTGGAGCGAGCGTGCATGGTGGCCTCCTGGGACGGACATGGGGGGAGAAGCGCCCACCAGCATACCGGAGCGCCCGGAATGTCTCTATCGCGCGGGGCACAGCGGCACGGGTGCGCACGGCCCGCAAGAGCACGCGGCTCAGCCCCGGCGGAACAGCAGCACCGAGTTCGTGCCGCCGAAGGCGAAGGAGTTGCTGATGGCGGCGTCGAGCGTGGGCGCGGCGCTGTCGCCGAGGGCGACGAGGTTCATCTGGCAGTCGGGGTCGATCTCGCGGCAGTTGGCGTTGGGCGGCAGCTCGCGCCGGTGCAGCGCCAGCACGGTGATGAGCGCCTCGATGGCGCCGGCCGCGCCCAGCATGTGGCCGTGCAGCGCCTTGGTCGAGCTGACGCGCAGGGCGTCGAAGTCGCTGCCCCAGACCTCGGCCAGCGCGTTGCGCTCGACCACGTCGCCGATGCGCGTGGCCGTGCCGTGCGCGTTGCAGTAGCCCACGTCGCGCGGCTGCAGGCCGGCCTGGCGCAGCGCCGCGCGCAGTGCGCGGGCCTGGCCGGGCGCATCGGGCTTGGTGAGGTGGGTGGCGTCGCTGCTCAGGCCCCAGCCGGCCAGCGTGGCGTAGCGGCGGGCGCCGCGTGCGCGGGCGCGCTCGGCCGATTCAAGAATGAGGAAGGCCGAACCTTCGCCGAGCGCAAAGCCGCTGCGGTCGGTGGCAAAGGGCCGTACCGCGCCCGCCGCTTCGCCGGGCTGGAAGCCGGCCAGCGTCTGCATGGCCTGCCAGGCCAGCACCACGCCCGGAACGATCAGCGCTTCGCTGCCGCCTGCGATGGCGATGTCGACCTCGCCGCGCTGCACCGCCTTGGCGGCCTCGGCGATGGCCACCGACGACGACGCGCAGGCGACCGAATACGTGAGCACCGGGCCCAGCACGCCGTTGCGCATCGCCACGTGGGCCGCGGGCGCGTTGGGCATGAAGGCGGGAATGGTGAGCGGCGAGACGCGCCCGTTGCCGCGGTAGGCGGCTTCGAGCGCGGCGGCGCCGCCCATGCCGCAACCGGCGTAGACGCCGACACGCTCGGCATCGACGCCGGCATCGTTCAGGGCCAGGCCGGCGTCGCGAAGTGCGAGGTCGGCGGCGGCCACGGCGAGCTGGCTCACGCGGTCGACGCCCGCGAGCTGCAGCTTGGTGAACCAGCGCGTTTCGTCGAAAGCGACCGTGGCGGCGGCGGCGGGTTTGGGGAGTTCAGGAAAAACCGGCGCAAGAGCCGAGCGGCCCTGCAACAGCGCATCGAACAGCGCGCCGGGCGCGTCGCCGTGGGGCGCCATGACGCCCAGTCCGGTGACGGCGACTTCGTGCGTGCTCACGCTGGCTTGGCGGCCCGGACCTTGTCGACCAGCTGCGCGAGCTCGGCCAGGGTGTCGATGGTCGCGTCTTCGTCGGGCATGGTGATGCCGAAATGGTCTTCGATGGCGAACAGGAATTCGGCCAGTGCCAGCGAATCGAGTCCGCCGGTTTCACGCATCGAGGCGTGGGGGTCGAGCTTGGACGGTTCGATGCCGTACTTCTCGTGGATCAGGTCCTGCAATTCCTTCAGCGAACTCATCTGCGATGCCTGTCGTCTTGTGCCGCCGTTGATCGATGGGCTGCCTGTCCCTTGCGGGTGGCGGGCCACGGGGTCGATCCCTTCCTCGCTCGGCCTGTGGTGAATGTGATCAATGGTGATTGATGATATCCGCTTCGATCCTAGGGAAATCCTCGGGTCAGCGATTCCCGGGACGCCAGCGCAGCGAGGGCAGCGCGAAGGCCAGCCCGAGCAGCGCGCCGGCCACGGCGTCGAGCACCACGTGCTGCTTGACCGCCAGCGTGGAGTAGGCAATGGCGGCAAACCAGGCCCAGTTGATCGCCTGCAACAGCCACGGCGTGCGCGCCGCGCGCAGCACGTCGGCCAGCCGCACCGCGGTGAAGATGGCGACCGCCACGTGCATCGACGGGCAGGCGTTGCCCGCCGCGTCCACGCCCTGCAGCATCGCGAAGCCGGGGTAGCCCGAGACGTCGATGCTCAGCGGCGGAATCTGCGTCGGCCAGACATAGAAGAGGCCCAGGCCGCTCAGGCACAGCGCGCCGATCCACAGCCCGTACACCACCAGCTCGCGAAAGGTGAGCTGCAGGCCCGGCGCAAAGCCCACGTACACCCACAGCGACAGGTAGGCGCCGAGCGTGTAGGGCTGGAACGGAATCAGGTGGTCCAGCGGCGTCAGCGGCATCACCGTGACCGGAAAGGCCGGGTTGCGCAGCAGGTGGAAGTAGCCGATGAAGAACAGCCACGTGAAGGCCGTGGTGCCGACCGCCTTCAGCAGGAAATGGCGGCGAATGCGCAGCCAGATGTCGGCGGTCCACGTTGCAGGCCGGGTCTCGGCCGCGATGTGCAGGGGGATCGGTGAGTGCATGGTGTCGGTCGCCGATCTTGCCAGAGCCCCATGACGTGCCCCGTCCATGCCCTGCGGCATCAAAGGGTGGCCGTTCGTTTCTTGTGCTGGAACGAGGTGGGCGAGCGCCCGGTGGCTGCCTTGAACATGGCGCAGAAGGCGCTGTCGGTGGCGTAGCCGCTGGCCGACGCCACCTGGCTCACCGCCATGCCGCGTGCCAGCAGCGGCAGCGCATGCGCCATCACGGCCTGCTGGCGCCATTGCTGCCAGCTCATGCCGAGCTGGTCGCGAAATAGGCGCGCCACCGTGCGCTCGCTGGCACCGATGGCGGCCGCGCGCTCGGCCAGCGTGGCGCGGTCGGCCGGGTTGCGCAGCAGCGTCTCGCACAGTTGCCGCAGGCGCTTGTCGGAAGGCAACGGCACGTCGATGCGGATCTGCGTGGCGCGTTCGACCTCGTCGACCAGCAGCGGCGCGATCATGCGTTCGCGCTGCGGCGCATGCGGGTCGGCCGGCGGCAGGCCGTCGGGCGTGGTGTCGAGCGCGAGCATCAGCGCGCGCAGCAGCGGGCTGATTTCGAGCACCTCGCACTTCTCCCAGGTGGGCGCGATCCAGGCGTGCAGGTAGACGGTGCGCAACTCGGCGTCTTCGATCAGCGTGATGCTGTGCTGCATGTTGGCCGGCACCCAGAGCGCGCGCGACGGCGGCACGATGTAGCTGCCGTCCTGCGTGCTCAGGCGGATCACGCCGCGGGTCGAGAACGTGAGTTGCGGCCACGGGTGCTCGTGCAGTTCGACCAGCGTGTCGGCGCTTAAAAAGTGTTCCTTGGCGCGCAGCGGGCGCACGGCGTCGGGGGCGTACAGGTGCGGCGTGAGCGGGCCCACGCTGGTGGTCGGCGCGGTGGGCGTTCCGCGCGCCTTGGCGGGCGTGGCGGGCTCGGGAGCGGGTGGAGCGGTCGGAGGAGCGGCGCTTGGCATGGTTTCGACAAATGTTGTCGCTGTATCGCCATTCTGCCGCGTCGGCGCCGCATAGCATCGCAGGTCCCCCGGGTTTTTTGTAGCAATCCATGTCATCCACTTCCACGCCCACCGCGGCTTCAGGCCCCTCTTTGCGCAGCGACGCCCAACTGATCGGGCTGGTCGGCTTGGCGCATGCGGTGAGCCATTTCAGCCAGCTGATCCTGGCACCGCTGTTCCCGTGGCTGAAGGATGCGTTCAACGTGAGCTACACCGAACTGGGCGCGGTGCTCACCGTGTTCTTCGTGGTCTCGTGCATCGTGCAGGCAGCCTCGGGCTTCATCGTCGACAAGCTCGGTCCGCGCCCGGTGCTGTTCGTCGGGCTGGGCGCGCTGGGGCTCGCGGCCTTCGGCTACGCGATGGCGCAGAGCTACTGGATGCTGCTGGCGTGCGCCGTGGTCGGCGGCATCGGCAACGGCGTGTTCCACCCTGTCGACTACACGCTGTTCAACCGCAAGGTCGCACCGACGCGGCTGGGCCATGCCTACAGCGTGCACGGCATCACCGGCAGCCTGGGCTGGGCGCTGGCACCGGCTTTCGTGGTGCCGATCGCCATTGCCTTCTCGTGGCGCGTGGCGCTGGCCTCGGCCGGCGTGGTGGCGATCGTCGTGCTGCTGATCCTGTGGATCTACCGCAGCGTGCTGTCGCTCGACGCGGCGGCCGTGCACAAGGCGACGGGGCACGGCGAGCCCACGCCGGTCGGCGGCGAGTTCGACTTCCTGCGCATCCCGGCCGTGTGGATGTGCTTCGGCTTCTTCTTTTTCTACGCCGCCGTGATCAGCGTGGTGCAGACCTTCGCGCCCGTGGCGGCCGGCCACCTGCATGCGGTGCCCGTGGCGCTGGTGGCGGTGTGCCTCACGGTCTACATGGTCGCGAGCGCGGCCGGCATGGTGGTGGGCGGCTTCCTCGCCTCCGACCCCTCGCGCTGCGAGCGCATCGTGGGCGCGGGCTTCGGCGTGGCGGCGGCGCTGGCGCTGGTGCTGGCTTTCGCGCAGTTTCCGCCCGTGATGGTGCCGGTGCTGTTCGGCGCGATGGGTTTCGTCTCGGGCATCGCCGGGCCGTCGCGCGACCTGCTGGTGAAGAAGTCGACGCCGCCCAATGCGACCGGGCGCGTCTACGGCGTGGTGTACGCGGGCCTGGACATCGGCCAGGCCGTGGCGCCGCTGGTGTTCGGCCGCCTGATGGACGCCGGCCAGTACACGAGCGTGATCGTCGGTCTGGCGCTGGTGCAGGGCGTGCTGATCGCCAGTGCCTTCAATGTGCGGCGCGTGCGTCGCACGGCGTTGGTGCCGGCGTCGGCCTGAGCCCCCGGAGGGCGAGGCGGCGGCCCCTATCATCGGCCGCATGCAAGCCTTGTATGTCTCTGTGATCGTCGGCGCTGTGCTGGCGGGGTTCGTGCAGGGCCTGTCGGGCTTTGCCTTTGGCATGGTCGCGATGTCTGTGTGGGCCTGGACGCTGGAGCCACAACTGGCGGCGGTGCTCGCGCTGTTCGGGGCGCTCACGGGGCAGGTGATCGCGGCGCTCACGGTGCGACGCTCTTTCGACAAGCGCATCCTCTGGCCCTTCGTGCTCGGTGGCCTCGTCGGCGTGCCGTTTGGCGTGTGGCTGCTGCCGCACCTGGACATCGTGTTGTTCAAGGTGTGCCTGGGCACGCTGCTGGTGCTGTGGTGCCCGGCCATGCTGATGTCGCAGCACCTGCCGAAGATCACTTTTGGCGGTCGCGCGGCAGATGGCGTCGCAGGCGCCATCGGCGGTGTGATGGCGGGCATCGGCGGCTTCTCGGGTGTCGTGCCTACGTTGTGGTGCACGCTGCGCGGTTTCCAGCGCGACACGCAGCGCGCCGTGATCCAGAACTTCAACCTCTCGATGCTGGCTGTGGCATTTGCTGTGCATGTGGCGAGCGGGAGCATTGGGCGTTCGGTGGTGCCGTTGCTGGTGCTGGTCGCAGCGGCTGTTGCGGTGCCGGTGTTGCTGGGCGCGCGGCTGTATATCGGCATCAGCGAAGTGGCGTTTCGCAAGATCGTGCTGAGCCTCCTGACCTTGTCGGGTATCGCGATGCTGGCGTCGGCGGTACCCGCGTTGCTGCAACGCAGTTGACCCCGGCGCCCGCGGAAAACGGCGCACATCTTTTCCACGAAATTCGCTTGACCCTCTCGTAACGGCACGCTCTACGATGCCTTCAACTTGAGAGGGAAGGCATGTACCTGAGGATTGGTGAACTGGCCCGACGCACTGGGCTGACCGTGCGCGCGCTGCGGCACTACGACGACATCGGCCTGCTGGTGCCGTCGCAGCGCTCGGACGGCGGCTACCGTCTCTACGACCGCAACGACGTCGCGCGGCTGTACCGCATCCAGGCGCTGCGGCGGCTCGACCTGTCGCTGGCCGAGATCCAGGGCCTGCTCGACCGCGCGGCCGACGGGCTGTCGGAGGTCGTTGCGCAGCAGCTGTCGCAGCTCGAACGCGAGATCGCGCAGGCCACGGCGCTGCGCGCGCACCTGCTGACGTTGCAGGCCCAGTTGCAGGCCCGCACCGAACCCGCCATCGACGACTGGCTCGTCGCGCTCGAGTGCACGGTCGCGGGCGCGAAGTATTTCAGCGACGACGAACTCGGGCGGCTCCAGACCGGTCGCGACGGTTTCGCTGATGCGGTGGCGCCCGAGCGCGCCGAGCTGACCGCAACGCTCCATGCCCTGGTCGCTGCAGGTGCCTCGCCGGAAAGCGCGCAGGCGCAGGCCCTCGCGCAGCGCTGGATCGCGCTGCTGCTCGAAGAGGTCGGCGGCGACGAAGCCTTGCTCATGCAGCTCTACGCCATGCACTGGAACGAGCCCGCGCTGCACTCGCTGACCGGTGTCGACCGCGCCGGCATGCAGTTCATCTCGCATGCGATGGCGTACGCGCGGCTGCAGCGCTACGCCGCGCATTGCGATGCCGCGGAGATGGCCTTGCTCGCGCAGCACTACGTTGCGCAGACCGATGCCTGGCCTCCGCTGATCGCCGAGGTGCGCCAGCAGATGCGGCAGGGCGCGGCGCCCGACAGCGCGCCGGTGCGCGTGATGGCCGCGCGCTGGCAGGCGCTGTCCCTGGCCAAGGCCGGGGGCGATGCGGCACTGAACGCGAAGCTGCAGGAGGCCTTCCGCAACGACCCCGCGCTGCGCGCCGGCTCGGGCATCGACGCGCCGCTGGCGGCCTACATCGGGCGCGCCATCGCGCAGCTCGCCGAACCCCATTCCCTTTGACCGACCAGGAACCTCAGTGACCGCCATGCCCCGGGCCAACGCCCACTTCTTCACCGGCAACTACGCCCCGCTCACCGAGGAGCACGACATCGCGGCCCTCGCCATCGACGGTGCGATCCCGCTGGAACTCTCGGGCACGCTCTACCGCGTGGGGCCGAGCCCGCAGCACGCACCGCGCGACGACAACTACCACTGGTTTTCGGGCGACGGCATGGTGCATGCGTTTCACATCGACGGCGGGAAGGTGGCCTACCGCAACCGCTGGGCGCGCACGCCCAAGTGGCAGCTGGAGCACGAGGCCGGACGCGCGTTGTTCGGCTCCTTCGGCAATCCCGCGACCAGCGACCCGGCGGTGATCGGCCACAACAGCGGCACGGCCAACACCAGCATGCTCTGGCACGGCGGCCGGCTGTTCGCGCTCGAGGAATCGCACCAGCCCTTCGAGCTCGACGCGTTCACGCTGGCGTCGAAAGGGCACCAGAGCTTCGGCGACCGCCTGACCACGCGCTGCACCGCGCACCCGAAACACGACCCGCACAGCGGCGAGCTGCATTTCTTCGCCTACTCACCCGACGGCCCCGGCACGCCCGGCATGCGCTACGGCGTGATGGACAGCCAGTGCGAAGTGACCGAGCTGCAGGCCTTCGACGCACCGTACGCCAGCATGGCGCACGACTTCATGCTGACGCGCGGGCATGTGCTCTTTCCGGTGATGCCGCTGACCACCAGCGTGGAGCGCGCGATGCGCGGCCTGCCGCTGCTGGCCTGGGAGGCCGACAAGCGCACCCACGTCGGCGTGATGCGGCGCGGCGCCGCGGTCGACACGATGCGCTGGTTCGAGACCGAGGCCTGCCACATGTTCCACGTCATGAACGCGTGGGACGAGGGCGACACCGTCGTCGCGCTCGTGATGCAGTCGGACACCGCGCCCGGCCTGCCCGATGCGCAGGGCCGCCCCGGCGATCCGCACGCGATGGCCGCGCGGCTGTGCCGATGGACCTTCGACCTGGCCGGCACCGGCACCGGTTTCCGTCGCGAGTACCTCGACGATCTGGTGGGCGAGTTCCCGCGCATCGACGAGCGTTTCGCCGGCAGCCGCACCCGGTACGGCTTCTATGCCTGCCATGCCACCGCACGCGCGCGGGGCGATGCCGAGAGCGTGCTTTTCGACAGCCTTGCGCGCTTCGACCTGGAGACGGGCGAGCGCCACCTGCACACGTTGCCGCCGGGCGATGTCGTGTCGGAGCCGGTGTTCGTGCCGCGCGCACCGCACGCCGACGAAGGCGACGGCTGGCTCCTGGCCGTGGTCTGGCGCGAGCAGACGCGGCGCAGCGACCTGATCGTGCTCGACGCCCAAGACCTGCGCGCCGCGCCCGTGGCGACAGCCCGGCTGCCGCACCGCGTGCCGTTCGGCTTCCACGGCAACTGGCGGCCGAACGCGTAGCCGCCGAGGGGCTCGGTCAGCGCGGCAGCGCCAGCGCGAACGGCAGGCTTGCCACGCCCAGGATGGTCGACAGCGTGACCAGCCCCGCCACATACGGCCCGTTGTAGCCCATGCGCGCCGCCAGCACATAGGCACTCGACGCGGTGGGCACGGCTGAGAAGGCCATCAACACCGCAGCCTGCGTCGCATCCAGCTTCAAGGCGAGCGACAACCCCCAGGCCACCAGCGGCAAGAAGAAATGCCGGATCGCCAGCACCGACACCGCCAGCGCCTTGCCGCGCCCCAGCGTCGCGAACTGCATGCCCGCGCCCGCCGCAAGCAGCCCCAACGCCAGCGAAGCCGCACCGATGCGCGTGAGCGTCGGCGTGAGCCAGGTCGGCACGGTGAGGCCCAGCACGTTGGCGATCAGGCCCGCCAGCGTCGCCACGATCAGCGGGTTGCGCACCAGCTGTCGCACGAAGCCGGTCTGCGCATGGCGCGTCATCGGCCACACGGCGGCGATGTTGAACATCGGCACGCACACGCCGATCAGCACGGCGATGAGCAGCAGGCCCTCGGGCCCGGCCAGCCGCTCGGCCAGCGCCAGGCAGATGAAGGAGTTGAAGCGGAACGCGATCTGCGCGCTGGCGGCGTGGTCGTGCCGGTCGATGTGCGTGCGCAGGCCCGGCACGAAGGGCAGGGCGTACGCCATCGCGATGCCGGCCAGCCCGACGCCGACGCCCGCGGTCAGCAGGCTCGACGTGGCACCAAAGTCGAGCGGGCTGCGCACGATCGAATGGAACAGCAGGACAGGAAATAGAAAGTAATACACCAGGCTCTCGACCTGGTCCCACACGCGGCGGTCGAGCGCGGTGTAGCGGCACAGGAGCCAGCCGATGGCGATGAGGGAGAAGTCGGGGAAGAGCAGCTGTGCGTAGTTCACCGCTTCGAGCATAAACCGCCACAACTGTGGGTATTCCACAGCATGAAGGAAAGCCCCGACCCGCTAGCATCCGGGCTTCGCTTTTTTCCGGCCCCGGCCGGTCCCGTCTAGTCAAGGAGTTATCGATGCAACGTCGTCAATGGAGCGCGCTTGCGGGCGCCGCCGTGCTGGTCGCAGCGGCAGGTCAGAGTTTCGCGCAGGGCTATCCCACCAAGCCGGTCGAGCTGAGCGTGCCGTTCGCACCCGGCGGCACGACGGACATCGTGGCGCGCGTGATCGCCGATCCGCTGGGCAAGGTGCTGGGCCAGCCCGTGGTGGTGATCAACCGCGCCGGTGGCGGCGGCATCGTGGGCGCGGCCGAAACCGCGCGCGCGCCGGCCGACGGCTACAAGCTGGGCGTGGCGACGGTGTCGAGCACGGCGGCCAACCCGGCCATCAACCCGAAGACGCCGTACGACCCGATCACCGACTTCACGCCGATCGTCAACATCGCGGCCACGCCGAACGTGATCGCCGTGAACCCGAGCTTCCCGGCCAAGAACTACGCCGAGTTCGTGGCCGAGCTGAAGAAGAACCCGGGCAAGTATTCGTACGCCTCGTCGGGCACGGGCGGCATCGGCCACCTGCTGATGGAGCTGTACAAGAGCCTGACCACGACCTTCGTCACGCACATCCCGTACCGCGGCGCGGGCCCGGCGCTGAACGACGTGGTGGCCGGCCAGGTGCCGATCATCTTCGACAACCTGCCCTCGGCGATGCCCTTCATCCAGAGCGGCCGCCTGGTGCCGATCGTGGTGTCGGCGCCGTCGCGCGTGGCCGGCCTGCCGAACGTGCCGACCTTCAAGGAAGTCGGCCTGGAGCCGGTCAACCGCATGGCCTACTACGGCATCCTCGGTCCCAAGGGCCTGCCGAAGGAAGTGGTCGACAAGATCAACGCCGGCGTGAAGAAGGCGGTGGAAGATCCGGCCGTGAAGAAGCGCATCGAAGACACCGGCTCGCTGATCGTGGCGAACACGCCCGATCAGTTCGCCGCGCAGATCAAGGCCGAGTTCGACGTGTACAAGCAGGTCGTGAAGAAGCAGAACCTCAAGCTCGACTGATCGGCTTCGCTTCCCCACAAAAGCCGCCCGCGTTCCGGGCGGCTTTTTCTTTTGTTATCTTGCACTGCATGACCGAGGCCGCCGCCGCTCCCCCCACCGCCGACATCGACACCTTCATCGACGCCCTCTGGCTCGAGGACGGGCTGTCGAAGAACACGCTGGCCGCCTACCGCCGCGACCTCGCGCTGTTCGCGCAGTGGCTGCGCGAACATCGGGGCGGCATGGGGCTCGACGCCGCACGCGAGACCGACCTGCAGGCCTACATGGGCGTGCGCCTGTCCACGAAGGGCAAGGCGACGTCGGCGAACCGCCGGCTCACAGTGTTCAAGCGCTACTACCGCTGGGCGCTGCGCGAACGCCGCATCACGGCCGACCCGAGCATCCGCCTCATGCCCGCGCGCCAGATGCCGCGTGCCATCAAGACGTTGTCCGAGAAGCAGGTCGACGACCTGCTGGCCGCACCCGATGTCGAGAGCCCGCTCGGCCTGCGCGACCGCGCCATGCTGGAGCTGATGTACGCAAGCGGCCTGCGCGTGAGCGAGCTGGTCGCGTTGAAGGTGATCGACATGAGCCTCAACGACGGCGTGCTGCGCGTGCTCGGCAAGGGCAACAAGGAACGCCTCGTGCCCTTCGGCGGCGAGGCGCGGCGCTGGATCGAGCGCTACCTCGAAGAATCGCGCCCCGTGATCCTCGACGGCCAGCAGACGCCCGACCTGTTCGTGACCGCACGCGGCGCTGGCATGACGCGCGTGATGTTCTGGGTCATCGTGAAGAAGCAGGCGGCTGCAGCGGGCATCCACGTGCCGCTGTCGCCGCACACGCTGCGCCATGCGTTCGCCACGCACCTGCTGAACCATGGCGTCGATCTGCGCGCGGTGCAGCTGCTGCTGGGGCATGCCGACATCTCGACCACCACCATCTACACGCACGTGGCGCGCGAGCGCCTGAAGCAGCTGCACGCAGCGCATCATCCGCGCGGCTGACGCAGCGGTCGTTCGATCAGCTCTTGCGCTTGCGCGCTTCGATGGCGGGCACCAGCGTGTCGTAGAAGGCGCTGACCATGCGCATCTCGCGCCGCTCGGCCAGGCACAGCACGTGGGCGTAGGTAAAGATCTCGGTGTCGCTGAAGCCGACCATGTGCAGGTTGGGCCCCGGCACAAACTCCACGCCCGACACGGCCGCAATGCCCAGGCCTTGCGCCACGGCTTCGCGGATCACTTCGCGGCTGCTGATCTCCATCACCACATCGACCTCGACCTTGGCTTTCGCAAGCGCCAGTTCGAGCGCCTTGCGCGTGGTCGATCCTTGCTCGCGCAGGATGAGCCGTTCGCCCTGCAGCTCCGCGAGCCGGATGTTGCGCCGCTTCGCGAAGCGGTGCGTGGAGGGCACGAACATCACGACCGGGTGCTGGCTGAAGGGCACCGACAGAAAGCGGTCGTCGCGCACCAGCTGCGCAAGCACGCCGACGTCGGCGCTGTAGTCGAGCAGGCGGTCGAGCACGTCCTGTGAATTGCCGGTGCTCACCGTGACCTTCACGTCGGGGTAGCGCAGACTGAAGTCGACGAGCATCTTGGTCACGTGGTACGGCCCCACGGCTGCCACACGCAGGTGGCCGGTGCGCAGCGTGCCGGCGTCGCCGAGCAGCGCCACCGCATCGCCTTCGAGGCTGAAGATCTGCTGCGCGAGCTGCATGAGCTGTTCGCCGATTTCGGTGAGCTGCACGCGCCGGCCGCGCCGGTGAAAGAGCTCGACCTGGTAGGCCTCTTCGAGAAAACGCACTTGCGTGGTGATGGTGGGCTGGCTCACGTGCAGGTGCTCGGCGGCCCGCGTGAAGCTGCCTTCGCGGGCCACGGCATAGAAGGAACGCAGCTGGGTGAGGCGCATCGCGGGAGCCTTTCTGATCTATAGGTTCAGTATATAGATCATCGAAAAAAATTGAATTGGATCGATATGAGTACCAGTGATGTACTCGCGCTCAAGACGGACCAGGCCCCGACAGAAATGCGCCGGACGTCCCGAATCCTCACGCTGTCATCACCATGACACGCACGACTGGAAGACTCGAAACGGGTGCTTTTGCCCTTCGAAACGACCTGAGGATTCCATGCAACGCAGACCACTGGAGACAACCATGATGAAGCGTAGAAAGCTGCTGCTCGGCACTGCCGCCGTGACAGCGTCCGCCTTCGTGCCGATGGCACGGGCACAGCAGGTTCTCACTGTCGGGCTGATTCCTTCCGAGGACTCGCGCGCCATGATTGCCAACAGCCAGGCCATGATGGACATGCTGTCCAAGGCCCTCGGCTTCGCGGTCAAGCCCTTCGTGGCGGCCGACTACAACGGGGTGATCGAAGCGCTGCGTTCCAAGCGGCTCGACGTGGCTTACCTCGGACCGTTCTCTTATGTGCTGGGCACCACGGTGGCCGACATCGAGGCCTTTGCAGTGGCCGAGACCAAGAAGGCCGGGCGCTCCTACTATCACAGCCAGATCGTGACCCACAAGGACACCGGCATCAAGACGGTGGCCGACCTCAAGGGCAAGACCTTCGCCTTCGTCGACCCCAGCTCGACCTCGGGCCACCTGTTCCCGAAGGCCGGCCTGATCAAGGTGGGCTTCAACCCCGACAAGGATTTCGGCCGCGTGATCTTCTCGGGCTCGCACGACTCGAGCGCGATCGCGGTGCAGAACAAGAAGGTGGACGCCGCGGCCATCGCCGACCGCATCCTCGACGCTGCCGTGTCCAAGGGCCTGGTCAAGCGCGAAGACCTGGTCGAGGTCTGGAAGTCGGAGCCGATCCCCGAGTCGCCCACCGTGTGGCGCAAGGACCTGCCGGCCGACCTGAAGGCGCGCGTGCAGGCCGCCTTCCTGCAGGTCAAAGACATCCCCTGGTCCGACCAGGGTCTGCTCAACGGTTTCCACCCGACCAACGACGCGGCCTACAACATCATCCGTGACACGGCCAAGGTGCTGAACCTCGACCTGAGGAAGATGAAATGATCGAGATCCGCGGGCTGTGCAAGCGCTACGGCGACTTCACTGCGCTTCACCGTGTCGACCTCACGGTCGCCAAGGGTGAGTTCGTCGTCATCCTCGGTGCGTCGGGTGCGGGCAAGTCGACCTTGCTGCGTTGCATCAACCACCTGGCCGAGCCGAGCGAAGGCGAGATCCACGTCGACGGCGAGCGCTCGCGCGGCGACCGCGCCGGGCTGCGCAAGGTGCGTCGCGACGTCGCGATGATCTTCCAGCACTACAACGTGGTGCCGCGCCTGTCGGTGCTCAAGAATGTGCTGACGGGGCGACTGGGTTCCATGCCTGCGCTGCTGTCGTGGTTCCAGGTGTTCCCCGCGAAGGACATCGCCATCGCCCGCGAATGCCTGCGCCGCGTCGAGCTCGACCACAAGGCCGACCTGCGCACCGACACGCTCTCGGGCGGACAGAAGCAGCGCGTGGGCATTGCCCGTGCGCTGGCGCAGAAACCCAAGGTGATCCTGGCCGACGAGCCCGTGGCCAGCCTCGACCCGAAGACCTCGCGCAAGGTGCTCAACTACCTGAAGCAGGCCAGCCGGCAGGACGGCATCACGGTGATCTGCAACCTGCACCAGGTCGACTACGCGCGCGAGTTCGCGCAGCGCGTGATCGGCGTGGCGGCCGGGCGCATCGTGTTCGAAGGCCGGCCCGACGAGCTGACCGAGGAGGTGCTGCACCTCATCTATCCGGGTGGCGTGGAAGAGGGCGCCGAAGCCGCTGTTGCAGGCGCAGAGCCTGCAACGCCGGCCGTGCCCGCCGCGGCCCTGCATGCGGTGCCGGCGCGCACCGCCCCGCAACTCGCCATGGAGCAATCATGATCGCCATCGGACGCTTCAATGTGCTGATCGCCAAGAGCGGCGGCAACCCCGGCTGGTGGAAGTACGCCGTGGCCGTGTTCGCCGGCATCGGCGTGCTCTGGTGGGCCGCCATCGGCAGCCAGGTGAGCTTCAGCGAACTCGGCAAGGGCATGCCCTGGATCGCCGACTTCCTCGGACGCATGCTGCCGCCCAACTGGGAGTTCATGCAGAAGCTCGTCGGCCCCGCCATCGAGACCGTGCAGATCGCGCTGTGGGGCACGCTGCTTGCGGTGATTCTTGCGGTGCCGCTGTGCTTCTTCGCGGCGCGCAACATCTCGCCGAACATCGCCGTGTTCCATGCGATGCGGCAGGTGCTCAACATCACGCGCGGCATCAACGAGATCATCCTGGCGCTGATCTTCGTGGCGGCCGTCGGCCTGGGTCCGTTCCCCGGCGTGCTGGCACTGGCGCTGCATGGCGCGGGCATGCTCGGCAAGTTCTTCGCCGAGTCGATCGAGGAGATCGACCAGGGCCCGATCGAGGCGCTGCGCGCGACCGGCGCCGGGCCGATCCAGACCATCATCTTCGGCGTCATTCCGCAGGTGGTCACCGCGTGGATCGGCGTGATCGTCTACCGCTTCGAGACCAACCTGCGTCAGGCCACCGTGCTGGGCATGGTGGGCGCGGGCGGCATCGGCTTCGAACTCGTGGGCAGCATGAAGCTGTTCCAGTACCAGGACACGGCCACCTGCATCCTGGTGATCGTCGTGATGGTGATGACGGCCGACTACCTCTCGACGCGGCTGCGCAGCTGGATCCAGCAGGGCGCGCACCGATGACCCGCTCGCGCTTCGCGTCCCTGCCCGCGGCGTTCGCCGCTTCCTGAAGAAACCCCTCCATGAGCGCCAACTACCACAACCCCGTGCACAGCGTGTACGGGGCAGGGGCCCTGCTGTCCCTGCCGAAGCTGCTCGAAGGCCGGCGCGCCGCGCTGGTGACCTTTCCCGAGGCGCGCGCGCTCGGGCTGCTCGACCGGCTGGAGGCGGTGCTCGGCGATGCGCTGGCCTGCACGCTCGACCAGACGCGGCCCAACCCCGACGTGGCGGAACTGGCCGAGACCTATGAATGGTTCTGGCGCACGCATGCCGACGTGGAAGTGATCGTCGCGGTCGGCGGCGGCAGCGCCATCGACACGGCGAAGGCGCTGATGGTGGCCGACGAGCACGGGCGCTTTGCCGATCTGGTGGCGGGCCTCGCGGGCGAGCGGCCCTTCGTCGCCACGCGCCACAAGACGCTCATCGCCGTGCCCACGACGGCCGGCACGGGCAGCGAGGTCACGCCCTGGGCCACCATCTGGGACCGCGAGCGGCAGAAGAAGTACTCGCTGCATCTGCCGCAGACCTGGCCGAGCCACGCCATCATCGACCCCGAGCTGATGCTGTCGCTGCCTGCGGCGGTCACGCTGCAGAGTGGGCTCGATGCGCTGTCGCACGCGCTCGAAGCGATCTGGAACGTCAACGCGAATCCGATGTCCGACACCTTCGCCGTGGCGGCCGTGCAGGACACGCTGGAGGTGCTGCCGCAGCTCATGGCCCGGCTCGACGACGTCGAGCTGCGCGGGCGCATGGCGCTCGCGGCGCTGAAGGCGGGCATGGCGTTTTCCAACACCAAGACCGCGCTCGCGCATTCGATCTCGTACGAGATGACGCTGCGCTACGGCCTGCCGCACGGCATCGCCTGCTCGTTCCCGCTGCCGATGGTGCTGGCGCGGGCCATCGGACGTCGGCCCGACCGCGACGCGGTGCTGGCGCAGGCATTGCGCATGCCGCTGGCCGAGGCGCCGGCGCAGCTTGCAGCCTTCATCGAATCGCTGGGCGTGAAGACGCGCTTCGCCGACTACGGCGTGGGCGAGGACGAGGCGCGCGAGATGCTGCGCCATGCCCAGGGCGGGGCGCGCGGGCGCAACTTCATCGGCAACGATGTGGAGGCGCAGGAAGCCTGAGAACGCGCGCGCCGGAGGTCCGGCGATGTTTCAGAATGGACGCTCCTATTCAAGAGACATCGAGAGACATCCATGAACCTTCGCAGACTCTGCACCGGCCTCGCGCTGGCCACGACCGCCACGCTGGCCATGGCCCAGGGCTATCCCACCGCCAAGCCCATCCGCCTGATCGTCGGCTACCCGCCCGGCGGCGGCATCGACTTCGCGGCGCGCACGGTGCAGGTGCCGCTGCAGGAAGCGCTCAAGCAGCAGCTGGTGGTCGACTACAAGCCGGGCGCGAGCGGCATGATCGCCGCCACCGAGCTCACGCGCCAGCCGGCCGACGGCTACACGCTGCTGCTGGCCAACACCGGCCCCTTCGCCATCGCGCCGTACCTGCAGAGCAAGCCGCCGTACGACCCCATCAAGCAGTTCACCTACATCGGCCAGATCAGCCAGGGCAGCTACATCGCGGTGACGCGGCCCGACCATCCGGCGAAGAACCTCAAGGAGTTCGTGGCGTGGGCCAAGGGCCAGCCCGGCAAGGTCAACTTCGCCTCGGGCGGCAACGGCACTTCGACGCACCTGAACGGCGAGCTCATGAACCAGGTGACGGGCCTGGACATGACGCACGTGCCGTACAAGGGCAGCGCGCCTGCGGTGCAAGACCTGCTCGGCGGGCAGACGCAGATCCTCATCGACGCGGGCAGCGTGCTGCTGCCGCAGGTGAAGGGCGGCAAGCTCAAGGCGCTGGCCGTGACCGGCCCGGTGCGCGATCCGCAACTGCCCGACGTTCCGACGGTGAAGGAGCTGGGCCTCGCGGGCATGGAGTCGGTCGGTTTCCAGGGCCTGGTCGGCCCGGCCAACATGCCCAAGGACGTGGTCGATCGCCTGTCGGCTGAACTCGCGAAAGCGCTGGCGACACCGGAGATCAAGGCCAAGTTTGCGACGGCCGGCGCCGAGGTGCATCCGCTCGGCCCGGCGGCGTTTGCGGCGTTCGTCAAGGCGGACAATGAGAAGTGGTCCAAGCTGATCCGCGAGCGCAAGCTGCAGCTGGACTGACCGACTTTCTTTCTCATCGACGCATGTTTCTCACTGACACCATGAACTTCCTCGCCGCCTCCAAGCACTCGCGCCGCACCACGACCCGGCTGCTCGCCGCCGCGGCGCTGTGCGCGGCCAGCAGCGCGCACGCGCAGACTGTGCCGCGCACCGTGCGGCTCATCGTGGCCTACCCGGCGGGCGGCGTGAGCGACGTGGTCGCCCGCGCGCTCGGCGACCGGCTCGCCACGCAACTGGGCACCACGGTGATCGTCGACAACCGCGCGGGCGCGAGCGGCGCCATCGGCATGGACGCCGTGGCCAAGGCCGCGCCCGACGGCGCGACGCTGGGCTTCTCGGCCATCAGCCCGCTGGTGCTGAGCCCGCACCTGGGCAAGCTGCCGTTCGATCCGCTGAAGGACATCGTGCCGGTGGCCAGCGTGATGTATTCGCCCGTGCTGCTGGTCGCCACGCCCGCCAGCAAGGCGAAGGACTTCCGCGCGCTGATAGCCGAAGCCAAAGCGCAGCCCGGCGCAGTGCGCTGGGCCACGTCGGGCCCGGCCTCGCTCGGCCACATCGTGCTCGAGCAGGTGCGTGCGACGGCCGGCGTGGACATCACGCACGTGCCGTACAAGGGCGGTGGTCAGCAGCTCAACGACGCGCTGAGCGGGCAGTTCGAAATTCTGTCGACCAACGCCAGCCCGACGCTGTCGGCGCACATCCAGTCGGGCAAGCTGCGCCCGCTGGCGGCGGGTGCGCCTGCGCGGCTTGAGAGCCTGCCGCAGGTGCCCACGCTGGCCGAGCTGGGCTACAGCGCGGCCAACATCCATTCGCTGTTCGGTGTGTTCGCGCCCGCGGGCACACCCGCGGCGCTGGTCGCGAAGTACAACGCCGAGATCAACAAGGCGCTCGCCAGCCCCGAGCTGCGCACCAAGCTCACGGCCACCGACAACGTGCCCACCACCGGCACGCCGGCCGCCTTCGCCAAGGAAATCGCCAGCGAGTTCGAGAGCAACGGCCGCATCGTGAAGGCCGCGGGCATCAAGGCCGATTGACCCCGGCGCTTGCAGGGGCGAGATTGCCTACCTTATAGTAGGTAGATGAACGACGCTTCCACCCTGGCCCCCGGCGGCACCCGCGATCAGATTCTTGCGGTGGCGCGCGGGCTCATCGAAACCCGTTCGTACCTGGGCTTCAGCTTCCAGGACGTGGCCAACGCGGTGGGCGTGCGCAAGGCCAGCCTGTACCACCACTTTCCGACCAAGGAAGCGCTGGGCATCGCGGTGATCCAGGGCGCCACGCAGAGTTTCAAAGACTGGGTGGCGGCGCGCGCCCGCGAGCCCAAGGACGCGCTCGAATCGTATTTCCGCATGTACCGCAACACGCTGAAGGCGGGCTCGGGCCTGTGCCCGGCGGGCGCACTGGCGCCGGGCTGGGACTGCATCAACGAAGACCTGCGCCTGGCCGTGCAAGCCTTGCGCAACACGCAGGTGATGTGGCTCACGGGCGTGCTCGGCGCGCTGGTGCCGGCGCAGGCGCAGAAAGACAACCCCGTGGCCTCGCTCGCGGCCTTCGTGTTCTCGTCGTGCCAGGGCGCGCTGCTCGCGTCGCGCATGACGGGCCGCGTCGAAGACTTCGACGACGCCATCGCGCAACTGCGGCGCGCGCTGCCGCTCGACTGACCGATCTGTTTCACCACGGGCACGCCTGGCGTGCCTTTTTTTGAACCCCGAAGCCTACCGATTGGATGGTAGTTTTTCCCCAAGGAGTGTTCCCATGAAAGCCGTGATTTCCGCCTACGCCCGTTCGCCGTTCCACTTCGCCAAGAAGGGCGCGCTGGCCGAGGTGCGCCCCGACACGCTCGCCGCCGGCGTGGTGCAGGGCCTGCTGCAGCGCACCGACCTCGACCCCGCGCTGCTCGAAGACATCATCCTGGGCTGCGCCTACCCCGAGGCCTCGCAGGGCAACAACCTTGCGCGCATCGTCGGGCTGCTGGCCGGGCTGCCGCACGAGGTGGGCGGCATGACGGTGAACCGCTTCTGCGGCTCGTCGATGCAGGCCGTGCACATCGCCGCCGCGCAGATCGAGGCGGGCATGGGCGAGGCTTTCCTGTGCGTGGGCGTGGAGTCGATGACGATGGTGCCGCAGGGCGGCTTCAACTTCTCGCCCAGCCCCGAGCTGCTGGCGAACACCGATGCCTACATCTCGATGGGCGAGACCGCCGAGAACGTTGCGCAGCGCTGGAACGTGAGTCGCGCCGACCAGGACGCGCTGGCCGTCGAGTCGCACCGCAAGGCGACCGAGGCCCGTGCGCAGGGCCGGCTGGCCGGCGAAATCGTGCCGGTGCGCCTGGCCTCCGGCGAGGTGGTCGATGCCGACGGCTGCATCCGCCCCTCGACCTCGGCCGAGGCGCTGGCCAACCTCAAGCCCGTGTTTCGTCCCGATGGCGTGGTCACGGCCGGCACCTCGTCGCCGCTGACCGACGGCGCGGCCGTGGTGCTGGTCACCAGCGACGCCTTCGCCGCGAAGCACGGCCTGAAACCGTTGGCGCGCATCCGCTCGTTCGCGACCGTGGGCGTCGACCCGGCCGTCATGGGCATCGGCCCGATTCCCGCCACGCGCAAGGCGCTCGCACGCGCGGGCCTGAGCGTGGCCGACCTCGACGTGGTTGAGATCAACGAGGCCTTCTCGTCGCAGGCGCTGGCCTGCATCCGCGACCTCGGGCTCGACCCGGCGACGGTGAACCTCGACGGCGGCGGCCTGGCCATCGGCCACCCGTTGGGCGCCACCGGCGCGCGCATCACGGGCAAGGCGGCGGCGCTGCTGGCGCGCGAGAACGGCCGCTACGCGCTCGCAACCCAATGCATCGGCGGCGGGCAGGGCATTGCCACCATCCTCGAACGCGTCTGATCGCCCGAGAATGGCGGGCAACGAAACAAGGAGACTCCCATGGCCACGCTGTTGTATCTCGAAGACCTGAAGGTCGGCGACCGTTTCCAGAGCGGCGAACACCTGCTCGATGTGGCGCAGATCAAGGCCTTCGCGCAGCAGTTCGACCCGCAGCCTTTCCACACCGACGAAGAGGCTGCAAAGAACACTTTCTTCGGCGGCCTGGCCGCGAGCGGCTGGCACACGGCGGCGCTCACGATGAAGCTGCTGGTCGACAGCGGCATCCCGCTGGCCGACGGCATCATCGGCTCGGGCGGCGAGCTGCAGTGGCCCAAGCCCACGCGCCCTGGCGACGTGCTGCATGTGCTCAGCGAGGTGGTCGACATCACGCCTTCGCGCTCCAAGCCCGGCCGCGCGATGGTCACGATGCGTTGCCAGACGCGCAACCAGCGCGGCGAGGTGCTGCAGTACTTCACGCCGAAGCTGGTGGTGCACAGCCGCACCGCGACGTCTTGAATCTCAGACGACGCGCAGGCCCAGTTCCTCGACGAGTGCGGCGGCCTGGCGGTGGGAGATGGTCGCGCCCTTGAACGGCGCGGCGTTGGCCAGCCGCAGGCCGCCCAGGTCCACGTCGCGCAGGTCGGCGCCTTCGAAGCGCGCAAGCTTCAGGTGCGCGTTGCGCAGGCTGCCGCCTTCGAAAATGGCCTCGCGGAAATCGCAGCCCGACAGGTCGGCTTCCGACAGGTCGAGCTGGGCGAGCGTCTGCTTGCGAAACGACAGGCCGCGCAGGTGCGCGTCGATGAGCAGCGAATCCTTGAACACGACGCCCAGCGCCGACACCTCGCCGAAGTGCGCGCCCGTGAGCTTCACGCCCGTGAAGAGCGCCGAGGGCAGCTTGGCGCGCGCCCACTGCGTGTTGTTCAGGTCGCAGTCCTGGAAGCGCGCGTTCGTGAGGTCGGCGAGCCCGAAGTCGGCTTGGCGTGCGCGGCAGCCGGTCCAGCGCGTGTCCGCCAGCTGGGCACGGTCGAACGAGGTTTCGGCGAAGCTGCACAGCGTGAACTGCGCGCCGCGCAGGTCGAGGCGCGACAGGTCGGCCTCGTCGAAATGGCAGCGTTCGAAGCGGGGCGGCGTGTCGCGGTCTTGCAGGCAGGCTTGCAGGTCGGCGCGTGACCAGGTCTGGTCGGAAATCACATCAGTCATTCGGGGCGGGAGTCGGTCAGCGCTTGCAGCTCTGCGGGGCTGAAGCCCGCCCGGCTGCGGGCTTCGAGGTTGAAAGGCGGCTTGTGGCGCGGCGCGTCGTAGCGCGCGACCAGGGCCGGGTAGTTGGCTTCGGCGTCGAGCCCGGCGCGTTCGCACAGCCAGCGGTACCAGTGGTTGCCGATGGCCACGTGGCCCACTTCGTCGCGCAGGATGATGTCGAGGATTTCCACGGCACGCAGCGCATCGGGCGTGTTCACGCGCTTGAGTTTGGACTGGATCAGCGGCGTGGCGTCGAGCCCGCGCGCCTCGAGCGTGCGCGGCACCAGCGCCATGCGCGCGAGCACGTCGTCTTTGGTCTTCTCGCACATGTTCCACAGGCCGTCGTGGCCCGGAAAGTCGCCGTAGCGCCAGCCCATGGCCTGCAGGTGCGTGTGCAGCATCGTGAAGTGCTGCGCCTCCTCGTCGGCCACGCGCAGCCAGTCGCGGTAGTAGGCCTCGGGCATGCCGTCGTAGCGCCACACGGCGTCCAGCGCGAGGTTGATCGCGTTGAACTCGATGTGGCAGATCGAATGGATCAGCGCGGCGCGGCCCTCGGGCGTGAAGGGCGAGCGCTTTTGCACGGCGGTGGCGGCCACGCGCAGCGGGCGCTCGGGACGGCCCGGCACGCCGTCATCGTCGCCGGGCGTGCGCAGGGGCTCGAGTGCTATGGAAACAGTAGCTGCCTCGGCAGCCGTGGCGCGCGTGGCGGCCACCTTGTCGTCGGGGTCTGTCAGGCGCAGCGCGGCCAGCGCGCTCAATCGGGGGTGCATCCCTACAATTCTAGTTTTGCCCCTCCGGAGACAACCACGATGGCGATTTACGAATTGGATGGCATTGCCCCGCGCCTTGGCGAAGGCGCATGGGTCGCGGACAGCGCCCAGGTCATGGGCAACGTCGAACTGGCGCAGAACGCGAGCGTCTGGTTCGGCGCCGTGCTGCGCGGCGACACCGAGGTGCTGACCATCGGGCGCAACAGCAACATCCAGGACCTGTCGGTGCTGCACGCCGACATCGGCTGCCCGCTGACCATCGGCGACAACGTGACGGTGGGGCACCAGGTGATGCTGCACGGCTGCACCATCGGCGACAACTCGCTGATCGGCATCCAGGCCGTGGTCTTGAATAACGCCAAGATCGGCCGCAATTCGATCGTTGGCGCCGGCAGCGTCGTGACCGAGGGCAAGGAGTTTCCCGACAACTCCCTCATCATCGGCTCGCCCGCCAAGGTGGTGCGCACGCTCGACGATGCCGCCGCCGCCAAGCTTCGCCAAAGCGCCGAGCACTACGTCGAAAACGCCCATCGCTTCGCGAAGGGCCTGAAAAAAATCGCCTGACCCGCGCAGGCACAGAGAGAAAGAATCCGTTTTGAGCGAGCTGCACAAATTCCTGTTCGATGGCCTGCCGGTGCGCGGCATGATCGTGCGCCTGACAGATGCGTGGCAGGAGATCCTTGCGCGGCGCGCCTCCAACACCGCCACCGGCCCGTACCCGCCGCCGGTGGCTGAACTGCTCGGCGAGATGACGGCTGCGGCCACGCTGATGCAGTCGAACATCAAGTTCAACGGCGCCTTGATCCTGCAGATCTTCGGCGACGGTCCCGTGAAGGTGGCCGTGGCCGAGGCCAAGCCCGACCTGAGCCTGCGCGCCACCGCCAAGGTGATCGGCGACCTGCCGGCCGACGCGCACCTGCCCGACATGGTCAACGTGAACAACAAGGGCCGCTGCGCCATCACGCTCGACCCGAAAGACAAGCTCCCGGGCGCCACGCCGTACCAGGGCGTCGTGCCGCTGTTCGGCGAAGACGGTGAAAAGCTCGGCAAGCTCAGCGACGTGCTGCAGCACTACATGCTGCAAAGCGAACAGCTCGACACCACGCTGGTGCTCGCGGCCGACGACAAGGTGGCGGCCGGCCTGCTGATCCAGCGCCTGCCGGTGAAGGGCGAGGGCAACCTCGAAGGCACGTCCGACAAGGACCGCGACCAGGCCAGCGAAGACCGCATCGGCCGCAACGAGGAATACAACCGCATCTCGATCCTCGCGTCGAGCCTCACGCGCGACGAGCTGCTCACGCTCGACGTCGAGACCATCCTGCGCCGCCTGTTCTGGGAAGAAAAGCTGCTGCGCTTCGAACCGCAGGCCGGCCTGCTCGGCCCGCACTTCGCGTGCACCTGCGGCCGCGAGCGCGTGGCGCAGATGATCCGCGGGCTCGGCGTGGAAGAGGCCGAGGAAATCCTCGCCGAGCGCGGCGACATCGAGGTCGGCTGCGACTTCTGCGGCAAGCAGTACCGCTTCGACGCGATCGACACCGCGCAGCTGTTCAAGCCGCCGGGCGACCAGCTGCCGGGCAGCCCGGTCGTCCAGTAAGCGCGGCTGCGCTCAGGCGGGCTGCGGCGGCTGATGCCGCAGCACCTTGGCCATCGCGGCCAGGCGCTCGTTGCCCAGGCCTGCGCGCAGCGCGCGGTCGAACATCCCCATCAGAAAATCCGGGAAGGCTGCGTCGAGCTGCGCCTCGCGCGCCTGCTTCACGAACAGCCGGCCCGAGCCCGCGCAGGTGGCCATCGAGCTCTCGGGCTCGCCGTATTGGCCGGCGTGGATGGCCTCGCCCTCGGCCTGGATCATTTCGCCGAGCACCGGCGAGATCGCGCCGATCATCTGCGAGAACCCGTCCACCGGCAGCCCTTCGGCTTCGCAGATGCGCACGCCGTGGAAGAAACCGCTCATCGCGCCGAACATGCACGAGAGCGTGGCCAGGTCCCAGGCGGCCGCATTGCCGATCGGCTCGCCCATGTGCTGGATGTTCCCCGCGATGGCTTCGAGCAGCGGTCGGCAGGCGGCGAGGGCGCGTGCTTCGCCGGAGATGAAGAGCGGCGTGTCGGGCCGGCCGATCTGGCCCGGCGTGGCGAGCAGGGCGCCGTCGAGGTAAGCCACGCCGCTGAGCGCGGCCCAGTCGTCGCGCGCGTCCTGCGGTGTGCCGGTGCTCAGCTGCACGAGCACCTTGCCGCGCAACGCGTCGTGAACGCCGGGCGCGGTGAGGATGGCGCGCGACGCCGGGTAGTCGGCCACGCAGACCAGCACCACGGGGCTCGCCTGCACGGCGGCCAGGGCCGTCGGTGCGAGCACGGTACCCTGGTTCAGCAGAGGCCTTGCGCGCTCGGCGGTGCGGTTCCACACCGTCAGCGTGAATTTCGATGATTGAAGGGCGCGCGCGAGGGCCACGCCCATGGGGCCGAGGCCGATGAGGGAAACGTCGGTCATGTGAAGTCCTTGGAGAGAAGTCAGATCAAGCGGCTGCCGGCGTCAGGCCCTGGCCCAGCCCGCCGTCGACGGTGAGCCGCGCGCCTGTCGTGAAGGTCGCCTCGAAGGCGAAGAAGAGCACCGCGCGCGCCACTTCGGCCGATGTGCCGTGGCGACGCATCGGCGTGATCTGGTCGCCCAGGCGCATGAACTCGGCGCGCTCTTCGGCGCTCGCGTCGGTCACGCCGAGCGTGGGCGTGTCGATGAAGCCGGGGCTCACCACGTTCACGCGGATGCCGCGCGTCACCAGCTCGGCCGCGAAGCCCGAGGCCATCGAGCGCAGTGCGGCCTTGGTGGCGCTGTAGACGCTCAGGCCGTGCATGCCGCCTTCGTCCGCAATGGACGAGGTGAAGACGATCGAACTGCCCGCCGGCATCAGCGGCGCCAGGCGCTGCACGGTGAAGAACGGGCCCTTGGTGTTGACCGCGAAGGCGCGGTCGTAGCCCGCCTCGGTCACCTGTTCGAAAGGTTCGAGCGACGAGATGCCGGCGTTGATGTGCAGCAGGTCGATGCGGCCGAAACGCTCGCGCACCGTGGCGGAGAGTGCATCGATGTCGGCCAGCGAGGCCGTGTCGGACGCCAGCACATGGGCGCGCGAACCGAACGGGCCGAGCACGCGGCGCGCGGCCTCCAGGTTCTGCGGATTGCGCCCGGTCACGAGCACGTCGGCGCCGCCTTCGAGCAGCGCTTGCGCGGTGGCCAGGCCCATGCCGAGGGTGCCGCCGGTGATGACGGCTTTCTTGCCTGCGTAAGGGGTGTGGGGTGTGGTGTTCATGGGCTCGATGATCCCGATCGCACGGCGTCGGGTCGCGCACATTCGGCTGCGGGGGAGCACAAACGGTCGACGGCATGCACGGCGCTCGCGGCCCATAATGTTTCGATGAGCGATACCGATCTGGACACCGATTTCCGCGGGCACGGTGGAGTGGCGCCTGATGTGGCGCTGTCCGGCGACAGCTTCGTCGCCCCGCCCGCCACCGACAGCCTGCGCGTCGACGTGCGACAGACCCCCGGCGGCGTGGTCGGCTACGAGGCGCTGCCCGACCACCGCCTCAAGCTGCACGCGGGCGCGCCGGTGGCGGGCGCCTGCCAGTTTCATCGCTTTCTCTACACGCGCGGCGACCTCGACATCCTGCCGGCCGGCAGCACCGACATCTGGCACGAAGAGTCGGCGAGCACGTCGGTTGTGGTGCGCATGGCGCCCGCGCTGCTCGCGCGCACCGCCGACGAGATGGGACTGCCGGCCGAGCGCGCGGTGCTCGGCGAGCGTCACCAGTTCCGCGACCCGCAGATCGAGCACATCGCCTGGGCACTCGACGCCGAGCGCCGCGCGGGCTTTCCCAACGGGCGGCTCTACACCGACAGTCTCGGCACGGCGCTCGCGGTGCAGTTGATCGCGGCCGGCCCGCAGGTGGCGCCGTCACCCGCGCAGGGGCTGACGCGATTGCAGCTGAAGCGTGTCACGGAGTTCATCGAGGCGCATCTGGACGGCGACCTGTCGCTGGCCGCGCTGGCTGAGGTCGCGGGCCTGAGCGCCTCGCACCTGAAGACGCAGTTCAAGCGCTCGACCGGCCAGGCGGTGCATGCCTACGTGGTGCATCGCCGCGTCGACCGCGCGCGCAGCCTGCTGCTGAACAGCGAACTGCCCGCGAGCCTCGTGGCGCTCGAGAGCGGCTTCTCGCACCAGAGCCACATGGCGCGCTGCATGCGGCGCGTGCTGGGCCTCACGCCCGGCGAGGTGCGGCGCGCAGCCTAGTGTTCAGCGGGCTTCGTCGTCGAAGCCGCTGAATTCGATGTCCGGCGCGCTCGTGTTGTGCTTCGAGGGCAGGCTGCGGCCGAAGCGCACCTGCGTGGCGTTCAGCGTCTTCACCGCGGGCAGCGGCAACACCTGTTCGGCCGCCTGCGGCGAGGCCTGCCAGCGCACCTCGCTCATGTCGGCGTTGTCGGGCGTCACGTACATCGAACGCAGCACCGCGAAGGGTTGCTTGGCACTGGCCGTGGGCTTCGAGAGCGTCACGTCGAGCGCGGTGCGGGTGCGGCTGATCTCGGTCACGCGCGCCACCGCCTTGCCGCCGTCGGTGAAGCGCAGGTGGATCGCGAGCGGCTCGGGCACGACGCGGATCGACGCGATGTTCACCACCGGCCGCCCGGCCTGCACGACCGGGCCGAGCAGGAACGACGAGCCGTACACGCCGTCGCCGAAGCGCGCCTCGGGCAGCGGCTTGAGGCGCCAGTAGCCGTCGGAGGGGTAGAGCACGATGGCTTCGAGCGCCTTGCCGTTGTCCTTCTTGAACACCTGCAGCAGGTGAAAGCCGCGGTCGTGCCGCGCGCCGACCTGCACCGGCACGCGCGCCGACCGCCAGAAGGTCGGCAGCGTCATGCCGACGATGCGCCATTGCGCGTTGTCGAGCAGCACGACGGTGCGCTTCTTGAAACGATGCGCCGGGTCGGTCGGGTGGGCGCCGCCGTCGAAGTTGCAGCCCGAGAAGTCGGGCGCGGTGACGTCGTTGCCGATGTTGCCGAGGTAGCTCGGCTGCAGCGCTTCGATGCGCATGTGGCGGATACCGTCGCCGCGCAGCACCATCGACACGTTGTCTTCCTCGGCGCAGGCTGTCGGGGTGGTGGCGTTCTCGACGGTGGCTGCAACGGGCGCTGCAGAAGCGGCACTGGCGGTCAGCAGCAGGGCGAGGAAAGCGGCGGCGGGAGCGCGCGGGGCAAGGCGCGCAGCAATCGAAACGGGCATCGGGTCTCCGGTGAAAAGGAGAGGGCGCGCGAGCACCTGCGAACCGAGAGGCTCAGGTGGGGTCGCGGCGCGCCATCAGGTCGCTGAAAAGCTTATGTTCGCATTCCGGGTCGGAACACTTCTCGCAAGGCCATGTCCACGAGGCGGGCTTCGCATCGCGGCGGGTGCGCGTGCGGGCCCGGCCTTCGTTGCCGGCGATGGTGTTGATCGCATTCCATGCGTTCGCCAGCCGCTCGCCGCCGCTGCCGTGTACCACCGCATACGAAAGCCCTGCGCGCGAGAGCGCGGCGCGCACCAGCGTGTCGGTCGGCTGGCGCGCATGAGGACCGTCGCGCATGTCGTCGGCCACCCAGGGCAGGTCGAGCGCGGTGAGCAAGGTGATGGCGTAGCGCCGCTGCGCGGCCAGGGCGCTGTCGTAGAGCGAGGTGTCGGCGAACAGCTGCTCGCTGTAGACGGCTGTCATGAGCGCCGTGGTGTCGGCCACCACCACGCCCGTGGCGGCAGCGGCGTCGATGCGGCGCATCTGTTCGTCGGCGATGGCCTGCTGCTCGTCGGGGCGCGGCGTGCGGCCTTCGCGTTCGCACCATTCGCGCAGGTACTCGCCCACGAGCGTGACGGTCGTGCCGCGGTCTTGCAGGCGCTGCGCGATGGCGCGCGAGAGCTCGGTCTTGCCGGTGCTCTCGGCGCCCACGAGCGCGATGACGCAGCCGGTCGGCAGGTTCGGTGTCATGCGGGCACCGCCTTCGTGGTGGCCTTCGGCAGGCGTCGCTGCCATGCCAGGAAGCCGGCCACGCTGAGCACGGCGAACACCGCGTACAGCGCCGTCGTGAGCCACAGGCCCTTGTGGATGAACAGGCCCACGCTGACCACGTTCACGGCCAGCCACACGAGCCAGTTCTCGATGAACTTGCGCCCGAGCAAAAACTGCCCGACCAGGCTCAGGCCGGTGACAAAGCCGTCCCACCAGGGCACGTCGGTGTTGGTGAAGCGGCGCAGGAAGAGGGCGACCACGGGCCACGCGATGGCGCAGGCCACGAGGGCATACGCGGAGCCGCGCGGCGACAGCCGGCTGACCCGCAAGGCGCTGCCGTCGGCGCGAAAGCCGCGCAGCCATTGCGCCCAGCCCCACAGGGCGACGAAGGCGAAGAAGACTTGAAGCGAGGCGTCGCCGTAGATGCGCGCGTTGGCGAACACCACCATGTAGAGCAGCGAGCTGACGATGGCCAGCGGCCAGCCCCAGTGGATCTCGCGCATGTTGCAGCCAACCATCGCGAGCGCGAGCACGGCGGCGACGAGTTCGAGCCAGGTGACGGGAGAGCCCCACAGCGCAAAGGCGGAGGCCGAGAGGAACTCGGGGATGAGGTTCACGCCGAGGCTGTGCGTCTTTCGGAGCGCTCTGTGAACCTCACACAGTCTGGTCGTGGGACACCGTGGAACCGGCTTTGCCGGGCCGCTGGTGTCGCCCCCTGGAAGGGGGTTGGCGAAGCGACACGAAGTGCGCGGAGACTGGGGGTCATCCGATTACCTTGCGATCTGCACGAAGACTTCGTTCGGTTTGACCATGCCGAGTTCCGCGCGGGCGCGTTCCTCGACCATCTCGAGGCCGTCTTTCAGGTCATTGACCTCGGACGCGAGCCGCTCGTTGTTGAGGGCGGCCTTGGCGTTGGCGTCCTTCTGGTCGGCCAGTTGGGTTCTCAACTGGGCGACCTCGCGCACGCTGCCGCGCCCGTTCCACAGCTGCCACTGCAGGATGACCAGCAGCAGCACCAGGATGAGAGGAGGGACGAAGCGCGCGCGCATGCAGGCTGCGAGGCGCTACTTGAGGTTGTAGAACGCGCCGCGGCCCGGGTAGACGGCGATGTCGCCGAGGTCTTCTTCGATGCGCAGCAGCTGGTTGTACTTGGCGATGCGGTCCGAACGCGACAGCGAGCCGGTCTTGATCTGGCCGGCGTTGGTGCCCACGGCGATGTCGGCAATGGTGCTGTCTTCGGTTTCGCCCGAGCGGTGCGAAATGACGGCCGTGTAGCCCGCGCGCTTGGCCATCTCGATGGCGGCGAAGGTCTCGGTCAGCGTGCCGATCTGGTTGATCTTGATCAGGATCGAGTTGGCGATGCCCTTGTCGATGCCCTCTTGCAGGATCTTGGTGTTGGTGACGAACAGGTCGTCGCCCACCAACTGCACGCGCTTGCCCAGGCGTTCGGTCAGGTGCTTCCAGCCGTCCCAGTCGCCTTCGTGCATGCCGTCTTCGATGCTGATGATCGGGTACTTGTCGACCCAGGTCGCGAGCATGTCGGTCCAGCTTTCGGCCGACAGCGAGAGGTTTTCGCCCGACAGCACGTACTTGCCGTCCTTGTAGAACTCGCTGGCCGCGCAGTCCAGGCCCAGGGCGATCTGTTCGCCGGCGGTGTAGCCGGCCTTGTCGATGGCTTCCAGGATGAGCTGGATGGCTGCTTCGTGGCTCTCGACGCTGGGGGCGAAGCCGCCTTCGTCGCCCACCGCCGTGCTGATGCCGCGGTCGCCCAGGATCTTCTTCAGGGCGTGGAACACTTCGGCGCCGTAACGCACGGCCTCGCGGAAGCTCTTGGCGCCCACGGGGATGATCATGAACTCTTGCAGGTCGAGGCTGTTGTTGGCGTGCGCGCCGCCGTTGATGACGTTCATCATCGGCACCGGCAGCTGCATGCCGCCCATGCCGCCGAAATAACGGTACAGGGGCAGGCCCGACTCTTCGGCCGCGGCGCGGGCCACGGCCATCGACACGGCGAGCGTGGCGTTGGCGCCCAGGCGGGCCTTGTTGTCGGTGCCGTCCAGGTCGATCATCGTGCGATCGAGGAAGGCCTGTTCGCTGGCGTCCAGGCCCAGCACGGCTTCCGAGATCTCGGTGTTGATGTTCTCGACGGCCTTCAGCACGCCCTTGCCGAGGTAGCGGCTCTTGTCGCCGTCGCGCAGCTCGATGGCCTCGCGCGAACCGGTCGAAGCGCCCGAGGGCACGGCCGCACGGCCCATGGTGCCCGATTCGAGCAGCACGTCGCACTCGACGGTGGGGTTGCCTCGGCTGTCGAGAATTTCGCGGCCGACGATGTCAACGATTGCACTCATCTCTATTTCTTTCTCTGGGTCTCTTGGTGGAGTGGACTGGCAAAAAACGGAATCAAAGGCCTTCGACCGCGATCATGTTCATGATGGCGGCGCCGGCACGCGCTTCGCGCGCCTTCAGGTATTCGGGCGTTTCGTAGAAGGCCTTGGCCTGCTCGAAGCTGGGGAATTTGAGCACGACCACGCGGGTGGGCTTCCAGTCGCCTTCGAGCGGCTGCACCTGGCCGCCGCGCACGCAGACTTCGGCGCCGTGCGCCTGCATCGCGACGCTCGACCACTTCTTGTATTCCTCGTACTGCGTCGGGTTCGTGACCTCGACGTGGGCAATGACGTAACCGCTGCTCATGCTTGAAAACTGTCCTCTAGAAAAGCGTTTTTCTTGGTGACCCGGTCGAGCGCCAGCAGCGTTTCGAGCAGGGCCTTCATGTGCTTGAGCGGCACGGCGTTGGGGCCGTCGCTCAGGGCTTTGTTGGGGTCGGGGTGGGTCTCCATGAAGAGACCGGCCACGCCCACGGCCACGGCCGCGCGCGAGAGCACCGGCACCATTTCGCGCTGGCCGCCCGAGCTCGTGCCCTGGCCGCCGGGCAGCTGCACCGAGTGCGTGGCGTCGAACACCACGGGCGCCTTCGTCTCGCGCATGATCGCGAGCGAGCGCATGTCCGACACGAGGTTGTTGTAGCCGAAGCTGGCGCCGCGTTCGCAGGCCATGAAGCTGTCTTCGTCGAGGCCGGCTTCCTTGGCGGCAGCGCGGGCCTTGTCGATCACGTTCTTCATGTCGTGGGGCGCGAGGAACTGGCCCTTCTTGATGTTCACCGGCTTGCCCGACTGCGCCGCGGCGTGGATGAAGTCGGTCTGGCGGCACAGAAAGGCGGGCGTCTGCAACACGTCGACCACCTTGGCGGCCTCGGTGATGTCTTCGTGCGTGTGCACGTCGGTCAGCACGGGCAGGTTGAGTTCGCGCTTCACCTTGGCCAGGATTTCGAGGCCCTTGTCGCGGCCCGGGCCGCGAAAGCTCGTGCCCGACGAGCGGTTGGCCTTGTCGAAGCTGCTCTTGAAGATGAACGGAATGCCCAGCGAGGCCGTGATTTCCTTCAACGTGCCGGCCGTGTCCATCTGCAGCTGTTCGGATTCGACCACGCAGGGGCCGGCGATCAGGAAGAAAGGCTGGTCCAGCCCGATGTCGAATCCGCAGAGTTTCATGCCACGGCCTTGAGCGTCTTGCTCGTGCTGCCCGCGCCCTTGTCCTTGTGGTCGAGCGCGGCCTTGATGAAGGCGTTGAACAGCGGATGGCCGCCCCACGGGGTCGACTTGAACTCGGGGTGGAACTGCACGCCCATGAACCACGGGTGCACGTCCTGCGGCAGCTCGACGATTTCGGTCAGGTGCTCGCGCTGCGTGAGCGCCGAGATCACGAGGCCGGCGGTGCGCAGTTCGTCGAGGTAGTTGACGTTGGCTTCGTAGCGGTGGCGATGGCGCTCGGTGACCACGTCGCCATAGATGCTGTGCGCCAGCGTGCCGGGCGACACATCGGAGCTTTGCGCGCCCAGGCGCATGGTGCCGCCGAGGTCGGACTTCTCGTCGCGCGTCTTCACGGTGCCGTCGGCGTCCTTCCACTCGGTGATCAGCGCGATCACGGGGGTAGGCGTTTCGGGGTCGAACTCGGTGCTGTTGGCGTTCTTGAGGCCTGCCACGTGGCGGGCGTACTCGATGGTGGCCACCTGCATGCCCAGGCAGATGCCCAGGTAGGGCACCTTCGATTCGCGGGCGAAGCGGGCGGCCGAGATCTTGCCTTCGACACCGCGCTGGCCGAAGCCGCCCGGCACGAGGATGGCATCGTATTTCGCCAGGCGCGACACGTCTTGCGCCGAGATGGTCTCGGAATCGATGTAGTCGATCTTCACGCGCGCATGGTTCTTCATGCCGGCGTGACGCAGTGCCTCGTTGAGCGACTTGTAGCTGTCCGACAGGTCGACGTACTTGCCGACCATGGCAATCGACACTTCCTGTTGCGGATGCTCGACCTCGTACACCAGGTCGTCCCAGCGCGTGAGCTTGGCCGGCGGGGTGTTGATGCGCAGCTTGTCGCAGATCAGGCCATCGAGGCCCTGTTCGTGCAGCATGCGGGGCACCTTGTAGATGGTGTCCACGTCCCACATCGAAATAACGCCCCATTCGGGCACGTTCGAGAACAGCGAGATCTTGGCGCGCTCGTCGTCGGGAATCGGGCGGTCGGCGCGGCACAGCAGCACGTCGGCCTGGATGCCGATGGCGCGCAGTTCCTTGGCGGTGTGCTGCGTGGGCTTGGTCTTGAGCTCGCCGGCAGCGGCGATCCAGGGCACGTAGCTCAGGTGCACGAAGGCCGAGTTGTTCGGGCCGTTGCGCAGGCTCATCTGGCGCACGGCTTCGAGGAAGGGCAGCGACTCGATGTCGCCCACGGTGCCGCCGATTTCGACGATGGCCACGTCGACCTCGTGCGGGGTGCCGATGCCGGCGCCGCGCTTGATGTATTCCTGGATCTCGTTGGTGATGTGCGGAATCACCTGCACGGTCTTGCCGAGGTAGTCGCCGCGGCGTTCCTTCTCGAGCACGGTCTTGTAGATCTGACCGGTCGTGAAGTTGTTGGCCTTGCGCATCCGCGTGTTGATGAAGCGCTCGTAGTGGCCGAGGTCGAGGTCGGTCTCGGCACCGTCATCGGTGACGAACACCTCGCCATGCTGGAACGGTGACATCGTGCCGGGGTCGACATTGATGTACGGATCGAGCTTGATGAGGGTGACTTGGAGGCCGCGCGATTCGAGGATCGCGGCGAGCGAGGCGGAGGCGATTCCCTTGCCAAGGGAAGATACGACACCACCGGTGACGAAGACAAATTTGGTCATGCCAGTTCCGGACGCGTGAATCCGGGCAGTGGGAAATTGCGATTATAGGTGTCCCGTTTGCGGCACCTTCCATGAAGGGCATCTTTCGTGGGGGCCGCCGCGCACGGCCGCCCGAAGCGGCCGGCCCGCCCCCGGTAGGGGGTTGGCGAACCGACACGAAGTGCGGGTAGCCTGGGGGTGAGCAACAATACAGCCATGCAAGATCTCGCCGGCAAACACATCGTCCTCGGACTCACAGGGGGCATCGCCTGCTACAAATCGGCCGAGCTGTGCCGCCTGCTCGTGAAGGCGGGCGCCACGGTGCAGGTCGTGATGACCGAGGCGGCCGAGCAGTTCATGACGCCGGTCACGATGCAGGCGCTCTCGGGGCGCACCGTCTACACCTCGCAGTGGGACGCCCGCGAGCCGAACAACATGCCGCACATCAACCTGAGCCGCGAGGCCGACGCGATCGTGCTGGCGCCCTGCAGCGCCGACTTCATTGCGCGACTGGTGCAGGGGCGTTCCGATGAACTGCTGAGCCTGCTGTGTCTGGCGCGTCCGACCGACCGCGTGCCGCTGTTGATCGCCCCGGCCATGAACCGCGAGATGTGGGCCCATCCGGCCACGCAGCGCAACCTGATGCAGGTGGCCGCCGACGGCGCGACCGTGCTGGGCGTGGGCAGTGGCTGGCAGGCCTGCGGCGAAACCGGCGACGGGCGCATGCTCGAACCGGCGCAACTGCTCGAGGACATCACGGCCTTCTTCCAGCCCAAGCTGCTGGCGGGGCAGAAGGTGCTGGTCACGGCCGGCCCGACCTTCGAGGCGCTGGACCCGATCCGCGGCATCACCAACCACTCGTCCGGCAAGATGGGTTTTGCCATCGCCCGCGCAGCGCGCGAAGCTGGCGCCGAGGTCACGCTGGTGGCCGGTCCGGTGCACCTGCCCACACCGCGCGGCGTGAGCCGCATTGACGTGCTGTCGGCACAAGAGATGCTCGAAGCCACCAACCGCGCGGCGCAGACAGCTAGCATTTTTGTAGCGACGGCCGCCGTGGCCGACTGGCGCCCTGCCACGCACAGCGACCAGAAGATCAAGAAGGACGGCAGCGGGCAGACGCCGGTGCTGCACTTCGTCGAGAACCCCGACATCCTGCTCACCGTGGCCAAGAGCGAGCGCGCGCAGACCAAAAAGCTGTTCTGCGTGGGCTTCGCCGCCGAGAGTGAAAACCTCGCCGAGCACGCCAAGGCCAAGCGCGAGCGCAAGGGCATTCCGCTGCTCGTGGGCAACATCGGCCCGCTGACCTTCGGGCAGGACGACAACGCGCTGCTGCTGGTGGACGCCAAGGGCGTGCGCGAGTTGCCCCGCGCGCCCAAGCTCCGGCTGGCGCGTGAGCTGATGACTGAAATTGCCGCGCGACTTCCCGATTGGAGGGCCTGATGAACACCGAATCGAACACACCACCCAATGGCGACTTCGCTCGCTATGTGGAGCAGCTTTCGGCGCGCGCGGGGCAGTCGGCCCGCGTTCCCGGCAAGGAGTCCGAGCATGGGCTCGACGTCGGCATGACGCCTTCGCCTAGCGCGCAGGGGAGCACTGTCGCGCGGCGTGAATCGCCCAGTGGCGAGGCCACGAAGGGCGACAACAAGGCCCTCGCCCCGGCGTCGCTCAAGGTGCTGGCCGGCGCGGCCGCATTCGTGTTCCTGGTGCTGTGGGCTCTGGGCGTGTCGCTCCCCGTGCTGGTCCTGGGGACCGCCGCGGCCGCGTGGTTCGGCAAGCGCTTTCTCAAGGGCCTCAACCTGAGGCCCGGGGTCGCCAAGTGGCAGCAGGTGCTCGAAGAGGCCGCCCGCAAGCAAAAAGAACAGCAACAGAAGTAAGAAGGCAGCAAGTCAGTGAAAGTCGACGTCCGAATCCTCGATCCCCGCATGGTGGATCAATTGCCCGCGTATGCCACTCCCGGAAGCGCCGGCCTCGACCTGCGGGCTTGCCTCGATGCCCCGGTCACGCTCGAACCCAATGCCTGGCAACTGGTGGGCACCGGCATCGCGATCCACCTGGCCGATCCGGCCTATGCCGCGTTGATCCTGCCGCGCTCGGGCCTGGGCCACAAGCACGGCATCGTGCTGGGCAATCTCGTCGGCCTGATCGACAGCGATTACCAGGGCGAGCTGAAGGTCAGCGCCTGGAACCGCAGCAACACGCCCTTCGTGCTGCAGCCGATGGAGCGGCTTGCTCAGCTGGTCATCGTGCCGGTGGTGCAGGCGCAGTTTCAGGTGGTCACCGAATTTGCAGCTTCGCAACGCGGCGAGGGCGGCTACGGCTCAACCGGCAAGCACTGAGCAATGGGTGCCCCGGGAAAGCTGAAGGGCACCTGAGTATCCAAGGCGTAAAGAGCGGAACTGCCGGCGCACGGCTCGCCTCGAAGGTTTCAGCGTGTGTCTTTCGTCATCGCGGCTGCGGCTCGGACGTTAGACACGGCAGGCATGGGCCCGTCCGGGCGCGTGCTGTTTTCTTCGAGGAGCCTCTTTCATGAATATCCCAATGCGCTTCATTTCCGTCACCGCGTCCGTGCTCGCACTGGCCACGCTCACGGCCTGTGTCGCGCCGGCCCCGGTCTACCAGACCTCGCGCTACCCCTACCAGGCCCCGCCACGGGCGATCCAGTACCAGGAAGCGGCCTACGTCGAGTACGGCCACGTGGCCAACATCGAGGTGCTGCGCAGCGAAACCGCTGGTACCGGCACCACGGGGGGCGGTGCCGTGGCGGGCGGTCTCATCGGCGGCGTGGTGGGCAACCAGTTCGGACACGGCAACGGCCGCGCTGCAGCCACCGCGCTCGGCCTTGTGGGCGGCGCCTTGCTGGGCAACACCATCGAGGCCCAGCAGAACGGGCCGCGTGCCTACGAAAGCTACCGCGTCTCGGTGCAGACCGACCGCGGCGGCTACCGTGCCTTCGACGTGCAACACCCGGGCGACCTGCGCATTGGCGACCGCGTGCGCATCGACAACGGCCACATCTCGCGCATGTAAGCGGTCGGCCGCGCGCACAAGGAAAAAAGCCGGGCAGTGCCCGGCTTTTGCTTTGTTGGAGGGTGTGGTCTCAGTGCAGCATCTGGTTGCCCGGCGCCATCGGCGGCACCTTGAAGAAGGCGGTGCCCGCCGTGCCGCGGCCGACTTCTTCTTCGGTCGCCTCGCGCACCGAACGCACCGTGATGTCCAGGCGGATCGCGATGCCTGCCAGCGGGTGGTTGCCGTCGAGCACGAGGTGGTCGGGGTAGATCTCGGCCACGGTGTAGATCGCATCCTTGGGGATGCCGTCGCTCACGCCCTTGGGCAGGGCGGAGCCGTCGAAGGTCATGCCTTCTTCGGTGCCTTCGGGGAACAGCGTGCGCGGCTCCAGGAAGAGCAGTTGGTCGTTGAAGTCGCCGAAGCCCTGCTCGGGCTCGATCTGCAGTTGGACGCGCGCACCGGGCTCATGGCCCTGCAGGGCGGCCTCGATCACGTCGAAGAGGTCGTCGCCGCCCACCATGAATTCCACCGGCTCGTCGAGCACGTCCAGCACATCGCCCAGCGTGTCTTTCATGGTCCAGGTCAGGCCGACCACGCATTGTTCAGAGATTTCCATTGCAGAATTCTCCCATGGAGATCAATCAACCGCTGCCGTTGCTCGGCGGCCTGAGTCCCGCGCAGTTCATGCGCCGGTACTGGCAAAAGAAACCCCTGCTGATCCGGCAGGCCATTCCCTCGATGGTGCCCCCGATCGACCGCCCCGCGCTCTTTGCGCTGGCGGAGCGTGAGGAGGTCGAGTCCCGGCTGATCCGGCATGGGAAGGCCGGCTGGTCGCTGAAGCACGGCCCGCTGCCCCGGCGCGCGCTGCCGCCGCTGAAGCAGCCGGGCTGGACGATGCTGGTGCAGGGCGTCGACCTGCACCACGACGGCGTGCACGAGCTGCTGCGGCAGTTCCGCTTCCTGCCCGACGCGCGCCTGGACGACCTGATGATCAGCTACGCGAGTGACACCGGCGGGGTCGGCCCGCATTTCGACAGCTACGACGTGTTCCTGCTGCAGGCGCAGGGCCAGCGCCGCTGGTCCATTGGCAAGCAGTCCGACCTGCGGCTGCAGCCCGACGTACCGCTCAAGGTGCTCGAGAACTTCGAACCCGAGCAGACCTTCGTGCTCGAGCCCGGCGACATGCTCTACCTGCCGCCGAAGTACGCCCACGACGGCGTAGCGGTAGGCGACGACTGCATGACGTACTCGATCGGGCTGCGCTCGTCCGCCGTGGGCGAGCTGGGCGCCGACCTGCTGGCGCGCGTCGCACAGGCCTACTCGGAAGACCTGGAAGACGCAGGCCCCGCCGAACTCGCGCGCTACCGCGACCCGTCGCAACCCGCTGTCGAGGCCCCGGCCGCAATGCCGGCTGCGCTGCAGGACTTCGCGCGCAAGGCCGTCGAGGCCGCGCTGCGCGACCCCGACGCGATCGATCGTGCGTTGGGCGAATCGCTCACCGAGCCGAAGGCCAACGTCTGGTTCGGCGAGGGCGGCCAGGCGCCCGAGGTGCTGCGCGAGGTCGTGCTCGACCGCCGCACGCGCATGCTCTACGACGCGCGGCACATCTACATCAACGGCGAGAGCTTCCGCGCCGGTGGGGCCGACGCCACGTTGATGCGGCGGCTGGCCGATCAGCGCGCGCTCGGTGCGCGCGACCTGGCCCGCGCCAGCGAGGGCGCACGGGCGCTGCTGGGCGATTGGTGCGAGGCGGGCTGGCTGCATGCCGGGTGAGAGCGCCACACCGGTTTTGATCGAAGGCCGCTTCGATGGCCGGGAGGCGTTTGCTGACCTCATCCGCACCGCCTTGTCTGCCGCTGCGCATCAGGGCTGGAGCGAGATCGTCTTCAGCGACCCCGACTTCGCCGACTGGCCACTGGGCGAGCGCGCCAGCATCGAGGCGCTGCAGGCCTGGTCGGCCAGCGGGCGCCGCCTGTTGCTGCTGGCACGCCGCTTCGACCTTGTTGAACGCGGCCATGCGCGCTTCGTGACATGGCGCCGCACCTGGGACCACATCATCGAATGCCGCGCGGCGGGCCGCACAGGCGCGGCCGAGGAGGTGCCCAGCGCCCTCTGGACGCCCACCTGGTGCCTGCACCGCATCGACGCCGAACGCAGCCGCGGCGTCTGCAGCAGCGAGGCGCGCGCGCGGCGCGACCTGCGCGAAAGCTTCGACGAGTGCTGGCGCCAGGGCCGGCCGGCCTTTCCCGCCTCCACGCTCGGCTTGTAAGCCAATGCCGCAAATACATCCCCGCGACATATCCGGGCGGGGTTGGCGGTCTAGAATTTTTTCGTTCCAGACCTTCATTGCCAAAGGAGTCCTCATGAAGAAGTCGTCGTCCGTCCTGATTGCCTCGCTGATCGCCGCTGCCGCCCTGGTGGCCTGCGGAAAGAAAGAGGACGCCGCGCCTGCGGTCGTGACCCCGCCGCCCGCTCCCGTGACCGAACCCGCGCCCGCCGCGCCGCCGGCCGCCGCGCCTGCATCGGCACCATCGGCAGCCGCTTCGTCGGCCCTGGACGCCGCCAACGCCGCGACCGAAGCCGCCAAGAAGGGCGAGGCACCGAAGCAGTAATTCCGCTGCCAGGTCCGCACCATGCAAGAAGCCGCCCTCGGGCGGCTTCTTCATTGGGGGAGGGCGCTGCCCGGCCTTCTCAAACGTCGAGCCAGGGCGAACCTTCTGCGGCGGTCGCCGTGAGCATTTCGGCCTCGTCGCCGCCCAGCGCGTCGGCCATGAGGCGGCGCACGATGTCGGGCCGGTTGTTCTGCTCGCTCAGGTGCGCGGCGACCACGTGGCGCAGTCCGTCGTGCAGCACGGCGCGCGCGATCTCGGCTGCCGCTGTGTTCGACAGGTGGCCGTAGTTGCCGCCCACGCGCTGCTTCAGGAACGACGGGTAGGCCGAGCCGGCGAGCAGGTCGCTGTCGTGGTTGAACTCGAGCAGCAGCGCATGCGCGCCGCGCAGCCGGGCCAGCACATGGCTGGTGGCGTGGCCCAGGTCGGTCAGCACGCCCAGCGTGCGGTTGCCGTCGGTGCAGCGCAGCTGCAGCGGCTCGCGGGCGTCGTGGGGCACGGTGAAGGGCTGCAGGCAGAGGTCGCCGACCGTGAACTCGGCGTCGTCGCGCGCCAGGTGCAGGCGGCCTTCGTAGTCGCGGCCACCGGTGGCAAGCCACGTGCCTTCGCTCATCCAGACCGGTATGCGGTCGCGCAGAGACAGTGCATGGGCGCACCCAATGTGGTCGCCGTGCTCGTGGGTGATGAAGACGGCGTCGAGGTCTGCTGCGGCAAGGCCCGCCTGGGCCAGCCGCCGGTCGAGCTGGCGAATGCCGAAGCCGCAGTCGACGAGGAGGCGGGTGGTGCGGCCGGCGCTGGTCGTCGATTCGACCAGCGCGGCGTTGCCCGTGCTGCCGCTGCCGAGGCTTCGGAAGCGGAGCATGCGGGTTACTTCAGGTCGTCGGCGATGACCTTGACGATGCGCTGCGCGTTGGCCGAGGTTTCGGGTGCGCCGGCTTCGTTCAGGACCGAAACCGTGGTGGCTTCGCCCTGGCTCTTGACCGAGATGCGGAACTTGATCGGCGCTTCGTCCTTCTTGGAGCCGCTGAACAGCTTGCCGAAGAAGCCGTCGTCCTTCTTGTCGGGGTTCGGCGTCACGTAGCGCACGAAGTAGACGCCGGCGCTGCGGTCGCGGTCTTCGACGGTGAAGCCGGTGCGGTCCAGGGCCAGGCCGACGCGGCGCCATGCGCGGTCGAAGCCTTCGTTGATCTGCACGACCGGCTGGTTGCCGATGCTGGCCACGGTGGCGGTCTTGGGCGCAGCGGTGGTCGCGGCGAGGATCTTCGACTGCTCTTGCGACACGCCGAGCTTGACCATCAGGCGGCGCAGGAATTCGGTCTCGAGCTCAGGGTCGCTCGGGCGGGGCTGCCACACGGTCTGGTCCTGGCGGGAGTTGTTGTAGACCTCCTGCATGCCGCGGTGGCTGATGAAGATCTCGGTGCCGTTGGTGCTGCGCTCCAGGCGGGTGCGGAAGCGGTCGAGTTCGCCGGTCGAGTAGACCGAGTCGACCAGCTTGCCCAGCGTGCCGCGGATGATGTCCTGCGGCAGCTTGGCGCGGTTCTCGGCCCAGTCGGTTTCCATGATGCCCAGGTTGCGCTGGTCGGTGGTCAGCAGGAAGCCGCTTTCCTGCCAGAAGTCTTTGACAGGCTCCCAGAGCTGGTCGGGCGTGCGGTTGACGATGATCCAGCGCTGCGTGCCCGAGCGCTCCATGCGCACGTCGCCGATGTTGGCCACGGCGGTGGGAATGCCCGGTGCGTTCGCGACGCCGGCCTGGTAGGCATTGGCGGTGACGGCGCCGCCGGGCACGGCGTAACGATTGTCACGCGAGAGCTGCGAGAGATCGGGTGGGACTTCGAGCGTCGGGGCCTTGCCTGCGCTCTTGTAGTCGATCTTGTCGCTCTCGAGGACGGAGCAGGCGGCGAGGCTGGCAACGAGGGCCAGCAGTGCAAGTCGCGAAATATTCTTCAACGTCGTCTTCCTTGGTGGAATGGTTCGGTCAATCGATGGGCCCCAGCGCCCGGCTCTCTCTGAGCACTGTTCCGGCAAAAGGTTGCTTGACCTTGCTGCGAACAGGGGAAAGGGCGGGCGGGAACCGTGTGATCGGTGGGAAACCCGGCTCGGTCAGTCCTTGAGCAGGCCGGTGGCGCGCAGGGCGCCCTCGACCGCCGGGCGGCTCGCTTCGCCGAGTTCCGTGAGCGGCAGCCGCAGGGCGCCGCCGCACAGACCCAGGCGGGCCATGGCCCACTTGAGCGGGATCGGGTTGGGTTCGACGAACAGGTTGCGGTGCAGCGGCATCAGTTCGAACTGGATCTGCATGGCGCGCTTCACGTCGCCCGCCAGCGCGGCCACGCACAGCTCGTGCATCTTGCGCGGCGCCACGTTGGCCGTGACGCTGATGTTGCCCTGGCCGCCGCACAGCATGAGCGCCACCGCGGTCGGGTCGTCGCCGGAGTACACGGCAAAGCTCTTGGGCAGGTCGCGGATGAGCCACTGGGCGCGTTCGATGTTGCCGGTGGCTTCCTTGATGCCGATGATGCCGGGCACCTGTGCCAGGCGCAGCACGGTGTCGTGCGCCATATCGGCGACGGTGCGGCCGGGCACGTTGTACAGCACGACGGGCAAGTCGCCGACAGCTTCGGCGATGGCCTTGAAGTGCTGGTATTGGCCTTCTTGCGTGGGCTTGTTGTAGTAGGGAACGACCTGGAGTTGCGAGTCGGCGCCCACGCCTTTGGCGAACTTGGCGAGCTCGATGGCTTCCTTGGTCGAGTTCGCGCCGCAGCCGGCCATCACGGGCACGCGGCCCCGGGCTTGCTCGACGGATACGCGGATGATTTCGCAGTGCTCTTCCACATCGACCGTCGGCGATTCGCCGGTGGTGCCGACCACGCCAAGGCAGTCGGTGCCTTCGTCAATGTGCCAGTCGATGAGCCGCCGCAGGGCGGGGTAGTCGACACTGCCGTCGTCGTGCATCGGCGTGACGAGCGCGACGATGCTGCCTGTCAGTTGCTCCAAGGGAATCTCTTTGTCGGTGGACGAAAGCGGCCATTCTACTGACTCCGGCCGGGCCGGAGACAGTTGTGTCGGCACGCTCAGTTGCCCTTCAGGAAGTGGCGCGGCGGGGCGCCCGCGGCCGCTTCGCCGGGCCGCACGGCGGCAATGCGCTGGACGAAGCGCGCCGGCTCCGCCAGGAAGCCGTCTTCATAGGCGATCACCTGCAGGCTGGCGCAGGCCCCGAGCAGTTCACCCGGCTGCAGCAGGAAATCGGGCCGCGAGGGCTTTCCGACGGTCTCGTTGCCGGCCGCGAAGGTCTCGTACAGCAGCACGCCACCCGGCGCCACGGCGGCCACGATGTCGGCCATGCGCGGGCGCCAGAGGTAGTTCGTGACGATCACCGCGCCGAAGCGCTGGGCCGTGAAGGGCCACGGGCCCGACTCGATGTCGGCCGCCACCACACGCCCGAACACACCGGCCGCTTCGACGGCCTCGGGTGACCGGTCGACGCCGGTTGCCGCATGCCCGCGCCCGGCGAACCACTGCATGTGCCGCCCGGACCCGCAGGCCACGTCGAGCACCGTGGTGTTCGGGGCGAGCAGGTGCGACCAGCGCACGATCCATTCGGACGGCGTTGTGCTCGAGTGCACGGGAATTGCCACATCTTTCATAGCTGCTTCCGCCCGATGGACGGGCACTTCAAGGCCAAATCGTTCAGAAACAGGACCACACCTGGTCGACCAGCGTGACCAGGAACGACGGATGCACGTACAGCGCGAACACGCCGCCCAGCGCCGCCAGCACGGCGGCGAGCCAAGCGGCCTGGGCCAGGTAGTGGTTGCGTGTACGGGGCGTCATCGCGGTTCTCCTCAAAGGGGGCGGTCAGCCCGCCACGGCAGCCGGCCGGACGCCGCGCGCAATGGCGCTTTCCTTCACCGGCAGGTTGATCAGCGCCGCGAACACGCCCAGCGCGATCGAGATGTACCAGACGATGTTGTAGCTGCCCGTCGTGTCGTACAGGAAGCCGCCGAGCCACACGCCCAGGAACGAGCCCACCTGGTGGCTCAGGAACACGAAGCCGCTGAGCATCGACAGGTGCGCCACGCCAAAGATGCCCGCGACGATGGCGTTGGTGGCCGGTACGGTCGACAGCCACAGAAAGCCCATCGCCGCCGAGAAGACGTACACGCTGAGCGGCGAGATCGGCACCAGCAGGAAGAGCGCGATCGACACCGCCCGTGCCAGGTAGATGGCCGCCAAAATCTTCGGCTTGGACAGCTTCTGCCCCAGCAGGCCGACCGTGTAGGTGCCGAACACGTTGAACAGGCCGATCAGCGCCAGCGCGTAGCCCGCCACGTCGGCCGACAGGCTCTGGTCGCGCAGGTAGGTCGGCATGTGGATGCCGATGAAGGCCAGCTGGAAGCCGCACACGAAGTAACCCGCCATCAGCAGCCCGAAGCTCGGGTAGCGAAAGGCCTCGCCCACGGCCTGCAGCACCGACTGGTCGCGATGGCCGGCCAGCGCCGCGGTCTTGGGCTCGCGCAGGCCGAAGGCCAGCGGAACGATCACGAGCACCACCACCGCCAGCACCGCCAGCGCGGTCTGCCAGCCGAAGGCGCCGATCAGGCGGCCTTCGATGGGCGCCATGAGGAACTGCCCGAACGAGCCGGCCGCTGCGGCCACGCCCATGGCCCATGATCGCCGCTCGGCCGGGATCTGCCGCCCGATCACGCCGTAGATCACGGCGTAGGTCGAGCCCGCCTGCGCGGCGCCGATCAGCACGCCCGCGCTCAGGGTGAACAGCAGCGGCGTCGGCGAATGCGCCATGCCGAACAGGCCCAGCGCATAGAAGACCGCGCCGCCGATCAGCACGCGGAACGCGCCGAAACGGTCGGCCAGCATGCCGGCGAACACGCCGAAGATGCCCCACGACAGGTTCTGCACTGCCAGTGCGAACGAGAAGGTCTGCCGGCTCCAGTCCTGCGCCTGCGTGATGGGCTGCAGCCAGAGGCCGAAGCCGTGGCGGATGCCCATCGAGAGCGTGACGATCATGGCGCCGCAGAACAGCACCTGCTTGATCGAAAGGGTGGGAGCGGGGGAGGCTTGCATCCTTTGAATGTAGCGAATGCATGCTGTGGCCGGTGTCGTGGCGGCCAAAGCCATTGATGATTTGTGGGCGCGGTTTCAATGCGCACACCGCATCAAAGAAAGAAGGCAGGCGCGCGGCCTGCCTTCAGGTTTCAGGGGGCGTCAGCGCGCCGGCGCCGCTGCCGCGTCGCGCGCGCCCGGGAACCCGTGCTCGCAGGCCCGCCACGCCAGCACCAGCCCCGGCACCAGCAGCGCAAGCAGCGCCCAGGGCAGGCTGCCCGCGCCGCCGCCCTGCAGCAGCAGGCCGCCCGCCAGCCCGCCGCCCGCGATGGCGAGGTTCCAGGTCGTCACGACCATCGACTGCGCGACGTCCGCCGCATCGCCAGCCGCTTGGGCAGACGCAGCCTGGAACAGCGTGCCCGCACCGCCGAAGGCCAGGCCCCAGACCGCGACCGCAAGGTACACGCCCATCGCCGATCCGCCCGCCGCGGCGAGCATCAGCGCCGCCAGCGCGAAGGCCGCCGTGCCGGTCAGCACCAGCACGCGCAGCCAGCGGTCGATCAGCACACCCGTGAGCCAGATGCCGCCCAGCGAGGCCACGCCGAAGACCAGCAGCACCCGACCGACCTGTGCGCCGAGCCCGGCGTGCACCAGGAAGGGCGCGATGTAGGTGTAGAGGATGTTGTGCGCGAGCACGAAGGCGAACATCACGGCCAGCACCGGACGTACGCCGGGCAGCAGGAACACGCGGCGCACGCTTTGCTGGCGCCCGGCGTCCTGGCCCGGGAAGTCGGGCACTTGCCAGCGCACCCAGCCGAGCAGCAGCACCGAGAGCGCCGACATGACCAGGAAGGCCGCCCGCCAGCCCACGCTCGCGCCCAGCAGCGTGCCTGCCGGAATGCCCAGCGACAACGCCAGCGGCACGCCCAGCATCGCGACCGCGATGGCCCGGCCCTGCTGCGACGGCGCCACCATGCGCGCGGCGTGCCCGGCCAAGAGCGCCCACAGCAGCCCCGCGAACACACCGGCGAAGAAGCGCGCGACCAGCGTCAGCGTGTAGTCGTGCGACAGCGCCGTCACCGTGTTGACCACCGCAAAGCCGCCGATCGCGCCCATCAACAGCGGCCGTCGCCGCCAACCGCGCGTGAACGCCACCAGCGGAATGGCCGCCACCAGCGAGCCCAGCGCGTACACAGTGACGAGCTGGCCGACCAGCGCGGGCGCAACGCCCAGGTCGGCGCCGATCTGCGGCAGCAACCCGGCCGGCATTGCCTCGGTGAGGATGGTGATGAAGCCGCCGGCAGCCAGCGCCAGCAGGCCGGAGAGGGGCAGCGGTGAAGAGTAGGTCGTGTCACGCATAGACGGCGTCCCTCAGTTCGGTGACGAAGCGGCCCGACATGCCTTCGTAGAGCGTGTTCGTGAACGCCACCACGCTGAGCCCGCGCGCCCGGTCAACAAACCAGGCGTGGCCGTAGGCGCCGCCCCAGCGCCAGGTGCCGGGCGATTCGGGCGTCTGCGTGGGTTGCGGGTCGTGCAGCACCGAGAAGCCCAGGCCGAAGCCCCAGCCCGGCGCGTCCGCCGGGCCCCGGTCGCCCGTGTGGTTGCGGCCCATCGCATCGACGGTGGCGGCGCCCAGCAGCGAGGCGCCACCGGTGCGCAGCGTCTCGAGCAGGCGCAAGAAGTCGCCCGCGCTGCCGACCATGCCGGCGCCGCCCGAGGGCCAGGCGCTGGCGTCGAAGGCGCGCGCCGGGTCGAAACGGATGCCGACGGCGCCTTCGAACGGCGTGGCGACGACGGGGCCGTCCATGCGCTGCGGCGGCGTGTCGCCGGGGGCGTTCACGTAGGGCGTGGCGAGCCGCGGGTCGCCGGGTGCGGTGGCGAAGCCCGTGTCGTGCATCTGCAGCGGCGCGGTCACCAGCGTGCGCACCGCCTCGGACAGCGGCCGGCCGCTGGCCGCCTCGACCACCGCGCCGATCACGTCGATGGCCAGCGAATAGAGCCAGCCTGTGCCCGGCGGGTACAGCAACGGCACGCGGGCCAGGCGCTGCAGGTTGCCGGCCAGCGTGAGGCCGTCGTCGCGGTCCATGCCGTCCGACACGCCGGCGCGCGCGTAGGGGCCGTCGTCCGAGCTTTCGAAGAAGCGGTAGCCCAGCCCGGCCGTATGGGTCAGCAGCTGCCGCAGCGTGATGACGGCTTCATCCGCGCTATCGGGCAGGCGAGGGCGGAAGCTCGGCAGCCAGCGCGTCACCGGGTCGTCCAGGCCGAGCCGGCCCTGGTCCACGAGCACCATCGCAGCGGTGGAAACGATGGGCTTGGACACCGAGGCCAGCCGGAACAGCGCGTCCTCGCGCATCGGCCGGCCGGCTTCGCGGTCGGCCAGTCCGGCGGCGCGCCGGTGAACGAGGCGCCCGTTGTGGCGCACCAGCACCACCGCGCCGACCAGCCGCTGCTCGGTGAGCGCACGGTCGATGGCGGCGTCGATGCGCGACGGGTCCGGGCCCGGCCAGGCCGGGGCAAAAGTGGGGGAAATGTCGGGGAGGAAGGTCATGCGGCCAACGATAGGAAGAAGCCGACTTCGGATAAAGACGGCTACAGTTCCGATCAATGCGGACATTGAAGTCCGCAATGGAGATTCCCCATGGACAGCCTCAGCGGCTTTGCCGTCTTCGTTCAGGTCGCCGAAACCCGCAGCTTCGTGGCGGCCGGGCGCGCGCTCGGCGTGTCGGCGTCGGCCGTGGGCAAGCGCGTGGCGCGGCTCGAGGAGCGGCTGGGCGTGCGCCTGTTCCACCGCAGCACGCGCAGCATCACGCTCACTGCCGAGGGCGCGCTGTTCCTGGCGCGCAGCCGCCGCGTGCTGGCCGAGATCGAGGCCGCCGAGCAGGAGCTGTCGCAGGCCGCCGAGGCGCCGCGCGGGCGGCTGCGCGTGAGCCTGCCGCTGGTCAGTTCGCTGGTGCTGCCCGTGCTGGCCGACTTCATGGCCGCGTACCCGGCGATCGAGCTCGACCTCGACTTCAGCGACCGCCTCGTCGACGTCATCGAGGAAGGCTTCGACGCCGTGGTGCGCACCGGCGAGCCGGCGGATTCACGGCTCTCGTCGCGCCAGCTCGGCGAGTTCTCGCAGCTGCTCGTGGCCTCGCCTGGCTACCTGGCGCGCCACGGCACGCCTGCCTCGCCGGACGACCTGGCCCGCCACGCCTGCCTGCACTACCGCTACCCGGCGACCGGCAAGGTGGAGGTCTGGCCGCTGGCGCCCGGGCCCGACGGCAGCGAGGTGCGCCCGCCGGTCTCGATGATCTGCAACAACATCGAGACCCGCCTGTGCTTTGCGCTGCGCGGGCGCGGCATCGCCTGCCTGCCCGAATTCAGCGTGCGCGCTGCCTTGGCCGAGGGCACGCTGCAGCCCGTGCTGACCGAGCACCTGCGCCAGCCCCGTACCATCGCGTTCCGCGTGCTGTGGCCGTCGGGGCGCCATCCGTCGCCCAAGCTGCGGGCGTTCATCGACTTCCTGGGTGCGCGGATGTTCGGCCCGCCCGTGGAAATCAGCGCCTGATGTGCGAAAAGACCGAAGCCGGTGCCTGTATGGGTATCCAGTCATTTCAACCCAACTGACTACAATCCGCCCCCATGGCGACTTCCCCCAAGACATCTTCAGACTCCGCTTCCGGCTATTCGGAAGGCTCCATCCGCGTGCTCAAGGGCCTCGAGCCCGTGAAGCAGCGCCCGGGCATGTACACCCGGACCGACAACCCCCTGCACATCATCCAGGAAGTGCTCGACAACGCCGCCGACGAGGCGCTGGCGGGCTACGGCAAGAAGATCAAGGTCACGCTGCACACCGACGGCTCGGTCAGTATCGAGGACGACGGCCGCGGCATTCCCTTCGGCATGCACCCCGAAGAGAAGGCGCCCGTGGTCGAGCTGGTGTTCACCCGGCTGCACGCCGGCGGCAAGTTCGACAAGGGCTCGGGCGGCGCCTACAGCTTCTCGGGTGGCCTGCACGGCGTGGGCGTGTCGGTGACCAATGCGTTGTCCAAGCGCCTCGAAGTGACCTCGCACCGCGAAGGCTCGATCGCCAAGCTGGCCTTCAGCGCCGGCGACGTGATCGAGGCGCTCGAAATCCGCAAGCTCGAAGCGGGCGAGCGCAAGCAGGGCACCACCGTGCGCGCCTGGCCCGATGCCAAGTACTTCGAGACCGCCGCGCTGCCGATGGCCGAACTCACCCACCTGCTGCGCAGCAAGGCCGTGCTGATGCCCGGCGTGAGCGTCACGCTGACGGTCGAGAAGACCGGGGAAAGCCAGCAGTGGCTCTACAAGGGCGGCCTGAGCGACTACCTCATGCAGACGCTCAACGGCGACCCGGTCATTCCGCTGTTCGAAGGCAGCGGCCATGCCGACAAGAACGCCGACAACTTCGCCGAAGGCGAGGGCGCCGACTGGTGCGTGGCCTTCACCGAAGACGGCCAGCCGGTGCGCGAGAGCTACGTCAACCTGATTCCCACCAGCGCCGGCGGCACGCACGAAAGCGGCCTGCGCGACGGCCTGTTCACCGCGGTGAAGAGCTTCATCGAGCTGCACTCGCTGTTGCCCAAGGGCGTGAAGCTCCTGCCCGAAGACGTGTTCGCGCGCGCCTCGTACGTGCTCAGCGCCAAGGTGCTCGACCCGCAGTTCCAGGGCCAGATCAAGGAACGCCTGAACTCGCGCGACGCCGTGCGCCTGGTGTCCAGCTTCGTGCGTCCCACGCTCGAGCTGTGGCTCAACCAGCACGTCGACTACGGCAAGAAGCTGGCCGAACTGGCTATCAAGGCCGCGCAGACGCGCCAGCGCGCCGGCCAGAAGGTCGAGAAGCGCAAGGGCTCCGGCGTGGCCGTGCTGCCCGGCAAGCTGACCGACTGCGAGAGCAAGGACATCAGCCACAACGAGGTGTTCCTGGTCGAGGGCGACTCCGCCGGCGGCAGCGCCAAGATGGGCCGCGACAAGGAAAGCCAGGCCATCCTGCCGCTGCGCGGCAAGGTGCTCAACACCTGGGAAGTGGAGCGCGATCGCCTGTTCGCCAACACCGAAATCCACGACATCTCGGTGGCCGTGGGCGTCGACCCGCACGGCCCCACCGACTCTCCCGATATGAGCGGCCTGCGCTACGGCAAGATCTGCATCCTGTCGGATGCCGACGTGGACGGCTCGCACATCCAGGTGCTGCTGCTCACGCTGTTCTTCCGGCACTTTCCCAAGCTCATCGAAGCCGGCCACGTCTATGTGGCAAAGCCGCCATTGTTCCGGGTCGATGCGCCCGCGCGCGGCAAGAAGCCGGCCTCCAAGGTCTATGCGCTCGACGAAGGCGAACTCACCGCCACGCTCGACAAACTGCGCAAGGACGGCGTGCGCGAAGGCGCCTGGAGCATCAGCCGCTTCAAGGGCCTGGGCGAAATGAACGCGGAACAATTGTGGGAAACCACGCTCAATCCGGACACCCGCCGCCTGATGAAGGTCCAATTGGGCCGGTTCGACTTTTCGTCCACCCAGGGCGAGATCACCAAGCTGATGGGCAAGGGCGAAGCGGCGGCGCGGCGCGAGCTCATGGAATTGCGCGCGGACGACGTCGACATCGACGTCTGAGCTTTCCCTTTTCTTTCCTTCTTCTCACACGCATGTCGGTTTTCAAGCGTTCGCTGTGGTTGGCCCTTCTGCTGTGCATGCAGCAGGGGCTCGCGCACGCCGCCGACATCTACGGCTACATCGACAGCAACGGCGTGGCGCACTTCGCGGCCGAGAAGGTCGACGAGCGCTACAAGATCTTCTTCCACGGTGGCCAGAGCTTCGACACCGCGAAGGGCTTGTCGCCGCTGGGCCGCGGCGGCAGCAAACGTCGGCTCGACGGCAAGGTGTCGCCGGCGTCGCAGAACCTGCTCGCCATGTTCGAGGCCTCGCCCGGCTACAAGAGCGCCAAGTCGGCGCTGCGCGATGCATCAAGCAAGCACGCGATCGACTACGAGCTGCTGCAGGCGCTGGTCGCCACCGAATCGGGCTTCGATGCAAGAGCCGTCTCGCCCAAGGGCGCGATGGGGCTCATGCAGCTCATGCCCGCCACCGCGCAGCGCTACGGCGTGGCGACGGACAAGCGCGGCACCATCGAGAAAAAGCTGTTCGACCCGCACATCAACATCGCCGCCGGTTCGCGCTACCTGCGCGACCTGATCGCGATGTTCCCGGGCCAGATCGAACTCGCCCTGGCCGCCTACAACGCGGGCGAGGGCGCGGTGCAGCGCGCGGGCAACAAGATCCCGAACTACAAGGAAACGCAGAACTACGTGCAGACCGTGCTGCAGCTGTACGCGTACCTCAAGCCCTCGGCCGTGACCGTGGGCGGCAACCTGCGCAGCGGCACGGGCAGCAGCAGCGGTGGCGGCAAGACGCCGGGGCGCATCCGCATGGAGATGTCGGTGCCCAAGGGCGGTGCGATCGGCCGCGGCAACATGCCGTCCGACTCGCCGCGCAACGTGCCGACGATGCCTGAGGTGCCCGAGCTGTCCGACGTGCCCACGGGCGCGGCCGAGCCGACCGGCACCGCGGCTTCTCCGCTGTCCTGACCCCGAAGACCGCCATGCACCGTCGAAGCCTTGTCCTCGCGACCGCTGCCTGCGCCCTGCAACCGGCGACGCGCCTCACTTTCAATCTGGGCTGAGCGCGAACGCACGCGGCCCCCACCTGTTTTCTTTCTCTCTTCTTCATGGACGACTCTCAACCCCCGCTCGACCTTGCAGGCCCCACCGACGGCGACACCACGCTCACGCTGGCCGACTACGCGCAGACCGCCTACCTCGAATACGCCCTGAGCGTGGTCAAGGGCCGCGCGCTGCCCGATGTGTCCGACGGCCAGAAGCCGGTGCAGCGGCGCATCCTGTACTCGATGTCGCGCATGGGCCTGGGCTTCGGCGGCACCAACGGCACCGTGGGCGCCAAGCCCGTGAAGAGCGCGCGCGTCGTTGGTGACGTGCTCGGCCGCTTCCACCCGCACAGCGACCAGGCCGCGTACGACGCGCTGGTGCGCATGGCGCAAGACTTTTCGCAGCGCTATCCGCTGGTCGACGGCCAGGGCAACTTCGGCAGCCGCGACGGCGACGGCGCCGCGGCCATGCGCTACACCGAAGCACGCCTGGCGCGCATCACCAGCCTGCTGCTCGACGAGATCGACGAAGGCACGGTCGACTTCATTCCCAACTACGACGGCAGCACCGAAGAGCCGCGCCTGCTGCCCGCGCGGCTGCCGTTCACGCTGCTCAACGGCGCCAGCGGCATCGCCGTGGGCCTGGCCACCGAAATCCCGAGCCACAACCTGCGCGAGATTGCCGACGCCTGCGTGGCGCTGATCAAGTCGAACGGCAAGCTCAGCGAAGAAGAACTGCTGGCGATCGTGCCCGGCCCCGACTACCCGGGCGGCGCGCAGATCATCAGCGGCGCCAGCGACATTGCCGATGCCTACCGCACCGGCCGCGGCTCGCTCAAGGTGCGCGCGCGCTGGACGATCGAAGACCTCGCGCGCGGCCAGTGGCAGCTCGTGGTCAACGAACTGCCGCCCGGCGTCAGCACGCAGAAGGTGCTCGAAGAAATCGAGGAAATCACCAACCCGAAGGTCAAGGCCGGCAAGAAGGCGCTGAGCGCCGACCAGACCCAGCTGAAGGCCGCGATGCTGTCGATGCTCGACGTGGTGCGCGACGAGTCGAGCAAGGACGCCGCCGTGCGCCTGGTGTTCGAGCCCAAGACCTCGCGCATCAGCCAGGACGAGTTCGCGACCACGCTGCTGGCGCAGACCTCGCTCGAAACCTCGTCGTCGATCAACCTCACGATGGTCGGCATCGACGGCAAGCCGACGCAGAAGTCGCTGCGCCAGATGCTCAACGAGTGGATCGCGTTCCGCGAGATCACCGTCGAGAAGCGCTCGCGCCATCGCCTGGGCAAGGTGCAGGACCGCATCCACATCCTCGAAGGCCGGCAGCTGGTGCTGCTGAACATCGACGAAGTCATTGCCATCATCCGCGCCGCGGAAGACCCGAAGGCGGCGCTCATTGCGCGCTTCAACCTCAGCGACCGGCAGGCCGAGGACATTCTTGAAATCCGGCTGCGCCAACTTGCGCGGCTCGAAGCCATCAAGATCGAACAGGAACTCGCCGGCCTGCGCGACGAGCAGAAGAAACTCGAAGACATCCTCTCCAGCCCGGCCACGCTGCGCCGCCTGCTGGTCAAGGAAATCGAGGCCGACGCCAAGACCTTCGAAGACCCGCGCCGCACGCTCATCCAGGCCGAGAAGCGCGCCGTGGCCGAAGTGAAGGTGGTCGACGAGCCCGTCACCGTGATCGTGTCGCAGAAGGGCTGGGTGCGCGCGCAGAAGGGCTGGGCCAGCGAGAAAGCTGCAGGCAACGGCGGCACCGCGCCCGAGTACAGCTTCAAGTCGGGCGACACGCTCTACGGTGCCTTCGAATGCCGCAGCGTCGACACGCTGCTGGTCTTCGGCAGCGCCAAGGACAAGAGCGTGCGCGTCTACACCGTGCCCGTGGCTTCGCTGCCCGGTGCGCGCGGCGACGGCCAGCCCGTCACCACGCTCATCGATCTCGATGCCGGCACGCACGTCACGCACTTCTTCGCGGGCCCGGTGGGCGCCTGCGTGCTGCTGGCCAACACGGGCGGCTACGGCTTCATGGCCACCGTCGAGAACATGATGTCGCGCCAGCGCGGCGGCAAGGCCTTCATCGACGTGGGCGAGGGCGAGCAGCTGTGCCGTCCGTCGCTGGTGGGTGGCGCGAGCGGGGCCGAGCCGATGCCGGCCGCCACGCACGTGGCCTGCGCCTCGAGCGGCAAGCGCATCCTGACCTTCGACATCACCGAGCTCAAGAGCCTGCCCAAGGGCGGTCGCGGCCTGACGCTGATCGACCTGGAGGCCAAGGACACGCTGGCCGGTGCGGTGGCCTACACGCGCAGCGTGCGCATCGAAGGCGTCGCCCGCGGCGGCAAGGAGCGCGAAGAAACGCTCGAGATCCGATCGCTCAACAACGCGATGGGGACCCGCGGACGCAAGGGCAAGGTGGCAGACCTCGGGTTCACGCCGGCGAGCGTGCTGCGGGTGCTCTGATGCTGGGCGGCATCGACATCAGCATCCTCGGCGTGATCCTCGCCGTGGTCACCGGCTTCGGCAGCTACATCCTGGGGCGCCGCATGCGCGAGAAGCGGCAGGGCAAGCGGCGCGCGAAAGACCGCGCCATTGCGCAGGCCAACGAGACGCGCCAGGTGCGGCGCGCGCGCGAGCGGCGCGAGCAGGAAGGCAAGTAAGTCGATCGGTAAGCAAGCCCGCCGGCTTGCTTACCAGCCGTCGTAGCCGCCGACGTTCTCGCGCGTCACGAGCTTCGAGGGCAACAGCAGCACGCGCTGCGGCGGTGTCTGGCCCGACAGGAGCTTCAACCCGATTTCGGCCGCCCGCTGGCCCATCAACGCAGGCGACTGCGTCGCGCTGCCGGCGATCAATGTGGCCGGGTCTTGCAGGCGTTGCACCACTTCCGGCGAACCGTCCATCGCGGTGATGACGATGTCGCGGCGCCCCGCGACCTGGGCCGCCAGTTCCGCGCCGATGCCGCACAGGTCGTTGATCGCGAACACGCCCGACAGCTTCGGATGGCGCGCGAGCAGCTGGGTCATCTGTTCGACGCCGCCGTCCTTGGTGGCACCGCCGTTCAATGCCATCGGCACGACACGCACACCGGGCGCTGCGCCCAGCGCCTCGCGGCAGCCGCTCACACGGCCGACCGCAGCCGTGTTCGGCGGGCCGTCGATGATCGCCACTTCGCCTTTGCCACCGAGCGTGCGCACCAGATGTTCACAGGCCAGCTTGCCCGCCGCGCGGCTGTCGGTCACCACGGCCGCATCGGCGCCCTGCACGAGCGCATCGACAGCGACGACCTTGATGCCGGCCGCGCGCGCTTCCGCGACGCGGGCGTGCAGGCTGGTCGAATCGACGGGCGTCACGATCACGAGCTGCACGCGCTGGCGGATCATTTCCTTGAGCTGCTCGTCCTGGCGCTGCGGATCGAACCCGCTGGACACGACGGTGATGTGCGCGGCGCGCTGCTCGCCCTCGTTCAGGGTCGTCTCGACCGCGCGGGCGATGTAGGCGAAGAAGGGGTTGCGCAGGTCGCTCACGAGCACGCCGACACGTGGGCCTTTGCCTTGCGGGTTGCCGTGCGTCGCGAGCGCGTTGCCGGCGAGGCCCATGCCGAGAACGACGGCCAGCAGCCAGGTGCGCGGGCGCCGTTTCGTGAGCGGGGAGGCAAGCGGCATCGTCGAGAGGGAGCAGTGAGCGGGATTCGATGATGACAGGTTCGATGCGTCCTGACACCCCTCGCGCAGGTGGTCCGCGGGTCGCTACCGGCATCCGTGGTGGTTCATGCCGCAAAGCATGCGCCGTGGTGCGCGCGCACCCTTCGAAAGTGCTCGAACCAATGTCCAGGCGCCTCCGAAGGGTGGTTGCTTCTACCGCGGTGACGGGGCCTCACTTCGCACCGGTTCCTGTTGTCGTCGTGCTCCCTGTGGCTGCTGCCTTGCAGACGATCTGGCTTCCCCGCCGGCGCTTCCTTCGAGGGAGTCGTCGCGGCGGTGAAGCGATTGAACCGATGGCCAGTTAACCGTCCGTAAACCTTTTAAAAGTGGCGGGAAACAATCGAAATATTCACCGGCGCGTGAAGGGCTGCGCGCTCACTTCAGCCCGGCCCACCAGCGCACATTGGTGCGCGCCTGCCCCACCGTCAGCACTTCGCCGATCACCGGCGTGGCCAGTTCGATCTTCTTGGCCTGTGCCAGGTCGGCGATGCGGTCCAGCGGGTCGTGCCAGGTGTGGAAGGCCAGGTCGAAGGTGCTGTTGTGCACCGAATAGAGCACCTTGCCGCGCAGGTCTTCGAAGGCCTTCACGCTCTGCTCGGGCGTCATGTGCACGCCGGGCCAGTAGGCGTCGTAGGCGCCGTTTTCCATCAGCGCGAGATCGAAGCCGCCGAAGCGTTCGCCGATCTGCTTGAAGCCCGGAAAGTAGCCCGAGTCGCCGCTGTAGAAGATGCGCTGATCGCCGCTTTGCACCACCCACGAGGCCCACAGCGTGCGGTCGCGGTCGGTCAGCGTGACCGCACGGCCCGAGAAGTGCTGCGCGGGCGTGGCCGTGAGCTTCACGCCCGCATGCTCGCCGCCCTGCCACCAGTCGAGCTCGGTCACGCGCTCGGCGGGCACGCCCATCTCGATGAGCCGGGCGCGTATGCCCAGCGGCACGAAGTAGCGCTGCACGCGCGTGGCGAGGTACTCGATGGTGGCGACGTCCAGGTGGTCGTAGTGGTCGTGCGAAAGAATCACGGCCTCGATCGGCGGCAGCTGCTCCAGCTGGATCGGCGGCTTGTGAAAGCGCTTCGGCCCCACCCACGTGAAGGGCGAGACGCGCTCGCTGAACACGGGGTCGATGAGCCAGTACTTGCCCTTGAGCTTCAGCAGGTGCGACGAGTGGCCCAGGCGCACGACATGGTTGGCGTCGGCCGCGAGCGCGTCGAGCGCCTGGGGCGTCAGCGCGCGCACCGGAATCGGGTCGACCGGCACGGTGTCGACCTTGCTGCCGACGATGAAGCGCGACCAGATGCGCCACGTGCTGGCCGTGGGCAGCAGCTCGGGGTTGGGCATGTTCTGGAACACGCCGCCCTTGAATTGCGGCGAGTTGTCGTAGCGGGTTTCACCGCCGCCGGCGCTGCTGCAGCCTGCGACGAAGGCACAGCCGGCCGTGGCGAGCACCGCGCCGCGACGCAGCAGTCGGGGGAGATAAGCGCCTTGCGAACCCGAGTCGTCAGCCATGAGAAAGCCTTCTTGATGTGTGTTGATCTTGAGGCGCGAGACTAGCGGGAGTCGGCCTTTCAATGGTTTCAGCGACAGAAACATTCGGCGAGCGGGGGCAATCGGCGGGCCGGCGGCATACTCCGGCGATCCACGCCCACAGTCCTTCATCGCCATGAAAACTGCCATCCTCGTCATCGACATGCAGCGCGGCCTTTGCGACGATCCGCCCCGGCCGTACGAGGCCGAAGCGGTCATCGGGCGCATCAATGCCCTCACGGCACGCGCCCGCGCGGCCGGCGTGCCGGTGGCCTTCATCCAGCACGAGAACCCCATCGACCTGGAATTCGATTCCGAACGCTGGCAGCTGGCCGATGCCTTGCAGGTGACGCCAGCCGACGCGCGCCTGCGCAAGACCACGCCCGATTCGTTCCTGCGCACGCCGCTCGAGGCCTGGCTGACGGAGCAGGGCGTGCGGCGCGTGGTGGTCTGCGGCTATTCGTCGGAGTTTTGCGTGGACACCACCGTGCGCCGCGCCGCCGCGCTGGGCTACGAGGTGGTGCTGGCGGCCGACGCCCACACCTCGCACGACAAGCCGCATGCCAAGGGCGCCTTCATCCGCGCGCACCACAACGCGACGCTGTCGGACATCACGAGCTTCGGCGTACCGATCCGCGCGATCGACAGCGCGCAGATCGCTCTTTAGGACATGCGCCCGGTCGCCAGGGCATGGGCCCAGTCGGGCCGCCCGTGCTTCAGCGCCAGCGCCGACATGGCCGTGTGGTCGTAGGGCACTGAAACCAGCCGGGCGGTCCAGCCACCCTCGCGCTGCTCGGCGATGGCATAGCGCGCATTCGGCGAACCCGTTTCGACCGCATGCGGATGCGGATGGATGTCGGCATACGCGGGCAGGCCGACGCTGCCCGGGTTGACGATCAATTGCCCGCTGGACGCGTGCACCGCGCGCGGCACATGCGTGTGGCCGCACGCGATCAGTTCGGCCTCGACGTGACCGAGGCGCGCATCGATTTCCGGCAGCGTGGCCGCGCGAAAGTTCGCAGGCTCCACGGTCTCCAGGAAGTACTCGAGATCGCTGGCGGGCGTGCCATGGCAGAGCACAACCTCAGGGCTGAAGCGAAGGTGGGGCACCAGCGATGCCATCCATTCGAATTCCTTCGCACCGAGCCGCGCATGCGCGAACGCGTCGGACGGGCCGCGCCCCCCGGCAGGCAAGGAGAGAAGCTGGCGTTCATGGTTGCCGGCCAGCTGGACCCAGTCCTGCGCCATCAGGAACTGCGCGGTCTCCAGCGGCATCAACGGGCCGGAGAGGCTGTCGCCCAGATTGACGATGGCGTCCGCGCCGCGGCGGGCGATGTCCTCGACCACGGCTTCGAGCGCGGGGAGGTTTCCATGTATGTCGGAGACGAGGGCGATGCGCATGCGTGGCCTTTGTGTGGGGCGGTGATCTTAGTTTGGGGGCGGCCTTCAGGGCGTGTGCACAGGCCACCGGGTACTTCCCTCCGCGAATGTCCCCCGGCCTGCGGCCTCCTCCTTGATTTCGCTGCGGGAAGCACCCAGTGTCCTGCGCACACCGAGCGCGGTCGTGGTGCCGGTCGATCAACAGCCGCACTGAACAACGCTCACGTCGATGGGGTGCCTTGCGCAGCGAAATCAAGGAGGAGGGGCGAAGCCCCGGGGGACATTCGCGGAGCAAGGTACCGCGTCGGCGGGAGCGTCGCCCTGATCAGTCCGCCCCCGCCCGCCACACCCGCCCAAGCGCCGCCAGCTTGCCCCGCAAACTCAGCTTGTCGTTCGACAGCGCATCGATGAAGTCCGACAGCCGCTGCGACTTCACCATCGTGTAGATCGTGAGCCAGGTGGTGAAGGTGAACACCACGCCGAACCAGATCGCCTTGCGCCACAGCGGCGCGTCGGCCTCGGCCAGCAGGTTCATGCCGAGGAAGCCGGTGGTGACGGTGCCGATGAGGCCGAACAGCGTGACCACCGTGAGCCGCACGACGGTGCTGGCTTGCCGGCGCAGGCTGTCGGCGTCGAGGTACGTGTTCATGTCGGCGATGCGCGCTTTCACCTCGTCGTACAGCGGGTCGAGCCGCAAGTGCTTGGCGCACATGTGGGAGAGCGCGCGCACCTGCGCCTGCTCCGAAATCTCGTGGAACCAGTAGCGGTGCGTGAAGCGAAGAAATCGCTCGAAGCTCGCGCGGATGGCGCGCTTGAACTGCTTCACGCTCGGCGTGTTGCGGATGTCGAGTTTGTTGAGCGCCTCGACCAGCTGGTCCGAGAACATCAGCAGCGAGGCCTTCTGGAAATGCGCGATGAGGAACAGCAAAAAGTGCTGGTGCCTGAACTGCGCGAGCACGCCGCGGTCGCGGCAGCAGAAGAACTCGGAGTGCGCGTCGCCCACCACGATGAGCGCGTGGCCGTTGCACAGGTAGCGCGTGTTGGGCGCCGCTCCCGCGTTCACCCAGAAGCGGTCGTAGCAGTAGGTGTGCTCGAAGTCGGCCAGATGCTGCTCGGCATAGGGAAGGTGGGCATCGGCGCCGCCCGCGCCCGTGACGAGCGCGAGCCGCACGAAGTCGTCGCGCGTGAGGCGGCGTGGATCGTCGAGCGACAGGTAGGCCATCACCGGCATGCGGTAGTACTCGATCTGTCGGTAGCGCAGCACGCCGGGGTCGTCCGAATGGTCGCTCACCAGCGGCTGCATCAGGTAGGCCCAGTGCGCGGCGATGCGCGGCGCGCGGTGCTGCGCCACGTGCGACAAAAAGGCGTCGCGCTGCTGCGCATCGGAGGCAGCGAGCACGCGGCCGTCGGTGCCGAGCCACTCGACGCTGGCCATGCAGTGCAGGGCGGCGCCGTCGGCCTCCCAGCCCGAAGGGTAGGCGCGGCCGAAGCGATAGAGGATGTCTTGCGCCTGCGCGAGGCTCAGGTGGTCGGTGCCGACCTCGAGGTTGAGCAGCACCACGTCGATGTCGAAGAAGAAGTACAGGTCGCAGTGAATCACGTCGAGCGTGACGGGCGCTTCGCCGGGCCGCGCCACCAGCCGCACGGACGCGATGTCGCGGCGGCGGAAGATGCGCATCGGCGAGTCGCCATCGCTGCCCGTGCCTTCATTGCTGCTGCTGCGCGATCGGCCTTCGCCGTACAGGAAGCGCTGCACGTACGGCAGGAAGCTCACGAACTCGTTGTAGTGGCGCTCGTGGAAGCGGCCGCTGTCGCCGGTGTATTCGTCCACCTCTTCGCGCCAGGGCGAGGCCTCGCCCATGTCGCGCAGCACGTGCCAAGGGCCGTGGTGCGAGGGCGCCGCGCCGGGCGCCGGCACGAGGCGCAAGGGCCAGAGCAGCGCCTGCCGGAAATGCTGCACGACGGGGCTGTCAGCCGGGGTGCTTGCCGTGGAGGAAGTTGAGTCCGCGTGGGGGTTCGGCATCGCGCCAGTGTAGGCAGGCGGGTGGGTCAAAACGCCCACCTAGGGGAATCCCTAGATTGCTCTGAAACCGGTTTCATTTAAGCTGCAAGCATTCCTTTCAGGGTCCGCGCACGGCTCTTCGTGCCCGCTCCACCATGAACTACCAGTTCCAATTCGACGCCGTCTTTGCCGCCTGGCCGCTGTTGCTCAAGGGCACGTGGATCACGGTTCAGCTCTCGCTCATCGCCACCCTGCTGGGGCTGGTGGTCGCCATCTTTTGCGCCTGGGGCAAGACCTCGGGGCCGGGCTGGCTGCGCTTCATCGTCAATGCGTACATCGAGGTGATCCGCAACACGCCGTTCATCGTGCAGTTGTTTTTCTTCTTCTTCGCGCTGCCGGCCATCGGCCTGCGCTGGTCGCCGCAAACGGCCGCGCTGGTGGCGATGGTGGTGAACCTCGGCGCCTACGCCACGGAGATCATCCGTGCGGGCATCGAGTCGATTCCCAAGGGGCAGATCGAGGCGGGCCGTGCGCTCAACCTCAAGCCCTGGGAAATCTTCCGCTTCGTGATCATCAAACCCGCGCTGAAGGCGATCTACCCGGCGCTCACGAGCCAGTTCATCCTGCTGATGCTGAGCTCGGCGGTGGTGTCGGTCATCTCGGCCGACGACCTGACATCGGTGGCCGCCAACCTGCAGTCGCAGACCTTCCGCAGCTTCGAGATCTACATCGTGGTCGCGGCCATCTACCTCGCGCTGGCGCTGGCCTTCTCGGCCATGTTCAAGCTGATCTACAAGCGCACGCTCAACTACCCGGACCGCCGGTAACTGACTGACCACGACGGACGGAGCACACACCATGCGCACCTTCGGTTTTCCCGAATTCCTTTTCATCCTCGAAGCGGCCAAGTGGACGCTCGCACTGTCGGCCATCGCCTTCGTGGGCGGCGCCATTCTTGGCTTGGCCATCGCGCTGATGCGCACGTCGGAATCGACGTGGGCGCGCGCCGTGTCGACCACCTTCATCCAGATCTTCCAGGGCACGCCGCTGCTGCTGCAGCTGTTCCTGGTGTTCTTCGGTGCGCCGGTGCTGGGGCTGGACATCAACCCGTGGGTGGCCGCGGGCGTGGCGCTCATCCTGAACAGCGCGGCCTTCCTCGGCGAAATCTGGCGCGGCTGCATCCAGGCGATTCCGCGCGGCCAGTGGGAGGCGGCGCAGGCGCTCAACCTCAAGTACGCGGCGCGCATGCGCGACGTGGTGCTGCCGCAGGCTTTCAAGATCGCGCTGGCGCCCACGGTGGGCTACCTGGTGCAGATCATCAAGGGCACGTCGCTCGCGGCCATCATCGGTTTCGTCGAGATCACGCGCGCCGGGCAGATCGTCAACAACGCCACCTTCCAGCCGCTCATCGTGTTCTCGGTGGTGGCGGCCATCTACTTCGCGATCTGCTGGCCGCTGTCGCTGCTTGCAGCGCGCATGGAGCGCAAGCGCGCCCTGGCGTTGGCTCGCTGACCGTTCCTCGTTTTTCTCGTCGCTTCCTTTCTTTATTCAGGAGACACATCCCATGACCCGTTCCACCACCCGCCGCGTTGCGCTTGCCGCCCTGGGCCTCGGCGCCGCACTGACCGTGTTCGCGCCCTTCGCGTCCGCACAGACCGTGGCCGACATCAAGAAGAAGGGCGAGATCACCATCGGCATGCTGGTCGACTTCCCGCCCTACGGCACCACCGACGCCAAGAACCAGCCCGACGGCTACGACGCCGACGTGGCCAAGCTGCTGGCGAAAGACTGGGGCGTCAAGGCCAACATCGTGCCGGTCACGGGCCCGAACCGCATTCCCTTCCTGCTGACCAACAAGGTCGACCTGCTGGTGGCCTCGCTGGCCGTGACGCCCGAGCGCGCCAAGCAGGTGCAGTTCTCGCAGCCCTACGCAGCCGCGACCATCGTGCTGTACGGCGCGACCAAGACCTCGATCAAGGCGGCAGGCGACCTGAAGGGCCTGCGCGTGGGCGTGGCCCGCGCGTCGACGCAAGACGTGGCCGTGACCAAGGCCGCCCCCGAAGGCACCGAGATCCGCCGCTTCGACGACGACGCCTCGGCCATGCAGGCGCTGATCTCGGGCCAGGTCGATGCCATCGGCTGCTCGGTCACCGTGGCGGCGCAGATCGCCAAGCGCGTGCCGGCCAACACCTTCGAAAACAAGTTCACGCTGGTGCAGCAATCGATGGGCATCGCGATGCGTCCGGGCCAGGAAGAACTGACCAAGGCCGTGAACGAATTCGTGCAGAAGAACACCGCCAACGGCGAGCTGAACAAGCTCTATCAAAAGTGGCTGCAGGCCGACCTGCCCAAGATGCAGTGAGCCCCCGCGGCTGAAGAAGAAGGAATCCTGGCATGACGACGGAATCGATCATCCGCATGGAAGCGGTCAACAAGTGGTACGGTGAATTCCAGGTGTTGACCGGCATCGACCTGTCGGTGCGCCAGGGCGAGCGCATCGTGATCTGCGGGCCCTCGGGCTCGGGCAAGTCGACGCTCATCCGTTGCATCAACCGGCTCGAGACGGTGCAAAAGGGCCGCATCGTGGTCGACGGCATCGACCTCACCGCGGGCGGCAAGAACATCGATGCGGTGCGCGCCGAAGTCGGCATGGTGTTCCAGCAGTTCAACCTGTTCCCGCACCTCACCATTCTGGAAAACTGCACGCTGGCGCCGATGCGCTCGCGCGGCATGACCAAGGCGCAGGCGGAAGAGGTGGCCATGAAGTACCTCACGCGCGTGCGCATTCCCGAGCAGGCGAAGAAGTACCCGAGCCAGCTCTCGGGCGGCCAGCAACAGCGCGTGGCGATTGCGCGCGCGCTGTGCATGTCGCCCAAGATCATGCTGTTCGACGAGCCCACGTCGGCGCTCGATCCCGAGATGGTCAAGGAAGTGCTCGACACCATGATCGGCCTGGCCGAAGACGGCATGACCATGCTGTGCGTGACGCACGAGATGGGCTTTGCCCGCAGCGTGGCCGACCGCGTGATCTTCATGGCCGACGGCAAGATCGTCGAGCAGGCACCGCCGCAGGAGTTCTTCGGCAACCCCAAGGACGAGCGCACGCGCCAGTTCCTGGGTCAAATTCTCAGCTCGCACCAAGCCCACTGATGGCCTTCGAAGTCCTGATTTCTCTGTCGTCCTTCGGTGCGGCCGAGGTGGGGCGGCACGGCCAGCGCTGGTGCTCGCAACTCTCGCGCGCGGCCGGTGCCGATTCGGTGGAAGTGCGCGGCGAGATGCTGCGCGACGCCGAGGCCGAACTGCCCGCGCTGAACGGTCTTGCTTCCGTGTACTCCAGCCCCGAGGGCCTGTGGGCCGAAGGCGGCTGGCTCGACAGCGCCGCGCTGCAACGCGGCATCGCCGCCGCCACGCGTGTCGGTGCGAAGCGGCTCAAGATGGCCATCGGCGACTTTCAACCGTCGTCGCATGGTTCGCTCTGGGGCCTGAAGGTCGCGCTGGCCGAAACCCGCGTCGAGCTGCTCATCGAGAACGACCAGACCGTGCGCGCCGGCACGCTGGCCGCGCTGCAGACCTTCTTCGACGTGGCCGACCGCGCCGGCGTGTCGCTGGGCATGACCTTCGACATGGGCAACTGGCACTGGCTCGGCGAGTGCCCGCTGCAGGCCGCGCAGGCGCTCGGCCACCGCGTGCGCTACGTGCATTGCAAGGGCGCGCAGCGCCTGCCGCACAAGTGGGTGGCGGTGCCGATGGGCGACTCGGTCGCGCCGTGGCGCGCAGTGCTGCGCGCACTGCCAGCCGATGTGCCGCATGCCATCGAATACCCGCTCGTGGGCGACGACCTGCTGGCCGTCACCCGCGCGCAGATCGACTTCATCCGCGCCGCACGGGCGTAGGAACACACACATGACGGAACCCACCGCTTTCGATGTCGCCTTGTTCGGCGAAGCCATGCTGCTGCTGGTGGCCGACCGGCCTGGTCCGCTGGAAAACGCCGAGTCGTTCTTCAAGCGCACCGCCGGCGCCGAGACCAACGTGGCCATCGGCCTGTCGCGCCTCGGCCTCAAGGTCGGCTGGGCCAGCCGCCTGGGCACCGACTCGATGGGCCGCGCGCTGCTGGGCGCGATGCGCGCCGAAGGCATCGACTGCTCGCACGTGATCACCGACGCGACGCAGCGCACCGGCTTCCAGTTCAAGGGCCGCGTCACCGACGGCAGCGACCCGCCGATCGAATACCACCGCAAGGGCTCGGCCGCGAGCCACATGGGCCCGGCCGACGTTGACGAAGCCTGGCTGCGCTCGGCGCGCCACCTGCATGCCACCGGCGTGTTCGCGGCCATCTCCGAGACCAGCCTGCAGGCTGCACTCAAGACCATGGACGTGATGCGCGCGGCCGGTCGCACCATCTCGTTCGACACCAACCTGCGGCCCACGCTGTGGTCGTCGACCGAGACCATGCGCCACTGGGTGAACGAACTCGCGTCGCGCGCCGACTGGGTGCTGCCCGGCATCGAAGAAGGCTTGCTGCTCACGGGCCATGACAAGCCCGAAGACGTCGCGAAGTTCTACCGCGAGCGCGGCGCGAAGCTGGTCGTCGTCAAGCTCGGTGCCGCCGGTGCGTACTACGACAGCGAAGTGGCCGGCACCGGCCATGTAGCCGGCTTCCCGGTGAAGGAGGTGATCGACACCGTGGGCGCGGGCGACGGCTTTGCCGCCGGCGTGGTGAGCGCGCTGCTCGAAGGCAAGCGCGTGCCCGACGCGGTGCGCCGCGGCGCCTGGATCGGCGCGCGCGCCGTGCAGGTGCTGGGCGACACCGAAGGCCTGCCGACGCGGGCGCAACTCGAAGAAGCGGGACTCTGATGACGAAGAAGAATGTGCTCGTATTCCGGGCGTTGCCCGAAGACCAACTCGCGCGCCTGCAGGCCGCGCACCACGTCACCGTGGCCGATCCGCGCAAGGAGCCCGAGGCCTTTGCCGCTGCGCTCGCCACCGCGAACGGGCTGATCGGTTCGAGCTACAACGTCGACGCCGCGCTGCTCGATGCGGCGCCGCAGCTCGAGGTGATATCGAGCGTGTCCGTCGGTGTCGACAACTACGCGCTGGCCGAACTGCACCAGCGCGGCATCGTGCTGTGCCACACGCCCGACGTGCTGACCGAGACGGTCGCCGACACGGTGTTCGCGATTCTCATGGCCACGCAACGCCGCGTGGTCGAGCTGTCGAACCTCGTGCGCGAAGGTAACTGGACGAAGAACATCGGCGAAGAATTCTTCGGCACCGACGTGCACGGCAAGACGCTGGGCATCCTCGGATTCGGCCGCATCGGTCAGGCCGTGGCGCGCCGCGCCGCGCTGGGCTTCGGCATGCCGGTTCTCTATCACTCGCGTCGCGCGGTCGACCTCGCCACGCAGGCGCCCGAGCTGCAAGGCCGCGCCACGCACACGCCGCTCGATGATCTGCTCGCGCGCGCCGACATCGTGCTCGCGATGCTGCCGCTGACCGACGCGACGCGCGGCATGATCGACGCCGCTTTCTTCGCGCGCATGAAGCCGGGCGCGTCGTTCATCAACGGCGGCCGCGGCGCCACCGTGAACGAAGCCGCGCTGCTCGACGCGCTCGACCACGGCACCTTGCGCGCCGCCGGCCTCGACGTGTTCGCGAAGGAACCGCTGCCGGCCGAGTCGCCGCTGCGCACGCATCCGCGTGTGACGCCGCTGCCGCATATCGGCTCGGCCACGCATGAGACGCGGCATGCGATGGCCGAGCTGGCTACGACCAATCTGTTGCAGGTGCTGGCCGGCGAGAAGCCGACGGCGCCGTACGACACGGCAGGCGCATGAGACGTCCCATGTCTTTCTCCCTCCCCTCCCGGGGGAGGACGGGGGTGGGGGCCAGCGGCGCATCCATCGAGCGCTCTGCCTGCCCCCATCCCAACCTTCCCCCGGAAGGGGAAGGAGCAATACAGACGCGTCGGCCGCGAACGTCCGGCCTGTCTTGCTCCCTCTCCCCTCGGGGAGAGGGTGGGGGTGAGGGCAGTGGCCGTCGCACAAGCATGCGCCGCATCAGCGCCGCCGGCCCTCACCCCAACCCTCTCCCCAAGGGGAGAGGGAGCCAAAGCCGCCCACCGCGTTCTTCGCCTTTCGGGAGCAGGCCATGAAACCCACCGGCCGCGCCACCATCGCCGACGTTGCCGAAGCCGCCGGCGTCTCCAAGGCCACCGTCTCGCGCTTCCTCAACCACCGCGAGCGCCTGCTGAGCCCCGACATCGCCACGCGCGTCGAGGCGGCCATCGCCAAGCTGGCGTACTCGCCGAGCCCGATGGCGCAGGCGCTGAGCCACGGCCGCTCGCGGCTCATCGGCCTGATCGTGGCCGACATCACCAACCCGTACTCGGTGGCCGTGCTGCGCGGCGCCGAAAAAGCCTGCCAGGACGCCGGCTACCTCGTGATGCTGTTCAACCTCGGCAACGAGAGCGAACGCGAGCGCGAGGCCATCAATGCGCTCGCGGGCTACCAGGTCGACGGCTTCATCCTCAACACGCTGGGGCGCGGCAGCAACGTGGTCGATGCGGTCACGCTGCACGGCAAGCCCGCCGTGCTGGTCGATCGCCGGCACACGGGCATGCACACCGACTTCGTCTCGCTCGACAACCACGCCGCGATGCGCGACACCTGCGGCCACCTGGTCGAAGGCGGCTACCGCGAGCTGCTGTACGTCACCGAGCCGCAGAAGGGCGTCAGCTCGCGGCGCGAGCGCACGGCAGCGTTCGGCGCCTGCGTGGCGGCGCACGAGCCGCGCGTGGCGGGCGAGGTCTTCGAATCGGTCGAGGGCGAGAACGACGCGCTCGACGAGGCCTTGCGCGCACTGCGCCAGCGCGCCAAGCGCGGCCGCCGCGCGGCGGTGGTCGCGGGCAATGCCGTGGTCACGCTGCGCGTGGCGCAGGCCATGGCGCGGCTCGACTGGCGCTTCGGCGCCGACCTGGGCTTCGTGGGCTTCGACGATCCCGAATGGGCCTCGCTCATCGGGCCGGGCCTGAGCACCGTGGCGCAACCGACCGACGAGATCGGCCGCGCCGCCGCCACCTGCCTCATCGAGCGCCTGCGCGGGCTCGATGCCGCGCCGCGTCAGCTGTTGCTGCCGGGCGAACTCATGGTGCGAGGCTCATCGACGGCACTGCCGTAGCGGGTTCCGCGAAGGAGACAGGCCCGCGCATCCAGCCGGCCGCGCGCTCCGCGATCATGATGGTCGGCGCGTTGGTGTTGCCGCCGATCAGCGTCGGCATCACCGAGGCATCGACCACGCGCAGGCCCGCGATGCCGTGCACGCGCAGTTGCGGGTCGACCACCGCCATCGCATCCACGCCCATCTTGCAGGTACCCACCGGGTGGTAAATGGTGTCGGCGCGCGCGCGGATGTGCTGTTCGAGCTGCGCGTCGGTGTGGGCGTCGGCGGTGTAGACCTCGCGGTGGCGGTACTTTTCGAGTGCGGGCGAACGCATGATCTCGCGCGTCTTCTTCACGCCCTGCAGCAGCAGCGCCATGTCTTCCGGATCGGCCAGGAAGCGCGGGTCGATGCGCGGCGCCGAATCGGGGCTGGCATCGGTCAGGCGCACGTCGCCCCGGCCCTTGGGGCGCAGCACGCACACATGGCACGAGAAGCCGAAGCCCGCGTGCAGCTTGCGCGCATGGTCGTCGGTGATCGCGATCACGAAGTGCAGCTGCAGGTCGGGCCGGCGCAGCTCGGGCGACGACTTGATGAAGGCACCGCCTTCCGCAAAGGGTGTCGCGACCAGGCCCGTGCCGTTGCGGCGCCACTGGCCGATGGCCTTCAGCAGCTGCAGCCCGCCGATCGGGCCGATGCCGAACATGTCGGTCTGCTTCGACTTGTAGGCGACGATGAAGTCGCAGTGGTCCTGCAGGTTCTGGCCCACGCCGGGCAGGGCGTGTTGCACCGCGATGCCGTGGCGCGCGAGTTCGTCGGGGTCGCCGATGCCCGAGAGCATCAGCAGCTGCGGCGAGTTGAAGGCGCCGCCGCACAGCGCCACCTCGCGGCGCGCGCGAATCGTCTCGACCTTGCCGTCGTGCCGCACCTCCACGCCCACCGCGCGCCGGTCTTCGAGCACCACGCGCAGGGCCTGCGTGCCGGTCAGCACGGAGAGGTTGGGGCGCTGGTCCATCACCGGGTGCAGGTAGGCCGCGGCGGCCGAGCAGCGCTCGCCGTTCTTCGCACCGCCATGGAACTGCGTGACCTGGTAGAGCCCCGCGCCTTCCTGCTCGGGGCCGTTGAAGTCGTCGTTGCGCGGAATGCCGCACTCGGCGGCGGCGCGCACGAAGGCCTCGCTGAGGGCGCGCGGATTCTGCTGCTCGGCCACCTGCAGCGGGCCGTCGGCGCCGTGCAGCGCGCTCGCGCCGCGCTGGTTGCCCTCGGCGCGCAGGAAGTGCGGCAGCACCTCGTCGAAGCCCCAGCCGGCGCAGCCTGAGCGTGCCCAGTCGTCGTAGTCCTCGCGGTGGCCGCGCACGTAGAGCATGGCGTTGATCGCGCTGGAGCCGCCGAGGCAGCGCCCGCGCGGTTGGTAGCCGCGCCGCCCGTTCAGGCCGGGCTGCGGCACGGTCTGGTAGGCGTAGTTGTTGAGGCGCGGGCGGCCCGGCAGCATTGCGACCACGGCGGCCGGCGCCCGCACGAGAATGCCGCGGCCGTCGCCGCCAGCCTCGATGAGGCAGACCGTCACCGACGGGTCTTCGCTCAGGCGCGAGGCCAGCGTCGCGCCGCCGGAGCCGCCGCCCACGATCACGTAGTCGAATTCCGCCATGGCATCTGGTCCTTCTTGTCGTTGGATGTTCGGAGCGCCGATGCGCGCACCGGCATTGTGGCCAGTGACCCCGGGGTCGGGCCCAGCGGGTTTCCCCTGCCGGCCACGGGAAACCGTGGGTGAAGACAAGGGTTGCGGCCAGAATCGGAACATGTCCGCCACCATCCTGCTGATCGACGACCATGCGATGTTCCGCGAGGGCCTGTTCCTCGCGCTGCGCGAGGCCGAGCCCTCGATGACCGTCGCCACGGCCCGCAACGGCGCCGAAGCGCTCGAAGCGCTCTCCACCTTGCCCCGGCTCGATGCAGTGATGACCGACTACTACCTGCCCGACCTCGGCGGCGCCGCCTTGCTGGCCGAGCTGCACCGGCGGCGCAGCGGCCTGCGCATCCTGGTGCTGTCGGCTTCGGAAGACCCGCAGGACATCGACACCGCGCTCGACGCCGGCGCGCAAGGCTTCGTGCACAAGTCGGCCGACAGCCAGCAGCTCATGGACGCACTGCGCCGCGTCATGGCGGGCGAGCAGAACGTGGTGCAGGCCTCGCCGGCGGGCGCTGCCATGCTGCCCGTGCTGTCGACGCCGACCGATGCGCTGAGCACGCTCACGGGGAGGCAGTCCGAGGTGCTGCAGCTCTTGTGCGAAGGGCTGCGCAACGCCGAGATCGCGCTGCGCCTGGCGACCAGCGAGAAGACGATCAAGGCGCACATCTCGGCGATCTTCGGCGCGCTCGGCGTGACCAGCCGCACGCAGGCCGTGATCGCGGCGCGCCGCGCGGGGATGCTCGGGCGCCCGCGCTAGCCGGCAATCAACTGCGACACCGTCGCCTGCAACTGCGCCGGGTCCACCGGCTTGTGCAGCATCTGCCAGCCGCGCGCGGCCACGTCGCTCAGGCGCCGCGGATCGGTGTCGCCGCTCACGATCAGCGCGGGAATGCCGTCGTCGTTGTAGTCCTCGTGCAGGCGGTCGACCACGTCGATGCCGGTTTCGCCCGCACGCAGGCGGTAGTCGCTGATGATGAGCGCCGGCTTGCCCGTCTGACGCGCGGCGAGCGCCAGCAACTCATCGCCGCTTTCGGCCGCGATCACGCGCAGGCCCCAGCTTTCGAGCAGCAGCTGCAGGCCGTGGCGGCTTTCCCCGTCGTCCTCGGCCACGAGCACGAGGCGGCCGGTGTCGGCCGGCAGCGGCGGAGGCGGCGCTTCGGGCACGGGCAGCGCCTGCCGCGCGAGCGGTACCGTCACCGAGAACACCGTGCCCCGGCCGACGCGCGAGCGCAGCGCCAGCGGATGGCCCAGCAGCGCGGCCGTGCGCCGCACGATGGCCAGGCCCAGGCCCAGCCCCTTGGTGCGGTCGCGCTCGGGGTTGCCGAGCTGGTGGAACTCCCAGAACACCTGCTCCTGCTCGGTGGGCGGAATGCCGACGCCCGTGTCCCACACCTCGATGCGCAGCGCGTCGGCGCCCGCACGGCGACAGCCGATGAGCACGCCGCCGCGCGCCGTGTAGCGGATCGCGTTCTCCACCAGGTTGCGCAGCACGCGGTCGAGCAGCGCGGGGTCGGAGTGCACCACGGCATCGCTCGCGCGCAAGCGCAGCGACAGTGACTTGCCCGCCGCCTGCGGCGCGAACTCCAGCACGATCTGGTCGAGCAGGCCCGCCAGCGCAAACGGCCGCGCCTTCACGCGCACCACGCCTGCATCGAGCCGCGACACATTGAGCAGGCCTTCGAACAGCAGCCCCATCGCGGCGGCGGCGCGGCCGATGCTGTCGACCAGGTGCCGGCTCGCCGCCGGCAGCGCCTGCTCGCGCAGCACGCCTACGAACAGGCCCAGCGCATGCACCGGCTGGCGCAGGTCGTGGCTGGCGGCCGCGAGGAAGCGCGACTTGGCCAGGTCGCTGCGCTCGGCCGCGTCTTTCTCGAGGCGCAGCTGCCGCAGCAGGTAGAGGTTTTCAAAACGCAGCTCGAGCGAATCGACCTGCGTGCGGTACATGCGCTGCGCGAAGGCCAGTGTGACGAACAGGTAGAGCACGCCGGCCGCCGACATCACGCGCAGCAGCACGTCGTCGAGCGTGGCCATCGCGAGGATCGCGGGCACGAAGTACGTCACCTGAAAGCCGTAGAGCAGCCCCAGGTCGATGCAGTACGCGTAGATCGCGCCCGTGCCCATGGTGAGCATCGCCACCACGATGAACATCTGCTGCGGCAGAGCGACCTGCAGCATCCACGCCGCAAGCGGCAGCCCCCACAGCAACCCGCCGAGCACCGCACCGACCATCGCGCCGCGCTGCCAGCGCCGCAGCGCGCCCGCATCGTGCTCGGCGTGCCGGTAGCGCGCCACCTGCCAGGCGCGCGCGGCCGTGAGCGCCGCGTTGGCGCCGACCCAGGTCAGCAACTGCGCGTGCGAAACGGCGCCCCACAGCGCCACGACCACCAGCCCCGCCGTGAGCATCACGCCGAGCAGCGAGAACGGGAAGTTGCGTCGCAAGGCGGCCATGCGCGCGGCGAAGACGGGTCGGCGGGCGTCGTGGGTGGGGTGGCGCTCATCGGTGGGGCAGAGTGGCGGGGAGGTGGAGGGCAGGGCAGTCGGTGCACGCAAGTTAGGGCATCGCATGGGGCCTGTCATGAGACTTTAGTCCAAGGCCCGTGGGGGCCGTGCCTGGGCCGCGCCCGGACCTAAGGTTTTCCCGAAGAGGGTGCCCGCGCGGCGCATCGGATGCACGGCCGTGTCATTGGAGGGGCGCGAAGGAGACCTATTTTTTAGTTCACCCGTTGCGAAAAACGATGCTTGGTGCGCTCACGCCGCACTTCTACATTCGCCTCGCTGGCCCTCGGTGTCTCGCACCACCGGCCGGCCCACACGCCGAATGACTCCACCTCATCGCATCGAAGAAAAGGAATCCGCCATGGCCAATCTCCGGGACCCCGGTCGCCGAAGTCTCCTCAAGACGTCCCTCATCGCCGGCGGACTTTCCGCGGGTGGCCTGCTGTCGGTCGATGCCTTCGCGCAGGGCAAGGCGCGCATCCACATGCAGCTGGGCTGGATCGTCGGGGTCAACCAGATCGGCGAAGTGGTCGCGAAGCGCATGGGCTTCTACGAGCAGGAAGGCATCGACTTCGCGATCCAGCCGGGCGGCCCCAACATCGACGGCGTGGCCATCATCGCGTCGGGCCGCTACGAAGTGGGGCAGGTGTCGTCGAGCCCGTCGATCATGCTGGCCGTGTCGCAGGGCCTGCCGATCAAGTGCTTCGCGGCGGGCGCGCAAAAGCACCCGTACACCTACTTCTCGCTGGCGAAGAATCCGGTACGCAAGCCGGCCGACCTCATCGGCAAGCGTGTGGGCATTCCGTCGACCGCGGCCATCCTGCTGCGCGCGCTGCTGGCCAAGAACAAGATCCCCGAGAAAGACGTCAAGGTGATCTCGGTCGGCGCCGACATGACGCCGCTGCTCACCGGGCAGGTCGATGTGGTCACGGGTTGGCTCACCAGCACCACCGCCATCAAGGTGCTGGGCCCCGACCGCGTCGAGATGACGCTGTGGGACGCCGGCGTGCGACTCTATGCGCTGCCTTACTACGCATCGACCAAGACACTGGAAACGCAGCCGAAGATCATCGAGGCCTTCCTGCGCGCCACCGCCAAGGGCTGGCAGCATGTGCGCGCCAACCGCGACCAGGCCGTGGACATGCTGGTCAAGGAGTACCCCAACCTCAAGCGCGAGGACGAACGCGTCGCGGTCGACGTGATGCTCGACTACTCTTTCGGCGGCGCCGCGCAGACCCAGGGTTGGGGCGCGATGGACCCGGCCGTGTGGCAGGAGCAGATCACCACCTATTCGGAGCTGGGCCAGTTCACCGCGCGCACGCCGAAGGTCGAAGACGTGATCTCGCTCGACGCGCTCAAGGCCACCGCGGCCGCGCGTGCAGGGAAGGCCTGACGCGATGGCCGCCGTTCTCAACGCGCCACCCGCTTCTGCGCCCGCGATTGCCTGCCGCGACATCGGCGTGCGCTTCTTCACCGAGCGCCGCGACGTCACCGCCATCGGAAGCCTCGACCTCGACGTGGCGCAAGGCGAGTTTTTGACGCTGCTCGGCCCCTCGGGTTGCGGCAAGTCGACCTTTCTTCGCGTGGTGGCCGACCTGCTGCAGCCCAGCCGCGGCCGCATCGAGGTGCTGTCTTCCACGCCGCAGGCCGCACGCAAGAACCGCGACATCGGCTTTGTCTTTCAAGACGCGGCGTTGCTGCCGTGGCGCACGGCATTGCAGAACGTCGAGCTGCCGTTGCAGGTCGGCGGTGGCGCGAGCCGCAAGGGCCGCCGCTCGCCGCAGGAACTGCTCGAACTGGTGGGCCTGAAAGACCGCCTGGGCGCGTTCCCGCACGAGATGTCGGGCGGCCAGCGCCAGCGCGTGTCGATTGCGCGTGCGCTCGCCAGCGACCCGAAGATCCTGCTGATGGACGAGCCCTTCGGCGCGCTCGACGAAATCACGCGCGACCGGCTCAACGAAGAAATTCTTCGCGTGTGGCGCGAGACCGGCGTGACGATTCTGTTCGTCACGCACAGCATCCACGAGGCGGCCTTTCTGGGCCAGCGCGTGCTGATGCTCGCCGCCAACCCGGGCCGCGTGCGCGAGATCGTGCCCGTCGAGCTGCCGGCCGACCGCACGCTCGAAATGCGCGAGACCCCCGAATTCGTTCGCCTCACGAGCCATTTGCGCCGTGTGCTCGAAACCTGCTGAGGCCGATGCCATGAACACCCGTTCCCTCGACTCCGCCGTGCCCGGCGCCTTTGCCGCACCGGCCGATCCCGAATACATCGCGTGGGCCGCCGCGCGCCAACGCCGCCTGTGGCGCCGCCGCATCTTGCCGGCGCTCGGCATCGTCGGCCTGGTCTTCCTGTGGTGGGCCGTGATCGCGTTGTTCGACGTCAAGCCTTTCATTGCGCCCACGCCATGGGCCGTGCTGGAGACGCTCTACGCCAAGCGCGACGTGCTGCTCGACAACCTGCTGCCCACCGCCATGGAGGCGGCCGGCGGCTTCGTGCTCGGCAACCTCGCGGCCATCGCCATCGCGACGGTCTTCGTGCACAACAAGACGCTGCAGGACATCTTCTTTCCGGTGGTGCTGATGTTCAACGCCGTGCCGCTGGTCGCCAAGGCGCCGGTGCTGGTGCTGATCATGGGCAACGGCATGGAGCCGAAGATCACCATCGCGGCGCTGGTCTGCTTCTTCCCCACGCTGGTGAACATGGTGCGCGGGCTGGAGTCGGTCAACCCGCAGGCCATGGAACTGATGCGCGTGCTGTCCGCCAGCAAGACCGAGATCTTCTTTCGGCTGCGCCTGCTCAATGCCTTGCCCTATCTGTTCTCGGCCCTGCGCATCGCGGCGTCTATGTGCGTCATCGGTGCGGTGGTCGGCGAGTGGGTGGGTGCCACGGTCGGCATCGGCGCCATGATTTTGCAGGCCACCTTCAACTTCGATTCGCCGCTGCTGTACGCCGCGATCGTCATGAGCGCCACGCTCTCGGGCCTGTTCTTCCTGCTGGTGACGCTGGCCGAGCGCTGGGTCATCCGGTGGCAACCGGAAGCCGCCCCGTGATGCATCGGGCGCATTTCAAACACACAACCCAACACATCAACAGGAGAGTTCTATGAGCCGTATTGGCGACTGGATGCAGGAGCCCGCGCACGACGTGCGCGTGGCAGCCGAATCGGACGTGGTGGTGGTCGGTGGCGGCCCCGCGGGGCAGGCCGCGGCCCTGGCCGCCGCGCGCAACGGCGCCAGCGTGACCTTGCTGGAGCGCTACAACCACCTGGGCGGCCTGGCCTCGGGCGGCATGGTGCTGGTGCTCGACGACATGTGGGACAGCCACCAGCAGGAGATTTCGGTGCGCGGCATCTGCCTCGAAATGATCGAGCGCATGTCGGCGCTGGGCCTGGCCGAGTACCCGCGCCAGCAGGATTGGGGCACGCTGCCCGAATCGGTGCGGCGCTGGAAGCGCTGGGGCACCTACGACTTCCATAGCAAGGAAAAGCCGCACCCGATCTGCTTTGCCGCCGCCTTCGATCCCGATGCGTGGAAGCGCACCTCGCTCGAGATGGTGCAGCAGGCCGGCATCGAGTTGCGACTGCACTCGTGGTTCTCGCGCACGCTGGTGGAAGACGGCAAGGTCAAGGGCGTGGTCTGCGAAACCAAGGGCGGGCGGGAAGCCATCCTGGGCAAGGTGGTGATCGACACCACCGGCGACCTCGACGTGGCCGCCTCGGCCGGCGCGCCGCACATCAGCGGCAGCTACATCGTGACCACCGTGTTCCGCCTCGGCGCGGTCGACACCGACGAAGCCGAGCGCTTCGAACGCGAAGAGCCCGTGGCTTGGCAAGCACTCGACCGCGAGGTCAAGCACATGCTCGGCGGCGCCTGGGATGCGTGGTGGCTCAAGACGCCGCTGCCCGGCGTGGTGTGGTGCAACTGTCCGCACATGCCGGGGCTCGACGGCCTGAAGGTCAGCGACCTCACGCGCGCCGAGGTGCAGGGCCGCGCCACCATCCACAAGGTGATTGAGTTCGTGCGCGCCAGGCTGCCTGGTTTTTCGAAGTGCACCCTGATCGACATGGCGCCGCAGACCGGCATCCGCCAGACCCGCCTGCTCGAAGGCGCCTACGTGATGACCAAGGAAGACGTGGCCCAGCGCACCCGCTTCGACGACAGCGTGGCGCGCGGCCGCGACTACTACTACCCCTACCGCACGCTGCTGCCGCGCAGCGTGGAGAACCTGCTGGTGGCCGGGCGCCACTACTCGGCCACCTCGGCCGCGCAGAAGATCTCGCGCGAGATCCCGCCCTGCATGGCGATGGGCGAGGCCACGGGCGCTGCCGCGGCACTGGCTCTGAACGCAGGCGTGTCGGTGCGCGATGTCGATGTGGCCGCGCTGCAAAAGACGCTGCGCGCGCAGGGTGCCGACCCGGGCGACCAGAAGGGACCGAACGCCGACGTGCCCGCCATCGCGCGTTCGTTCACGAAGGAGGCTGCATGAGCACCGGTGCACTGCCGCTCGACGGCATCCGCGTGATCGACTTCACGCAGGTCATGATGGGCCCGGTCTGCACGCAGATGCTGGCCGACCATGGCGCCGACGTCATCAAGGTCGAGCGCAAGGGCGCGGGCGACCTGAGCCGCTCGACCTTCGCGCCGGTGGCCGGCAACGACAACCCGATCTTCTGCAGCCTGAACCGCAACAAGCGCAGCGTGGAAATCGACCTGCGCGACGCGGAGCAGATGGAGCTGGTGAAGGCGCTGATTGCCGGCGCCGACGTGGTCACCAACAACTTCCGCGCCGGCGTGATGGAGCGGCTGGGCCTGGGCTACGAAGACTGCAAGCGCCTGAACCCGCGCATCATCTACGCGGTGGGCACCGGCTTCGGCGAAACCGGCCCTTACGCCCACAAGGGCGGGCAGGACGTGCTGGCGCAGGCGCTCACCGGCGTGATGGCGCGCCGCGCCGATGCCTCGGTGCCGGTCTCGATCTACCCGACTGCGCTGGCCGACTACACCGCGGGCATGCACATGGTGCAGGGCATCCTGCTGGCGCTGCTGCAGCGCGAGCGCACCGGCGAAGGCCAGAAGATTTCCGTGTCGCTCTACAACTCCATGCTCGCGATGCAGATGCAGGAAGCGGCCATGGTCATGATGGAAGACTCCGAGGTGAACTGGGCCGCGATGCCGCTGTCGGGCGTGTTCGACACCCAGACCGGGCCGCTGGTGCTGGTGGGCGCGTTCAAGGCCAACCCGCTGCGCGACATCTGCACGGCGCTGGGCATCGGCGACCTGTCGGTCGATGCGCGCTTCTCGGGCATGGCGGCGCAGTTCGCCCACAAGGCCGAGCTGCATGCGATCTTCCGCGAGCGCTTTGCCAGCAACACGCGCGACCACTGGCTGGCAAAGCTCGAAGAGCAAGACCTGCTGTCGGCTCCTGTGCGCGACATGCGCGAGGCGCTGGTCGATCCGCAGACGCTGCACAACGCGATGATTCTCGAAGGCGATGCGTCGTCGAGTCGTCCGCTCAAGTTCATCGCCAGCCCGATCCAGATGTCGGGCGCCAAGGCCGGCCTGCGGCGCGAACCGCCCAGGCTCGGGCAGCACACAGAAGAAGTGCTGGCGGAAGCGCGCGCGCTGATCGAGGAGGCCGACGCATGAGTGTTCTCTACGACGTCGTCGACCATGTAGCCACCGTCACCATCGACCGGCCCGAAGTGCTCAATGCGGTCGACCTGTCGACCGAGGCCGAACTGCAGCGCATCTGGACCGACATCGAATCGCGCGACGACATCCGGGCGGTGGTGCTCACCGGTGCGGGCGAGCGCTCGTTCTGCGCGGGTGCCGATCTGAAGAACACCTCGAATCTCAAGGGCATCGAGTACTGGGCCGCGGCCCGCACCGGCGGCTTCGGCGGCATCGCGCTGCGCGAGACGCTCGACGTGCCGGTGATCGCGCGCGTCAACGGCCTGGCGCTTGGCGGCGGCTTCGAGATGGTGCTGGGCTGTGACATCGTGGTGGCCTGCGACGAAGCCAGCTTCGGCCTGCCCGAGCCGCTGGTGGGGCGACTGCCGCTGGACGGCGGCATGCTGCTGCTGCAGCGGCAGATTCCCTACCGTCAGGCCATGGGCATGATGTTCACCGGCCAGCGCGTGAAGGCGCCGCGCGCGCTCGAGATGGGCCTGGTCAACGAGGTGGTGCCGCGCGCCGAGCTCGATACGGCCGTTCACCGCTGGGTGCAGCAGATGCTGGCCTGCGCCCCGCTGTCGCTCAAGGCCATCAAGCAGGTGGTGCGCCGCACCGGCACGCTGGCACCGGCCGACGCGCACCGCATGCGGTTGCCCGCACTGGTGGCGGCGCTGCAGTCCGAAGACGCGAACGAAGGCGTGCTGGCGTTCCAGCAGAAACGCAAGCCGCAGTGGCTGGGCCGCTAGGCGCCGGCCCTTCATGCCATGGCTTACGTCATTACCGCTGCCTGCATCGACGTCAAGGACGGCGCCTGCGTCAAGTGCTGTCCGGTCGATTGCATCTACGAAGGCGAGCGCACTCTGTACATTCACCCGGATGAATGCATCGACTGCGGCGTTTGCGTGTCTGCCTGTCCCACGCAGGCCATCTACGAAGACCTTCGGCTGCCGCCCGAAATGGAACACTTCACGGCCATCAACCGCGAATTTTTCGCGGCCAACGTCAGCGGGCTCGGTTCGCCCGGCGGCGCCGACGCGAAGCGCGTGCCCTGCGACCATCCGGCCGTTGCCGCGTTTCCGCACGCACCGGGCTGAGCCGGCGCGGCGGGGGAGGGCCGGCTGATGCACGCCAGCATCCTCAAGTACTTCATCGAGGTCGCAAGCTGCGGCTCGGTGCGCAAGGCCTCGGAGCGGCTCTACGTGGCGGCCAGCGCCGTCAACCGGCAGATCCACAAGCTCGAAGACGAGCTGGGCGTGGAGCTGTTCGACCGCATGCCCAACGGCCTGCGGCTCAATGCGGCCGGCGAGCGCCTGCTCAAGCACGCGCAGGAAACGCTGCACCAGTACCAGGTGATGCGCACCGAGCTCGATGCGCTGAAGGGCGAGCGCACCGGCCACGTCAAGGTGGCCGCGATGGACTCCTTCTTCGAGGAGATGCTGCCGTCGGCGGTCGAAGATTTTCTGCAGGTGTTCCCGGCCGTCACGTACACCATCACCGCAGTGCAGCCGATGGACGTGCCGCAGATGGTGATGTCGGGGCAGGTCGACGTGGGCATGACCTTCGTGAGCCGGCTGCCGGGCGGCGTGGCCGCGGTGGCGCTGGCCAACCTGCCCATCGGCGTGGTGATGCCGCCGGGCCATCCGCTGGCCAACCACGCCAGCGTGTCGCTGAAGGAATGCGCGCGCTACCCGTTCCTGCGCTCCAGTTCGCACCCGGTCATCAGCGCTGGGCTGTCGCCCGAGTTCGCTGCGTTCTGGGACGACATGGAGCCGGCTGCCACCTGCAATTCGACGCCGATGCTCAAGCGGCTGATCATGGCGGGCAAGGGCATCTCGTGCTTCTCGAAGATCGCCTTCATCGAAGACCTGAAGCGTGGCGACCTGATCTGGCGGCCCTTCGAGCTGCCCGCGCTCGACCAGTTGCAGGTCGGCATCGTGGTGCCGTCGCAGCGCGTGCTGCCGCACGTCACACAGAACTTTGTCGGTCGCATGGCGCGGCGGCTGACCCAGTTGGAGATTGCGGCGGCTGCCGTCTGAACGCGGTGGCGCGGGCGGCGTTCTGGCTCGTGGGTTCTGCCGCATGGGTGGGGCATGGCATCATCGTGCGCCACGCCCATCACCCACCCATGTCCGCCGATTCCTTCGTCCGCCGCGTTCGCAGCCAGCTCGACCAGCTGTCCGCGACCGAACGCCAGCTTGCCGATTTCGTCCTGGAGTTTCCCGGCGAGCTGGCCAGCTATGCGGGCAACGAACTCGCGGAGCTTGCGGGCGTGTCGCCCTCCACGGTGAGCCGGTTCATCCGGCGCATCGGCTATGAGAACTACGAAGAGGCGCGGCGCCAGGTGCGCGAAGAAAAGCAGACGGGCTCGCCGCTGTTCCAGAACGCGACCGAAGCCTCGAAGCGCGGCCACCTCGTGGCCACGCACTTCCAGCAGTCGCAGGCCAACCTCGCGAGCACCTTCGAGCGCCTGAGCGACAAGCAGATGGCCGAGATCGTGAAGGCGATCATCGGCGCGGGGCAGGTGCTGATCTTCGGCACGCGCAGCAGCCACGCGTTCGCGCTGTACCTGCGCTGGCAGATCATCCAGGTGGTGCCGCGCGTCACCGCCATTCCGGGCCCCGGCGAAACGCTGGCCGAGCATCTGGCGGGGCTGGGCGAGCGCGACTGCGTGATCGTGTTCGGCACGCGCCGCCAGACGCGCCAGCTCGACACGCTGCTCGCGGGCGCGCAGCGCGTCGGCGCCAAAATCGTCTACATCAGCGACCGCGCCTCGCCCGATTTCGCGGGCGCCACGTGGTCGCTTCAATGCGACTGCCGCGGCCCGGGGCTGCTCGACAACCACGCGGCCGTGATGGGCGTGTGCGATCTGATCGCCACGATGGTGATCGAGGCCGCAGGCTCGGCCGGCCGCAAGCGGCTGGCGGCGATCGAGCTGGGGCACGAGGAAAACGACGAGCTCTGAGGGGAGGGCGCATCGCCCTTTCCTGGGCGGCCTCAGACCTGCGGCGCAGCCTCTGCGCGCAGGCCATCGATCAGCAGCGACAGGCTCGCCCGGAACTCGGTCTCCGCATCGCTGGCCGTGGCAGCAGTCGCGATCTCGATCAGATGCGGGAACCGGTCCGGCGGCAGGGCCTGGAACCGCGCGATGGTGTCGTCGGGTGATTCGTCGGCCTGCAGCGTGAGCGGCCCGGCGAGTTCGGCCTGCGCGGCGCCCATGATGAGCGCGGACACCGCGCGAAAACCCACGAGCAGGCGGGCGCCGCTGCGGCCGCTTTGGGCCAGCGTGTGCAGCAGGGCTTCGGTCACCTCGAACACCGCGGGTGAGCGGCTGCGCTTCGTGAGGATCAGCGGAATCACATGGGGATGGTCGCGGATCACGCGCCACAGCGCGATCGCGATGTTTTCCAGCGCTTCATGCCAGGGCTGGTGGCCGTCGGTCCCCCAGCGCACCTTGCCCAGCACCGCTTCGACCACCAGCATCTCCAGCTCTTCGCGTTGCGAGACGTAGTTGTAGAGCGTCATCGCGCCGGTCTCGAGCCGACTCGCCAGCGCGCGCATGGTCAGGCCGGAGAGGCCGTCCGCATCGACCAACGCCAACGCAGCCTGTTGAAGCTGTTCACGGGTGAATTTGGCGGGACGTCCCACGCTTGACTCCGTTCTTGAAGAGGCTGTAAAGTGATAAACGTACAGTGTACTTAAAAATAGGAAGACGCTTTCCGGCGCCCGGCCCGACGTCTTCGCAACCCTTCTGAAAGACCTTCGATGAAGTTCTCTCCCGGCGATGTGGTGCCCGCCACGGTCCTGGAAACGATCCACGGAAAGCCCTTGCAGCTGCCGGACGCCGGCGCGCGCTGGGTCCACCTGCAGTTTCGCCGTTTCGCGGGCTGCCCGGTCTGCAACTTCCATCTGCTGACTTTTGCCCGAAGGCAGGGCGAGCTGGCGGCGGCGGGCGTCCGCGAGGTCGTGCTCTTTCATTCGTCCGCGCAGGAGATGCGTCAGTACCAGGCGCAGTTGCCGTTCGACTGCGTGGCCGACCCGACCAAGACCCACTACCGGCACTTTGGCGTGGAAACCTCGCGGCTGGCCTTCCTGCACCCGCGCGTCTTCTGGAGCGGCCTGCGCTGGGTTCTTGCGACGGGCCGCTTCTACCAGCGGGCGGAGAACGGCATCACGGGTTTGCCGGCCGACCTGCTCCTCGACGCGCGGGGCACCGTGGTCGCTGCCAAATACGGCCGGCACGCAGACGACCACTGGGACGTCGACGAGCTGCTGGCGCTGGCCGGCTCGGCGAGGTCCTAGCGGCGCACGCCCTCGGTGCACGAGCGCCCGCTGCAGGTGCGGTCGCGCCCCTTTTTTTCAGTCCAACCCTGAGAACCCGCTGCCTGAGCCTGAAAAACCCCGGCATGCCGCTTGCTTGAGGCTGCTCCTGTTTGAAATTTGGATTTCAATTTATCAAAGTAGGTGAAATCCATATGCCATTCAGACGCGCAGCCGCCTACGATGCGATCCGCGACATCGGGCTGCCACGCGCAAGCAAGCACTTCAATCCTTCTTCAGAGGTTTCTCATGGCTGGACCTGCACTCTCTTCCGGGCCCGACTCGCCCCGAGTCGCCGAGCTCGATCGCGCGCTCGACACCATCGGCGTCACGCGCTCGCACCACACGATCATTTTTCTGATCCTCATCGGCTGCCTGTTCGATGCCTTCGAACAGAACGCGGTGGGCATCGTCGGACCCATGCTGCGCGAGCAGTGGGGGCTGAGCGCGTCGGACATCGGCTTCCTGAACACCGTCACCTTTGCCTGCGCGGCCATCGGGCGCATCGTGTCGGGCTTCATTGCAGACCGGTACGGTCGCCGCGTGATGCTGTCGATCGACCTGCTGATGTTCACGCTCGGCGCGGGCATCTGCGCGATGGCGCCCAACTTCACGGTGATGGCGCTGGGCCGCGCGGTGGTGGGCTTCGGCCTGGGTGGCGAGATCGCCATTGCCGTGACCATGCTGGCCGAGTTCTGCTCGACCAAGTTCCGCGGCACGGCCGTGGGGATGGTGAACGTGGGCGCGGGCGGCCTCGGCAACTTCCTCGCACCGGGCTTCGGCCTGCTGGTGTTCTGGATGTTCCCCGGCGACAACGCCTGGCGCTGGCTGTTCGCCTGCCTCATGGTGCCGGCCTTGCTCGGTGCGTTCTATCGCCGCTACATCCCCGAGACGCCGCGCTTCCTGCTGTCGCAGGGCCGCGTGAAGGAAACGAATGCAGTGCTGACGCGCCTCGCATCGGGGCGGCTGTCGGGCAAGCTGGCAGCGCCCCAGCAATACATCACCGACGACGGCACGCTGGCGCAGGCCGCACGGCCGAAGGTGCGCGTGACCGAGATCTTCCGCGGCGCGCTGGCGCGGCGCACGGTGCCGTTGTGCATCACGATCTGGATGACCTACGGCGCGCAGATCTCGGTGCTCACGCTGATGCCGACCATCCTCGTGACGCTGGGCTACAGCATGTCCAAGAGCCTGCTGTTCACGATGGTGATGCAGGGCGGCAGCCTGCTGGGCGCCATTGCGGCCTCGCTGCTGGGCTTTCACTTTCCGCGCAAGCGCGTGCTGACGGCCGGCGCCGTGTGCGCCTGCCTGGCGGCGCTGACCATCGGCTTCGTGGCCAAGAGCATCGTCGTGATCCTCATTGCGGGCGCGGTGTTCCAGTTCTTCGTGCTGCTGCTCAACACCACCATCTGGATCTTCGCGCCCGAGCTGTACCCGACGCGCGTGCGCGCTTTCGGCACGGCCTTCATCCTTGCGACGGGCACTGCGGCAGGCGCGCTGATGCCGCTGGTGGCGGGCCGCCTGTTCGATGCGTTCGGGCTGGTCGGTGTGTTCGGCCTGGCCGCTGCGATGTACGCGGTATTCGTCGCCAGCGTGCAGTGCGTGCCCGAGACCTACGGCCAGTCGCCCGATGCGCTGCCGTTGCCCGGCGAGGCCGAGCCCGACGACCGCCCACCCGGTGCGACGCTGGCCCGCTCGAACTGAGCCGCGCAACGACCCATCTCAAGAGACAAAAAGAAAGCGCCTTTCCGCATGCCCGACATCCTGCTCATCAACCCCAACGCATCCGTCGCGACCACCGACATGATGGTCGGCATCGCGTCCGCAGAAGCCCCCGCCGGTTGCCGCGTGACCGGCCGCACCGCGGTGCAGGGCCCGCCGATGATCGTCAACGAAGACGAGCTGAACGCGGCCGCGCTCGAGGTGCTGAAGGTGTGGCGCGCGGCAGCAGACGAGGGGTGGGACGGCGTGATCGTCAGCGCCTTCGGCGACCCCGGCGTGGAGCTGCTGCGCCGCGAAGCCGGCGTGCCCGTGGTCGGCATTGCCGAAGCCTCGATGCTCGCGGCGGGTGAGGGCGGCCGGCGCTTCGGCATCGCGACCGTCACGCCCGACCTCGTGGTGCCCATCGAGGCGCGCGCCGCGGCGCTCGGGCTGCGCGCGCAGTACAGCGGCATCCGCCTGACGCAGGGCGATCCGCGTGCGCTCGCGGCCGATGCGCTCGCGCTCGAAGAAGCCCTGGCGCAGGCCGTGCAACGCTGCATCGACGACGACGGCGCGCAGGCCGTGATCATCGGCGGCGGTCCGCTCGGGCAGGCCGCACTGGCGTTGACGCCGCGTTTCAAGGTGCCGGTGATCGCGCCGATCGGCGCTGCGATGCGGCTGCTGTGTTCGAAGCTCGCGGTCACGCCGTGACGTGATCTTTTCGCGCTCGCGACGATGAGATGCGAGGCGATTTTTGCAATGAACGCCTTCTAGAATCAAACGACACACTTGTCTGCAAACATCGGGCAAGCCGCATCGTTCGTTTTCTTTTTTCATGCCTCACTTTCGACCGCGTTCCGCTTTCCTCGCTTTCCTTCTTCTCTCTTCCTTCGGCGCTGTCGCACAACAAAATGCGACACCCCAACTCGTCCTCGTGCCGCATCACGAGCGTGCGCAGGAAGACGCCCAGGCCCCCGCACTCGACCTTGCCGTGACGGGCTTCGCGGGCATGGCGTCGGGCTCGTACTACTGGCCCGAAGGCCTGCTGGCCGAGCAGCTGATCTCGGGCCTGGCCTCGCGCCCCGACCGCAAGCAGCAGGCACTGCCTGACGGCCAACGACTGCTTTCGTCTTATCGCCGGCCCTACGACGGTGGCGAGCGCGCGGCCGTGCTGGTCGACGACCGCAGTGGCGACGTGCTCGCTGCCGCGCTGGTGCATCGCAGCTGCGGCAAGAACTCGTCGTCGAGCGGTTGCCTCGACGACCAGCACGCCGTGCTCTCGATCTTTCTGCGTCCCGGCTTCGACCGCGCCAAGGCGCAACCGCTGGTCGCGTGGAGCCAGCAGGTTCCCGACCGCATGCAGGGCGGCGAGGGCGTGGGCGAGAAGATCGCCACGACCGAGTACGTCACGATGGACGCCGCGCGCACCACGGCGCGGCCCATCGTGCGGCCCAACAAGGCTTTTTCCGCGCAGGTGCCGCTGTACCCCAAGGCGCTGATCTACGGCACCGCGCAAGACGCGCTGAGCGACGCCAAGGCCAAGCGCGTGCTGCGCCTGCAGACCGTCGACACACCGGAGCAGGTGCTGGCCTTCTACAAGCAGCTGTCGCCGCCGCTGAAGGACATCGAGTCGGGAGACGGCTTCATCGCGGGCCGCCGCAACGGCCTGAGCTTCTCCGTCAGCACGACGATCCCGCGCGACATGCCCGCGATCACGAACATCGAAGTGGAAATTTCCGAATGAAGAAGACCTTGATTCAGTCGGCGCTGGCGTCGCTGGTGCTCGCCTGCGCGCTCACCGCCCAGGCACAAGACGCTGCCGCGCCCGTCACGACGGAGCTGCCCCCGCCCGCGCTGCGCCTGAGCGAGCAGACGCGCATCCGCGCGGCCGTGATCGGCCTTGTCGGCTATGCGCGCGGCAGCTACACCGAGCCCGACACGCTGATCGCGCAGCAGCTGCTTGAAGGCATGCGCTCGAAGTTCGACGTCACGCGCACCGTGTGGCCCGACGGTCGCCAGGTCATCGCGTCCGTCAGTGGCAGTGGTCACGGCGAAGAGCGCGCGGCGATGCTGATCGACGCCGACGGCCGCGTGCAGGCGATGGGGCTGGTCAACGGCCATTGCCGCGCGGCCGCGAAGAGCGACGATCCGAAGGTCTGCAACCCCTTGCCGCAAACCGTGCTGTCGGTCTTCCAGCACGCCGGTGCCAGCCAGGCCGATGCCGCGCCGCTGGTGGCCTGGAGCAAGCGGCTGCCTTCGTACCTCGCGGCCATGGCCGAGAGCGACGATCCGGCGGACGTGGCCGCCGCGCAGAAGATCGCGCGCGTCGAATACATCACCGGCCAGCCGAACGTGCCGGGCTGGCGCGTCGCGCAGTTGCCGCCGGGCTTCCCCGCGTCGCTGCATCCGATGCTCGTGCAGACGGCCGAGGTGAACAGCTCGGCCAGCGCCGGCAAGATCGTGCTGCCCAAGGGCCTGGCCGGCCTGCCGATGCGCACGGCCTACGAGCGCTCGCAGCGCCCCGAAGCGCAGCTGCCCGACGCCGAGGTCACGCTGCGCAGCTACGAGCCGATCGCCAAGCTGGTCGACACCTACCGCGAACTCGCGAAGGGCGCGACGCTGGACGAGGAGGGCCGCGAGGTCGTCTTCAACGGCACCGACGGCGCGGGCCGCTACAGCGTGCGCCTGCGCGACGCGAAGGAAACCGGCGTGTTCATCACCGTGGCGAGCTGGAAGCGCAAGTAGCCCGAGCCGCTTGCATGGCCCTTCGCGGCCCGGATGTCAATCGGCGGATTCTTGCTGCGGCCCTCCGATGACACCGAGGCGCGCAGGGCAGGGTGCTCACGAGAATCGATGCATGACCCCGGCCGTCAGAGCCGGTCGCATCCACCTCCAGGAGACAACCGCCATGCATTGCCCCCGTTCTTTCGCAGGCCTCTTTCGCCTGCTGTTTCGCACCACGGTCCTGTGGGCGCTCGCCGTGCTCGCAGCGCCCGCGCTGGCCGCCTACAACCAGAGCCTCACGCGCGCGCTCGACGCCGGCCAGATCTACGGCAAGGTTGCCGCCAACAACACGCACGCCTTCCTGGGCATTCCCTTCGCGCAGCCGCCGGTCGGCAGCCTGCGCTGGCGCGCCCCGCAGCCGCCGCAACCGTGGAGCGGCGCGCGTGCCGCGACCACGCTGGCCGGCATGTGCGCGCAGGTCGGCAACCCCTTCGGCGAGCCCGATCCGGCCACCTTCGGCCAGCCCGTGGGCACGGAAGACTGCCTGTACCTGAACGTGTGGCGCCCGAACTCCAGCGCCGAGAACCTGCCGGTGTTCTTCTGGATCCACGGCGGCAGCAACACGAAGGGCTCGGCGCGCGAGCCGGCCTACGACGGGGCCTACCTGGCGCAGAAGGCCAACATGGTGGTGGTCACCGTGCAGTACCGCATGGGCATGCTGGGCTGGCTGAACCACCCGGCGATGAAAACCGGCAACGCGCTGGACGACTCGGGCAACTTCACCACGCTCGACCTCGTGCGCGCGCTCGACTGGGTGAAGGCCAACGCGCGCGCTTTCGGCGGCAACCCGGGGCTGGTGACGGTGGCGGGCCAGTCGGCCGGCTGCATCAACACCTGGGGCCTGCTGCAGTCGCCGCTGGCCGATGGCAAGTTCCATCGTGCGGTGTGCATGTCGGGCGTGCCCAACGCCTACCCGCCGGTGGTGGGCACGCTGGCGGCCGACTCGCTGATCGACAGCCTGCTGGTCGACAGCGGTCGCGCTTCCACCGCGCTGCAGGCCGCGGCGCAGCGCCTTACGATGAGCCAGTCCGACATCGCCGCGCTGCTGCGCGGCGCGAGCGCGGCGCAGATCATGAAGTTCACGCCCAGCCCCGTGGTGCCCGGCCACTTCACCGACGGCACCGTGATCCGCGCGAGCGGCCTGCCCGGGCTGATTGCGGGCAACTACAACAAGATGCCGCTGATGATCGGCTCCACGCATGACGAGGGCTCGTACTTCGCCTTCCTGTTCGGCATGGGCCAGCCTTCGCCGCAGGAGCTCTGGAACCTGAGCAACTACGCGCCGCCCGGCAGCGTCACCTTCAACCAGCTGATCAAGCCCGAGTTCCAGCCGATCTACACGCAGACGCATGAAGTGATCAGCTACGCGCTGGACAACGTGATCGACAACGTGATCCGCGTGCTGCGCCTGCAGAACGGCGACATCTACCGCTACAACTACAACTGGGACGACACGCCGCAGCCCTGGAAGGACACCTTCGGCGCGTTCCACGGCATCGACGTGGCGGCGCTGTTCGGCAACTTCGTGACCGACGAGCCGAACTTCATGCGCTTTGCGTGGAGCAGCGCGAACGCGAGCAGCCGCAAGGCGCTGTCGGACAAGTTCATCGGCCACACGGCGAGCTTTGCCCGCTACGGCGCGCCGAGCCGCATGTTCGACGGCCAGACGACCTGGAACAACTGGACCAACTTCGTGTGCCTGCTGTGCAGCAAGCGGATGGTCTTCGACAACCAGCCGCGCATGTCGGCCGACGACTACCTGTTCTTCTGGCCGCGCTACTCGCTGCTGTCGCCGCAGCAGCGCGAGTTCCTGTTCCAGCAGATCGACTTCAATGCGCTGCCCGATTCGGTCGATCCACTGCGCAACGGTACCCGCTGAGTTCCTGGCGATCGATCTACTGGATGATCCCGTGGCGCACGGCATAGAGCACCAGCTCCGCCGTGCTGGCCACGCCCAGCTTGTCGAGGATGTTGCTGCGGTGCGTGCTCACGGTCTTCACGCTGATGAGCATCTCGTCGCCGATGGCCGTGAGTGACACGCCCTTGAGCATCATGAGCATGATCTGGTGCTCGCGCACCGTGAGCCGCTGGTGCGCCGGGCGGTCGTCGCGGCCTTCGAGCTGGCCGCTGACCTGCGAGGCGGCGCGCGCACTCAGGTACTGGCCACCGGCCGCCACGCAGCGGATGGCGCGCACCAGCTCGGCGGGCTCCGCATCCTTGGCGATGTAGCCGCGCGCGCCGGCCTGGATCGCGACCAGCGCGTACTGTTCCTCGGCGTACATCGACAGCATGAGCACCGGCAGCGCGGGCTGCGCCGCGCGCATCGAGGCCAGCACTTCCAGGCCGTTGCGGCCCTCCATGTTGATGTCGAGCAGCACCACGTCGAAGCGGCGCTGGCGCACGAGCTCGAGCGCCTCGGCGCCGTTGCCGGCCTCGGCCGTGGTGCGCAGGTCGGTCTCGTCGAGCAGCAGGCGCTGCAGGCCTGAACGGAAGATCGTGTGGTCGTCGACCATCAGGATGTCGATCATGCGGCGCCGCTCTCCGGGTGCAACGGCACGCTCAGCGCGAGCCGCGTGCCCGCGCCGGGCGCCGAGCGGATGTGCAGCTCGCCGCCGATCTCGCGTGCGCGCTCGCGCATGCTCAAGAGGCCGAGCGCGCTGCCCTCGGGCGCGTCGGTGTCGAAGCCGCGGCCGTCGTCGTGCAGCACGAGTTGCAGGCGCTCGGCTTCCACGCGCAAGCGCACATCGACGTGCTGTGCTTTGGAGTGGCGCGAGATATTGGTCAGGCCCTCCTGGAAGATGCGATAGACCGCTGTCGCGTGCCTGGGCGCGAGCCGCAGCGCGGGTGCGTCGGCGTCCAGCGAATGCGGCACGCCCGAGCGACGCGTGAAAGCCTGCAGTTCGTTTGCGAGCGCCACCGACAGGTCGAGGTGGTCGAGCGCGCTGGGGCGCAGCGCCTCGGAGATCTGCTTGACCGTGTCGATGGTCTGCTGCGTGAGCGCGATCAGGCCCTGCGTGAGCGCCTGCACCTCGGGGTTGTCGGCGCGGCGCTGGATGCGCGTGGCGTCCATCTTGATCGAGGTCAGCATGCCGCCGAGCACGTCGTGCACATCGCGCGAGAGGGCCAGCCGTTGCTCTTCGAGCTTGTTGGCGGTGTAGGCGGCCAGGGCCTGCAGCTGCTCGCGCGAGCGCTGGCGTTCTTCCTCGTGGCGCACGCGGTCGGTCACGTCGACGCCCACGCCCATCACGGCCGGGCGGCCGCGGTAGGTGATGCGCGAGCCATGCACTTCGACAAAGCGCACGCGGCCGTCGCGGTGCAGGCCGCGCGTGATGAAGTGCATGCTGGGCGGCAGTCCCGCCAGCCGGGCGCTGATGCGCGAGCGCACCACCTCGAGGAAGTCGGGCGGCACGATCTGCGCGAGCGACATGCCGGTCGCTTCCTCGGCCGTGTAGCCCGCAATGCCGGCCCAGGTCGCATTGCAATACACGAAGCGGTCGTCCTGGATCACGTAGATGCCCGCGACCATCTGTTCCACGATGGTGTCGAAGGGAATGTCCGGCAGGCGCTCGGGTGCGGGATCGGTCATGGGGTGGGCGGTGGCGCGCTGCATGATAGGACGCGGGCCGCGCCACGCACCCCGCGCCCGAGGGTTTGCGAGCAGCACGGTTCCCCGTAGCGTCGGCCGGAAATGTCCGATGGCCGCCGCATGCGGTGCGCCGCCAAGATCGGGGCCCGCCTGCTTCAGGCTGCCCCATGGCCGGCGACGCCGGCAAGGACGACACGACGATGGTCTACCGCTGGCTTGCGCTTCTGGGTCTTCTCTTTCTTGGCCTGCCGGGCCGTGCCGACGAGATCGTGGTGGGGCAGTCGCTGCCGCTGAGCGGGCCGCTCGGCGAGGCCGGGCGCAACGTGAAGGACGGCATCGACGCCTACCTCGCGCGCGTGCAGCGCGACGGCCTGCTCGGGCGTCACAAGCTGGTGTGGCGCGCGCTGGACGACGGCTACTCGGTGGAGCGCCACACGCAGAACATCCGGCAACTGGTGGTGCAGGACAAGGTCGATGCGCTCGGCCTGTCGGCCGGCACCTCGCACATCGACGCGGCCTACCCGACGATGCGCGAGGCGGGCACGCCGCTGATCGGCGCAATGACCGGCGCCTCGTCGCTGCACGGTGCGCAGCGTGCGCTCATCTATCACCTGCGCGCGAGCTATGCGGACGAGGTGCGGCAGCTGGTTGCGCAGGCGGTGTCGGTGCGGCAGCGGCGCGCGTTCGCGGTCTGGCAGGACGACGGGCTGGGGCGCGATGCGTTTGCAGCACTCGAGACCGCGCTGCGCGGCGCGGGCATCGAACTCGTGGGGCAGCAGGGCGTGGCGCTGGCGCAGATGGACGGCGCCGCAGTGGCCGCGACCGTGCGCGCGGCGAAGCCTGATGCGCTGTTCGCGCTGTGCGTGACGCCGTGTGGGGTGAAGCTGCTGTCGGGGCTGGCGGCGGAGAGTGGCATCACGCGGCCGACGCCGTACATGCTCTCGATCGTCAACGGCGAAGCGCTCGCGAAGAGCGTGGGGCCGGCGGCGCGTGGCACGGTGATTTCGCAGGTCATGCCGAACCCGCGCCTGGCGACGTCGCCGCTGGTGCAGCGCTACCAGCAGGACATGCGCAGCCACATGGGCCGCGACGAGTTCAGCTACTTCTCGCTGGAAGGGTACGTGGTGGCGATGGTGACGGTGGAGGCCGCGCGCACGGCGCTGGCCGCTTCACCACGCCGCTCGATGCAGGACGCCATGAAGCTGATGCTGCGGCGTGAGATCGAGGGGATTCCGGTGTCTGGGGGCGACGACCCTGGGGTGCGCCCGCATCCGGTGACGTTGTCGATGATCGGCAACGGAGGGCGGCTCATTCATTGAGGCTGAGCCGCCCGAGAGAAAGATCAGCTGATCTCGGCGATCAGGTCGATCTCGACGCAGGCGCCCATCGGGACCTGTGCCACGCCGAAGGCGCTGCGTGCATGCGCGCCCTTTTCGGCGCCGAACACTTCGGCGAAGAACTCGCTCGCGCCGTTGGTCACGAGGTGCTGCTCGGTGAAGGTGCCGACCGAGTTCACGAGGCTCATCAGCTTGACGATGCGCTTGATCTTGTTGAGGTCGCCCACGGCGGCGTGCAGCGTGCCGAGCAGGTCGATGGCGATGGCGCGTGCGGCCAGCTTGCCTTCTTCGGTGGTGATGTTGGCGCCGAGCTGGCCCACCCACGGCTTGCCGTCCTTCTTGGCGATGTGGCCCGAGAGGAACACGAGGTTGCCGGTCTGCACGAAGGGCAGGTAGGCGGCCGCGGGCACGGCGACCGGGGGCAGGGTGATGCCGAGGCTGGAAAGCTTGTCGTAAACGCTCATGAAGACTCCTGATCTGGGGATAACGGTGACAGGTGTGATTGTGTCTGCGTTTGCGCCGGCGATTGCGGCAACGCGATCACTTCCCCCACGGGTTGCACGGTCACGCCGACACGCAGCGTGTGGCGCGCGCCGCCGTGCAGTACGCCGCGCATCGGCGAGACGTCGGAGTAGTCGCGCCCGATGGCGAGCGTGACGTAGTCCTCGCCGGGCTGGCGGCCGTTGGTGGGGTCGAAGTCGGCCCAGTCGCCGACGCTCTCGGGCCCTTCGCCCTCGCCGGGCAAATACACCGACACCCACGCATGCGAGGCATCGGCGCCCACCAGGCGCGGCTGGCCCGGCGGCGGCTGCGTGAGCAGGTAGCCGCTCACGTAGCGCGCGGGCAGGCCCATGGCGCGAAAGCACGCGATGAGGATGTGGGCGAAGTCCTGGCACACGCCCTTGCGCTGCGCCAAGGCTTCGACGGCGGGGGTGTTGATCTCGGTGCTGTCGGCGTCGTAGGCGAAGTCGCGGTACATGCGCTCGGTGAGGTCCATCGCCACATCGAAGGTGGGACGCTCGGGCGCGAAGCTGGCACGCGCGTAGGCCACGAAGTCGTCATGGCGCGGCACATAGGGCGAGGGAAACACGAACTCCGAGGCGGGGTCGAACGGCGCGTCCTTGCGAAAACGGAAGCGCTCGCGCACGGTCTCCCAGGGCAGCTCGCGCGCCACGGCGGGCGAGAGCACGGGCTCCGACGTTTTCACGACGCTCTCGGCCGTCACGATGAGGTGGTCGTGCGTGGCCTCGAGCGCGAAGAAGGCGCGCGTGTTGCCGTACAGGTCGGGCACTTCGGTGTGCTGCGCGGGTGCGGGGTCGATCGTGAGCTGGTGGCTCACGAGTTCCTGCGACGCGGTGGTCAGCGGGCGCAGGTGCGCCAGGTGCTGCGCCGTCTCGACCGCCGGCGCGTACGCGTAGCGCGTTTCGTGGGTGACGTGCAGCAGCATCGCGCGGGCCCGTTGCTTACTTCGGTTCGGCGCCGAAGTGCGCGGCGTAGATCTTGGCGTAGGTGCCGTCGGCCTTGATGTCGGCCAGGCCCTTGTCGATCTTCGCGAGCAGCTCGGCGTTGCCCTTCTTCACGGCGATGCCGTACTGCTCGGCCGAGAAGCCGGCGTCGCTCACCGTCTTGAAGCCGCCGCCCGGGTTGTTGGCCAGGTAGTGCGCGACCACGCCGTTGTCGGCCACCACGGCCTGCACGCCGCCGGCTTCGAGTTCCTTGAGCGCCAGCGGCGTCGACTCGAAGCGCTTGATGTCGGTGCTCGACTTGCCGAGCAGCTTGCCCACCACCTCGTCGCCGGTGGTGCCGTTCTGCACGCCGACCTTGAGCTTCTTGATGTCGTCGAACTTCGTGACGGTCGAATCGCTCTTCACGGCGATGAGCTGGCGGGCCTCGAAGTAGGGCTGCGAGAAGTCCATCGTCTGGCGGCGCTCGGGCGTGATCGTGATGGCCGACACCAGCAGGTCGCGGTCGCCCAGGTCGAGCGTGTTGAAGATGCCTTCCCACGGCGTGTTGACGAACTTCACCTCGATGCCGGCCTTCTGCGCAACGGCCTTCACGACGTCGATGTCGAAGCCCACGACCTCGCCCTTTTCGTTCTGCGATTCGAAGGGCGTGTAGGCCGCGTCGGTGCCCACGACCAGCACGCGCGGCGCGGCAGCGGGCGGCGGTGCCGATGCGGCCGTGGGCGCGGCAGGTTCCTGCTTGCCGCAACCGGCGAGCGCGAGGCCGACCAGGAGGCTGGCGGCGGTCAGTGTGAGACGTCGGTTGAGGGCGATGCCTGGCATGGAAATGCCTCCTTCGAAATATCGTTGTATGGGTGTGTCTGCGGAATCAGGCGCCGACGGAGCGCAGCGATTCGGACGTGAGCGTGAAGTAGCGCGTGCCGATGGCGTCCGACACGTGGTACGCCGCGGTCTCGCAGGTGGCGAGCAGCTGCACCAGCGCGGGGTAGTCGGCGCCGGGGCCGGCGGCGCACAGGTGTTCGAGTGTCCAGGTGGCGGGGTCGGGCAGCTCGTACGACAGGGCCGTGAGCTTGCCCGGCGCGCTGCCCGCGAGCCGCGCGATGCGCCCGCGCAGCGTCTGCGTGACCCAGGCGAGCGAGCGCGGGTTCTCGGCATCGAGCACCAGCAGGTCGACCAGCGTGGCGACGTCGCGGCGCTGCTGGTAGCGCGCATGGAAGGTGATGGTGCTGTCGAACAGCGCCACCATCGCCTCGAAGCCGCTCACCTCGTGCACGGCGCCGTTGGCAAAGCCGGCCTCGAGCGCGCTCGACAAAAAGGCCAGCCGCTCGATGTGGCGGCCGATCGACAGCAGCCGCCAGGCGTCGTCGCGCGTCATGCGGTCGGTCTGCGCGCCGGTCATGGCGGCCAATGCGGTGCTGGCGGATTCGAGCGCGCGCAAGGCGGCGCCGGCCGCAAAGCTGCCTTCGCCGGCCTGCTCGGCCGCGCGCCGCAGGAAGTCGCTTTCGGCGCGCACGATCTGGTTCCAGTTGTCCTGCGACAGCCGTTCGCGCACGGCCGCCGCGGCCTGCCGGATGCTGCGCAGGCTGTAGCCCACGCTGCCGCCGTCGTCGACGTCGCCCAGCTCGGCGATGAGTGCGCGCTCGAACACGCGGCGCGAATGCGTCGCCCGCGTGGTGTCTTGTGATGGCGCGCTGCCCGGCGCCTCGGCCGGCACCAGCGAATTGCGCACCGCCATGCGGTGCAGCCATTCGAGCAGCGGGCGCGACGACTGGTCTTCGCTGCCCAGCAGGTTGAGCGTGAGCCGCGCGAGTCGCACCGCGTTCTCGGCGCGCTCGGTGTAGCGGCCGAGCCAGAACATGTTCTCGGCCGCGCGGCTGGTGACCGGCGCGCGGTGCCGCGCGAGCGAGGCCGGCGTGGCGTGCGGCTGCAGCAGCGTGGTGCGGTCGACCTCGCCGTGCGTCTGCACCCAGACGTCGGCACTGCTGCCGCCGCGTTGCATCGAAGCGATCTGCGCATCGGGCCCTGCGAGGCGTGCGAGCCCGCCGGGCAGCACGCGCCACGATTGCGGACCGTCGCTCACCGCGAACACGCGCAGCATCAGCGCGCGCGGTGCGATGTGGCCGGGGCCGAGGTCGCTGGCCCAGGTCGGCATCTGCGACAGCGGCAGGTAGCCCTGCACCGTGTGGACATCGCCTTCGCGCACGATGCGCCCGGCCCATTCGTCGAGCGCGCGGCGGCCGAGCTGGCTGCCGAGCACCGCGTCGAAGCTGGCGCGCCCCTCGAAGCCGGGGTAGGTCGGCTTGATGGCGCTCTCGCCCAGCTGCGGCAGCACGGCTTCGAGCGAGGCGCGTTCGCCGCACCACCAGGTCGGCAGTGCCGGCAGCTTGAGCTTCTCGCCGATGAGCCGCAGCGCCAGTCCCGGCAAGAAGCCCAGCAGCGCGGGCGATTCGAGGAACGCCGAGCCCGGCATGTTGGCCACCAGCAGGTTGCCCGCGCGGATCGCCTGCAGCAGGCCGGGCACGCCGAGCGTGGAGTCGGGGCGCAGCTCCAGCGGGTCGAGGAACTGGTCGTCGAGCCGCTTGATGAGGCCATGCACCGGGCGCAGGCCCTGGAGCGTTTTCAGGTACACGCGCTGGTCGCGCACCGTGAGGTCGCTGCCCTCGACCAGCGTCAGGCCGAGGTAGCGCGCCAGGTAGGCGTGCTCGAAGTAGGTCTCGTTGTACGGGCCCGGCGTGAGCAGCGCGATGTGCGGCGGCGAGCCCGACGGGCACATGCGCTGCAGGCCTTCCATCATGGCGCTGTAGGTGGCGGCCAGCCGCTGCACCTGCAGCGCCTCGAAGGCCTGCGGAAACTGCCGCGTGATCGCCAGGCGGTTCTCCAGCAGGTAGCCCAGGCCCGAAGGCGCCTGCGTGCGCTGCGAGACCACCCACCAGTTGCCGTCGGGGCCGCGTGCGAGGTCGAAGGCGGCGATGTGCAGCCAGGTGTCGCCCGCCGGCTTCACGCCATGCAGCGCGCGCAGATAGCCCGGATGGCCGCGCACCAGCGCCGGCGGCAGCAGGCCTTCGGCCAGCAGCTGCTGCGGACCGTAGGCGTCGGCCATCACACGGTCGAGCACGCGCACGCGCTGCTGCACACCGTCCTCGATCTGCGCCCAGCTCTCGGGCGAGACGATCAGCGGGAACAGGTCGAGCGACCACGGCCGCTGCGGGCCGTTGGCGTCGGCGTACACGTTGTAGGTGACGCCGTTGTCACGGATCTGCCGCTCGAGGCTGACCGCACGCCGCGGCAGGTCGTTGAAGCCGCCGGGGCCGAGCTGTTCGAAGAAGGCGTTCCAGGCGGGGGTGAGGGGGGGCTGGTCGCTGGAAGGGAGGACTCCTGTCCTTGCGACTGTGACTGTGACTGGGAGGAGGACTGTGACTGCGATTGCGATTGCGATTGCGACGGAGCCGGTCGCTCCCCGGCGGTGTCGTACAGCAGCGGCGCCGCGGCGGGCGCCGGGGCCGCGCCCGGCAGGGGCCGCGAGGGCACCGCAGGCGTCGCCTCTCCCCGCAATTCGTCGAAATGCCCGGGCAGGGCCGCCGGCGCGAGCGAAGACGCCAGCGCCGCCGGATGCTCCGGGGCCTGGGCGTCGAACAGGGATTCGTTCAGGGGTTCCACAGGGGGGAGATTGTCACATCACCGTCACCGGGGCCCTGCGAGCGGTCCGGCGAGGCGAAATGAAGGCGTTGAAGGTCCATGTGCTTCCCAGCCGCCTTCATGTCTCAACTCTCGGCGTAGGAGTGGGAGGCTTTGTGGTCACAAACTGTGACCACAAACATCAGCCGCGGCGGCCGATGAAGGGCGCTCTACGTGTTCACCGAGCAAGGTGTGGCGACGTTGAACTCCGAAAAGAAGAAGACCCTGAACGCGCGCAGCAAGAAATGAGCGCTGCGTGCGACCAGAGTCCACTTCAATCTTCAATCAGCGCCGCAAGTCCAGCGTGAACGGAAACTCCCGGCTGCCCGGCAGGTCGATGGTGGCCGGTGGCGTGCGCAGCAGGCCCGGCGTGTGGCCCATGCGTGTGAAGCGCGAGTGGCGACGGCTTTCGGCTTCGTAGGCGTTGACCGGGAAGGTGTCGTAGTTGAGCCCGCCCGGGTGGGCCACGAAGTACTGGCAGCCGCCCAACGAGCGCTTCATCCAGGTGTCGACGAGGTCGAAGGTCAGCGGGGCGTGGGCCGGGATGCTCGGGTGCAGCGCCGAGGGCGGGTTCCAGGCCTTGTAGCGCACGCCGGCCACGAACTCGCCGGTGACGCCCGTGGGCTGCAGCGGCAGCACCTTGCCGTTGACGGTGACGACGTGGCGGCTTTCGTTCAGGCCGGTCACGCGGACCTCGATGCGCTCCAGCGATGAATCGACATAGCGCACCGTGCCGCCGGCCGAGCCTTCTTCGCCCATCACGTGCCAGGGCTCGAGCGCGTTGCGCAGCGACAGCTCCACGCCCATCGATTGCATCTGGCCCACGAGCGGGAAGCGGAACTCGAAGTGCGGCGCGAACCAGTCGGCATCGAAGGCAAAGCCGGCCTGGCGCATCTCGCTGATGACGTCGTCGAAATCCATCTTGACGAAGGTCGGCAGCAGGAAGCGGTCGTGCAGCTCGGTGCCCCAGCGGGTGACGGGCGCCTCGTACGGCGCGTCCCAGAAGCGCGCCACGAGGGCGCGAATGAGCAGCTGTTGCGCGATGCTCATGCGCGCATGGGGCGGCATTTCAAACGCGCGCAGTTCCAGAAGGCCGAGGCGGCCGGTGCTGGAGTCGGGCGAGTAGAGCTTGTCGATGCAGAACTCGCTGCGGTGCGTGTTGCCCGACACGTCGATCAGGATGTTGCGTAGCGTGCGGTCGACCAGCCATGCGGGCATGTTCTGGCCGTAGATCTCGCGGTTCTTGGCGATTTCTTTCAGCGCAATTTCGAGTTCGTAGACCTGGTCGTTGCGTGCTTCGTCCACGCGCGGCGCCTGGCTCGTCGGGCCGATGAACATGCCCGAGAACAGATAGCTCAGCGACGGGTGGTTGTGCCAGTACAGCAGCAGGCTGGCCAACAGCTCGGGCCGGCGCAGGAAGGGGCTGTCGGCCGGCGTGGCGCCGCCCATCACGAAGTGGTTGCCGCCGCCGGTGCCGGTGTGGCGGCCGTCGGTCATGAACTTCTCGGCCGACAGGCGGGTTTCGAATGCGGCGTTGTAGAGAAACTCGGTGTGGTCGACGAGTTCCTTCCAGTTGTGGGCCGGGTGGATGTTGACCTCGATCACGCCCGGGTCGGGCGTCACGGCCAGCATCTTCAGGCGCGGATCGCGCGGCGGCGGATAGCCTTCCATCACGATGCGCACGCCGAGCTGTTTCGCGGTGGCTTCGATGGCGGCGACGAGGTCGAGGTAGTCCTCCAGGCGCGCGAGCGGCGGCATGAAGACGTAGAGCACGCCCGAGGCGCTGCCCTTCTTCTCGGCCGCAGGGCCGTTGGCGCGGCGCGGGTCGCGCACCTCGACGCACAGTGCGGTGCGCGTGACCCAGTGGGCCGATTCGCCGCGCAGCGGTTGGCGCGTGGCGGGTGTGGCGGAAGCACTCCCGGCATCAGCGGCCGTTGCTGCTGCATCGCCTTGTGCCGCATCGCCCTTGGCCGCATCGCCGGGGCTCTGCATGCGCAGCGACGCGGCCACCACGGGCGGCGTGCCGAAGGTGTAGGGCACGTCGCCCAGCTCGGCGCCGGCTGCCGTGGTGGCGGTGGCATAGCGCGCGCGGTAGTCGGACGCGCTCGGCAAGGCGCCGCGCGGCGCGGTCGGGTCGCGCTCGATGAGGTACGGGTAGTCGCCCTTGCTGGCCCACGGTTGCGAGTCGAGCGGCAGGCGATAGCCCATGGGCGAATCGCCCGGGATCAGGAACAGGCGGTCGTCGCGCAGGAACCACGGGCCGGTCTTCCAGCCGGGGCCGGCGAGCACGGGGGCATCGGCATTTGCGTTGCCGGGCTCGATGGGCAGCATGTAGCCGATGACGGCGTCGAGCTTCTGCGTGAACACGCGGCGCAGGCGCACGCGTTCGAGTTCGTCGTCGAGCTTGGAGTCGAAGGGGTCGACGTTCACCGGCAGACGGCGTTCGCGCCAGAGGTAGTAATAGGTGTCTTCGTAGCCGGGCTGCATGTAGCGCTCGGTGAGGCCCAGCTTGTGCGCCAGCACGGTGGTGAAGCGGCGCGCGTCTTCGCTCGTGTAGTGCGTGGGCACGCGCTCGTCGGCGAACAGCTCGGGGTCGTGCCAGAGCGTCTGGCCGTCGGCGCGCCAGAAGATCGACAGCGCCCAGCGCGGCAGTTGTTCGCCCGGGTACCACTTGCCCTGGCCGAAATGCAGGAAGCCGCCCTGGCCGTACTCGGCACGCAGCTTGTGCACGAGCTCGGTGGCGTAGCCGCGCTTGGTGGGGCCGAGCGCGTCGGTGTTCCATTCGGGCGCGTCGCGGTCGCTGGTGGCCACGTAGGTGGGCTCGCCGCCCATCGTGAGGCGCACGTCGCCGGCCACGAGGCGCGCATCGACCGCGTCGCCGAGCGCGAGCACTTCGGCCCACTGTTCTTCGGTGTAGGGCTTGGTGACGCGCGGCGATTCGTAGATGCGCGTGACCTTCATCTCGTGGCTGAACTCGACCTCGGATTCGTCGACGCCGCCCTCGATGGGCGCGGCGCTCGATGGCGAGGGCGTGCAGGCCAGCGGAATGTGGCCTTCGCCGGCCATGAGGCCCGACGTGGCATCCAGGCCGATCCAGCCGGCGCCCGGCAGGAACACCTCGCACCAGGCGTGCAGGTCGGTGAAGTCGACCGTGGTGCCGCTCGGGCCGTCGAGCGCCTTCACGTCGGGCGTGAGCTGGATCAGGTAGCCCGACACGAAGCGCGCGGCCAGGCCCATGTGGCGCAGCAGTTGCACCAGCAGCCAGCCCGAGTCGCGGCACGAGCCGCTGCCGTTGGTGAGCGTTTCTTCCGGCGTCTGCACGCCGGGCTCCATGCGGATGAGGTAGTTGACGTCCTGCTGCACCTGCTGGTTGATGCCGACCAGGAAGTCGATGGTGCGCTGCTCCTTGCGATCGACCTTGTCGAGGTAGGCCTCCAGCAGCGGCGTGACCGGGTCGGCCACGAGGTAGGGCGCCAGTTCTTCGGCCTGCGAGGCCGTGTACTTGAACGGGAAGTTCTCGGCCTGCGGCTCGAGAAAGAAGTCGAAGGGGTTGTAGACCGCCATCTCGACCACGAGGTCGACCGTGACCTTGAACTCGCGCGTTTTCTCGGGGAACACGAGCCGCGCCTGGTAGTTGGCGAACGGGTCCTGCATCCAGTTGACGAAGTGCTCGGCCGGTTCGACCCGCAGCGAGTACGAGATCACATTGCTGCGGCAATGGGGCGCGGGGCGCAGTCGCACGACTTGCGGGCCCAACTGCACCAGGCGGTCGTATGTGTAGTGGGTGACGTGGTGGAGTGCGGCGTGAATGGACATGCGTAGGGGCGTGCAGTGCAGCGAGGTTGCATCGAAAAGATGTCTCTGGTGAGACGCATACTAGCCCAGTTGCCAAGCAATTAACGCGCCATCGAGCGTGGATTGGGGGAGGGTTTGCATCATGGTTTCAGAGGTGTCTGGAGGTCGGTCGCGGCGTGCGTCCGGCGCGGTGGCGGGCGGGTCGGGGGCCTTTGTTGCGCTCGGCGGCACGCTGCTCGGCGCGGCCTTGCAGCTGCGCCAGCCGCAGCTGTGGCACGCAGGCGTTTACGCCGCATTGCTGCTCGTGGGGCTCGGCGGTGGCTGGCTGTTGTGGCGGTGGCGTGGAGGCCGGCTGATCGTGCTGATGCTGTCGCTGGCATGCGGCGCGATGGCCGGTGCAGGGCTCGCTGGATGGCGTGCGACGGCCTATGCGAACGGGGCGTTAGAGCCGCAGCTCGAAGGGCGGGACCTGCGGCTCACGGGCGTGGTCTCGCAGATGCCGCAGCACAGCGAGATCGGAACACGCTTCCGTTTCGATGTGGAGGCGGCGCAATGGGCCGAGGCTTCACCTGACACTGCGCCGCCGACTGTGCCATCGCGCATCGCGCTCGCCTGGTACGGCGAACACAGCGGCGTATGGGAGCAGCCCGTCGAGCGGCGCGCGTCCACCGCCCGCACGGTGGGCGAAGTGCACGCCGGCCAGCGCTGGCAACTGACCGTGCGCCTGCGCGCGCCACACGGCAACCTCAACCCGCACGGTTTTGACAGCGAGCTGTGGGCATGGGAGCAGGGCGTGCATGCCCAGGGCCATGTGCGCGTCGGCGCACGCGAACCCGCGCCGCAGCTGTTGGGCACCACGTGGCTGCATCCGATCGAGCGGGCACGCGAGGCCGTGCGCGATGACGTCTTCGCCCGCGTGGACGACCGGCGACAGGCCGGCGTGATCGCCGCGCTGGTCACGGGCGACCAGGGCGCCATCGACCGCGCCGACTGGGACGTGTTCCGCGCCACGGGCGTGGCGCACCTGATGTCGATCTCGGGCCTGCACATCACCTTGTTCGCGTGGTTCGCGGCGCATGTCGTGGGCGCGCTCTGGCGGCGCAGCAGCCGGCTCATGCTGTGGCTGCCCGCGCAGCAGGCCGCACTCGCGGGCGGTGTGCTGCTGGCCGCGCTCTATGCGCTCTTCAGCGGATGGGGCGTGCCCTCGCAGCGCACGGTGTGGATGCTCGCGGCCGTGGCGCTGCTGCGTCTGACGGGCAGGCGCTGGCCGTGGCCGCATGTCTGGTTGCTGACGGCCGCGGTCGTGGTGGCCGCCGATCCGTGGGCGCTGCTGCAGGCCGGCTTCTGGCTCAGCTTCGTGGCGGTGGCGGTGCTCTTCGCCTCGGCGACGGCCGTGCCGGGCGAGGGCAAGATGGGGGCGCTCACGCGGCTGCGTCGCTTCTTCCGCGAGCAATGGACCATCACACTGGCGCTCGCGCCCTTGAGCCTGCTGCTGTTCCAGCAGGTGTCGGCCGTCGGGCTCGTGGCCAATGCGATCGCAATCCCGTGGGTGACGCTGGTGATCACGCCGCTGGCGATGCTCGGCGTGGCGGTGCCGCCGTTGTGGGACGTGGCCGCCGGCGCCGTGAAGCTGTTCGCCTTGTTGTTGCAGGCGTTCGCCGGCCTGCCATTCGCCACGCTGTCGATGGCCGCGCCACCGCCGTGGCTGGCCGCGGGGGGTGTGGCGGGTGGCGTGCTGCTGGCGATGCGCTTGCCGTGGTCGATGCGCGCGCTTGGCCTGCCGCTGCTGTTGCCGGTGCTGCTGTGGCAGCCGGCGCGGCCCGCGGTGGGCGAGTTCGATCTGCTCGCCGCCGATATCGGGCAGGGCAACGCGGTGCTCGTGCGCACCGCCACGCACAGCCTGCTGTACGACGCCGGCCCGCGCTACGGGCTCGACAGCGATGCGGGCCATCGCGTGCTCGTGCCCTTGCTGCGCGCGCGGGGCGAACGGCTCGACATGCTCCTGCTCAGCCACCGCGACATCGACCACACAGGCGGCGCGCCCGCCGTGCTCGCCATGCAGCCGCAAGCCGCGCTGCTGAGCTCTATCGAGGCCGGGCATCCGCTGCAGGCGCTGCGCCCCGCGCGCCGATGCGAGGCCGGCCAGCGCTGGACCTGGGACGGCGTCGATTTCGAGCTGCTGTTTCCCTATGACAGCGACTACCGTAGCTTCACGCGGCCCAATGCCGTGTCGTGCGTGCTGCGCATCGGCAATGGCCGCGCCACGGCGCTGCTGGCCGGCGACATCGAGCGGCTGCAGGAGGCCGCGCTGGTGGCGCGCACGCCGGGGCTGCAGGCCGATGTGCTGCTGGTGCCTCACCACGGCAGCAAGACTTCGTCGAGCGAGGCATTGCTCGACACCGTGCGCCCGCGCATCGCGCTGGTCCAGGCCGGCTACCGCAGCCGCTTCGGCCACCCGGCGCCCGAGGTGGTGGCGCGCTACGTCGAGCGCGGCGTGCGGGTGATCGACAGCCCGCGCTGCGGTGCCGCCCATTGGGCAAGCGCGACGCCGGCCGAGGTGAGCTGTGAACGCGCGCTCGACCTGCGTTACTGGCGCCACCGCATGCCCTGAAATCGTGAAGGCGGGTCCGAAACACCAAAGGCCCTCGCATCGCGTTCAAACCTAGGGCTTCTACTGGCCTTGAACTTGCTAAGCTATGGCTCAAGGAGATTGGTCGTTCCATGCACAAATTCGACGAGATGTATGAGCAGCTCCCCTATGCGGGCGCTGCAATCCGGCAACACTACAAGCGCTACGACCAATGGCTTGCGAAGCAACCCGGTGAGGTGATGCGAGCGCGGCGAGAAGAGGCGGAAATGATTTTTCGCCGGGTCGGCATCACCTTCGCGGTGTACGGCGCCAAGGACGAGGACGGCTCCGGCACCGAGCGGTTGATCCCGTTCGACCTGCTGCCCCGGATCATTCCCTCCCACGAGTGGGAGAGCATGGAAAAGGGGCTGGTGCAGCGTGTCACGGCGCTCAACCGCTTCCTGTACGACGTCTACCACGACCAGGACATCATCAAGGCCGGCATCATCCCGGCCGAGCAGATCCTGAACAACGCCCAGTTCCGCCCCGAGATGATGGGCGTGAACGTGCCGCACAACGTCTACTCGAACATTTCGGGCATCGACATCGTGCGTGCGCCCGACGCCCAGGGCAACGGCGAGTACTACGTGCTCGAAGACAACCTGCGCGTGCCCAGCGGCGTGAGCTACATGCTCGAAAACCGCAAGATGATGATGCGGCTCTTTCCGGAGCTCTTCAATCAGAACCGCATCGCGCCGGTCGCCCACTACCCCGATCTGCTGCTTGAAACGCTGCGCGCCAGCGCACCGCCGGCCACGGCCGAGCCCACGGTGGTGGTGCTCACGCCCGGCATGTACAACAGCGCCTACTTCGAGCACGCCTTCCTGGCCCAGCAGATGGGCGTGGAACTGGTCGAAGGCCAAGACCTGTTCGTGAAGGACGACTTCGTCTACATGCGCACCACGCGCGGCCCGCTGCGGGTCGACGTGATCTACCGCCGCGTCGACGACGACTTTCTCGACCCCGACGTGTTCCGCCCGACCTCCACCCTCGGCTGCGCGGGCCTCATGCGCGCCTACCGCGCGGGCAACGTCGTCATCTGCAATGCCGTGGGCACCGGCGTGGCCGACGACAAGTCGATCTACCCGTACGTGCCGAAGATGATCGAGTTCTACCTCGGCGAGAAGCCGATTTTGAAGAACGTGCCGACCTACATGTGCCGCAACAAGGACGAGCTGCAGTACACGCTCGACAACATGAAGGACCTGGTCGTCAAGGAGGTGCACGGCGCCGGCGGCTACGGCATGCTCATCGGCCCGGCCGCCACGCAGGCCGAGATCGAAGACTTCAAGAAGGCCGTCATCGCCAAGCCCGACGGCTACATCGCCCAGCCCACGCTGAGCCTGTCGACCTCGCCGACCTTCGTCGACGCCGGCATCGCGCCGCGCCACATCGACCTGCGCCCCTTCGTGCTCTCGGGCAGCGAGGTGCAGATGGTGCCCGGCGGCCTCACGCGCGTGGCGCTCAAGGAAGGGTCGCTGGTGGTCAACTCGTCGCAGGGCGGCGGCACCAAGGACACCTGGATTCTCGAAGCGGACCGCACGGCCAAGCCGAAGCCGGCCACGCAGTCGCAAAGCCAATCGCAGTAGGAGCACAAACGATGCTGTCCCGCACCGCAGACCATCTCTACTGGATGTCCCGCTACACCGAGCGTGCCGAGAACACGGCGCGCATGCTCGACGTCAACTACCAGACCTCGCTGCTGCCGCAGTCGGCCGAGGTTGCCAAGTACGGCTGGCAGGGCGTGCTGTCCATCAGCGAGCTGCTGCCGCTGTACAACGACAAGTACGACCACATCGCACCCAACGAGGTGATGGAGTTCATGGTCAAGGACGAGAGCAATCCGTCGTCGATCGTCTCCTGCCTGAAGGCCGCCCGCGAGAACGCCCGTGCCGTGCGCGGCGCGCTCACCACCGAGGCCTGGGAAACGCAGAACACCACCTGGCTCGAAGTGAACCGCATGCTGCGCGCCGGCGATTTCGAGCGCGACCCGGGCCAGTTCTTCGAGTGGGTCAAGTTCCGCTCGCACCTGTCGCGCGGCGTCACGCTGGGCACCATGCTCCAGGATGAGGCGTTCTACTTCTCGCGCCTAGGCACCTTTTTGGAGCGTGCCGACAACACGGCGCGCCTGGTCGACGTGAAGTTCCACGCGCTCAACAGCGAATTCTTCGGTGCCGCCACCGAGGAAGACCAGGAGTACGACTTCTATCACTGGAGCGCCATCCTGCGCAGCGTCTCGGCCTTCGAGGTCTACCGCAAGGTGTACCGCGACGTGATCAAGCCCGAGCGCGTGGCCGAGCTGCTCATTCTTCGCGCCGACATGCCGCGCTCGCTGCACGCGAGCCTGGCCGAGGTGGTCGCCAACCTCGCGAAGGTGCAGAACGAGCAGAGCGCCGAAACCCAACGCCGCGCCGGCAAGCTGCTGGCCGACCTGCAGTACGCACGGGTCGACGAGATCCTGGCGACCGGGCTGCATGCCTACCTCACGCAGTTCCTCGACCGGGTGAACGAGCTGGGTGGGCGCATCAGCCAGGACTTCCTGGTGCCGGCGCACTGAGCGAGCCCGTTTCCGGCGACTGTCAACGCGAAAACGATTCGACAGCCACCGGAATCGTCGACGCCCGCCGCAGGCGGGTTGTCGCGCAGCACATCGCGCTCTGCCTCCTGTCCGCTCCAGCGGATGCCCAGCGTCGTACGCGTGGCGGAAGTGCCGCACCCGGGTCGAGCGGCAGTTCCGCGGCGTCGGGCCGTGGCGCGTCGGTTGAGGGGGCAAACGCGGCGCGGGGGAATCGAAGGCGGGCGAATTCTGCGCCGCACCGGGTCGCTGCACGTTCAGTGTCCCGACCCTTGCGGGTCTTTGAGTCCCGCCTCAGGGATATCCCCGCGGAACTTATTCGCGCCCAGCGTCCCAGAGGGGCTTCGCCCGGCGTTTGCCGGACTCCGTGTCTTCTTGAAAGGAACCTTCGCCCCATGGCCCGATTCAGCCGCCGACTGCCCGCGCTCCTGCTCGCATTCTTCTTTTCGTGGATGGTGCTGCCGTCCGCCTTTGCCGCGCAGCCGCAGATGGTCAGTGTCGCGGTCAAGACGCTGAACATGCGCACCGGCCCGAGCCAGCGCGCCGACGCGCACTGGACGGTGAGCCGGGGCTATCCGCTGCGCGTGATCGGCCGCAAGGGCGACTGGCTGCGCGTCACCGATTTCGAGAACGACAAGGCCTGGGTCTTCCGTTCGATGACGAACAAGACGCCGCACCACGTCGTGAAGGCGAAGACCGCGCAACTGCGCCGCGCCCCCGGTGCGCGCAGCCCGGTCGTGAAGCGGGCCGTGTATGGCGACGTGCTGCGCACGCTCGAGCGCCGCGGCGACTGGGTGAAGGTGCGCCATGAAGGCGGCGCCACCGGTTGGGTGCTGAAGCGCTCCCTCTGGGGCTGGTAAGCCCGCACCCGCGCGTGCTCAGGTCGCGGTGGCCTGGCGCACCGCGCGCTCCCAGCGCGCCATCGATTCCTCGGCCTGCGCACGGCCCATGGTCGGCATGAAGCGGCGCTCGATCTTCCACAGCTTCGAGAGCTGGCGCGCATCGGTGTAGACGCCGGTCGACAGGCCCGCGAGGTAGGCCGCGCCCAGGGCCGTGGTCTCGATCACCTCGGGCCGCACCACCGGAATGCCCAGCAGGTCGGCCTGGAACTGCATCAGCAGATCGTTGACGCTCGCGCCGCCGTCCACGCGCAGTTCGGCCACCGGCTTGCCGCCCGCAGCGACTGCATCGCGGCTCATGGCCTGCAGCAGTGCGGCACTTTGGTACGCGATGCTTTCGAGCGCGGCGCGCGCGATGTGCGCGACCGTGGTGCCGCGCGTGAGACCGGTGATCGTGCCGCGCGCGTCCGCGTCCCAGTAGGGCGCGCCCAGGCCGGTGAAGGCCGGCACCATCATCACGCCGCCCGCATCGGGCACGCTCTCGGCGAGCGACTGCACCTCGGCGCTGCCCTTGATGGCCTTGAGGCCGTCGCGCAGCCACTGGACCACCGCGCCGCCGACGAACACGCTGCCTTCCATCGCGTACTGCGGCGTCGCATCGACCTGCGCCGCACTGGTGACCAGCAAGCCGTTGTGCGACGGCTGGAACGCGCCGCCCGTGTGCATCAGCAGGAAGCAACCGGTGCCGTAGGTGTTCTTGGCCATGCCGGCCTCGAAGCAGGCCTGGCCGAAGAGGGCGCTCTGCTGGTCGCCGGCCACGCCGCCGATGGGCAGCGTGTGGCCGAGCAGCGCGGCGTCGGTGTCGGCGAAGTGCGAGCTCGACGGCTGCACCTTCGGCAGCAGCGCGGCGGGGATCTTCAACGCGGCGAGCAGGTCGGCGTCCCATTCGTTGGTGTGCACGTTGAACAGCATCGTGCGTGAGGCATTGCTCACGTCGGTCACGTGCACCTTGCCGCCGGTGAGCTGCCACATGAGCCAGCTGTCGACCGTGCCGAAGGCCAGCTCGCCGCGCTCGGCCTGCGCGCGCGCGCCGGGCACGTGGTCGAGCAGCCAGCGCAGCTTGGTGCCAGAGAAGTACGCGTCGATCACGAGGCCGGTCTTGTCGCGGATGGTGTCCGTCATGCCTTCGTCGCGCAGCTGTGCGCACAGCGGTTCGGCGCGGCGGTCCTGCCAGACGATGGCGTGGTGCACGGGCTGGCCGGTGGCGCGGTTCCACAGCACGGTGGTCTCGCGCTGGTTGGTGATGCCGATGGCGTGGATGTCGGCGGGCTGCAGCTTGGCTTTGGCCAGCACCTCGCGCGCGGTGGCGAGCTGGCTGCGCCAGATTTCCATCGGGTCGTGCTCGACCCAGCCCGGCTGCGGGTAGATCTGCGTGAGTTCCTTCTGGGCGATGGCGACGATGCGGCCTTCGCGGTCGAACACGATGCTGCGCGAGCTGGAGGTGCCTTGGTCGAGGGCGAGCAGGTAGGTGGTCATGGGTTGCGTGTTCCTTTGAATCCTGTCTGGCTCCTTCCCCCTTTGGGGGAAGGTTGGGATGGGGGCAGGCCTTCAATGAGGCGCCATGCTTCTTCGGAAGCCGTCGTGCCCCCACCCCGACCCTCCCCCAGCGGGGGAGGGAGAAATACGTCAGGGCCGCTCATCTCATGCGTCGCGCGCGATTTCCAACCGCACCTGCGCGGCATGCAGCAGGTCGGGAAACGGCGGCGGCGGCGCGGCGTCGGTGAACAGGCGGTCGATCTGCGAGAGCGTGCCCAGCTCGATCATGGCCGGCCGGTTGAACTTGCTCGCGTCGGCCGCCAGCCACACCTCGCGCGCCTGGGCAATGATGGTCTGCGCGACCTTCACCTCGCGCAGGTCGAAGTCGCGCAGCGAGCCGTCGGCCTCGATGCTCGACACGCCGATGAGCGCGATGTCGACCTTGAACTGGCGGATGAAGTCGATGGTGGCCTCGCCCACCACGGCGCGGTCGCGCGGGCGCACCGAGCCGCCGGCCACGATCACCTCGCACGACGTATTGCCGCTCAGGATGGTCGCCACGTTCAGGTTGTTGGTGATCACGCGCAGGCCCGTGTGGCGCATCAGCGCCTTGGCGATGGCCTCGGTGGTGGTGCCGATGTTGAGGATCAGCGAGCAGTCGTTGGGCACCAGCTCGGCCACGCGGCGCGCGATGCGCGCTTTGCCGTCGGCGTTGAGCGTTTCGCGCTGCTGGTAGCCGATGTTCTCGGTGGTCGAACTCGGCACGCGCACGCCGCCATGAAAACGCGTCAGCAAGCCTGCGTCGGCCAGCCGCTGCACGTCGCGGCGCACGGTCTGCAGCGTCACGCCCAGCATGTCGGCGAGCTGTTCGACGGTGACGGAGCCGCGCGCGCGCACGGTGTCGAGGAGGTTGATCTGGCGCGGGTTGGAGTTCACAGGGACGTCGTGGAAAGCGGAAAGACTGGGCTCGAGGGTACAGGCCGCGTCACTTTAAAACGAAAGAAAACGAATACGGGTAAGGGAAAACTCGGAGGAAAATCGCGCCAAAAGGAATCCAAATGAAAAAACTCGAAAATACAATCTCGGCCTTTGCTGACAAAAGTCACGAACCTACGGACCTCCAGCCTGTGACCGATTTCTCCTCTCCAGCGGCCGCGCCGGCCACCGAATGCGATGTGCTGATCGTCGGCGGCGGCATCAACGGCTGCGGCATTGCGCGCGACCTGGCCGGCCGGGGCTGGCGCGTGGTCTTGTGCGAGAAGGACGACCTGGCCTCGCACACCTCGTCTTCTTCGACCAAGCTGATCCACGGCGGGCTGCGCTACCTGGAGTACTACGAGTTCTCGCTGGTGCGCAAGGCGCTGCAGGAGCGCGAGGTGCTGCTCAAGAGCGCGCCGCACATCATGTGGCCGCTGCGCTTCGTGATGCCGCACGACCCCTCGATGCGCCCGGCCTGGATGATCCGCATCGGCCTGTTCATGTACGACCATCTGGCCAAGCGCGAGGTGCTGCCGCCGTCGCGCGGCATCGACCTGCGCCAGCACGCGGCCGGCGCACCGCTCAAGGCGCAGTACAAGCGCGGCTTCGTGTATTCCGACGGCTGGGTCGACGATGCGCGGCTGGTGGTGCTCAACGCCATCGATGCGCGCTCGAAGGGCGCCGAGGTGCTCACGCGCACGCGCTGCATCCATGCGCAGCGCGGCGCCGACGGCTGGGTCGCCACGCTCGAAGGCCCCGACGGCGCGCACCGCACCGTGCGTGCGCGCGCCGTGGTGAACGCGGCCGGCCCGTGGGCCGAATCCTTTTTGCGCGGCGTGGCCCAGTCGGCGCGCGGCGAGGCGCTGGCCACCAAGAGCCTGCGGCTCGTGAAGGGCAGCCACATCATCGTGCCGCGCCTGTTCGACCACGACCACGCCTATATCTTCCAGAACCCCGACAAGCGGATCATCTTCGCCATCCCTTACCAGGGCGCGTTCACGCTGATCGGCACCACCGACATCGAGATCAGCGGCGACGATCCCGGCGCCGCGCGCATCGCGCAGGAAGAAATCGACTACCTCTGCACGCAGGCCAGTCGCTACTTCGACAAGGCCATCGTGCCGGCCGACGTGGTCTGGACCTACTCGGGCGTGCGCCCGCTGCTGGACGACGCCTCGGGTGACCCCTCCGCCGTCACGCGCGACTACCTGCTCGAGTCGAACACCACCGCCGCGCCGCTGCTGTCGGTGTGGGGCGGCAAGATCACCACCTTCCGCAAGCTGGCCGAAGACGCGGCCGACGAGGTCGGCAAGATGCTCGGCCAGTCGGTTGCGCAGCGCCCGGCCTGGACCGACGGCGCCTTCCTGGCCGGCGGTGACCTGTCGGCCTGGATCGGCGCGCCCAAGCGCCCCGACGACGACTTCGGCCGCTTCGTGACGGCCGTGCAGGCGAAGTACCCCTGGCTCGATGCCAAGGTCGCGCTGCGGCTGGCGCGCGGTTATGGCGCGCGCCTGGCCGAACTGGTCGGCGAGTCGCAGGCGCTGGCTGACATGGGCGCCGAGGTCGCGCCCGGCCTGTACGAGCGCGAGCTGCGCTTTTTGCAGGCGCGCGAATGGGCCGTGAGCTCGGACGACGTCCTCTGGCGTCGCACCAAGCTCGGCCTGCACTACACGCCCGCCGAGCGCGAGCAGGTGGCGATCTGGCTGCAGGCCAACGCAACGAACAACAACGACACCGTGGAAGTGGAGGTGAGCTGATGCAGCTGACTCTGGAGCGCGTCACCAAGAAGGTCGGCGCGCACACCTGGCTCTACGAGCAGAGCATCGCGCCCAAAAGCGGCGCGGTGACGGTGCTGCTCGGCGCCACGCAGGCCGGCAAGACCAGCCTGATGCGCCTCATGGCCGGGCTCGACACGCCGAGCACCGGGCGTGTGCTGGTCGACGGCAAGGACGTCACCGGCACGCCGGTGCGCGAGCGCAATGTCGCGATGGTCTACCAGCAGTTCATCAACTACCCCTCGCTCAAGGTGTTCGACAACATCGCCTCGCCGCTCAAGCTGCGCGGCGAATCGAACATCGATGCGCGCGTGAAGGCGCTGGCCGACAAGCTGCACATCGGCATGTTCCTGGACCGCCTGCCGGCCGAGCTGTCGGGCGGCCAGCAGCAGCGCGTGGCGCTGGCGCGCGCGCTCGCCAAGAATGCACCGCTCATGCTGCTCGACGAGCCGCTGGTCAACCTCGACTACAAGCTGCGCGAAGGCCTGCGCGAAGAACTCACGCAGCTCTTTGCCACCGGCGACTCGACCGTCATCTACGCCACCACCGAGCCCGGCGAAGCGCTTCTGCTCGGCGGCTACACGGCCGTGATGGACGCCGGCGAACTGCTGCAGTACGGCCCGACCGCCGAGGTCTTCCATGCGCCGCAGTCGCTGCGCGTGGCACGCGCCTTCAGCGATCCGCCGATGAACCTGCTGGCGGGCACGGCCACGGCCGGCCGCGTGCAGCTTGCGGGCGGTCCCGCGCTGACGCTGGCCCTGCCCGAAGGCGTGTCGGGCGCGGTCACCGTCGGCCTGCGCGCAAGTGCCCTGAACGTGGGTGCGGGGGAGGGCGACATCGCCTTGTCCGGCAAGGTGGAGCTGGCCGAAATCTCGGGCTCCGACACCTTCGTGCACGTCGACACGGCGGTGGGCGAACTGGTGGCGCAGCTCACCGGCGTGCACCGATTCGAGCTGGGCGCCGCGATCACGCTGTACTTCAGCGCGTCGCAGGCCTATGTGTTCGATGCCAGCGAAAAGCTGGCGCGCGCGCCGGCATGGCGCAAAGGAGCTTGAGATGGCACGCATCGATCTCGACCTGGCCCACGCCTACCGCGCCAACCCCACGCAGGACAGCGACTACGCGCTGCTCCCGCTCAAGATGAGCTTCCGCGACGGCGGCGCGTATGCCCTGCTCGGCCCCTCGGGCTGCGGCAAGACGACCATGCTCAACATCATCTCGGGCTTGCTCGTTCCCTCGCAAGGCAGCGTGAGCTTCGACGGCCGCGACATGACGCGCGCCACGCCGCAGGAACGCAACATCGCGCAGGTGTTCCAGTTTCCGGTGATCTACGACACCATGACCGTGGCCGAGAACCTGGCGTTCCCGCTGCGCAACCGCAAGGTGCCCGAAGACCAGATCAAGAAGCGCGTCGGCGAAATCGCCGAAATGCTCGACATGAGCGGCCAGCTCAACCAGCGGGCCGCGGGCCTCGCGGCCGACGCCAAGCAGAAGATCTCGCTGGGCCGCGGCCTGGTGCGCAGCGACGTGTCGGCGGTGCTGTTCGACGAGCCGCTCACCGTGATCGACCCGCACCTGAAGTGGCAGCTGCGCCGCAAGCTCAAGCAGATCCACCGCGAGCTGAAGCTCACGCTGATCTACGTGACGCACGACCAGGTCGAGGCGCTCACCTTCGCCGAAGAGGTGGTGGTCATGACGCGCGGCAAGGCCGTGCAGGTGGGCAGCGCCGAGGCCCTGTTCGAGCGGCCGGCCCACACTTTCGTCGGGCATTTCATCGGTTCGCCGGGCATGAACTTTTTGTCGGCCCACAGCGCCAACGGTGCGCTCGAAGTGGCGGGCACGCCGCTGGTGCCGATGCGTGAACTGCCGCCCGGCGCACTCAAGATCGGCATCCGGCCCGAGTACCTGCGCCTGTCGAATGCCGGTGCGGCCGGCGCCGTGCCGGCGGTGGTGAAGCAGGTGCAGGACGTCGGCACGCACGCGATGCTGAGCGCGGAGGTCGACGGCGGCGTGGTCAAGGTGCGCATGCACTCGGACGAACAGCCGCCGGCGGTGGGCGACACGGTGTGGCTGCGGGTGCTTGATACGCACACGTGCTACTACAAGGATGAGGAGCTGGTGGCATGAACCCGTCGATCGCAACCAGCCCGATGCCTTTGTCTTTCTCCCTCCCCTCCCGGGGGAGGGCCGGGGTGGGGGCACGCGGCGTTCCTATCGGGCGCTCTGCCTGCCCCCATCCCAACCTTCCCCCGGAAGGGGAAGGAGCAACACCATGAACGCCACCAATAAACCCATCAATCAAAAGGCCTGGTGGCTCGTGCTGCCGGTGCTCATCTGCGTCGCCTTCTCGGCCATCGTGCCGCTGATGACGGTCGTCAACTACTCCGTGCAGGACATCATCTCGCCCGACCGGCGCGTGTTCGTCGGCACCGAATGGTTTGCCGCCGTGATGCGCGACGACGAGCTGCACCAGGCGCTGTGGCGCCAGCTGGGCTTCTCGCTCTCGGTGCTGCTGGTGGAAATTCCGCTGGGCATCGCGCTCGCGCTGTCGATGCCGGCCACGGGCTGGAAGTCGTCGGCGGTGCTGGTGGTGGTGGCGCTGTCGCTGCTCATTCCGTGGAACGTGGTGGGCACCATCTGGCAGATCTACGGACGCGCCGACATTGGCCTGCTGGGCCATGCGCTGCAGGTGATGGGCATCGAATACAACTACACCGGCAGCGCGACCGACGCGTGGCTCACGGTGCTGGTGATGGACGTGTGGCACTGGACGCCGCTCGTGGCCTTGCTCTGCTATGCGGGCCTGCGTTCGATTCCCGACGCCTACTACCAGGCCGCGCGCATCGACGGCGCCAGCAAGTTCGCGGTGTTCCGCTACATCCAGCTGCCCAAGATGCGCGGCGTGCTGATGATTGCCGTGCTGCTGCGCTTCATGGACAGCTTCATGATCTACACCGAGCCCTTCGTGCTGACGGGCGGCGGGCCGGGCAACGCGACCACCTTCCTGAGCCAGTACCTCACGCAGAAGGCCGTGGGGCAGTTCGACCTCGGGCCGGCTGCGGCGTTCTCGCTGATCTATTTCCTGATCATTCTGTTGTTCTGCTTCGTGCTCTACAACTGGATGCAACGGGTCGGTACACAGGAAGTGGAGAAAGAGCAATGAACGAAAAACGCTTCCACAAGCGCAGCGTCTTCCTGGTGCTGTACATCCTGTTCGCGCTGTTGCCCATCTACTGGATGATCAACATGAGCTTCAAGACGAACGAGGAGATCGTGTCGAGCTTCTCGTTCTTTCCGCAGCAGCTCACCTGGGCCAATTACGCGCGCATCTTCACCGATGAGTCGTGGTACTCGGGCTACATCAACAGCCTGATCTACGTGGCGATCAACACGGTGATCTCGCTCACTGTGGCGCTGCCGGCGGCGTATGCGTTCTCGCGCTATTCGTTCCTGGGCGACAAGCACGTGTTCTTCTGGCTGTTGACCAACCGCATGACGCCGCCCGCGGTGTTTTTGCTGCCGTTCTTCCAGCTGTACAGCACGGTGGGCCTCATGGACACGCACCTGGGCGTGGCGCTCGCACACTTGCTGTTCAACGTGCCGCTCGCGGTGTGGATTCTCGAAGGCTTCATGAGCGGCATTCCGCGCGAGATCGACGAGACGGCGTACATCGACGGCTACTCGTTTCCGCGCTTCTTCCTCACCATCTTCCTGCCGCTCATCAAGGCAGGCGTGGGCGTGGCGGCGTTCTTCTGCTTCATGTTCAGCTGGGTCGAGCTGCTGCTGGCGCGCACGCTCACGAGCGTGAATGCCAAGCCCATCGTGGCGACGATGACGCGTACCGTGAGTGCGTCGGGCATGGACTGGGCGACGCTGGCTGCGGCCGGTGTGCTCACCATCGTGCCGGGCGCGATCGTGATCTGGTTTGTCCGCCACTACATCGCGAAGGGTTTCGCGATGGGACGCGTGTGACGTTCGGTTTTTCTCCCTCCCCTCTGGGGAGGGCAGGGGTGGGGCAAGCGGCGTATCCATTGGACGCCGATGCCCCCATCCCAACCTTCCCCCAGAGGGGGAAGGCGCAAGAGAAGACAAGGAGATAAAGAATGTTCGACTGGATGGTCTGGACCACCCCCGTGGCCGTTTTCTTCACCTGCATCGCGCTCATGCTGGTCGGCATGACCGTGTGGGAGATCAAGTCGCCCACCGTCATGCGGCGCGGATGGCTGCCCATTGCCACCACGCGCGGCGACCGGCTCTTCATCGGCCTGCTGTCCGCCGCGTATGTGAACCTGATCTTCGTCGGCCTGGCCGGCAAGGCGCAGGAGTGGCTGAGCCTGGAGGCCGAGCCCTCGATCTGGATCGGCTTCGTGCTGTCGATGCTCGTTCTTGCCCTGGTCATGCGCAAAGGCTAGGTTCACCGATTCCACCCACACGTCCGGCTCTCCGCCTCCCCGGAGCCGCGATGAAAAAACCGGGGAAGCACAACCGAGGAGACATATTCATGAAGATGCGCTACACGGCATTGGCAATGGCGGCGGCGATGGTCGCTGCGCACGGCGCATGGGCCGCAGAGCCCGAGGCCAAGAAATGGATCGACAGCGAGTTCCAGCCGTCGACCCTGAGCAAGGACCAGCAGGCGGCCGAGATGAAGTGGTTCATCGACGCGGCCAAGAAGCTGCAGGCCAAGGGCGTCAAGGAAATCTCGGTGGTGTCGGAGACCATCACCACGCATGAATACGAATCGAAGACGCTGGCCAAGGCCTTCGAGGAAATCACCGGCATCAAGGTGAAGCACGACCTGATCCAGGAAGGCGACGTGGTCGAGAAGCTGCAGACCTCGATGCAGTCGGGCAAGTCGATCTACGACGGTTGGATTTCCGACTCCGACCTCATCGGTACGCACTACCGCTACGGAAAGATGATGAACCTCACCGACTACATGGCCGGTGCGGGCAAGGAGTACACCAACCCCGGGCTCGACATCAAGGATTTCATCGGCACCAAGTTCACCACCGCGCCCGACGGCAAGCTGTACCAGCTGCCCGACCAGCAGTTCGCCAACCTGTACTGGTTCCGCGCCGACCTGTTCGCGCGCAAGGACCTGCAGGACAAGTTCAAGGCCAAGTACGGCTACGACCTGGGCGTGCCGCTGAACTGGAGCGCCTACGAAGACATCGCCGAGTTCTTCAGCGTCGACGTGAAGACCATCGACGGCAAGCCGATCTACGGCCACATGGACTACGGCAAGAAAGACCCGTCGCTGGGCTGGCGCTTCACCGACGCGTGGCTCTCGATGGCCGGCACTGCCGACATCGGCACCCCGAACGGCATGCCGATCGACGAGTGGGGCATCCGCGTGGCCGACGACAAGTGCACGCCCGTGGGCGCGGCCGTGTCGCGCGGCGGTGCGACCAACTCGCCGGCCGCCGTGTACGCGCTCACCAAGTACATCGACTGGATGAAGAAGTACGCGCCCAAGGAAGCCATGGGCATGACCTTCGGCGAAGCCGGTCCGGTGCCCGCGCAGGGCCAGATCGCCCAGCAGATCTTCTGGTACACGGCCTTCACCGCCGACATGACCAAGAAGGGCCTGCCCGTGGTGAACGAGGACGGCACGCCCAAGTGGCGCATGGCGCCCGGCCCGAACGGCCCGTACTGGAAGCAGGGCATGCAGAACGGCTACCAGGACGTGGGTTCGTGGTCGTTCTTCAACGGCCATGACGCCAACAAGACCGCCGCTGCCTGGCTCTACGCCCAGTTCGTGACCTCCAAGAGCGTCTCGCTCAAGAAGACCATCGTGGGCCTGACCCCGATCCGCGAATCGGACATCCAGAGCAAGGCCATGACCGACATGGCGCCCAAGCTCGGTGGCCTGGTCGAGTTCTACCGCAGCCCGGCCCGCGTGGCATGGACGCCCACCGGCACCAACGTGCCCGACTACCCGAAGCTGGCGCAGCTGTGGTGGAAGAACGTGGCCGAAGCCGTCACGGGCGAGAAGACGCCGCAGAAGGCCATGGACAACCTGGCCGACGAGATGGACAACGTGATGGGCCGCCTGCAACGCGCCGGCATGGCCCATTGCGCGCCCAAGCTCAACGCGAAGGGCGATCCGAACAAGTGGCTCAGCGACAAGAACGCCCCGTGGAAGAAGCTGGCCAACGAGAAGCCCAAGGGCGAAACCATCGACTACAACAAGCTGCTGAGCGCCTGGAAGGACGGCAAGGTGCGCTGAGCGCACACCGGGCATCACAAATGCAAACAAGGGCCGTGCCGCAAGGTGCGGCCCTTTTTCTCGTTCTGCCCGAATGGTTCGTCGGATTCATGCGACGCCATGACCAATGGCAGATGCACCTTTGAAAAGCTTCGCTTACATTCGACGGCCCCCGCCACGCCCCGCCTGTGAATCCAAGTTCTTCCAGCCCCTCCGCCAGCCCTCCTGCCACCCCGAGCGCGCGTGCCAAACGCGTCCTGCTGATCCAGTACTCGCAGACCGGGCAGCTCGACCGCGTGGCCGGGCAGATCGCCGCGCCGCTGCGCGCCGACCCGGACATCGACCTGCATGTGGAAACGCTGCAGCCGCTGCAGCGCTTTCCCTGGCCCTGGCCGTTCCTGACTTTTTTCGACGCGTTCCCGGAGTCGGCCCACATGAAGCCGGGCCCGCTGGCGCCGCTCGCGCTCACGGGCGACGAAGACTTCGACCTCGTCATCCTGCCGTACCAGGTCTGGTTCCTGGCGCCTGCGCAGCCGGTTGCGGCCTTTTTGCAGCATCCCGTGGCGGCGCGGCTGCTCAAGGGAAAACCCGTGGTCACGGTCATCGCCTGCCGCAACATGTGGCTGCTGGCCCACGAAAAGCTCAAGGGCCTGCTTGCCGCCACCGGCGCGCGCCTGATCGACAACGTGGTGCTGACCGACCCCGGCCCCACGCTGGCCACTTTTTTCACCACGCCGGCCTGGCTCATCTGGGGCCGCAAGCGCGGCTTCTGGGGCATGCCCGATGCGGGCCTGAGCGACGAGCAGATTCGCCGCTGCAGCCGCTTCGGCCGCGCCCTGCGCGACGCGCTGCACGCAGGTAAAGAGCAGGGCGATGCCCCCTTGCTGGCCGGGCTGGGCGCGGTGCGCGCCGACGCACGGCTGCTGGTCAGCGAGAAGGCCGGCACGCGCAGCTTCTACCTCTGGGGCAAGCTGATCATGGCGGCCGGCGGGCCGGGCGCGGCGGTGCGCAAACCGCTGCTGCTGCTGTACGTGTTGTTTCTGCTGGCGCTGATCGTGACCGTCGTGCCGGTGAGCCTGACCCTGCAGGCGCTGCTGCGGCCTTTGTTCCGAGGGTGGCTGACTAAAATGACCGCTCAATTCGAGCGCCCGTCGGGCTCTGCCACGGACCGGCTCCCTCTTTATGACGACTGATGTTTTCCTGACCCGCACCGCTGCCTTCCTGCCTTTTTCTCCGGTCAGCAACGAAGACATCGAAGAAGTGCTGGGTCGCATCGGTGGCAAGGTGTCGCGTGCGCGACGCCTCATCCTGCGCAGCAACGGCATCCAGTCGCGTCACTACGCCATCGACCGCGCCACCGGCCAGCTGGCCATGACCAATGCACAGCTCACCGCCGCGGCCATCCGCGCGCTGGGCGACGACATCGGCCCGGTCGACTGCCTGGCCACCGGCACCTCGCTGCCCGACCAGCTCATGCCCAACCATGCGGTGATGGTGCACGGCGAACTGGGCTGGCCCCGGCTCGAGGTGGTGGCCTGCGCCGGCATCTGCCTGGCCGGCGCGGCGGCGCTCAAGCATGCGTGGCTCTCGGTGCGTGCAGGCGATGCGCGCCGCGCGGTCGCCACGGGCTCCGAGCTGGCCTCGGCCGTGATGCGCGGCATCAACTTCGAGGCTGAGCTCGAGCACAAGATCGAAGCGCTCGAAGCGCGCCCCGAGATCGCCTTCGAGAAAGACTTCTTGCGCTGGATGCTGTCCGACGGCGCCGGCGCGGTGCTGCTGGAGCGCGAACCGCGCGGGCCGCTGTCGCTGCGCGTCGAGTGGATCGAGCTGTCGTCGGCGGCGCACGAGCTGCCGGTGTGCATGTATGCGGGCGCCGACAAGAACGCGCAGGGCGGCCTCGACGGCTGGGCCCGCACCTCGCCCGCCGACTGGCAGCGCGACTCGACCTTTGCGGTCAAGCAGGACGTGCGCCTGCTCAACGACAACATCGTGCGCGCCACGCTGACCGAGCCGTTCGCGGCCATCATCGAGCGCCGTGGGCTGAAGACCGACGACATCGACTGGTTCTTGCCGCACCTGTCGTCGCACTATTTCGTCGAGCCCGTGGCGGCCAGCCTGGCCTCGCTGGGCCTGCCGATTCCGCGCGAGCGCTGGTTCAGCAACCTCGCGACCAAGGGCAACACCGGCTCGGCCTCGCCGTACATCATGCTGGACGAGCTGTTCCGTTCCGGTCGCATCAAGCCCGGCCAGAAGCTCTTGATGTTCGTGCCCGAAAGCGGTCGCTTCTCCAGCGGCTTCATCTACCTGGAGGCTGTATGACCTTGCCCCCACGCTCATCGCTTCGCGTATCGCTGCCCCCTGAGGGGGCGCAGGCCTCCCTTGGGGCGGCCCGGCGGGAGGCCTGACATGGACCTCGATGCCGTGCCCCAAGAGGGCAACGCGACCCTCGCCGGCCATTCCAAGCTGATGTACGCCCGCGACGCGCAAGGCCGCGTCGTCACCACCACGTCGAAGGGCTGGGAGGCGGAAGAGATCGTCACCAGCCATGCGGTCGACGTGCTGGTCGAGCAGGCGCAGGAGGCCAAGGTGCGCGTGAAAGCCGGGCTGGCTTCGCCGCTCGAATACTGGATGTACGAGCGTCGCATGGACGTGGCGCTGCTCTCGCAGACCAGCGGCTTCTGGCAATGGCGCGTGCGCCGCCACCTGCAGCCGCGCCATTTCGCCGCGCTGTCGCCGGCCCAGCTCGCCCGCTACGGCCAGGCGCTGGGGCTGCCCGTTTCCACCCTGCAAGGCCTGCCGTGAACTTCCAACACCAACAGGCGGCGCACTGCGAAAGCGGCGTCATCTCCAGCCTCATGCGCCACCACGGCGCGCCGATGAGCGAGGCGATGGCGCTGGGGTTGTCGTCGGCGCTGTCGTTCGCCTACCTGCCGTTCATCAAGCTGTCGGGCCTGCCGCTCATCTCGTACCGCATGCCGCCCAAGGCCATCATCAAGGGCCTGCTGGCGCCGATGGCCGCGCGCTTTCGCTTCGAGACCTTCCGCAGCCCGCAAGCCGGGCAGCAGCGGCTCGACGCGCTGCTGGCCGACGGCCAGCTCGTGGGCCTGCAGACCTCGGTCTACTGGCTGCCGTACTTTCCGCCGAACATGCGCTTTCACTTCAACGCGCACAACCTGCTGGTCTACGGCAAGGACGGCGACGACTACCTGATCAGCGACCCCGTGTTCGAGGAACCCGTGCGCTGCGCCAGCGAAGACCTGTCGCGCGCGCGCTTCGCCAAGGGCGTGCTGGCGCCCAAGGGGCTCATGTACTACCCGCAGGCCATCGAGCGCAAAGCGGTCGACGCCGCCTCGGTCATCAAGGCGATCCGCAAGACCGTGCGCAACATGCTCGCGCCCGTGCCCATCGTCGGCGTGCGCGGCATGCGCACGCTGGCCAAGCGCATGCAGAAGCTGTCGCCGAGCGATCCGCGCAGCGTCGACTTCATCGGTCACCTGGTGCGCATGCAGGAAGAAATCGGCACGGGCGGCGCGGGCTTCCGCTTCATCTACGCGGGCTTCCTGCAGGAGGCGGCGCAGTTGCTCGACAAGCCGCAGCTCACGCAGATGTCCGAACGCCTGATCGCCATCGGCGACGGCTGGCGCGCGTTCGCGCTCAAGGCGGCACGCATGGTGAAGGGGCGCGAGCCCGTCGATCCGGTTGCGCTCGCGGGCAAGCTGCGCGAGCAGGCGCAGCAAGAGGAAACTTTCTTCCGCGACCTCAAGGCCGCCGTCGCCTGATGCTGGAGCTTCGTCAGCTCGGCTACCGCTACCCGCACGCTGACAAGGCCGCGCTGGCCGACGTGTCGCTCGCCGTGCCGCGCGGTTGCGTGCTGGGCCTGCTGGGCCCGAACGGCGCCGGCAAGACGACGCTGATCTCGCACCTGTCGGGCGCGCTCGCGGTGCAGTCGGGTGACATCCGCATCGACGGCCAGCCGTTGCAGCAGGTGCGCGCCAAGGCGCCCACGCGCATTGCCGTCGCGCCGCAGGACCAGGCCTTCTACCCGATGCTCACCGTGGCCGAGAACCTGGCCTGCTTCGCCGCGGCCGGCCAGCTTTCGGGTGCGCGCAAGAAGGCGCGCATCGACACCTGCACGCAGTTCGCGCAGCTGGAGCAGTTCTCGGGCGTGCGCGCCGAGCGGCTCTCGGGCGGCCTGAAGCGCCGGCTCAACCTCGCGATCGCCTTGCTGCCCGAGCCCGAGCTGATGCTGTTCGACGAGCCGACCGTGGGCGTCGATCCGCAGTCGCGCGCCTTCATCCTCGATGCGATCAAGAGCCTGGCGCAGGCCGGTGCGGCCGTGATCTACGCCTCGCACTACATGGAAGAGATCGAGGCCATCGCCGACCGCGTGGCCATCCTCGACCAGGGCCGCGTGCTGCGCGAAGGCCCGCTCGACGCGCTGCTGTCGCAAAGCGCGATGCTGCTGACCCTGGCCGCCGACGGGCTCGACGCGCAGATGCTGTCGCGCTTCGGCACGGTGGAGCAGGGGGCGGCGCACTGGCGCATCCATCTGAATCCCGACACCGGCCCGGGCCCCGTGCTGGTCGCGCTCGAAGCCGCGGGCATCGAGGTGCGCCAGGCCGAGTTCGGCCGGCACGACCTCGAGCAGCTCTTCATGGCGCTCACGCACCGTTCGCTGCGCGACTGATCGAACGCCATGCTCTTCGCGCTCATCAAGAAAGAACTGCTGGCCCTCGTGCGCGACATGCACGGGCTGGCCGTGCTGTTCGTGATGCCGATGGTGTTCATCGTGCTGATGTCGCTCACGCTGAAAGACATCTACCGCCCGCCGCTGGCCGAGCTGAGCTACGCGGTCGATGCGCGCGACAGCGGCACGCCCGCCAAGTGGTTGCTGCAGATCTGGCAGCGCAGCCACGGCGCGCCGCAGCCGCTGGGCGCCGACTGGCAGGCGCGGCTGCGCAGCGGCACGCTCAAGTACGTGATCGTGCTGGAGCCCGGCCTGTCGGAAGAGCTGGAATCGGCCGCGCTTTCCACGCGCGCCCACATCCGCCTGCTGGCCGAGCCCGGCATCGACGCCAACCTGTTCAACGCGCTGCGCGCCGAACTCATCGGTGCCTCGGGCGAGCTCAAGGCGCGGCTCGCGCTGGCAGTGCCCGGCACGGCCAGCCCCGCGCCCGACGCGTCCATCCAGGCGATGGTGCAGGCCGAGCGCTTTGCCACGGCCGGCCCGCGGCCCACGTCGGTGCAGCAGAACGTGCCGGCCTGGCTGGTGTTCGGCATGTTCTTCGTGGTCGCTTCTCTCTCTAGCCTGTTCGTGCAGGAGCGCGGCTCGGGCGCGCTCGGCCGGCTGCAGAGCCTGGGCGTGTCGCGCACGATGCTGCTCGCGTCGAAGGCCTTGCCGTATCTCGGCGTGAACGCGCTGCAGGCGTTGCTGATGCTGGCGGCGGGCATCTGGCTCATGCCGATGATCGGCGGCGATGCGCTCTCGCTGTCGGGCATCCACTGGGGCGGCTTGCTGCTGTCGCTGGCGGCCGTGAGCCTGGCGGCGGTGAGCCTGTCGCTCGCGGTGGCCTGCCTCGTCAAGAGCCATGCGCAGGCTGCCACGCTCGGGCCGATGGTGAACGTGCTGATGGCGGCGGCGGGCGGCATCATGGTGCCGAAGTTCGTCATGCCGGGCTTCATGCAGCGCATGGTCGAAATCTCTCCCATGAACTGGGGGCTCGAAGCGCTGCTCACCGTGCTGCTGCGCGGCGGCGGCGTGGCCGAGGTGCTGCCGCAGGTCGGCCGGCTGGTGGCGTTCGCGGCCCTCATGTTTTTCGTGGCTGTCTTTCTGTTTCGCAGGCGCGCACCGTGACGAGCACCGCTTCTTCTCCTGAATTCATCGCCCGCCTCAAGGCCCTCGTGCTCGAGGCCGTCGAGAAAGACGCGCCGCCCGGCGGCCTCGGCGACGACGAGCCGCTGTTCGGCCCCGAGGCGCGGCTCGACCTCGACTCGCTCGACGCGCTGCAGGTGTCGATGGCGATCCAGCAGCACTTCGGCCTGCGCATGCCCGACAGCAAGGACACGCGCCGCGCCCTGACCTCCATCGCGCACCTGGCGGAACACCTGGTGCAAGCGGGCAAGGCATGAGCCTGAGGAGTCCGGTGTACCTGGCCGGCATGGGCCTGGCCTGTGTGCTCGGCGACGACCTGCCGTCGGCGCTCGCAGCGCTGCGACGCGGCGGCGTGCCGCCCACGCCGGTGACTGTGGCCGACGGCCTGCAGTGGCCGGTGTACACGCTGCCGGTGCCGCCGGGCGACTGGGCGCAGCGCGTGCAGCACACGGTACGCCGCGTGGTCGCGCAGACCGGCGCAGGGCTGGACCGGGACGGTCCGCTGTTCGTGGCCTCGTCGTCGCTCGACATCGGCGCCATGGAACACGCGCAGCACGACGCGCGGCTGAGCGGCGACCTGCAGGATTTCGCCGACATCGCCGCTGCTGCACTCGACTGGCAAGGCCCGGTCTTCACCGTCTCGACCGCCTGCACCTCGGCGCTCAATGCGATGCTGGCGGCGGCCGACATGGTGCGCGCGGGCGAGGCCCGCGAGGCGCTGGTGATCGGCGCCGAGCTCGACAACCGCTTCACCGTGGCCGGCTTCGGCGCGATGCAACTGCTGGCGCCCGACAGCGCGCGGCCCTTCGGCGCGGGGCGCCAGGGGCTGGTGCTCGGCGAGGCCGTGGCGGCGCTGCGGCTCGGGTCGCAACCCGCGCGCTGGGTACTGGGCGGTGGCGCCAACGTGGTCGATGGGCGCAACCCCTCGGGCACCGAAGCGAGCGCGGTGCGCGCGATGTGCCGCGAGACGCTGGCGCGCAGCGGCCTGCAGCCTGCGGACATCGACCTCATCAAGGTGCAGGCCGCGGGAAGCTTGGTCAACGACGCGATCGAGGTCGAGGCGCTGCGGCAGGTGTTCGACCCGCTGCCGCCGCTGGTGTCGCTCAAGTCGGCGATCGGCCACACGCTCGGCGCGGCCGGGGCGGCGGAGCTGGCCTTGCTGGTCGGCTGCATCGAAGGCGGTGCCTGGCCGTCGGTCGGCTATGCGCTCGACGAGACGCTCGGCATCGCGCTGAGCGACGGGCCGCCGGCGCGGCTGCGGCACATCCTGCTCAACGTGGTGGGCTTCGGCGGCGGGCATGCGTCGCTGGTGCTGACGGATTGCAGCGCCGCATGAGCACACCGACCTGGCGCACCGTCGCGCACGTCGTGGCGCATCCGCCGCCCGACGACTGGCGCGATGCGCTGGCGACCCGCCTGGGCCGCCGTCCGCGTCGTGTCGGCCTGTGGACCGAACTCGCGATGTACGGCGCGCGCATGTGCCTCGACGCGGCGAGTGAAGCTGCGTTGCCTGCCGGTGCGCGCCTGCGCGTGACCAGCCAGCGCGGCGCGTGGGAGGCCACGCGTGCGGGGCTGGCGCAACTCGACGCGGGCCTGCCGATGCCGTTCACCTTCATGCAGAGCCAGCCTGCGCTGATGCTGGCCGAGGTCGGCCGCTGCCTCGACTGGCAGGGTGATGCGAGCTTCATGCTGTGCCGCGATCCTGCGCGTCCGCTGGCGCTGTCGCAGCTCGGTGCGGGGCCGGATGGCCTGCTGTTCGGCGTGGTGGAGGAAGCATTCGGCGACGTGCCGCCGCGCTCCGAGTGGTGGCGCCTGGTGCCGGCCGATCAGGCCGCTGCGATCGACCGCTGAAGGTTCTCGCGCGCTCGTGTTTCGAGCAGCGCATGCAGGCGCGGCGTGGCGTAGATCGCGGGGCGGTCGAGGAAGCGCTGGAGGATCGCGCGCCGACGCGGCAGGCGGATCTCCTCCGGAACGAAGCCATATTCCGCGTGCACCTGGCGCTCGTACTCGTCGAAGCGCGCACGCCCGGCGCCGAGGATCGACAGGTCGATGTCGATGAGCAGCTCTGCGTCGCGCCCTTCTGGAACCGCATCGTGGCGCGTCGCCATGACGAGCGCGTGGACGCGATCGGCCGCCACTGCATCCACACCTGCGGCTTGCAGGGCTTGCCGTGCCCAGTCGGCGCTGCGTGCCTCGTTGTCGCGCGCTTGCACGTCGTAGATCGCATCGTGGAACCACAGCGCCAGCGCCACTTCGCCGGGGTGTTCGGCCAGCGCCTGTTCCTGGTCGAACCACGCGAGGCATTCGCCGAGGTGCTGCATCGTGTGGTAGTGGCGCTGCGGCTCGCTGTAGCGGCGCTGCAGTTCGAGCCACAGCGCGTCGTCGGGCGCGGCCACCCCGAGCGCGCGCCAGGCTGCGGTCCAGTTCGCGTGCAGCGCCTGCGGTGTCATGGCAGTCACTGCGCCATCGCGGCCTTGACTTCCTGCCCGAGGTCGAGCACCGACATCGCGTAGTAGCTGCTCCAGTTGTAGCGCGTGATCACGTAGAAGTTGCGCGTGCCCGCGACGTAGGTCGGCGGTGCGTCGAGGCCGTTCTGCAGCTCGATGAGCGCGAGCAGGCCCTTGTGCTTCAGGCCTTCGCCTTCGGGCACGGCGCCCGCGGCGACGAAGCTGTCGGCGCTGAAGGTCGGCAGGATGTCGGGCGCGAGCAGCAGCGCCTTCTTCAGGCGCGCTTCCTCGAAGTGCACGGGGTAGATCGACGGCATGCCCGGCGTCCAGCCGAAGCCCTTGAAGTAGCTCGCGACCGAGCCGATCACGTCGACCGGGTTGTTCACGAGGTCGATGCGGCCGTCGCCGTCGAAGTCGACCGCGTACTTGGCGATGCTGCTGGGCATGAACTGCGGCATGCCCATGGCGCCGGCGTAACTGCCCACGGGCGTGAGTGGGTCGTCGGCGGTGCGGCTTTCGGTGCTCAGGAAACTCTCGAGCTCGCCGCGGAAGAAGGCGATGCGCTCGGCGGCGCGCGGGTGGCCCTGCGGGAAGTCGAAGGACAGCGTGGCCAGCGCATCGATCACGCGGAAGTTGCCCATGTTGCGGCCGTAGATGGTTTCCACGCCGACGATGCCGACGATGATTTCCGGCGGCACGCCGTAGGTGGCTTCGGCGCGCGCGAGCGTGTCGGCGTTGGCGCGCCAGAAGCGCACGCCGGCCGCGATGCGCACCGGATCGATGAAGCGGCTGCGGTAGGTCTGCCAGTTCTTCACGGTGCCGACGGGGCCCGGCAGCATCAGGCGCGGCACGTTGGGCAGGAAGCGCGCGGCGCCGATGGTGGCGCGCACCCATTCGCGGTCGAGGTTGCGGCGCTTGGCGACCTCGTCGGCAAACTGCATGGCGTCGTCGCGCGTGGCGTAGGGAACGCTGCCGCGCACGGGCATGACGGCGGCGGCGCGGCCATTGGCCTGGGGCTTCTGGGCCAGGGCTCCCGTGGGCCAGGCGGCGCAGGCGGCGAGGAGGGCGGTGGCGGCCGCTGCGGCGCGCAAGGGCGTGGGGAAGGCGTGTGACATGGACACGATTGTGCCGCCCGTGCGCATGCGCACTTTCGGGCGACACATGTGGTTGCAGCCGCGTGGCCTGCGTGTCAGGCGCGCGGCGGTGTGGGCGGCCAGGGCAGCCGGCGGAACTCGGCGCGCAGCGCGGCGAGCGACGCGGGCGTGGTGGGCGCATAGCGCTGGGCTTCGAGCTTCAGCAGCCAGTCGCGCACGGCCTGCGCAGCGGGGCCGAAGCGGGCGTCGGCCGCCTGGGCCATCTGCCGCGGCGGCGCGGTCTCGGGCAGCGGCAGGCCGGCCTTCGCCAGGCGCGCACGGGCGCGGCCCAGCAGCCGCAGCCACGGGTCGTGCTGGCTGCGTTCCCACAGCGTCCAGCCGGCGCCGGCCAGGCTTGCGGCCACCAGCAGGTACAGCAGCACGTAGGCCAGGTCTTCCAGGCTCGGGGCGTTGAAGCCGAGGGTCTTGAGCAGGTCGAGCTGGCGGCTCTGCGTGTAGTTGAGCACCCACTGGTTCCAGCCGTTGTTCACGGCTTCCCAGGCGGCGCGCAGGTTCTGCACCAGCGTCGGGCTCATGACGCCGATGGCGCCTGCGAAAAGGCCGGGCTGCGCCGTGAGGCGCTGGAACTGCCCGATGCGCCCCGGCGCGACCGAGCCGGTCGGGTCGACGCGCACCCAGCCCGTGCCCTCTTGCCACACCTCGGCCCAGGCGTGCGCGTCGCTCTGGCGCACGACCCAGTAGTTGTCGACGTTGTTGAGTTCGCCGCCCTGGTAGCCGGTGACGATGCGCGCCGGAATCTGCAGGTTGCGCATCAGCACCACGAAGGCCGAGGCGATGTGCTCGCAGAAGCCTTCCTTGCGATCGAACCAGAATTCGTCGGCGGTCTCGTTGCCGTACACGCCGGGCTCCAGCGTGTAGGTGTAGCCGCCGGTGCGCAGGCGTTGCAGCGCGGCCTGCACGAAGGCCTGTGCATCGGCGCCGGCCAGCGCGGGGTCGGCGCGCATCTGGGCGGCGAGTTCGGCGGTGCGCGGGTTGCTGCCGGGCGGCAGCGCCAGGTAGGGCTGGAGCCGGCTGCCCGTGCGCGTGACCGGGCCGCTTTCGAACTGCGGATGGCTTTCTGCGCGGTAGCGCACGAGGTCGGTGACCGGCCGGTTCACGAACCACTGCAGGTCGGATGTGCCGATGACCTCGTAGCCGGGCAGCGCGGGCGCGCGCGGCGCCGCATCGAGCGTGAGCAGCCACGGGCGCTGGCTGGCTTCGAGCGTGACCTCGTAGCGCACCGGCTCGCCGCGTGTGCGCAGGTTCGACACCGACTGCCCGCTGCGCGCCCACGTCGGCAGCGCCGTCCATTCGCGTCCGTCGAACTGCGCGAGCACCGGACCGCGGAAGTAGAGCTGGCTTTGCGGCGGCGCGCGGTTGTCGTCGAACTTGATGCGCGCCGCGATGCTCCCGTCCAGCGCCAGTTCGGCGATGGTGCCGACCCGCATCGTGTTCGACAGCCCGCTGCGTCCGGCCATGGCGTCGCTCGGCGTGCCCCACAGCGGCGCGAAGCGTGGGAACAGCAGGAACAGCGCGAGCATCACCGGCGCGCCCGCCAGCGCCATCCAGCCGGCCGTGCGCGCGGCCTGCATCAGCGGCGGCCGGCCCACCGGCATGTGGGCGTTGACCAGCGCCGTCAGCAGGCCCAGCAGCGCCAGCAGCATGGTGAAGGCGGTGAGCAGCGATTGCGAATAGAAGAAGTTCGTGAGCATCGCGAAGAAGCCCAGGAAGAAGATCACGAAGGCGTCGCGCCGCGCGCGCAGCTCCAGCGTCTTGAGCGCCAGCAGGCACACGACCAGCGTCACGCCCGCGTCGCGGCCCAGCAGCGTGCGGTAGGTGGCGTAGGTGCCGGCCAGCGCCAGCGCCAGCAGCGCGATGCGCCACCACTTGCTGGGCAGCGGGCGTGCCTGCACCGCCAGCGAGGCGCGCCACAGCAGCACCATGGCCGTGATGGCCGAGCACCACCAGGGCAGTTCGTTCACCTGCGGCAGCAGGATGAGGCCGATGACGCAGAGCAGGAACAGCGTGTCCCGTGCGTCCCTTGGCAGTGCGGTGAGTTCGCGTGCGACCCGGTTCATGCAGCGACCTCGTTCATGCGCACAGCGCCAGCGCTTCCAGGCAGGCACGCCGGTGCGCTTCGCCCTGCGACGGCTTCACGGTGCGCCCGGCGACGCGCACGCCGTAGTCGACGCCGAGCCGGTCGGCCATCAGCACCCAGGCGCACAGGCGCGAGAGGCGGGCCTCGGTGTCGGGCAGTGCGGCGGCCTGCGCGTCGAGCCAGAGTTCTTCGCGCTGCGTGTGCTGCGTGTCGCGGCTCACGAGGTCTTCGGAGCCGTTGGCCTGGGCGCGCGCGGCCTTCTTCCAGACCACGAGCTTGAGCGGGTCGCCGCGGCGGTAGGCGCGCACGCCGTCGTACTCGCCGGCGTTCTGTGCCCGCATCGCGGCCGACGCGGCGGCGGGCCCCGAGAGCGGTTCGCCCGGCGGCAGCGGCGGCGGATGGGCCTCGGGCGTCGGGTACACGAGCATCTGCGCGGCCGGCCGCCAGACGGTCCACACGCGAAAGGTGCCGAGCGGAAAGCGCGTCTCGGCCGTCAGCGGCGGCACCGGGTGCAGGCCGCGCCGCTCGGGCTGGAAGGCGATCTCCACGGTGGACGTGCCTTCGGCCGGCACGTCGGTCCAGGCCCACTGGCCGCTGCCGCGCACGGCCATGCCGATGCCGTAGCGCACGCTGCGCCGCGTGTTGTGCAGCACCACGCGGAACACCGCCGCGGCGCCCGCGAACTGCGCCTCGGGCGGCACCATGCGCAGCGCCAGCCCGCGCAGCGTGGCGTGGCACACATGCATGCCCACCGCGACGCAACCTGCCAGCAGGAAGGTGAGCAGGTAGCCCAGGTTGAGCTGGTAGTTGATCGACGCCACCAGCAGCACCAGCAGCGTGGCCGCCAGCGTCCAGCCGGCGCGCGTCGGCACGATGTAGACGTTGCGCTGGGTGAGCTCGAGCGTGTCCGACGGCGGCCGGCGCGAAAGGAACCAGCCGTCGATGCGCGAGCGCAGGACGCCGACACGGTTCACGGCAAGGGCACCGCGGCAATCATCGCGCGCACCTGTTCGACCGCACCGCGGCCCGCGTCGCCCACGGGCGTGAGGCGGTGCGCGATCGTCTGCGGCAGCACGGCCTGGATGTCGTCGGGCGCCACGTAGTTGCGGTTGGCCAGCAGCGCCTGCGCCTTGGCGGCGCGCAGCACGGCGATGCCCGCGCGCGGCGACAGGCCCTGCAAAAACCAGCGGCCCGAGCGGGTCGCGGCGATCAGGTCCTGCAGGTAGTTCAGCAGCGGCTCGGCCGCATGCACCTGCTGCACGCGCTGCTGCAGGGCGGTGAGTTCGCCCGCGGTCAACAGGGCGGGCAGGCCGGCGAGCATCTCGCGGCGGTCGGCGCCCGCAAGCAGCTGGCGCTCGGCGGCGCGGTCGGGGTAGCCCAGCGAGATGCGCATCAGGAAGCGGTCGAGCTGCGACTCGGGCAGCGCGAAGGTGCCGAGCTGGTCCTGCGGGTTCTGCGTGGCGATCACAAAGAAGGGCGAGGGCAGGGGGCGGGTCTCGCCCTCGACCGTGACCTGCTTTTCTTCCATCGCCTCGAGCAGCGCGCTCTGGGTCTTGGGGCTGGCGCGGTTGATTTCGTCGGCCAGAAGCACCTGCGCAAAGATCGGCCCGGGGTGGAACACGAAGGCCTGCTGGCCCCGGTCGTAGATCGCCACGCCCGACAGGTCGCCCGGCATCAGGTCGGCCGTGAACTGCACGCGCGAGAACTGAAGGCCGAAAGTGTGCGAGAGCGCATGCGCCAGGGTGGTCTTGCCGACCCCCGGCACGTCCTCGATCAGCAGGTGTCCGCCGGCCAGCAAACAGGCCACGCAGTCGCGCACTTGGGCATCTTTGCCAACAATCACCGTGTTAAGCTGACTCAGCAAAGAGGCTAGCTTCGCGGCTACGTCCATATTTGTATCCATATGCAAACGATACCGTAAGACCCTGCGGCCCCATGCCGTGTGAGGTCTAGACGCGACGACACGAGACACGGCGAGAGATGGGCAAGACAGGCTACTTCACGCATCGCGACTTCTGGAAGCACGACATGGGCAACGGGCATCCCGAATGCCCTGAGCGGCTGGATGCCATCGAAGACCGGTTGCTTTTGACCGGCGTCGGCGACGCACTGGCGCGGGGCGAAGTGCCCCTGGCCACGCTGGAACAGATCACCCGGGCCCACAGCCACGCGCACGTTGAACACCTCGAGGAGCTGCAGCAGCGCCTCGTGGCCGACGCCCCCGCTGGTGGCCCCGACCATGCACAGGTCGACCCCGACACCGTGCTGACCCGATTCACCCTGCTGGCCGCGCGCCGCGCCGCCGGTGCCGCCGTCGCGGCGACCGATGCCGTGATGGCTGGCGAGGTCGAGAACGCTTTCTGCCCCGTGCGACCGCCGGGTCACCATGCCTGCCGCGAGCAGGCCATGGGCTTCTGCTTCTTCAACAACGTGGCCATTGCCGCGCGGCACGCACTTGAGGTGCACGGCCTGGACCGCGTGGCCATCGTCGATTTCGACGTGCACCACGGCAACGGCACCGAGAACATCCTGTCGAACGACCCGCGCGTGCTGATGGTCGGGTTCTTCCAGCATCCGTTCTATCCGTACAGCGGCACCGAGCACCCGGCCTCGAACATGCTCAACCTGCCGATCCCGGCCTACACCAAGGGCATGGACGTGCGCGAGCTGGTCGAGGCGATCTGGATGCCGCGGCTCGACGCCTTCAAGCCGCAGATGGTCTTCATCAGCGCCGGTTTCGACGCCCACCGCGAAGACGAACTCGGTCAGCTCGGCCTCAACGAAAACGACTTCGCCTGGATCACCGGCCGCGTGCGCGATGTCGCCAAGCGCCATGCGCGCGGGCGCATCGTCTCGCTGCTCGAAGGCGGCTACCACCTCGACGCCCTGGCGCGCAGCGTGGAAGCGCACATCCGCGTGCTGGCAGACCTCTAACGCAGACGGCGCCCGCGGGGCGCCATGTTTCTTTCACCGATGACTTTCAATTTCGACGACTTCCTTCTGCGCCTGAAACAGGTCGACGCGCACGGCCTGGGCATCGAACTGGCCGTGCTCGTGAGCTGCGTGGCCGTGGCATGGGCCGTGTGCAAATGGTTCGGGCGCGACCAGCCCAAAGACTCGATCTGGTTCGGTGAGCGCACCTTCGACGGCCTGCTGTTCCCGCTGCTCGCGCTGGTGCTCACCGGTATCGCGCGCCGCGTGGCGCTCGATGTGCTGCCCGTGGTGCTGGTGCTGCGCATCGCCGTGCCGGTGTTCCTGTCGCTGGCGGTCATCCGGCTGTTCGCGCGGGTGCTGCGCGCCGTGTTCCCGACCTCCAGCCTCGTGCGGCTGATCGAACGCACGATCTCGTGGCTGGCCTGGATCGCCGCCGTCCTGTGGATCGTCGGCCTGCTGCCGCCCGTGCTGGCCGAGCTCGACGACATCACGCTGGCCTTCGGCAAGACCCGCGTGAGCCTGCAGACCATCATCCAGGGCGCGCTGTCGGCCGGGTTGGTGCTGATGGTCGCGCTGTGGATCGCCAGCACCATCGAAAAACGCATCCTGCGCGAGGCCGTGAGCGACCTGTCGATGCGCAAGGTGGCGTCGAATGCGGTGCGCGCCTTTTTGCTGCTGATCGGCCTCTTGTTTGCGCTGTCGGCGGTGGGGGTCGACCTCACGGCGCTGTCGGTGCTGGGCGGTGCGCTCGGCGTGGGCCTGGGCTTCGGCCTGCAGAAGCTGGCGGCCAACTACGTGAGCGGCTTCGTGATCCTGCTGGAGCGCTCGATCCGCATCGGCGACAACGTGAAGGTTGACACCTTCGAGGGTCGCATCACCGACATCAAGACGCGCTACACGCTCATTCGCGCGGGCAACGGGCGCGAGGCCATCGTGCCGAACGAATCGCTCATCACCAGCCGGGTCGAGAACCTGTCGCTGGCCGACCGCAAGTTCAACATCGCGACCAACATCGTCGTCGGCTACGAGAGCGACGTGGCGCAGGTGCAGGGCATTTTGTGCGACGCCGCCAAGGCCCAGCCGCGCGTCATGACCGACCCGGCGCCCGTGGCCTACCTCGTCACCTTCGCGCCCGACGGCCTGGAGTTCAGCCTGAACTTCTGGGTCGCCGACCCTGACAAGGGCAAGGACAACGTGCGCTCGGCCATCAACATCGCCATCCTCGAAGGACTGCGGGCCGCCCGCATTGACATTCCCTATCCGCAGCGGGTGCTGCGAGTGGAATCTTTGCCGGCGGGTGTGGCCGCAGCGCCTCCCGCTGTTTTATAATCACGGAAAAGCACGATCGTTCTTTTTTCGGCCTTCGAGGCCGACAAGAAGAATGGAGTAGCAGCCAAGGCTGGCGTCCTAAAATGGCCGGCTGCTCTCGAAGCCCCCCTTTTTGCAATCCAATGGAGTCAAGTCAATGAAGGTTCTTGTGCCTGTCAAACGGGTCGTCGATTACAACGTGAAGGTGCGCGTCAAGAGCGACGGCACCGGGGTGGACATTGCCAACGTCAAGATGAGCATGAACCCCTTCGACGAGATCGCTGTCGAAGAAGCGGTGCGGCTGAAGGAAAAGGGCCTCGTGACCGAAGTCATCGCCGTCTCGTGCGGTGACGCCAAGTGCCAGGAAACCCTGCGCACCGCGATGGCCATCGGTGCTGATCGCGGCATCCTGGTCGAGACCACCGAAGAGCTGCAGCCGTTGGCGGTTGCCAAGCTGCTGAAAGCGCTGGTCGACAAGGAACAACCCCAGCTGATCATCCTCGGCAAGCAAGCGATCGACGACGACGCCAACCAGACCGGCCAGATGCTGGCTGCGCTGGCCGACCTGCCCCAAGCCACCTTCGCCTCGAAGGTCGAGCTCGCAGCCGACAAGGTCACCGTCGCTCGCGAAGTCGACGGCGGCATGGAAACGCTGACGCTCACGCTGCCCGCGGTCATCACGACCGACTTGCGCCTGAACGAGCCGCGCTATGTCACGCTGCCCAACATCATGAAGGCCAAGAAGAAACAGCTCGACGTCTTCAAGCCTGAAGACCTGGGCGTGGACGTCAAGCCCCGCCTGAAGACACTGAAGGTCAGCGAGCCGCCGAAGCGCGGTGCAGGCATCAAGGTGCCTGACGTTGCCACCCTGGTGGACAAGCTCAAGAACGAAGCCAAAGTGATCTGAGGAAGAAACGAACATGACCGCACTCGTCATTGCCGAACACGACCACGCCAGCATCAAGCCGGCCACCCTCAACACCGTGACTGCAGCCCTGGCTTGCGGTGGCGACGTCCACATCCTCGTGGCCGGTGCCAACGCCGCCGAAGCCGCCAAGGCCGCCGCGCAGATCGCCGGCGTGTCCAAGGTCATCGCTGCCGACAGCCCGAGCCTCGCTGAAAACCTCGCCGAGAACGTCGCTGCTCAAGTGCTCGCAATCGCAGCGAACTACAGCCACATCCTGTTCCCCTCGACCGCCAACGGCAAGAACGTCGCTCCGCGCGTGGCCGCCAAGCTCGATGTGGCGCAGATCAGCGACATCACCAAGGTCGACAGCCCCGACACCTTCGAGCGCCCGATCTACGCCGGCAACGCGATCGCCACCGTGCAGAGCACCGACGCCACCAAGGTGATCACGGTTCGTACGACCGGCTTCGACGCCGCAGCCGCCACCGGTGGCAGCGCAGCGATCGAAACGGCTGAAGGCGTTGCAGACAGCGGCAAGAGCAGCTTCGTGGGCCGTGAAGTCACGAAGAGCGAGCGCCCCGAACTGACCGCCGCCAAGATCATCGTCTCCGGTGGCCGCGCGCTGGGCAGCGCCGAGAAGTTCACCGAAGTGATGGCCCCGCTGGCCGACAAGCTCAACGCCGGCCTCGGCGCCAGCCGCGCCGCAGTGGACGCAGGCTACGCCCCGAACGACTGGCAAGTGGGCCAGACCGGCAAGATCGTTGCGCCGCAGCTGTACATCGCCGCAGGCATCTCGGGCGCCATCCAGCACTTGGCCGGCATGAAGGACTCGAAGGTCATCGTCGCGATCAACAAGGACGAAGAGGCGCCGATCTTCTCGGTGGCCGACTACGGCCTCGTGGCCGACCTGTTCACGGCCGTGCCGGAACTCGTGAAGGCGCTCTGATCGCTTCAGCGCATGGAGCCAGAAGGCATCGTTCGCGATGCCTTTTTTACATCTGCCGCATACGCCGCGGCCCCTGGAGAGAAGAGACATGAGCTACACCGCCCCCCTCAAGGACATGCTGTTCGACATCGAGCACCTGGCCAACATCGGCGAGATCGCCAAGCTGCCCGGCTTTGAAGACGCCGGCCTCGAAACCGCACAGGCCGTGCTCGAAGAGTGCGCGCGCTTCAACCAGGACGTGGTGGCGCCGCTGAACGTCGAAGGCGACCGCAACCCCTCGTCTTTCAAGGACGGCGAGGTCACCACCAGCAAGGGCTTCAAGGACGCCTTCGCGCAGTACGTGTCGGGCGGCTGGCAAGGCTTGCAGCATCCGGCGGACTTCGGCGGCCAGGGCCTGCCCAAGACCATCGGCGCGGCCTGCGGCGAAATGCTCAACTCGGCCAACATGAGCTTCGCGCTGTGCCCGCTGCTGAGCGACGGCGCCATCGAGGCGCTGCTCACCGCCGGCTCCGACGAGCTCAAGGCCATCTACCTCGAGAAGCTCGTGAGCGGCCAGTGGACCGGCACGATGAACCTCACCGAGCCGCAGGCCGGCAGCGACCTGGCCATGGTGCGCAGCCGCGCCGAGCCGCAGCCCGACGGCACCTACAAGGTGTTCGGCACCAAGATCTTCATCACCTACGGTGAGCACGACATGGCCGAGAACATCGTGCACCTCGTGCTGGCCCGCGTGACCGGCGCGCCTGAAGGCGTGAAGGGCATCAGCCTGTTCGTGGTGCCGAAGTTCATGGTCGACGCCGACGGTTCGCTCGGAGCACGCAACGACGTGCACTGCGTGAGCATCGAGCACAAGATGGGCATCAAGGCTTCGCCGACCGCCGTGCTGCAGTACGGCGACCACGGCGGCGCCGTCGGCTATCTCGTGGGCCAGGAGAACCGCGGCCTCGAGTACATGTTCATCATGATGAACTCGGCCCGCTACGCCGTCGGCATGCAGGGCATCGCGATTGCCGAGCGTGCCTACCAGCACGCCGTGGCCTACGCGAAAGACCGCGTGCAGAGCCGCCCCGTCGATGGCTCGATCAACGCCAGCGCGCCCATCATTCATCACCCGGACGTGAAACGCATGCTGATGACGATGCGTGCCTACACCGAAGGCTGCCGCGCGATGGCCTCGGTGGCCGCCGCTGCGTACGACGCCGCGCACCACCATCCCGATGCCGACGCGCGCAAGCAGAACCAGGCCTTCTACGAATTCATGGTGCCGCTCGTGAAGGGCTACAGCACCGAGATGAGCCTCGAAGTGACCTCGCTGGGCGTGCAGGTGCACGGCGGCATGGGATTCATCGAGGAGACGGGCGCGGCGCAGTACTACCGCGACGCGAAGATCCTGACGATCTACGAAGGCACCACCGCGATCCAGGCCAACGACCTCGTGGGCCGCAAGACCGCGCGCGACGGCGGCCAGACGGCCAAGGCGATTGCCGCGCAGATCGAGAAGACCGAAGCCGAGCTCGCCAAGAGCGACAGCGCTGCGGCCGCAGCCGTCCTCAAGCGCCTGACCGCCGCGCGCCTGGCGTTCATCGACGTGGTCGACTTCGTCGCCGGCCAGACCAAGGCTTCGCCGAATGCCGTGTTCTCGGGCAGCGTGCCGTACCTCATGCTCGCGGGCAACCTCGTGGCCGGCTGGCAGCTCGCGCGTTCGCTCATCGTGGCGCAGGACCAGGCCTCGCACAACGTCGACGTCGCCTTCATGCAGGCCAAGATCGCCACCGCGCGCTTCTACGCCGAGCACATCCTGAACAAGGTGCCGGGCATTCGCGACAGCATCGTCGAAGGCGCCGACAGCGTCACGGCGCTGGCGCTCGACGCGTTCTGACGCGCCTGCCGCTGTCGCCCACCTGACGGGCGGCAGCGGCCCCTTGCTCTTATAAAACCGAACCCCTTCCCGGAGACGACATGTCCAAGCTGCCTTCTGTCCTGGCGAACCTGCCGCTGCCGATCATCGGCTCGCCGCTGTTCATCATCAGCAACCCCAAGCTCGTGATCGCGCAATGCAAGGCCGGCGTGGTCGGCTCGATGCCGGCGCTCAACGCCCGCCCGGCCGCGCAACTCGAAGAGTGGCTGATCGAGATCACCGAAGAGCTCGCGGCCTACAACAAGGCCAACCCCGACAAGCCGGCCGCGCCCTTCGCCATCAACCAGATCGTGCACAAGAGCAACGACCGCCTGGAGCACGACATGGAGATGGTCGTGAAGTACAAGGTGCCGATCGTCATCACCTCGCTGGGCGCGCGCACCGACGTGAACGACGCGGTGCACAGCTACGGCGGCGTGACGCTGCACGACATCATCAACAACAAGTTCGCGCAGAAGGCGATCGAGAAGGGCGCCGACGGCATCATCGCCGTGGCGGCCGGTGCCGGCGGCCATGCGGGCGTGAAGAGCCCGTTCGCGCTGGTGCAGGAAATCCGCCAGTGGTTCGACGGCCCGATCGCGCTGTCGGGCTCCATCGCCTCCGGCGGCGCGGTGCTCGCGGCGCAGGCCATGGGCGCCGACTTCGCCTACATCGGCACCGCCTTCATCGCGACCGAAGAAGCGCGCGCGAGCGACGAGTACAAGCAGGCCATCGTGGACGGCAACTCGGACGACATCGTCTATTCGAGCCTGTTCACCGGCGTGCACGGCAACTACCTCGCGCCCAGCATCGTCAAGGCCGGCATGGACCCGGCCAACCTGCCCGAAGGCGACGTGACGACCATGAACTTCGGCGGCGGCGAGGGCAGCAAGGCCAAGGCCTGGAAAGACATCTGGGGCTCGGGCCAGGGCATTGGCGCGATCACCGAAGTGGCGAGCGCAGGCGCCTTCATCGAGAAGCTCAAGCGCGAGTACCAGGAAGCACGACAGCGATTGGCGCTTTGAGCGGTTCGCACGCAACGGCAGCGACCGTCGCGGTCAGCGGGGCGCCCGCGACGGCGCGGCAGGCGCGCATGCCGCTGCTCGACGTGGTCAAGGGCCTGGCCTGTGCGCTGATCGTCGGGCACCACCTCGCGCGCTATGGCCCGATGCCGGCCGGCGCGCAGGTGCTCGCGCCCAATTTCTTCGGCTGGCTGGCGGACGATGGCCGGCTCGCGGTGCAGGTGTTCCTCGTGATCGCCGGCTTTCTCGCCGCGGCGAGCCTCGCGCCCGACGGCATGCTTCGGGCGGACCGGCCACTGTCCAGGCTCTTCCAGCGCTATGGCCGGCTGGTCATGCCGTACCTCGCGGCGCTCACGGTGTGCGTGCTGGTGGCCGAGGTGGCACGGCCATGGCTCGGTGAAGAGGTGGTGCCGGCCGAGCCGGGCCTCGGCCAGATGCTGGCCCACGGCCTGCTGCTGCAGGACCTGCTGAATTACGAGTCGCTGTCGACCGGTGTCTGGTACGTGGCCATCGACTTCCAGCTGTTCGCGCTGGCGCTCGCGCTGGTCGGGTTGCCCGCCGTGCTGCGCCAGCCCACCTCGGTCGCGCGTTGGGCGCCCGTGGCGCTGGTGTTCCTCGTGGCGGTGGCTTCGCTCGCGCTGTTCAACCGGCACGCGCGGCTGGACGAGACGGCGTTCTATTTCTTCGGCGCCTACGGGCTCGGCATGCTGGCCTTCTGGGTCGGCCGTGCCACGCGCGCCAGCACCTGGCACGGCGCCGTCGCGCTGCTGGCGCTGGTCGGCGTGGGCGCGCTCATGATCGATTGGCGCAGCCGCATCGCCATCGCGCTGGTCACCGCGCTGCTCATCGCCGTGGCGCAACGCCGGCAATGGCTGTCGCCCGCGCACTGGCCCGCAGCTGCCGTGCCGCTGCAGCAGCTGGGCCGCATTTCTTATTCGCTGTTCCTGATCCATTTCCCCGTGCTGCTCGCCGTGAATGCGCTGGTGGCGGCGCTGGGGCCGCACGGGCCGTGGGTCGATCTGCTCGGCATGGTCGCGACCTTCGGCCTGTCGGTGGGCGCCGCGGTGCTGCTGTACCGGGAGGTCGAAGCCCGGCCGGCCTCGCTGCGCAGCGTATGCACACTTTTTGCCGCATTGCTCGTCAGCGGCCTCATCGTGTCGTACTGAAGCGTGCCGCGCCCGCTCGGACGCGGACATTTTCCTTTCCAAATCTTTGCAAATCTGTTGCCTTGGGGCCTCAGAGCGGGCAGTCTGCGCCAAGTGCTTGTCGTGTGTATGATTGTGAAACTTTCAGGAAATACTGAAAATACACAAACTCAAGGAATGACGGAAAAAACGCCGCCACGGTCGCCGCTGAAGGCTTTCACGTCGCCCGACATCGGCAGCGTGGTGCAAGGCGCCGCCGCGCTCGCGTGGTTGCCGCAGGCGGCGTTGCTGGCGATGGCGGTCCAGGGGCTGGCAAGCGGCGACGGCATGGCGGCCGTGCTGGGGCCAGCGCTGGGCATCCTCTTGCTCGGTCTGCTGCGCGCGGGCTGCGAAGCTTGGGGCGTGCGCCGCACCTTCGGCCGCGCGCGGGCGCAACTGACCACTTTGCGCGCGCAGACCGCAGCCGCGCTGGCGGCCGGCTCGCCGCTCGACCGTGAACGCGCGCCCTCCGGCCTTGCGGCCAGCGTGCTCGCCGAACAGGCCGAGGCGCTGGTGCCGTACCTCATGCGCTACCAGCCCGCGCGCTGGCGTGCGACGGTGGTGCCGCTGTTCCTTCTCGCTGCCGTCGCCTGGTTCTCGTGGGCCGCGGCGCTGGTGCTGCTGATGGCGGCGCCGCTGATCCCGATCTTCATGGCCATCGTCGGCTGGCGCGCCAAGGCGGCCAGCGAGGCGCAGATGGTCGAGATGGGCGGCATGAACGCCTTCCTGCTCGACCGCCTGCGCGGCCTCGCCACGCTGCGCGCGCTCGACGCCGTCGATGCCACGGCCGACCGGCTCGGTGCCTCCGCGCAGTCGCTGCGCCAACGCACGATGGCGGTGTTGCGCATCGCGTTCCTGTCGTCGGCGGTGCTGGAGCTGTTCTCCGCGCTGGGGGTGGCGCTGGTCGCGGTCTACGTTGGCTTCCATCTGCTGGGTTCGCTCGGCTTCGGCGCGTGGGGCCAGCAGCTCAGTTTGGGCGAAGGCCTGTTCGTGCTGTTGCTGGCGCCGGCGTTCTTCGAGCCGCTGCGCGAGCTGTCGGCGGTGTGGCACGACCGCGCGGCGGGCGAGGCGGCGCTGCAGGCGCTCGACGACCTGCAACGCGGCGCACTGCCGTTGCCCGGCGCAGGCGTCGCGGTCACGCGCGCGGCCACCGGTGCCGCCGGCGCGGGCGCCGCACCGGCCGTGACGGTCCACGCGCTGCATTTCTCCTGGCCCGGCGAGTCGACGGCGCTCTTCGACGGCTACGAGCTGCGCATCGGCGCCGGCGAGCACATCGCGCTGACCGGCCCCAGCGGATCGGGCAAGACCGCGCTGCTCTCGCTGCTCGCGGGGCTGATGCCGGTCACGCATGGCGAGATCGCCATCGGCGGCGTGCCGCTCACGGAACACACGGCCGCAGCACTGCGCCAGCGCACGGCGTGGATGGGGCAGAAGCCGCACGTCTTCGCCGGCTCGGTCGAAGCCAATGTGGCGCTGGGCCGTGCCGACATCGGCGCGCCCGAGGTCGCCGAGGCGATGCGTTTCGCGGCGCTCGACGACGTGGCGCAGGCCCATCCCGGCACCGCGCTGGGCGAGGGCGGCAGCGGCCTGTCGGGCGGCGAGGCCGTGCGGCTGGCGCTGGCGCGCGTCGCGGTGCATCCGCATGCCGACCTGATCCTGGCCGACGAGCCCACGGCCCACCTCGACACCGCCACCGCCGCGCGCGTGGCCGATGCGCTGGTGACGCTCGCCCGCGGCCGCACGCTGATCGTCTCGACCCACGACCCGGTGCTGGCCGCGCGCATGGACCGCACCGTGAGCCTCGGCCCGCAGCCGCGGGTGGAGAAGGCCGCATGAGCAACCGCGCAACCCGTTCCCCCCGCTGGCGCGACCTGCGCCTCGTGCTGCGTCCCTTCCTCGCGACGCAGCCGCGTGCCTTGCTGCTGGGCTGCCTTCTGGCTGCCGTGACCGTGCTCGCGGGCATGGCGCTGCTGGGCCTGTCGGGTTGGTTCATCACCGCGACCGCGCTCGCGGGCCTGCACGCGGCCACGGCCTTCACCTTCGATGTCTTCATGCCGTCGGCCGGCATCCGGCTGCTGGCGCTCGGACGCACGGGCTCGCGCTACGGCGAGCGGCTCGTCACGCACGACGCCACCTTCGCCGTGCTCGCCGAGTTGCGTGTGCGGCTGTTTCGCGGCTGGGCCCGTCCCGAGGCCGCGCGCGATCTGCTGATGCGGCCGGCGCGGCTGCTGTTCCGCCTCACGTCCGACATCGATGCGCTGGAGTCGCTGTACCTGCGCCTGTTCGTCCCCGCCGCTGCCGCAGCGGGTGCGGCGCTGCTGGCGGGCATCGTGCTCGGCTTCATGCATGTGGGGATGGGCGTGGCGATCGCGCTCTGGCTTTGCGCCATCGGCTGGGGCCTGGCGTACGTCATCGCACGGCGTGCGCGGCGGCCGGCGCGGCAGCGTGCCCATGCCGTCGAGGCGTTGCGCGCGCGGGCCGTCGATCTGGTCGCAGGCCAGGCCGACCTCGCGATGGCGGGCCGGCTCGACGCCCAGCGCGCCGCGCTGATGAATGCCGACGCGCACCTCGCGCAGGCCGACCTTGCGCTGAACAAGCTCGAAGCTGCGGCTGGGTTTGCTTACGGCAGCGCCGGCACCCTGACGCTGGTCGGCGTGTTGCTGGCCGTCGGCGCACTGGTGAGCGAAGGCGTGATCGGCGCACCCGGCGCAGCGCTTGCCTTGCTGATCGCGCTCACCGCCACTGAACCCTTCGCGGCGCTGAGGCGTGGCGCGCTCGATGCAGGACGCACGTGGCTGGCGGTGCGCCGGCTGGCGCCGCGGCTGGACCCGTCGGTGGAGGAGGGGGCGCGTCCCTCCCACATCGAGCGAACGGCAGCGGTGCAGGTCGACCAGCTCACCGTCGTCCACCCCGGCAGCCTTGTCGAAGTGCTCAGCAGCGTGTCGCTGCATCTGAACGATGGCGAGCGCGTTGCACTGGTCGGCGCCAGCGGCGCAGGCAAGTCCACGCTGCTCTCAGTGATCGCCGGTGATCTCACGCCGCGCGCCGGCCACGTGCAGGCGCAACCGGCCTGCCTGCTGACCCAGCGCACAGAACTCTTCCAGGACAGCCTGCGCGACAACCTGCGCCTCGCCGATCCCCACGCCAGCGACGAGCACCTGTGGACCGTGCTGCACGCCGCCGGCCTCGACGCCGATGTGCGCGCGCTGGCCACCGGGCTCGACACGCGCCTGGGCGAAGGCGGCCTGGGCCTCTCGGGCGGGCAGTCGCGCCGGCTCGCGCTCGCGCGTCTGCTGCTGCGGCCCGTGCCGCTGTGGCTGCTCGACGAACCCACCGAGGCGCTTGATGCCGCCACCGCACACGACGTGCTGCAGCGCCTGGCGCAGCAGGCCGGCGCGCGCACGTTGCTGATCGCCACGCACCTGCGCCGCGAAGCCGCGCTGGCCGACCGCCTCGTGTGCATGGCGCGGGGCCGCATCGTGGCCGACCTGCGCCGTGGCACCGACGCGTTCGAGGCCGCGCTGCGCGGCCTGCGACCCGATTGACCCGAGCCGATACCGACCGAACACAGAACACACAAAGGAAGCCCCATGGACCTTGACATCGTCGCGCTCTCGCGCCTGCAGTTCGCCGTCACGGCGCTGTACCACTTCCTGTTCGTGCCGTTGACGCTCGGACTGTCGATCATCCTGGCCATCATGGAGACGGTCTACGTGATGACCGGGCGCGTCATCTGGCGCGACATGACCAAGTTCTGGGGCGTGCTGTTCGGCATCAACTTCGCGATGGGCGTGGCCACAGGCATCGTGATGGAGTTCCAGTTCGGCATGAACTGGAGCTACTACAGCCACTACGTCGGCGACATCTTCGGCGCGCCGCTGGCCATCGAAGGGCTCATGGCCTTCTTCATGGAAGCGACCTTCGTGGGCCTGTTCTTCTTCGGCTGGGACAAGCTCTCCAAGGTGGGCCACCTCACGGCCACCTGGGCCGTGGCCATCGGCTCCAACTTCTCGGCGCTGTGGATCCTCATCGCCAACGGCTGGATGCAGAACCCCGTGGGCGCGGCCTTCAACCCCGCGACCATGCGCATGGAGGTGACCGACTTCGCCGCCGTGCTGACCAACCCCGTGGCGCAGGCCAAGTTCGTGCACACCGTGTCGGCGGGCTACGTGTGCGCCGCGGTGTTCGTGCTCGGCGTGTCGGCGTGGTACCTGCTCAAGGGCCGCCACATCGAACTGGCCAAGCGATCGATGACCGTGGCCGCGTCGTTCGGCCTCGCCGCCGCGCTGTCGGTGGCGGTGCTCGGCGACGAGAGCGGCTACCTCTCGGGCGAACACCAGAAGATGAAGCTGGCCGCCATCGAAGGCATGTGGGAAACGCAGCCCGCGCCCGCCGCCTTCACCGTGATCGGCTTCCCCGACCAGAAGGCGCGCGAGACGCACTACGCCATTCACATCCCGGCGGTGATGGGCCTCATCGGCACGCGCTCGCTCAACACCGTGATGCCCGGGATCGACGAGCTCGTGAAGCGCGCCGAGGCCCGCATCCGCGAGGGCCTGAAGGCCTACGACGCGCTGCAGAAGATCCGCGAGGCCGGCGGTGCCGACAAGGTCACGCAGGGCGTGCGCGGCGACTTTGAAGAGAACGGCATCAACATGGGCTACGCGCTGCTGCTCAAGCGCTACGTGGACGATCCGCGCCAAGCCACCGACGAGCAGATCGCCAAGGCCGCATGGGACACCGTGCCGCAGGTGGCGCCGCTGTTCTGGCTGTTCCGCGTGATGGTGGGCATCGGCATGCTGTTGATCCTGCTGACCGGCACCTTCTTCGTGCTGTCGGCGCGCCGCGCGCTCGACCGCCACCGCTGGTTGCTCAAGGTCGCGGTGTGGGCGATTCCGCTGCCGTGGATCGCCATCGAGTCCGGCTGGCTGGTGGCGGAATACGGGCGCCAGCCCTGGGTGATCGAAGGCGTGCTGCCGACCGCGGTGGCCGTGTCGAACCTGGGCGTGACGACCTTGCTGATCACGCTCGCGGGCTTCATCGCGATCTACACGACGCTGCTCATCATCGAGATGAAGCTGATGCTCAAGGCCATCCAGAAGGGCCCCCAGACCGAGCACGCGCCCACCGAGGGCGATGCCCGCTCGCACATTCCGCCGGCGCGCGCCGCCGTGCCTTCCTCTTCTGCCTCGACCGGGAGCGCCGCATGATCCTCCACACACTTCTCGACTACGACACCCTGCGCTTCATCTGGTGGCTGCTGATCGGCGTGCTGCTGGTCGGCTTCGCGGTGACCGACGGCTTCGACCTCGGCGCCGGCATGCTGCTGCCGTTCGCGGCCCGCAACGACATCGAGCGCCGCGTCGTCATCAACAGCGTGGGCCCGGTGTGGGAAGGCAACCAGGTCTGGCTGATCCTGGGCGGCGGGGCCGTCTTCGCGGCCTGGCCGCAGCTGTACGCCGTGTCGTTCTCGGGCTTCTACCTGGCGATGTTCGTGATCCTGTCGGCGCTCATCCTGCGGCCGGTGGCCTTCAAGTTCCGCAGCAAGCGCGAGTCGCCGCAGTGGCGCGCGCGCTGGGACGGCGTGCTGTTCTTCAGCGGCTTCGTGCCCGCGCTGATCAGCGGCGTGGCCGTGGGCAACGTGCTGCAGGGCGTGCCGTTCCGCTTCGGCGCCGACATGCACATCTTCTACGACGGCGGTTTCTTCGGCCTGCTGAACCCCTTCGCCATCCTCTGCGGATTGGTGTCGGTGGCGATGCTGGTGATGCACGGCTCGGCGTGGCTGCTGCTCAAGACCGAAGGCCCGGTGGCCGAGCGCGCGCGCCGCTACGGCATGGTCGCGGCCGTGCTCACGCTCGTGTTCTACGCACTGGCCGGCGTGTGGCTGGCGATGGGCATCGGGGGCTTTCGCATCAGCAGCGTGGTCGACACCGTGGGCCCGTCGAACCCGATGCTCAAGACCGTCGAGCTGCATGCCGGCGCCTGGATGGGCAACTACGCGGCGCACCCCTGGACCATTGCTGCGCCGGTGGCGGGCTTCGTCGGCACGCTGGGTGCATTGCTCGGGCTGGTGCTGCGTCGGCCAGGGCTGGCGCTGCTCACGGCGGCGCTGGGCATCGCCGGCATCATCCTCAGCGTGGGCGCGTCGATGTTCCCGTTCATCCTGCCTTCGTCGATCGACCCGCGCGCCAGCCTCACGGTGTGGGATTCATCGTCGAGCCACCTGACGCTGTTCATCATGCTGGTGGTCACCGTGATCTTCATCCCGATCATCATCGGCTACACCACCTGGGTCTATCACGTGCTGTGGGGCAAGGTCGACGAGCAAGCCATCCGCGACGAGAGCGGACACGCCTACTGAAACGGGAAGGAAAAAGATATGTGGTACTTCGCCTGGATCCTCGGCCTGCCGCTGGCAGCCGCCTTCGCCGTGCTCAACGCCATGTGGTACGAACTCATGGACGACGAGGCCATCCGCAAGGAAAAGCTCGGCATGCCGGAACCACCGCAGGGGCAGGAACGGTTGTGAAGGTGTAGCCCTTCACCTCGCGGATCAGTCCTTGTCCGCGGGGCCCTTGCTCTTCTTCGACGCACCGCCCGTGAGGCGGTCTTTCAGCGTCAGCACCTTCGTCACTGTCGCGCCCATGCCCATAAGCTGCATGGCGGTTTCGGGTGCCAGGCGCTGCACGTCGTCGAACCACTTCATCAGCCGGTCGATCAGGTCGTGCATCTCGCGCATCCGGGCCTGTGCGTGGCGCTCGGCGTCGCTCGTGGGCGACTCGAGCAGCGCGTTGCGCAGCATCGAGAGCGTGGGCTCGATCTCGCGGCGGCGGCGCTCTTCGGCCAGCACGCGGAAGATTTCCCACACGTCCTTCGGCGCCTCGAAGTACTCGCGCCGGTCGCCTGCGTGGTGGCGCAGGTGCACGAGGCGCCAGGCCTGCAACTCTTTCAAGCCCATGCTCACGTTGGAGCGCGAGAACTCCAGCAGTTCGGCAATCTCGTCGGCATTGAGCGCGCGCTCCGACAGGAAGATCAGCGCATAGATCTGGCCGACGGTGCGGTTGATGCCCCACTTGCTGCCCATTTCGCCGAAATGGGCGACGAACTGGCGGTTGAGGGGAGGGAGTTCGGGTGCGGAAGCCATGCGGCGGATTGTCGCGCGAGATGGCTGTAGTTTCAGGAGTGTCTGAAAACTCAGGCCTCCGGATCCGGTCCCGGCCGCCTTCGATACGACCCCGGCGCGCCGCCGGTCCAGGTCTTGAAGGCACGCTGGAACGCCGCGCTGTCCGAAAAGCCCAGCTCCTCGGCCAGCACCGCCAGCGGCACGGTGCTGGTGTTCAGGCGCACGATGGCCACGTCGCGCCGCAGCTGGTCCTTGAGCGACTGGAACGAGGTGCCCTCGGTCGCCAGGTGGCGCTGCAGCGTGCTCACCGACATGTGCAGGCTGCGCGCGGCCGTGGCCAGGTCGGTCCAGGCCGGGCGGTGCTGTTGCAGCACGGTGCGAACGCGCGCGCTCACGGCCAGTTCGCCCAGCGGCGGCAGGATCACATGGGCCGGCGCGGCGGCCAGAAAGTCGCGCATGGCGCGTGCGTCGCGGTGGATCGGCGTGGCCAGTGCGCTCGCGTCGAACCACACGGCCGAGAGCGGCTGACCGAACTGCAGCGGCGCGGGAAACACCTTGCTGTACCCGGCCGCGTAGGGCGGCTGCTCGAAGCCGAAGTCGAAGCGGCGCGCCGTCAGCCGCCCGCCGTGCAGCCAGGCAAAGAGCCGCCAGTACACGCGCAGCATCAGCTCGTGCAAAAAGTTCAGCGGCGCGCTCGGCATGCCCTGCACCCGCAGGCCGAAGCCCGCGAGCGCGCCTTCGCGCAGCAGCACCATCTCGAGGTCGTCCTGCAGCAGGCTGAAGGTGCGGGCCACGCGCCGCAGCGCCACCTCGAGCGTGGGCGCGCCCAAAGTGGCGCGCGTCATGAGCGCGAAGCTGCCCCGACGCAGGCGGCGCGACAGGAAGCACAGGGCCTCGTCGTCCAGCCGCTCCATCAGCAGCGCGAACAGCGCCACGTACTGCTCGGCCGTGACACGCGCGCCCGGCGCATCGAGCAGGGCGGGAGCAATGCCGGCATCCTGCAGCGCGGTGTCGATGCAGATCGGGGCATCGTCCCCACGCGCGCGCACGCCCGAGAGCATGCCCTGGACGAACACGATCGGGATGGTGACGGGCGGTTGCAGCATGGGTGAGCGAATCAGACCCGAGAGCGGTGTGGGTGTCGATTGAGGTTTTCTGCCATGCAGGCGATGCGAAGCGCAATCGCCGCGGCACGGCGCGGTTTCTACCATGCGTCCACACAAGAACCGAACGGAGACAACCGCCATGTACCAGACCCAGTCGCTGCACCGCAGCGTGCAGCAGCACCCCGACCGGATCGCCGTGCGCGCCGCCGGCCGCACCCTGAGCTTTCGCGCCTATGCCGAGCGGGTCGCGCGCCTCGCGGGCGCCCTGCAGGGGCTCGGCATGCAGGCGGGCGACCGCGTGGCGATGCTGGCGCTCAACTCGGCGCGCTACCTCGAATACCAGATGGCCGTGCCCTGGGGCGGCGGCGTGCTCAACCCCTGCAACATCCGCTGGTCGGCCGCCGAAATCCTGTACTCGCTCGAAGACTCGGGCTCCTCGCTGCTGCTGGTGGACGACACCTTCCGCGCGGTGGTCGAGCAGATGCGCGGGCAGGCGACCAGCCTGCGCGAGGTGATCTACTGCGGCGACGGCCCTACGCCGCCCGGCATGCACGGCTACGAGGCACTGCTGGAGGCCGCCTCGCCCGTGCCCGATGTGGGCCGCCGCGGCGAAGACCTGGCCGGCATCTTCTACACCGGCGGCACCACGGGCTTTCCCAAGGGCGTGATGCTGAGCCACACCAACATGGGCAGCTCGGGGCTGGCCCTGCATGCCGAAGGCCTGGCTGCGCCCGACGGCTGCTACTTGCATGCCGCGCCGATGTTCCACCTGGCCGACATGGGCATCTCCGCACCGCACTGGCTCGAGGGCAACACGCACGCGATCATTCCGGCCTTCAGCCCCGAGGCGGTGCTGAACGCCATCGCGCAAGACCGCGTCACGCACGTGCTGCTGGTGCCGACCATGATCCAGATGCTGGTCGACCATCCGGCGATGCGCGAGCCGCGCGACCTGAGCAGCCTGAAGTGCATCACCTACGGCGCCTCGCCGATCGCCGAGGCGGTGCTGAACCGCGCGATGGACGCCTTCCCGGGCGTGGACTTCGTGCAGGCCTACGGCATGACCGAGCTGTCGCCGCTGGCCACCCTCAACCCCGCGCGCAACCACACGCCCGAAGGCCAGCGACGGGGCAAGCTGCGCTCGGCCGGCCGCGCGAGCTACTGCACCGAGGTGCGCATCGTCGATGGCGAGGGCGTCGAAGTGCCGCGCGGCACCGTCGGCGAGGTCGCGGTGCGCGGCCCCAACGTGATGCAGGGCTACTGGAACCAGCCCGCGCAAACGGCCGCGGCCGTGCGCGGCGGCTGGATGCACACCGGCGACGGCGCGTACATGGACGACGACGGCTACATCTTCGTGGTCGATCGCCTGAAGGACATGATCATCAGCGGCGGCGAGAACATCTACTCGGCCGAGGTCGAGAACGCCATCAACCAGCACCCGGCCGTGGCCGCCTGCGCCGTCATCGGCATCCCGAGCGAGGAGTGGGGCGAGACCGTGCATGCGGTGCTCGTGCTCAAGCCGGGCCAGCAGCTGGCGGCCGATGTGCTCATCGCGCATTGCAAGACGCTGATCGCGAACTACAAGTGCCCGCGCAGCGTGGCGCTGGTCGAGGCGCTGCCGCTCTCGGGTGCGGGCAAGGTGCTCAAGACCCGGCTGCGCGAACCGTTTTGGCAAGACCGCCAACGAAGCGTAGCCTGAGCACTGCCCACCATTTTTTCTTCTTCATTCACTTCATTTCAGGAGACGCTCATGAGCCAGGATGTCTACGTCGTCGGTGTCGGCATGATCCCCTTCACCAAGCCGGGCGCGAACCAGCCCTACCCGCAGATGGCCGCGCACGCGACCAATGCCGCATTGAAAGACGCCGGCATCGGCTACGAGCTGGTGCAGCAGGCCTACGTCGGCTACGTGTACGGCGACTCGACCGCCGGCCAGCGCGCGCTCTACGAAGTGGGCATGACCGGCATTCCGGTCGTCAACGTCAACAACAACTGCTCCACCGGCTCGACCGCGCTGTTCCTTGCGCGCCAGGCCGTGGCCAGCGGCGCGGCCGACTGCGTGCTGGCGCTCGGCTTCGAGCACATGAGCCCCGGCGCATTGGGCGCGGTGTTCAACGACCGCCCGAGTCCGTTCGACCACTTCGAGTCGATCACCGACGAGCTGGTCGGCAACGAGCAGGTGCCGCTGGCGCTGCGCTACTTCGGCGGCGCGGGGCTCGCGCACATGCAGCAGTACGGCACGCAGATGTCGACCTTCGCGAAGATCCGCGCCAAGGCCAGCCGCCATGCATCGAACAACCCGGTGGCGCTGTTTCGCACCGTCGTCACCGAAGACGAGGTGATGGCCGCGCCCGTCATGTGGCCCGGCGTGATGACGCGGCTCATGGCCTGCCCGCCGACCTGCGGTGCGGCTGCGGCCATCGTCTGCTCGCCGCGTTTCGCCGAGCGCCACGGCCTGGACCGCAGCGTGCGCATCAAGGCGCAGGCCATGACCACCGACCGCGCCATCACCTTCGAGAGCCGCGACATGCGCGAGGTGGTCGGCTTCAGCATGGCGCAGGAAGCCGCGCAGAAGGTGTACGACGCAGCCGGTGTCGGCCCGCAGGACATCGACGTGGTCGAGCTGCACGACTGCTTTGCGCACAACGAACTCATCAGTTACGAAGCGCTGGGCCTGTGCCCGGTCGGCGGCGCGGAGAAGTTCGTGGTCGATGGCGACAACACCTACGGCGGCAAGGTGGTGACCAACCCGTCGGGCGGCCTGCTGTCGAAGGGCCACCCGTTGGGCGCCACGGGTCTTGCGCAATGCACGGAACTGGTCCAGCAGCTGCGCGGCACGGCCGACAAACGGCAGGTCGAAGGCGCGCGCATGGCGCTGCAGCACAACCTGGGTTTGGGCGGCGCCTGCGTGGTCACGCTGTACGAACGCGTCTGAAAAAAGGCAGAACATGATCGACAAGAAATGGATCGGCCACGAGCTGCCCGCTTCGGTGCTGCCCATCGAGCGCACCCGGCTGCAGTTCTTCGCCAAGGCCATCGGCGAGACCGACCCGGTCTACACCGATGCCGCCGCCGCGCGCGATGCCGGCTACCCCGACCTGCCCGCGCCGCCGACCTTCCTGTTCGCGGCCGAGCTGGACTCGGGCGCGTCGGGCCAGATGCTCGACGACCTGCAGATTCCGCTGTCGAAGCTGCTGCACGGCGAGCAGAGCTTTGAATACCACCGGCCGGCCTGTGTGGGCGACACGGTGACGGTGCGCTCCACCATCAGCGACATCCACGACAAGAAGAACGGCGCGCTCGAATTCGTGGTGAAGACCTCGCGCGCCACCAACCAGCGCGACGAACTCGTGGCCGAATTGCGCACGGTGATCGTGTGCCGCCACTGAAGAAGGAACGCACGATGACCCATCCCACCTACGACAGCATCCAGATCGGCGACGAGCTTCCCGCCTTGCAGCTTGCGCCGGTCAACCGCACCACGCTCGCGCTGTTCGCGGGCGCCTCGGGCGACCACAACCCGATCCACATCGACACCGATTTCGCGCGCAAGGCCGGCATGCCCGACGTGTTTGCGCAGGGCATGCTGGGCATGGCCTGGCTCGGCCGTCTGCTCACGCAGTGGGTGCCGCAGGCGCAGCTGCGCCGCTTCGACGTGCGCTTCCAGGGCATCACGCACCTGGGCCATGCCGTGCGCTGCACCGGCCGCGTGGTCGAAAAGCTGGAGCACAACGGTGAGCGCTGCGTGCGCGTGGAAGTGCTCAGCGCCAACCAGTACGGCCAGCCCCGCATCGCGGGCGAAGCGCTCGTGGCGCTGCGCTGAATCCCCTGAACGAACGAAAGAAAAGAGAAGAGACATGGCACCCAAACTCGAAGGCAAGGTCGCCCTCATCACCGGCTCGGGCCGCGGCATCGGTCGCGCGATCGCACTCAAGCTCGCGTCGGAAGGCGCGCGCATCGTCGTCAACGACCTCGATGCCGAACCGGCCGAAGAAACCGTGCAGGCCATCCGCGCCGCGGGCGGCCAGGCCGTGGCCTGCGTCGGCAGCGTGTCGGCGCCGGACTTTGCCGAGCGCTTCGTCGGCACGGCGGTGAGCGAATTCAAGGGCCTGGACATCATCGTCAACAACGCCGGCTACACCTGGGACAGCGTGGTGCAGAAGATGACCGACGAGCAGTGGTACGCCATGATCGACGTGCACCTGACGGCGCCTTTTCGCATCCTGCGCGCCGCGCAACCCGTGATTCGCGCGCTGGCGAAAACAGAAGGCGAAGCGGGGCAGCGCGTGGTGCGCAAGGTGGTCAACATCTCGTCGGTGGCCGGGCTCTTCGGCAATGCGGGCCAGGCCAACTACTCGACCGCCAAGGCCGGCATCGTCGGCATGACGCAGACGCTGGCCAAGGAGTGGGGCCGCATGAACGTCACGGTGAACTGCGTGGCCTTCGGCTTCATCCAGACGCGGCTCACGGCCAGCACGGCCGAGGCCACCACGGCGAACATCGAAGGGCGCGAGATCAAGGTGGGCGTCAACCCGGGGCTGCTGGCGATGATGGAACAGTCGATCCCGCTGGGCCGCGGCGGCACACCCGAAGAAGCCGCCGGCGCGGTGTACCTGCTGTGCGCGCCCGAGTCGGACTACGTGAGCGGCCAGACGCTCATGTGCACCGGCGGGCTCACGGGCATCTGAGATGCAGCACGAAGAAGGCATCGCCTGGGGCGTGCAGGACAGCATCGGCCGCATCGTGCTGAAGCGGCCCGAGCGTGCCAATTCGGTGTCGTTGGCGAGCAGCCATGCGCTGTCGCGCGCCATCGACGAGGTGATCGACGCCGCGCCGCGCGCCATTCTGCTGACCGGCGAAGGGCGTGTGTTCTGCGCGGGCGGCGACATCGACAGCTTCGTGGCCGCCGGCGACAAGCTGCCCGAGTTGGTCGACGCCATCCTCGACCGGTTGCATCCCGCGCTGCTGCGGCTGGCGCACAACCCGGCGCCGTTGGTGGTGGCAGTGAACGGCACGGTCGGCGGCGCGGGCGTGGGGCTGGCGCTGTGCGGCGACTTCGTGCTCGCGGCCGAGTCGATGAAGCTGCGCACCGGCTATGCGGCCATCGGCCTGTCGCCGGACGCGGGGAGTTCGTATTTCCTGTCGCGGCGCATCGGGCCGGTGCGCGCGCAGCAATGGCTGATGCTCAGCGACCCGATCGACAGCGCACGCTGCCTGGCGGCGGGCGCGGTCGATGCGTTGTACCCGGACGCCGAGCTTGCGGCGGCTGCCGAAGCACTGGTGACGCGGCTGGCGAACGGCGCGAGCGCATCGTTCGCGGGCATCAAGGCGCTGTGCAGCGGTGCGACCGCGCGCCCGATCGAAGAACACTTCGAGATGGAGCACCGCCTGCTGCGTGAACGATCGGGCAGCGCGGATGCGCGCGAGGGCGTGGCGGCATTTACCGCCAAACGCGCGCCGCGTTTCTCGGGCCGTTGACGAGGCCGCGCGGGTTCAAGCCCAGGGCGTGGGCGGCGGAATCTCGCACACCGGCTCGACGTCGATGCTCTTGAAGTCGGCCGGCGAGACGATCTCCAGGTACTCCATGTCGGGCGAGTAGTCGAACAGAAAGTGGCGGATGCCGGGGCGCTGGTGCACCACGTCGCCGGCCTCGACGCGCGTTTCCTTGTCTTCGTACATGAAGCGCGCCCACCCCTTGAGCATGATGACGATCTGGAAGTCCGCCTCGTGGCGGTGCCAGCCGGTGCCCGTTTCGGGTGCCATGTTGGCCTTGACGAGGTGCGCGATCACCTGGCCGTGGGTGGCGGCCGCAATGCCGAGGTCGCGGTACAGGAAGAAGTCTCGCAGCCCGCCCGAGACGTACTCGGTGTCGCCGGGCTTGACGTGGGAGAACTGGGTGGCGGTTCGGTCCAGCATGGGCGCTCCTTCGCGGAATGATGCTGCGATGCAGCATGCATAAACCGTTCCTGCGCGGGGCCCATTGCTTGACGGCCCGCAGGCCGCTCCAGATACTCAACCGCATGGTTCACTCAGATGCCCTGGACGCCGTGTTTGCGGCCCTGTCCGACCCGACGCGTCGTAGCGTGCTCGAAGCGCTGGGCGAGGGCGGCCTCAGCGTGACCGAGCTCGCCGAACCGCACGGCATGTCGCTGACCGGCTTCATGAAGCACCTGCGCGTGCTCGAAGGCGCCGGCCTCATCTCGCGCACGAAGGCGGGCCGCGTCGTGCGCTGCGAGCTGTCGGCGGGCCCGATGCAGGAGGCCGCCGTGTGGCTCTCGCGCTATGAGAAGTTCTGGACCGGCCGCCTCGATGCACTGGCGCGCTTTCTTTATCACCAGGAGGACACCGAATGGCGAAACCCTCCCCCGACAACCCCACCAGTCCCACCACCGAGCGCCCGTCGCTCACGCTCCGCCGGCACTTCCGCGTCAGCCCCGCCAAAGTCTGGCGCGCGTGGACCGACCCGCAAGCGCTGAAGCACTGGTTCGGCCCCGACGAAATCGTCGACGTGCCGCTGGCCGAGGTCGACCTGCGCGTGGGCGGGCGCTTTCACGTGACCATGTTGGCGGCCGACGGCGAGACGCATGACGTGAGCGGCACCTACCTGGAGGTGGTGCCCGAGCGCCGGCTGGTCTTCAGCTGGGCCTGGCGCAGCACGCCCGAGCGCGAGTCGCGCGTCACGCTGCAATTCGAACCCGACGCGGGCGGCTGCGAGCTCGTGCTCATGCACCAGCAGTTCTTCGACGAAGCGGCGCGCGAGGGCCACACCCACGGCTGGACCGGCGCGCTCGTCAAGCTCGAAAGTTGGCTGCTCGGCGGCGACACCGGGTGACCGAAAAAACGACGGGCGTTGCCGACGCGCTCGACGCGCTCGACGCGATCTACCGCACCGAGTCGCGCCGCATCTTCGCCACGCTGGTGCGCCTGCTGGGCGATTTCGACTTGGCCGAAGAAGCCTTGCATGACGCCTTTCGCGTCGCGCTCGAGCAATGGCCGCGCGAGGGCGTGCCGGCGAATCCGCGCGCCTGGCTGGTGTCGGCGGGGCGCTTCAAGTCGATCGACGGCATCCGCCGGCAGGCGCGCTTCACTGCGTGGGACGACGCCACCGCCCACACCGACACGCTGGCCGACCCTGCGCCCGCCTGGCACGAGGCCGACCCCGATGCCGACGCGCTCGAGGACGACCGCCTGCGCCTGGTCTTCACCTGCTGCCATCCCGCGCTCGCGCCCGACGCCCAGGTGGCGCTCACGCTGCGCGAGGTCTGCGGGCTGGCGACCGAAGAGATCGCGCGCGCCTTTCTCGTGCCGGCGCCCACCATCGCCCAGCGCATCGTGCGGGCCAAGGCGCGCATCCGCGACGCCGGCATTCCGTACCAGGTGCCGGGCCTGGCCGAGCTGCCCGAACGGCTCGATGCCGTGCTGCGCGTGGTGTACCTCGTGTTCAACGAAGGCTACGCGGCCTCGTCGGGCGAGCGCGTGACGCGCGCCGACTTGTCGGCCGAGGCGATCCGGCTCGGACGGCTGGTGGCCGAGCTGCTGCCCGACCCCGAGGCGCTGGGCCTGCTCGCGCTGATGCTGTTGCACGACGCGCGCCGCACCGCGCGCACCTCGGCGCAGGGCGAGCTCGTGCTGCTCGACGCGCAGGACCGCAGCCTGTGGCACCGTGGACAGATCGGGGAGGGCGCGGCGCTGGTCGAGCGCGCGCTGCTGTCGCGCCGCTTCGGCCCGTACACCTTGCAGGCCGCCATTGCCGCGGTGCATGCCGAAGCGCCCGAGGCCGCCGACACCGACTGGCCGCAGATCGTCGGCCTGTACGACGTGCTGCTGCGGCTCGACCCTTCGCCCGTGGCCGAGCTCAACCGCGCAGTGGCCGTGGCGATGCGCGACGGGCCGGCGGCGGGGCTCGCGCTGATCGACGCGTTGCTCGCGCGCGGCGAGCTGGTCCGGTACCACCTGGCGCACGGTGCGCGTGCCGAGCTGTGCCGCCGCCTGGGCCGCATCGACGATGCGCGTGAGGCTTACCTGCGGGCGCTGTCGCTGGTTCGCCAGCAGCCCGAGCGGCAATTCCTGGAGCGGCAACTGGCGTCGTTGCCGGACACGAAAAATTTTTGACGCCCGTGTCGATTTCGGCCGTCGCCGTTCGACCAGTAGTGTCCTCACTCAAACCTGCAAGGAGATTCCGCATGAAATACCTCTGCCTCGTTCATTGCGACGAAGCGGTGCTGCGCGCGCTGCCGCCCGACGAGCGCCGCGCGCTCAACGCCGACTCGATGGCCTACGACCGCCTGCTCGAAGCCGCCGGCCACTTCATCGCCGCAGAGGCGCTGACCTCGGTGAGCGCCGCCAAGGTGGTGCAGGTGCGCCAGGGCCAGCGCTCGCACGTCGACGGCCCGTATGCCGAAGCGCGCGAGCAGCTGTGCGGCTTCATCCTGGTCGAGGCGCGCGACCTGAACGCCGCGATCCAGCTGGCGGGCCGCATTCCGATGGCGCGCTACGGCGCCATCGAAGTGCGTCCCATCGACGTCATGGAAATGATCGAAAACCCGAAGGGGAATGTTGCATGAGATACCTTTGCCTGATCTACGGAACCGACGCGCAGACGAGCCACTTCTCGGCGCAGGACATGGACCACTACATCCACGAACACCTCGACTACGACGCCCATCTGCAGGCGCGCGGCAAGCTCGTCGCGGCCGAGGCCCTGCAGCCGGCCGGCACGGCGGTCACGGTGCGCATGCGCAACGGCAAGCTCTCGGTCACCGACGGGCCGTTCGCCGAAACCAGCGAACAGCTGGGCGGCTTCTACCTCGTCAAGGCCGACAGCGAAGAAGAAGCGCTGCAGCTCGCGGCCGGCATTCCGTCGGCGCGCTTCAGCAGCGTCGAGGTGCGCAAGGCGTTCTCGGTCAGCGACAACGGCGACCAGGGGTCCGGCCCATGAGCGGCGCAACGCAGCGGGTGACGCCCGCCCGCGCCACGGCGCGCGAATGGACCGGCCTGGCGGTCATCGCGCTGCCGTGCATGCTCTATTCGATGGACCTCACGGTGCTGAACCTGGCGATCCCGTCGATCAGCGAAGACCTCAAGCCCACCGCCTCGCAACTGCTGTGGATCGTCGACATCTACGGCTTCTTCGTGGCCGGCCTGCTGGTCACCATGGGCACGCTGGGCGACCGCATCGGGCGGCGCCGGCTGCTGCTGATCGGCGCGGTGGCGTTTGGCGTGGCCTCGGTGCTCGCGGCCTTCTCGACCAGCGCCAACATGCTGATCGCCACGCGCGCGCTGCTCGGCGTGGCGGGCGCGACGCTGGCGCCGTCCACGCTCTCGCTGATCCGCAACATGTTCCTCGATCCGGCGCAGCGCACCGTGGCCATCGGCGTGTGGATTTCGAGCTACTCGGCCGGCGCGGTCATCGGCCCGGTGCTGGGCGGCGTGCTGCTGCAGTTCTTTCCGTGGGGCTCGGTGTTCCTCATCGGCGTGCCGGTGATGGTGCTGCTGCTGGCGCTCGGCCCGTGGCTCTTGCCCGAGTACCGCGATCCCGATGCCGGCGCGCTCGACCTGGCCAGCGTGGCGCTCTCGCTGGGCGCCGTGCTGGCGGCCATCTACGGCATCAAGCAGGTGGCCGAGCACGGTCCCGACGCGGTGTCGCTGCTGGCCATCGCGGCCGGTGCGCTGCTCGGCTGGCTGTTCGCGCGCCGGCAGGGGCGGCTGGCGAATCCGATGATCGACCTGCGCCTGTTCAGGCTGCCGGCCTTCAGCGTCTCGCTCGGTGCCTACATGTTGGCCTGCTTCGTGATGTTCGGGCTCTTTCTCTACAACGCCCAGTACCTTCAGCTGGTGCTCGGCCTGTCGCCGCTGGAGGCGGGCCTGTGGAGCATGCCGAGCGCCGGCGCCTTCATCGTCGGCTCGATGATCGTGCCCGCGCTCACGCGGCGCCTGTGCCCGGCGTACGTCATGGGCGGCGGGCTGGGCGTGGCGGCGCTGGGCTTCGGCATGCTGGTGCTGCTGCCCGCGCAGGGCGGGCTGGCCTGGATGGTGACGAGCGCGATCATCTCGTCGCTCGGCCTGGCGCCGGTGTTCACGCTGGCCACCGACCTGGTCGTGGGCAGCGCGCCGCCGGAGCGCGCGGGTGTGGCCTCGGCGATCTCGGAGACCAGCTCCGAGTTCGGCGGCGCGCTGGGCATTGCCATCCTCGGCAGCGTTGGCGCGGCGATCTACCGCGCGGCGATGGCCGATGCGGTGCCCGCCGGCCTGGCCGATCCGGCGGCGCTCGAAGCCGCGCGCAGCACCCTGGGCGGGGCGGTCGCGCTGGCCGGGGAACTGCCCGGCGCCACGGGCGCCGCGCTGCTCGACACCGGGCGCGAGGCGCTGCTGCGCGCCCTGCGGCTGGTGGCCGGCCTGTGCGCCGTGGTGCTGTTGTTCGTCGGCGTGCTGGTGGCGGTGCGGCTGCGCGGGGTGGGCGCGGCGCATGCGGAGGAGGGCGCCATACCCCCGGGCGGCGCCGCATTGCCGGAGCGTTGACGAGCCTCCATACTGGGGCTTCCACGACGCATCCCCACGACCGAACGGAGGCCCCATGAGCAACGAACTGCGCAAGAAGCTGCATGACCTGTCTGAACTGTCCGACAGCACCTCCGACCCGCAGACCAAGGCCATCGTCGAGGCGATCCGCCTGCAGACGGCGGTGCTGAACGAGCGGCTGTTCAGCATCGAGCTGCAGCTGGGCGCACTCGCCAAGCGCATGGAAAACACCACCGACTGAGTCGGCTGCTGCTTTGTGGGGATAATCCCCGCCATGAGCGGCAACACCTTCGGAACTCTCTTCGCGGTCACCAATTTCGGCGAGTCGCACGGCCCGGCCATCGGCTGCGTGATCGACGGCTGCCCCCCGGGCATGGCCCTGAGCGAGGCCGACATCCAGGGCGACCTCGACCGCCGCCGCCCCGGCACCAGCCGCCACGTCACGCAGCGCAACGAGCCCGACGCGGTGCAGATCCTGTCCGGCGTGTACGAAGGCAAGACCACCGGCACGCCCATTGCGCTGCTGATCCAGAACACCGACCAGCGCAGCAAGGACTACGGGCAGATCGCCCAGCAGTTCCGACCCGGCCACGCCGACTTCACCTACTGGAAGAAGTACGGCATCCGCGATCCGCGCGGCGGCGGGCGTTCTTCGGCACGCCTCACGGCGCCCATGGTCGCGGCCGGCGCCGTCGCCAAGAAGTGGCTGGCCGAAAAATACGGGATGGTGTTTCGCGGCTGCATGACGCAGATCGGCGAGATCACGATTCCCTTCGAGAACTGGGACCACGTCCCGAACAACCCCTTCTTCGCCCCCATCGCCGACGTGAGCGCGCTGGAGGACTACATGGACCGCCTGCGCAAGGCCGGCGATTCGTGCGGCGCGCGCATCCGCGTCACGGCCACCAACGTGCCCGTGGGCCTGGGCGAGCCGCTGTTCGACAAGCTAGACGCCGAAATCGCCTACGCCATGATGGGCATCAACGCCGTGAAGGCCGTGGAAATCGGCGCCGGCTTCGACAGCATCACGCAACGCGGCACCACGCATGGCGACTCGATCACGCCGACTGGTTTTCTCAGCAACAACGCGGGCGGCATCCTGGGCGGCATCAGCTCGGGGCAAGACCTCGAGGTGAGCATCGCGATCAAGCCGACCAGCTCGATCATCAGCCCGCGCCAGTCGATTGATGTGAACAACAACCCCGTCGAAGTCATCACCAAGGGCCGCCATGACCCCTGCGTGGGCATCCGCGCCACGCCCATCGCCGAAGCGATGCTCGCGCTGGTGGTGATGGAACACGTGCTGCGCAACCGCGCGCAGTGCGGCGACGTGAATCCGCCTGCCGAGAAGAGCGAAGCTGCGTCGCCGCAGTCGTCTTTCCTGTAGTGCCCGCCGCGCCACCTGTGGCCGCCGGGCGCGGCCACCTGTTGGCATTCGCTGGCCTGTCGGCCAGCTACTTCGCGCACATCGGTTTCTTCAACCCGTACCTGCCGCTGTGGCTCAAGGACCTGGGCCTGCCGATCTTCACGATCAGCCTGCTGGCCTCGGTGCAATCGATCACGCGCGTCTTCGCGCCCTATGCCTGGGGCGCGCTCAGCGATCACACCGGCCAGCGCGTGAAGCTGTTGCGCTTCAGCGCCGCGGTGGCGCTGGCCAGCTCCTTCGGGCTGTGGTGGCACGGCGGCGCGTGGTGGCTCGCGCTGGTGCTGCTCGTGATGTTCACGCACACCAGCTCGATGATGTCGCTCACCGAAGCGGCCATGGCGCAGATCGTCGCGGGCGACTGGGGCCGCTACGGGCGCATCCGCCTGTGCGGCTCGGCCGGCTTCCTGTTCACCGTGTTCGTTGCGGGCGAGTGGTTCGAGCGCTTCGGCATGAAGCACTTTCCGTACTGGGCGGCCGGCACGCTGGCCGTCGTGCTGATCGCCACGATGAAGCTGCCCGACGTGCGCGAGCCGCCCGCCGCGCACGACGCCGTGAAGGAACCCATCGGCCCCGTGCTGCGCATCCCCGCCGTGCGCTGGTTCTTTGCGTCGCTGTTCTTCCAGGTGATGTCGCACTTCTCGGTGTACGCGTTCTTCTCGCTGTACCTCGATTCGATCGGCTATGGCAAGAGCACCATCGGCCTCTTGTGGGCGCTGTCGGTGGTGGCCGAGATCGTCTGGTTCTTTTTGCAGGGCCGGCTCATCGGCCTGTTGCCGATGCCGCGCTGGATGCTGGTGTGCGGCATCGCCGGCGTGGCGCGGCTCGGGCTCACGGCCGGGCTCGGCGGCTTCATCGCGGCGCTCGTCGTCGCGCAATGGCTGCACGCGCTGAGCTTCGCGGCGCACCACACGGCCTGCATCGCCGTGGTGTCGCGCCGCTTCCCCGGCCACCTGCGCGGACGCGGGCAGGCGCTGTTCACGGTGATCGGCTACGGCTTCGGCGGTGTGCTGGGCGTGCTGCTTGGTGGCGCGGTGGCGCAGGAGCTGGGCTATCGCACGATGTTCGCGCTGGCGGCGGTGCTGGCGGTGGCGGGGTCGTTGTGCGCTTGGCGGATGGTGGTGCTCGAGCCCTCGGCGCGTCCGAACCGGGCCTGAGCGCGCCCGCCCGAGACGCTGCATTCATCGCCGGCGCCGGGGCTTGCCAGTCGCGGTAACAAAGAGCGCACCTTCATTGCATTTCGGCCCGTAGCCGACTTTTCGCACCCAGATGAGCGCTGAAGCGCCATTCAAGCCAATCGTCGAAAACTGAATTCAAACGTCGACGCCGTCCAGGCATTGAGGCTTTTTGAATGACAAACTGCGGCCCGCAGGCCGATGAACCGCGGCAAATGTCACGGCCAACGAATCTGTTCAAACGCGGGTTTTCGATAACTCAATCAACTTGATTTAGTAAGTCGACTGTTCGATAGTCCGTCTCGCGTCCGGTGCGTTCTCGTTGAATTGCAAACAAGAAGGCCGCCGGTTTCACAGAAAAGCACGGCAAAACGCCGTGCCCCGCCCCTGAAGGAGACACACCCATGTTCATCAGCCCGCGCTTCGTTCCCGCCCTGGCCGTCCTGGCCCTGGCCGCTTCCACCGCCTCCACGGCCCTGGCCGCCGACCCGCCGGTCATCGGCCTGGTCACGAAGACCGAGACCAATCCCTTCTTCGTGAAGATGAAGGAGGGCGCGCAGGAAGAGGCCAAGAAGCTCGGCGCCAAGCTGCTCTCAGGCGCGGGCAAGGCCGACGGCGACAACGCGGGGCAGATCACGGCGATGGAAAACATGATCGCGGCCGGTGCCAAGACCATCCTCATCACGCCGAGCGACGCCAAGGCCATCGTGCCGGCGATCAAGAAGGCGCGCGACAAGGGCGTGCAGGTGATTGCGCTCGACAGCCCGGCCGATCCGCCGGACGCGACCGACGCGCTCTTTGCCACCAACAACTACACGGCCGGCGTGCTCATCGGCGAATACGCCAAGGCCGCGATGGCCGGCAAGACGCCCAAGATCGTGGCGCTCGACCTGCTGCCGGGCCACCCCGTGGGCGCGCAGCGCCACAACGGCTTCATGAAGGGCTTTGGCCTGGCGGCCAACGACGCCAAGTCGAACGAGCTGTCGAAGGCGCCCGAAATCGTCTGCATGGCCGACAGCTTCGGCGACCAGGCCAAGGCGCAGACGGTGATGGAAAACTGCCTGCAGAAAGCGCCCGACGTGAACCTGGTCTACACCATCAACGAGCCCGCCGCGGCCGGTGCCTACAACGCGCTCAAGCGCGCGGGCAAGGAGAAGGGCGTGATGATCGTCTCGGTCGACGGCGGCTGCCAGGGCATCAAGGACACGGCCGCCGGCGTCATTGCCGCGACCTCGCAGCAGTACCCGCTGAAGATGGCCGCCATGGGCGTGGCCGCGGGCGTCGAGTTCGCCAAGACCGGCAAGAAGGCCTCGGGCTATGTCGACACCGGCGTGACGCTCATCGCCGGCAAGAGCGTGGCGGGTGTCGAGAGCAAGGACACCAAGACCGGCGCCGAGCTGTGCTGGGGCAAGAAGTAAGCGGTCGGTAGAAAGGGAGGCACATCGATGGCGAAATCTCCGACGCACCACATCCCGTGGGGCGCCCTCGGGCCGTGGCTGGCCCTGCTCGGCGCCTGCATCTTCTTTGCGACGCAGTCCGACCGCTTTCTGACGGGCGGCAACCTGTCGCTGATCCTGCAACAGGTGATGGTGGTGGGCGTGATCGCCATCGGCCAGACGCTGATCATCCTCACGGCCGGCATCGACCTGTCGTGCGGCATGGTGATGGCGCTGGGCAGCATCGTCATGAGCAAGTTCGCGACCGAACTCGGGCTGCCGGTGCCGCTGGCCATTCTGTGCGGCATCGGCGTGACGACGCTGTTCGGCCTGCTCAACGGCTTGCTGGTGACACGCATCAAGCTGCCGCCGTTCATCGTGACGCTGGGCACGCTGAACATCGCGTTCGCGATTACGCAGCTGTATTCGTCGTCGCAAACGATCACCGACCTGCCCGGCGGCCTGACGGGCCTGGGCACCACCTTCACCATCGGCAGCGCCGAAGTGGCGTGGGGCTCGGTGCTGATGGTCGCGCTGTATGTGCTCGCGTGGTTCGTGCTGCGCGAGACCGCATCCGGCCGTCACATCTACGCGGTCGGCAACAACGCCGAAGCCACGCGGCTGGTGGGCATTCCCACGCAGCGCGTGCTGCTCGCGGTGTATGTGGCCGCGGGTGTGTTCTACGGCATTGCCTCGCTGCTGTCGGTGGCGCGCACCGGCGTGGGCGACCCGAACGCGGGCCAGACCGAGAACCTCGACGCCATCACGGCCGTGGTGCTCGGCGGCACCAGCCTGTTCGGGGGGCGCGGCATCGTGCTGGGCTCGCTCATCGGCGTGCTCATCGTGGGCGTGTTCCGCAACGGCCTCACGCTGATGGGCGTGTCGTCGATCTACCAGGTGCTGGTGACGGGCGTGCTCGTGATCCTGGCGGTGGCGGCCGACCAGCTCTCGCGCAAGGGGGCCCGTTGATGAACGCTGTCGTAAACCCAAAGATCGTCATGCAGGCCAAGGGCCTGGTGAAACGCTACGGCCAGGTCACTGCGCTCGACGGCGTCGACTTCGAATTGCGCGAAGGTGAGATCCTCGCGGTGATCGGCGACAACGGCGCGGGCAAGTCGTCGCTCATCAAGGCGCTGTCGGGCGCGATCGTGCCCGACGAGGGCCAGATCCTGCTCGACGGTGCGCCGGTGCACTTTCGCAACCCGCTCGACGCGCGACGCGCCGGTATCGAGACGGTCTATCAAGACCTCGCCGTGGCGCCCGCCATGACCATCTACGAGAACCTCTTTCTCGGCCGCGAACTGCGCCGCCCCGGCTTCCTGGGCAACGTGCTGCGCATGCTCGACAAGAAGAAGATGCTGCTCGAAAGCACGGCGCGCATGGCCGATCTGAAGGTGGGCATCCAGTCGATGACGCAGGCGGTCGAAACGCTCTCGGGCGGCCAGCGCCAGTGCGTGGCCGTGGCGCGCAGCGCGGCCTTCGCGCGGCACGTGGTCATCATGGACGAGCCGACCGCCGCGCTCGGCGTGAAAGAGGGCAACATGGTGCTCGAGCTGATCCGCCGCGTGCGCGAGCGCGGCCTGCCCGTGGTGCTCATCAGCCACAACATGCCGCACGTGTTCGAGGTGGCCGACCGCATCCACGTGGCGCGTCTCGGCCGGCGCGCCGCCGTGCTCAACCCCAAGAAGATCAGCATGAGCGACACCGTGGCCGTGATGACCGGTGCCATGACCGCCGATCAGTTGCCCGCGGAGGCGCATGCCTGATCCCGATGCCCTCGAGCTTCCGTCGGCCTTGCTGCGTCCGCGCGGCTCCAACCATGTGGGCATGCGCCAGTTCAACGAGCGCGTGGTGCTGCAGGCGTTGCGCGTGCACCCCAGCCTGCCCAAGGCCGACCTCGCGCGGCTCACGGGCCTGAGCGCGCAGACCATCGGCCTCATCACCGCGCGGCTCGAAGACGACGGCCTCATCGTCAAGCAAAGCCGCGTGCGCGGGCGCATCGGCCAGCCCTCGGTGCCGCTGGCGCTCAACCCCGACGGCGCCTTCGCCATCGGCGTCAAGCTCGGGCGGCGCGGGGCCGAGTGGCTGCTGATCGACTTCACGGCGCAGGTGCGCGAGCACCACGCGATCCGCTACGAGTTTCCCGACGCCGAGGCGCTGCTGCCCGTGATCGCCGAACATATCCATCGGCTGCGCGACGGGCTCGGGCCGCTCGCCGTACGCAACGTGGGCGCAGGCCTGGCCGCGCCGTTCCAGCTCGGCGGCTGGCACCGCACGCTGGGGCTGTCGAAAGCGCAGTCGGACGAGTGGAACCAGATGGACCTGCTGGCCGAGGTGCGCGCGCGCACCGACGTGCCCGTGGGCTTTGCGCGCGATACCGTGGCGGCCTGCGTGGCCGAACTGGTGACGGGGCGCGGCCACGACCTCAAGAGCTTCCTGTACATCTTCGTCGACACCTTCGTGGGCGGCGGGCTGGTCATCAACTCGCACCTGCACACCGGCGCGCACGGCAATGCGGGCGCGCTCGCGTCGATCCCGATGCGCACCGCGAAGCCCTCCGAAGGCGTGTCGACGCAGGTGGTGGCCGAGGCGTCGCTGTGGGAGTTCGAGCAGCGCCTGCGCGCCGAAGGCCTCGACGCCACCGCCGCCTACGACGACCGCGCACTCGAGGCACCGTTCGCCGTAGCCACGCAAGCCTGGCTCGGCAGCGCGTCGCGGGCGCTGGCGCACGCCATCGTCAGCAGCACCGCGGTGCTCGATCTGGCCGACGTGGTGATGGACGGCTCGATGTCACGTGCGCTGCTCGAAGCGCTGCTGGTGCAGACCCGCGCCGCGCTCGCGCAGTGCAACTGGGAAGGCCTGTGGGCGCCGCGGCTGCACGGCGGGCGGGCGGGGGCGCAGGCCTGTGCGCTCGGCGGCGCGATGCTGCCGCTGCACGCCAATTTCGCACCGGACCATGAGGTGTTCTTGAAGGTCGCCTGAGAGGCTGCAGGCGTCGCAACGCAGCGCGTGCACGCCTTGATGGCCGGCCATTCCTTGGGCGAAAGCCGGCGTGGAAATCGAATGGGGGAAGGCGATCAACAGTTCGTGATCGCTTTCCCCCTGACACCGCTCAGTTGCCGCAGGTGCCCGACTGCGCCAGGCTCAGTGCGGCGACATCCGTCTTGCCTTGCGCTTCCGGAATCTCCTCCAGATCGGCGCCGCCCACGAAAGCGCCCATCTTGATGAACTGCCGGATGAAGTAGTTCTTGCCGGCGTCCATGAACACTTCCATGGAATTGGGCGAGAACTCGGATTCCGTTTCGATCTTGTTCTTCTTGCCACCATCGACCTGCGTGTAGAAGAACACGTCGGAAGCGCTCTCGCCCAGGCACTTGCCGTTGACCCAGATGTCCTTCTTCAAGGCCTTGCCGACGAAGCTGTTGCGATAGACATAAAGACCGGATTTCCCGGCGGCCGGCGCACTGAATTGCTTGGCCTTGTCGCTCTCCTCCTTGCTGGCCATGTTGACCGACGCGCATCCCGTCATCAGCAGCGCCGACAGGACGACGATGCCGCTCTTGTGATTGATCTTCATTTTTGTAATCTCGGTTGTGCACACAAGACCGAGTGCTCCCTCGACCCGGCCGCTCGCGGCAGGGTGTCGCGAGCGGCGTCATTATGCTGATTGCTTCAACGTGTAACCTGAAGCAGACGCCGGATTTCCGCAGAAACCGGCGTTCCCGCAACCTCCCTGTGCGGATGCGCTCACAGGCTCGCCGAGGCGTGCAGGTCGCGCGGCAGTCGCAGCGTGGTCGCGTGTGCGCCTGCGGGGCACGGTCCGTCGGAGTAGGCCGCATTGCCCTCAGGCATGACGCACTTGTGCACCTCGACGACGGCAGGCGCGGCCTTGGCGGTGCGCGCTGCGGGAAGGATCACGGAGGGCTCGAAGTTCGTGTTCGTCAGCGTGACGGGGACTGACGGCGCACTCGGCGCCCCATCCGGCAACGCTTGGCCTGCGGCCGATCTGTCGGGTTCGGCTTCGGCCGGAACGACTGCCGTGGTCACGAGCGCGGCTCGTGCCGCGCTCTCGTTCACCAGGTCTTTCAAGGTCGCATGGAAGAGCGCCATCGCCACCAGCGCGACGCCCAGGCAGGGCGCCCAATACCGCCTGGGGTCGGCCGCAGGCGGGCGGGCCCGCGAACTCAGCGCCGCGGCCATGCCAGGCCTCCGTTCTGCAACACCCCGGCCAGCTTCGCGATGCCGCCGGTGCCGCTCGCCGCGCGGCCGATCAGCGCGCCGCCGGCCGCGCCTGCGACCATGCGCATCAGGAACGACCGGCTGCGGCCCGCTGCCAGCAACAGCAGCACGCCGGCGCCGAGCACGACGAGGTGTTCGCCGGGGTAGTCGGCGCGCGCAGCATCCACTTGCTTGATCTTGTCGATCGTCTGTTCCAGGTCCATGGCTGAAGCTCCTTGTCGTGTTCAGCCGTTCTTACCGGCGAGCGCCGGGCGCCGCTGTAGGCCGGCGCCATGCGCGGTGACGGAATCCGCCGCGAAAACGCCGTGGAGAAAGCCGCATCGCACGGGAAGCAGGGGTGCTCTCGATAATGCAACCCGCTTGTAGAGAACCCCACAGACGTAGAGAAGTAGAGAACCGCGAAATGAGTGCTGCAGATTTTCTTTTCGCCCCCGAGGTGCAAAAGCTCTTGATGGTCGCCTACGCGGCGCCCGACCAACCCTTGACTTCCAGCGAGCTGGCCCGGCGTTCGAAGCTCGACCCCGCCGATGTGGCGCGAACCCTGGAGCACCTGGTGGGCAGCGGCATCCTGAAAAAGCACAGGCCGAAGGCCGACCCCACAGAGTCTGTCGAAACCGTCGAGATCAACCGCGCCTTCGTCTTCCACGACGAGTTGCGCCGCATCGCCATGAAGTCGTTCGCCGCCGCCGAGCCGGTGCGCGCGATGCTGCGCGCCAAGTTCAAGGACTCGGTCGTGCGCGCCTTCGTGCTGGGGGTCGAGGAAGACGGCACGCTGGAACTCCTCGTCGTGCACGGCGAGCTGACGCCCGACGAAACGGCCATGAAGGCCGCGTGCCAGAAGCTGTCGAAGAACATTCACCGGCACCTGAAGATGCACGTCATCTCCAACGCCAGGTTCAACGGCCTCACGCCGCGCGACCCGCTCGCGTCGAAGCTCGCGGCGGCGTCCGTCATCGAGGTCATTGCGCTCGGGGATACGAAGGCCCGGCTGCCTGTCGAGAAGATCGGCCTCCTGCAAAGTGCGAAGAAGAAGCTGGCGACGCTGTCGCGCTGACTCCCTGTTCCCAGGCTGCCTGCGAGATGGCATCCGCTGCCGGATCTGGGGGAAGCGAAGGTACGTCCTACGGCGCGTGGAACTGTGCGAGGCGGCTCCGCGCTTCCGTGCGCATCGATGCTATGGCCAGGCCTGAACCAGGCCTCGCTCAAACCGGCGCGTAAGCCCCCGTACCGCCCGGCCAGGCCGTCAGCACTTCATACCCGTCGGCCGTCACCGCCACCATGTGCTCCCACTGCGCCGACAGCGACCTGTCTTTCGTCACGACGGTCCACCCGTCGGCCAGCTGCTTTGTTTCGGCGCGGCCCGCGTTGAGCATCGGCTCGATGGTGAAGACCATGCCCGGCTCCAGCACGAGGCCCGCGCCGCGCCGCCCGAAGTGCAGCACCTGCGGTTCGTCGTGGTAGATGCGGCCGATACCGTGCCCGCAGTACTCGCGCACCACGCTGAAATGCTCGCGCTGGGCAACCGACTGGATGGCGTGGCCCACATCGCCCAGCGTCGCGCCGGGCTTCACCTGCCGGATGCCGGCGCACAGGGCTTCGTAGGTCGTCTCCACCAGCCGGCGGGCGAGCACGCTGGGCTCGCCGACGAAGAACATGCGGCTGGTGTCGCCGAACCAGCCGTCCTTGTTGACGGCCACGTCGATGTTGACGATGTCGCCTTTCTTCAGGATCTTGTCGGGCGAGGGGATGCCGTGGCACACGACCTGGTTGACCGAAGTGAGGATGGTCTTCGGATACCCGAGGTACCCCACGTTGGCGGGAACGGCGCCTTGCACCTTCACGATGTGTTCGTGGCAGATGCGGTCGAGCGCGTCGGTGCTCACGCCCGGCACGACGTGGGGCTCGATCATCGCCAGGACCTCGGCCGCCAGCTGCGCGGCCCGCCGTGCCATCACCAGCTCTTCGGCCGAGCGGAGGGGAACGTCGTGTGCCATCAGTGCTGCTTGCCGTTTGCGGGGGCGCGGGGCTTGCCGGGTGGTGCGGCAGTGACTGTCGCGGCAATGTCCAGCCCGCCCGAAAGCTCGGCCTGGATCAGCAGCTGGCAGACCTCGCGGTAGTCCAGGTCCGGGTGCATCTCGGTCAGCATGCCGACCCGCATCCAGTGCTCTGCCTGCGCATTGATCGACCGGCTGAGGGCGTTGCCCGCCACGCGCAGGTTCTCGTGCATCAGGTCTGAAATCTTGACGATGCCCATGGGTCACCTCTGTATGAAACGTATATGGATTGTATGCGTTTCATATGGCCTGGTGTTTGGCGAGATCTACGCGCTCTTGTCCCGCGCGACCAGCAGGTTGCGAGCTTCCGCCAGCAGCGGCTTCACGGTCTCGAAGGTCGCAACGCTCGGGTTGATCACGCTGACCCAGTACATCCTGGCGTACACCGGATGCGGTATCAGCCGGTCGAGGGCGGTGTGGTCGATGCCCGACGGCTCGGCGTCGCCAAACAGCGCGCGAAAGGTCTCCTTGCCCACGCCGACGTTCAGGCGAAACACGCCGGGCCGGTTCAGGTTCGAGGCGCTGTCGAACGCGCTGTCCTTCGTGACGATCGTGGCAAAGGGGAACTTGTTGTCCGCGCCGTGAAAGAAGAAGGTGTTGTCGTCGGCCACCTCGAAATGGCAGCCGCCGAGCGTGTCGATGAGGTGTTGGGTGATGTCGTCTTCGGTCATGGATTTGCGGATGTGGTCAGGGCTTCCAGCGGCGCAGGCCCAGCTCGTCGGCGAGCGCCTGGTAGGCCTTGATGCGCGCCTGCACGTAGTCGTCGAGCGCGGCGCCGGTGAGCGCGAAAGGATAAAGGCTGTGCCGTTCGCGCAGCGCCGCATAGCCCGGTGCGGCCGTGGCTTCGGCGAAGGCCGCGGTCCAGGCGCGCACGGCGGCGTCGGGCACGTTGGCGCTCAGGTACACGCCGCGCACGGTCGGCCAGACGATGTCCACGCCTTGCTCGCGCGCGGTGGGCACGCCCGTGAGCGCCCCGCCCAGCCGCGTTTCGGACAGCACCGCGAGCAGTCGCACGGCCGCGCCGCCGGCGATGGCCTGCAGCGCCTCGGCGGCATCGCCCGGGAAGGCATCGACATGCTTGCCCTGCAGCGCGCCGAGCGCGTCGCCGCCGCCTTCGAAGGACACGAAGCGCATCGCCTTCGGTGCGCCGCCCGCCGTGCGCACCAGCAGCGCGGCCTTCACCCAGTCCTGGCTGCCGACCGTGCCGCCCGCGCCGAAGACGATGCGCGACGGGTCCTGGCGCAGCGCGGCGATCAGGTCCTGCAAACGCCGGTAGGGCGAGTCGCGGTGCACGGCGATCACGCCGTAGTCGGTGCCGAGCGTGGCGATCCAGCGCACGGCCGACGGCGGGTGCGGCCCGAAGCGGCCCTGCGCGAGGTTGAGCAGCGAACCGCTCGAGAACGCGACCAGCGTGCCCGGTCCGCCGAGCTGGCCGCTCGCGATGCGGTCGAAGGCCACGGCACCGATGCCGCCCGGCAGGTAGCGCTGCGCGAGCGGCGTGCGCGTGGGGCGCACGGCCTGCAGCGCGTCGCGCGCGAGCGCGCAGGTCAGTGCAAAACCGCCGCCGGCCTTGGCGGGAATGACGCATTCCGCCGGGCCTTCGGACGCATCGCCCGTTGCCGCCGTCGCATGCAGCGCAACAGGCGCGAGCCACGCGGACAGCGCGCGCAGCGCATGGCGACGGGTGAAGGCGAAGGGGCGTGACATCGAGGAAGGAGGGCGGCGGTTCACCCCGCAGGCCGGGGCCACCAGATGATGGCATGCAGGCCCGGCCCCGCGCCGCGCGCTTCGAGCCGCAGATCACCACGGTGCCGCTGCGCGATGGCGCGCACGATCGCCAGGCCGAGCCCGAAGCCGCCATGGCCCGCGCGCGTGCCGCGCCGGAAGCGCTGGCCCAAGGTGGCGCGCTCTTCGTCGCTCAGGCCGGGGCCGTCGTCCTCCACGTTGAGGCTCCAACCCGCCGCATCGCCGGCCGCGAAGAGCGTGATGGTGCCGGCCACCGGCGTGTAGGTGATCGCGTTCGCCACGAGGTTGCTCAGCGCTTCGCGCAGCAGGCTCCGATCGCCCACCGCGTGCAGATCGGAAGAGGGCGCGTGGATGCCCAGGTCGATGCCCAAGTCGATTCGTTTGGCGCGCGCCAGCGGCAGCAGGTCGACCGCCACCTCGCGCAGCAACTCGGCGGTGTCGAATTCGGCGGGCTCGACCGCCACGGTGTCGCTGCGGCCCAGCGCCAGCAACTGCTGCGCGCTGCGCGTGGCGCGGCCGATCTCGGCGCCCAGCGCGTCGAGCGCGGCGCGGACCTGCGCGGGGTCGTCTTCACGCCGTGCGTAGTCGGCCTGCATCTGCAGCGTGGTGAGGTGCGTGCGCAGCTGGTGCGAGGCGTCGTCGAGAAACTGCCGCTGCTGCGCCACCAGTTCCTGCGTGCGCGCCATCTGCTGGTTCACGGCGGCCACCAGCGGGCGCACCTCGGCGGGCAGGTCGGTCTCGGCGATGCGCGTCAGGTCGTCGGGCGAGCGCGCCTGCACCTCGCGCGCCAGCCGCGACAGCGGGCGCAGCGCCGCGGCCAGCGCCAGCGCGGTGCCGCACAGCAGCATCGCAAGGATCAACCCGTCGCGCAGCGCCGCGCTGCGCACGAAGCGGCTTGTGAACTCCTGGCGCGAGCGCGTGCTCTCGCCGACCTGGATCAGCACGCTGCGCCCGGTGCTGCCGGCCGGCGCACGGTCGAGGTCGCGCCGGTAGGCCGCGAGCCGCACGGCTTCGCCGAAGTAGGTGGCGTCGTAGAAGGCCGGCACGCCCATCGCGGGCTCGACGGCTGGCGCAGGCAGGTCGGCGCTGCCCAGTTCCACGAGCCCATCGGAGGTCGCGACGCGAAAGAACACCTGTCCGCTGGCTGTGAGCTCGAAGAACTCGAACATCGTGTACGGCAGTTCGACCGAGAGCCCGCCCGAGACGGTGGAGATGTTCGCGTCGATCGACTTGAGCGCGCCGAGCAGCGAGCGGTCGTAGGCCGCATTGGCCGCGGCCAGCGCGTCGTGCCGCGTCATCCACAGCTCGAGGCCCGTCACCAGCAGCAGGGCGGGGAACAGCAGCAGCGCGAGCCGCTGCCACAGGCTGGTGCGGCGCAGGCGATCGGTGAAGCGGCGCAGCGCGCTCACTCAATCCGCTTCCAGCACATAGCCCAGACCGCGCAGCGTGACGATGCGCACGCCGCTGCCGTCGAGCCGCTTGCGCAGCCGGTAGACCAGCACCTCGACCGCTTCGAGGTGCACTTCGTCATCGTCGGAGAACACGCGATCGAGGATCTGCTGCTTCGACAGCGGCTCGCCGCTGCGCTGCACCAGCGCGCGCAGCACGGCCTGTTCGCGCGGTGACAGGGCGAGCGCTTCGCCGCCCAGCGTGAACTGCCGGCGTGCGCCGTCGTACACCAGCGGCCCGCAGGCCAGGCGCGGATGCTCCACGCCGCGCGCGCGCCGCACCAGCGCATGCAGCCGGGCCTCGAGCTCGGCCAATGCGAAGGGCTTCGCAAGGAAATCGTCGGCGCCTGCGTTGAGCGACGCGACACGCTCGCTCAGCGAATCGCGCGCCGTGAGGATCAGCGCCGGCAGCCGCTGGTCGCGTTCGCGCAGCCGCTGCAGCACCGTGTGGCCGTCCATGCCGGGCAGGCCCAGGTCGAGCACCAGCGCGTCGTGGTCGCGTTGTTGCAAGGCCCGGTCGGCCAGCCGGCCATCGTCCACCCATTCGACCTGGATGCCCGCATGCTCCAGCGCCTTGCAGAGCCAGGTGCCCAGGGTGTGTTCGTCTTCGGCCAGCAGGATGCGCATGGCGCGATGCTAGTGCACTACGCCATGCGGTTCGGAACCTGAGGCGGGGCGATAGGCAGCCCGTGGATGCATAGGGCAAGGCGCGGATGCATAGGCCGCGTGGGACTGGAGCCCTGCTACTTTCAGGTACTTACGCGAAGGCCTTCGCGCCACGGACAATCCACTGAGGTCACCCCCCCTGCATGGGGCAGAACAAGAAGCTTCAGGGAATCACATGTCAATTCAAGGCCGCGTGCCTTTGCACGCGCGTTCGTCTTTTGCTCTTGATCGCAGCGCCCTGTGGGCCGAGCTGAGCCAGACGGCCCGGCTGTACCGCCTCGAAGCACCCAGCGCTGCTTCATCTTCTTCATCTGCAGCCCGCGAGAGCATCGACGCCTTGCGCGTGGAAGGCTGGGTGCAGCGAGAAGCCGTGTCGCAGCTGTTCGAGCTGCGCATCGTGTGCCTGAGCCTGCGCGCGGATCTGGCGTTGTCTTCGCTGATTGATCAGCCGCTGACGCTGGTCACCGTGCTGGCCAATGGCTCGCTCGCAAAGCGCACCGGATTGATCCGCGCCGTCGAATCGCTGGGCTCCGATGGCGGCCTGGCGCGCTACCGCCTGACTTTGGTTCCCTGGCTCTGGCTGGCCACCCAGCAGGGCCGCAGCCAGGTCTTCCAGCAGCGCAGTGTGGCCGACATCATCGAACGCGTGCTGGCGCCGTATGCCGAAGCGGGCAGCTGGGCCTTCTCCTCCGAGGTGAATGGCTTCCTCGCCGATGCGCCCGTGCGCACGTACTGCACCCAGTATCGAGAGAGCGACTTCGACTTCTTCTCGCGCCTGCTGGCCGAAGAGGGCCTGGCCTGGCGCACCGAGGAAGACGCGAAGGCCCCGATGGGCCACAAGCTCGTCATCTTTTCGTCGAACGACACCCAGCCCGCCGATGCAGTCTCGCCTGTTCGCTTTCACCGCAAGAGCTCGCAGGAGCGCAGCGACGCCGTGCAGGCGCTGGTGCGTCGCATGCGCCAGTCGGTGGCGCAGGTGCACCTGAGCGCCTGGAACGTCGACGGCAAGCGCCAGCTCGCAGGCAGCGCGCCGGCGCGTTTTCCGGTCGGCGGCAAGAACGCCCCGCGCCTGGAGTACGACGACGTGCTCGGCCTGAACGACCGCAGCCGTGGTTGGGACACCAACCGCACGCTGGAGCGCTACGCCGCCCTGATGATGGAAGCGGCCGAATGCCGCGCCGACGTGATGCTGGGCCACAGCACCGTGCGCACCTTGCGCGCAGGCACGCGCATCGAGATCGACGATGCACCCGCGCTGGGCTTGCAGGCCAAGCCTGCGCTGCTGCTGGACACCGTCGAGCATGTGGGCATCAACAACCTGCCCAAGGACACGGCCGCATCGATTGCGGCGCAGCTGGGCGAGCTGACGGAACACTTGGTGTTCGACAGTCCTTGCGCGGCAGTCACGGCCGAGTCCGATGTGTTCGGGCTGGTGTCTGCAGCAGCGGGCAACGACATCGACGGCATCCAGCCGCAGCCCCGGAACCTCGCCACCGCGCAAGCACAGGGCTACGCCAACAGCTTCTCGGGCGTGCACGTGCCGCGTCCCTGGCGCCCCGCACTGGCTGCGGCCGATGGCGCGCGCCTGCACGCCAAACCTACGGCCAGCGGCGTGCACAGCGCCATCGTGGTCGGCCCTTCGGGCGAGACCACGCCCAACGGCGCCGACGAGCTGTACTGCAACGACCGCGGCGACGTGCGCGTGCGCTTCCACTGGCAGAACAGCTCGGATGACAGCGCCCCCGACAACCGCAGCACCCGCTGGATTCGCGTGGCCCAGCGCCAGGCCGGCCCCGGCATGGGCTGGCAGTGGCTGCCGCGCATCGGCCAGGAAGTGCTGGTCAAGTTCGTCGACCTCGATGTGGACCAGCCCGTCATCGTCGGCGCGCTGTACAACGGACGCGGCGACGGCGGCATCGCCCCCACACCCGGCGGCGCATCGCGAGCTAGTGAAGCCCATGAAGACGTCTTCGCCCAAGCGGGCAACGCCTCGCCCAGCGCCCAGGCCAACCTGGCAGCAGGCCACGCCCCACCCTGGCACGGCGCCAGCGCCGACGACAAGGGCCACCGCAATGCGGCCGCCCTGAGCGGCTTCAAGACCAAGGAGTTCGGCGGCGAGGGATTCAGCCAGCTGGTGTTCGACGACTCCAACCAGCAGCTGCGTGTGCAGCTGCACGCCAGCACCGCCCACAGTCAGCTGAACCTTGGTCACCTGATCCACCAGGCCGACAACTTCCGGGGCAGCTTCCGCGGCCAGGGGCTGGAGCTGCGCACCGACGGCTACGCCGCCCTGCGCGGCGGCAAGGGCGTGCTGCTGAGCACGTACCACGGCGCAGGCGGCCAGAGGCTGGAGCCCGTCGGCGACTTCGCCGCCGGCATGGCGCTGCTCAAGCAGGTACAGCAACTGGGCCAGGCGCTGAGCGATGCCGCCAAGACCCATGAGACCGTGCAGCTGGCTGGGCACATCGGAGCCAACAAGGCCGACGAGTCCCAACTGGACAAGGAACGCGCCCCCTACGCCGCGATGGAGCGCACCGCCAGCGGCATGGTCGCTGCCGATGCGCTCGACACCGCCTACGCAGACGCGGCAGACAAGGCCATCGCCACCGGCGAAGGCAAGGTGCCGCACACCAGCGACGCCGTGATCGCGCTGGCCGCACGCGGCGGCCTGGCGATGGTGGCAGGTCAGCAGCTGCAGATCGTCAGCGGCGAGACCGCCACGCTGGCCAGCGGTGGCGACATCAACCTGGCACTGGCCGACGTGCTGCGCGTGCACAGCGGACAGGCCATCGGCGTGCTGGCCGGGGCGCAGAAGGCCGATGCCGAAGCGGGCCTGTCGGTCATCGCAGGTAACGACGACCTGGACTTCCAGGCGCAGCACGACGAACTGCGCATCCAGGCCAAGGACGCGCTGAAGATCGCGAGCACGGACCAGACGGTGGAGTTCGCGGCCAAGAAGAAGATCCGCATCGCGACGGCGCAGGGCGCGTCGATCACGCTGCAGGATGGGGACATCACGTTCGAGTGCCCGGGGAAGATCACCTATCACGCGGTGCAGCGGAAGTTGGCTGGGCCGGTGCAGAAGAGCTATCCGCTGCCGGCGTTTCCCAAGAGCATCTGCGTGGCGTGCCTCTTGAAGTCGCTCAAGTCGGCACCGGCCTTCACTCAGGTGGAGTAACGCACGATGAACCTGATCGACAAGCACGCGCCCGGATGGATCGACGCCCTGTTTGCGGACGACGGCCCTCTTGCCGCGGGTACTGAGGGATTTCGCTACGCCTTGATCGATTGCGCCTTCGCTCCGCAATGCCATCAGTTGCTCAAGAGTCACCTGGGCTCCGGCTCTTGCCGGTCGCTCTACGAGAACATGCCCGGCGCTTCGGACGAGGCGATCCGGCATTCGCCGGTGCTGCTGAACATCGACGCCGTCGAGAGACCCTTGCTCGACCGTGTGCTGCAGCTGACGAATGGCTTGCCGATGCTCAGCTTCATCCGCTCGGTCGAACCGCTCGAATCGCTGTTCGAACGTCTGAGCCCCTGGTGCATCGTGAATGCCGACGGTCAGTATTTCGTGCTGCGCTTTCCCGACACGCGCCGCCTGCCGGATGTGTTGGCTGCGTTGTCACCGTTGCAGCAGATGGCGTTCTGCGGTCCCGGCACCACGTGGCATTTCCGCCGGCGCGACGCGAGCTGGAGCACTTTCCTTGCACCCGGAAAAACGGCCGCTTCCATGTCGCTGCCTCCATGCGCACCGGTACTCGATGGTGATCAATGCGCGGCGCTCATTGCCGGCAGCGAAGCGGACGAGATGGTCGCCAACCTGCTGCAGCTCTCGCCAGCCTACGAAGCGAAGCATTCGCCCTCGGCCTTGCACGCGCTTGCGACATGCGGGCTCGCCGCAGCCAATGCCATGCAGTTCGACACGGTGGCGCAACGGATGAGACTGTGCGAGGTGTTTTGGCAGCAGCCCGAACTCAGCCGCAGCGTCCGCCCGGACCATGAAGCGCTGCGCGCCTTGATGGCTTAGCTCATCCATCGCAGCAGGAACAACAAACAGATGCTTCTCAAGAACTGGCTCCTTCTTCCCCTCGTGTTTCTTGCATCCCTGGCTGCGACAGGATGTGCCATCGGCCGTGCCGACACGGTCCCAGCGTCGGTCAGCGGCGTCAACTACACCGACCAGGACATCCACTACCGGCTGTTCGACCCCAAGGATCCGAAGCAGACCGTGGTCGCTTCCGAAGAGATCGGTCCGTTTGCCGCAGGAGGCGTGATCTGTTGCTACAACGTGCCGAAGACCTGGACGCCTGGCATCCAGGTCGGAGTGATCTTGCAGAGCTACGACAACAACGCGCGCGACTATCGGCCGCGCCAGACATTCATCGTCGATCTGCCGCCCTACGACAAGAGTGGCAAGGCGGGAGATGTGTGGTTCATCAACTATCCAGATGGAACAGTGGGCGTGGTCTCGACGGCATATCGGCCCAACGGCGATGAGTGGCCCGGGAAGATCAAGGGATGGCCCAAGCCTTCTTTGGCTTTTCAGCGGGAGTTGTGGGAGCGGGATATGAGGTTGGCGCAGGAGAGTCTCAGAGCGAGCAAAGAGTCAGCGGCTGAGTTCGATCGGAATCCTTCAGATTTTCTCAAGAAAAAATGGGATTTTTACTTGGAAGAGCTGAAGCAAAAACGACATCCGAAGGAGCTTCAAATGTTCGCGGGTCCGATTGATCCAGAATTTCTTGCTCACGAACGCCAATGGCGAATGCGGTTGCTGGAGCATTCGCAAGACACAGTTGATCGACTTCTGAAAGTAAAGCCATGACAACGCAACTCGTAGGTTCGATAGATGCGGCAATTGATGCTGATCCTTCGAATCAAAGCAGTCTTCTCGAAAGCCAGGTTGGCAATATCGGAAAAGTCCGCGTTGCCGGGCTGCGCAGGAACTGGCTGTTTCCGTTCGTGCTTCTCGCATCACTGGCCGCTGGCGGTTGTGCTCTAGGCCACGCCAACACTGTTCCGGCCTCGGTCAGCGGAGTTAACTACACCGACCAGGACATCCGCTACCGGCTGTTCGACCCCAAGGACCCAAAGCAGACCGTGGTCGCTTCCGAAGAGATCGGTCCGTTTGCCGCAGGAGGCGTGATCTGTTGCTACAACGTGCCGAAGACCTGGGCGCCTGGCATCCAGGTCGGAGTGATCTTGCAGAGCTACGACAACAACGCGCGCGACTATCGGCCGCGCCAGACCTTCATCGTCGATCTGCCGCCCTACGACAAGAGTGGCAAGGCGGGGGATGTGTGGTTCATCAACTATCCCGATGGCACGGTGGGTGTGGTTTCAACCGCGTACCGGCCCAACGGCGACGAGTGGCCCGGGAAGATCAAGGGATGGCCCAAGCCTTCGCTGGCCTTCCAGCGGGAGTTGTGGGAGCGGGATATGAAGTTGGCGCGAGAAGCTTTGGAAGCTGACCAAAGATCTCTGGATGAACTCCGCAAAGATCCTCAAAAGTACCTTGAGAAAACCTGGAATAGGTTAGCAAATAGCTATGCCTTTCGAGAAAAACTCAAGCCGTTTTCAGGACCAAAAGATCCTGCATTCTTCGAGGACCGGAAGACCGCTTTGGAAAAGTTGGTGGCCTGGAATCAAGAGAAGGTTGATCGACTGATGCAGATCAAGCCATGACCGCGCAGCTTGTAAGGCCGATCGACGAGGTAGTATTTTCAGATCCATCGAATCGAGAGATTTTTTTTGGAGCGGAGAGCGAGTCGATTCGAGAAAATTACGAAGTCAAACGCGAGCTTCGGCCTATAGGTCAACCGGGAAAGTCCTGCGACGTGAACCTCTTCATGGGCTTCTTCTTCGACGGTACGCGAAACAACTACGACCGCAGCACCAAGGAGAAGGACCAAACGTACTCCAACGTCGCGCGCTTGTACGGCGCTTATCCGGGTCAGAGCGTGCCTGGGGTGCCAGCCGACCCCGAGGCACAGTGGACCACCAACCCCGACAACTACCAGCACTTCTTCAAGGTGTACGTTCCGGGCGTGGGAACGCCCTTCCTGCAGGTGAACGACAGCGGCACTGGCAAGGATGCGCTGCTGGGCAATGCCACGGCGCTCTACGGCGAGCGCCGCATCCTGTGGGCGTTGGCGCAGGCTCTCAACTGCGTCTACCGCTATCTCACCCGAAGCGGCAATGGACCAGGACTGTTTTCCTCCGAGGAAGTGCTGAAGTTTTGCGAGGCTTTCGACCTCGGACGCGAGGAACTGCTGGAGGCAGGTAAAAGTCCTGCCGACCGGCGTCAACGCGAGAACAAGAATCGCCGCACGCTAGAGGCGATGCTCAACAAGCTGCACGATTCGGTCAAGCCGCACATGATCGACCCCGAGACCGGGCAGTGCAGCAAGATCGACCCAGGGCGCGTGCAGCGCATCTTTGTCAGTGCATTCGGTTTTTCGCGGGGGGCGGCGGAGGCGCGGGTCTTCGTCAACTGGTTCCTGGCGATGTGCGAGATCGATGCTGAACTCCGCGGTCAGACAGGGCCGACGCTGGCTTCGTTTCCTGTGACCTTCGATTTTTTGGGATTGTTCGATACCGTCGCATCGGTTGGTGTGGCGGCCTCGTCTCTGTTCGCTGACGGACATGGTGGATGGGCCGACGCGGACACTTCGATGCGCATTCCAGCCGACGTGCATTGTCTGCACATCGTGGCCGCGCACGAGTTTCGCCGCAGCTTTCCGTCTGATTCCGTTCACGTCGGCAATACGTTGCCGACGAGGTGTCGGGAATGGGTGTGTCCGGGCATGCACTCGGACATTGGGGGGGGCTACATGCCGAAGGAGCAAGGAAAGGGCATTGATCCAGCGGGTGATGACATGCTCTCGCGCATTTCCCTGGCAATGATGTATCAAGAGGCTCGAGTGCTGGGCGTGCCCCTCAAACTGGAGCTTGCACGTCCAGTCATCAAGGCGCAGTTCATGGTCGCCAAGGAACTGATCCGTGATTTCAACGCCTACCTCGCCGTGTGCCAGGTCAAGGAAGGTACGTTGCGCGATGTCATGGCAGAGCAGCGCAAGCTGTTCATCCAATGGCGCAAGTCCTGGGCTGGCCACGCGGCCACGATGCCGTTCGTCTTGCGCGCTTCGAAGGAAGACCAGGCGGACCTCAAGTCGGCCGACGAGCAGTTCGTCAAGGAAGTAGAAGACTTCGAAGCCTGGCTGAAGAAAAAGAAGCGGATCAGCGGCCGCAACAGCCCGGATGGCACACCGCACGAAGTCGACAACGTGCCCGGCATCGATTCGGAGCGGGTCGGCGAGTGGGGGCGCATCGAGCCGTACTGGAACGAGCCGGTGCTCACCAGCAAGCTGTTCGAAGACCGCGTGCACGATTCGCATGCATGGTTCAAGCTCACCGGGCCCGAGGCGGCCGAGTTCAAGACGCAACTCGAAAAACTGGTAGCCCGCAAGAAAAAGGCGGACGAGGCACGCACGGGGATCGATCCACCCAGAGGTGGAGCGCCGGCCGGGCTGACGCGCCGCCAGGAGCGATGGGTCAACCTGTACCTGACCACGGGCGAGTACGCGCCCGAATTCACGGAAGGGCGCGAATGGTATGCATGGGGTGCCGGCTACTTGCGCTATCGCCGTGTGTATGCGGGCGCGGACGAGACACGCCTGACCCAGAACCGTCGGCCCGCCGAGAAGGAGCCACAGGAACCGATGACAGCCTGATCGATCTGTGCAGCCAGGGCAGGCAGTCGGGCCTTCTCGGAAGACGCCACCCGTCGCGCGGTGACCCCCGCGACACGCGTCAAGGGGCTGGCGAATTTCATCGCCCGAGCAGGTCGATGCGGCAGTCATGCCCGAAGGTGCGAAGGAGCCGAACCCGGCCGCTCCAGATAGGCGACAAGGCCTGGAGGCGCAACTGCCGGTATCACGAAGACAACCACGACCCCAAGAAGTTCTGGGTGCCGGAGTACACCAACACGGGCTACGACGACGCGAACTACGACCTGCGGCTGTGCTGGACGAAGTTTGTTCTTCGTCGTGCCAGTCAATCAATCCGGCTTGATGTTTGCCCTTGCGATCACCTTCTGCCACCGGTTCTGCTCGGCAGTGATGAACTGCGCGAACTGCTCCGGGGTGCCGCCCACGGCCTCGGCCGCATCGGCCGTGAGCCGCTGCATCGAGTCGGGCGACTTCACGGCCTTCATCGTCTCGGCGGAGAGCTTGGCCATCTGCGCGGGCGTGATGCTGGCGGGCGCGAGCATGCCGTACCACTGCGTCATCTCGAAGCCGGGGAAGCCTTGCTCGGCCACGGTCGGCACGTCGGGCAGCTGCGCCAGGCGCTTGGCCGAGCCGGTCGCGATGCAGCGCACCTTGCCGGACTTGATGAACGGAATGATCGCTGCCGCGCCGATGGCCGAAGCGTCGAGCCGGCCCGAGAGCAGGTCGGTCACCATCGGGCCGGTGCCGCGGTAGGGCACGTGCAGCATGAAGACCTCGGCGGTCATCTTCAGGTACTCGAAGGCCAGGTGGCCGGCGCTGCCGTTGCCGGCCGAGCCGTAGCTCAGCTTGCCCGGCTTGCTCTTGGCGTACGCGATGAATTCCTTGAGGTTCTTCGCCGGCACGTCGGGGTGCACCACGTACAGGCTGGGCACCTTGGCCAGCAGGCTCACGGGCTTGAAGTCCTTGTTCGCGTCGTAGGGCAGCTTGGCGAAGATGTACGGGTTGACCGCGAGCGTGCCGATGTGGCCGAGGATCAGCGTGTGCTGGTCGGTGGCGCGCGCGACTTCGCTCATCGCGATGTTGCCGGCCGCGCCGGGCTTGTTGTCGACGAACACGCTCTGGCCCAGCGTGCGCGACAGCTCGGCGGCCGTGGAGCGCGCGACGATTTCGGAGCTGCCGCCGGGTGCGAAGGGCACGACGAAGCGGACCGATTTGCTGGGCCAGGCGTCCTGCGCCGAGGCCATTGAAGGCAGCAGGCCGCCGAGGGTGAGGGCGCCGCCGGCTTGGAGCCAGTGGCGGCGGGTGTGGGTATCGGTCGGAAAGCGGTCGAACATGGCTTGTCTCCAGTGTTTTTTGGTTGGAAGCCCGCATCCTGCCGGTCGGATGCTGTCGGAATGCTGTCAGTTCGTCAGATCAGATTGCGCATCGCCTGCGCCGTCTCGCGCAGCACCGGCAGCACGCGCGCCACCGCGTCTTCCGAACTCTCGTGCCCCATCGGCATCGTGATGTTGAGCGCGCCCACCAGCGTGCCGTGGCGGTCGCGCAGCGGCACGGCGATGCCGCGCGAGTTCAGGTCGAGCTGTTGCTCCGACAGCGCCCAGCCCTGCGTACGGATGCGCGCCAGCTCGAGCTTCATGCGTTCCATGCTCGCGATGGTGTGCGACGTGAACACCGTCAGTTGCCGCATCGCCAGCCACTCGTTCAGCTCGGCGTCGCTGCGCAGCGCCAGCATCAACATGCCCGAGGCCGTCACCTGCGCCGGCACGCGCGCGCCGAGCACGTAGCCGGTGCTCATGCTGCGGTTGGGGCCGTTGCGCGCGATGTAGACGACCTCGTCGCCGTCCATCACGCTGAGGTAGGCGATCTCGTTGGTGCCCGCCGCGACGCGTTGAAGAAAGGGCTGCACCACGCGCGGCAAGCGGGCCGATTCGAGGTACGACTGCCCCAGGCGCAGCACGCGCGGCGTGAGCCAGAAGAGCTTGCCGTCGCTCGCCACGTAGCCCATGTGCTGCAGGGTGAGCAGGTAGCGCCGCGCGGCGGTGCGCGTCATGTTCGTGCGCTGGCCGGCCTGGCTGGCGGTGAGGCGCGGGTTGGCGTCGTCGAAGGCCTCGATGATGCTCACGCCGCGCTCCAGCCCGGCGATCCAGTCGCGCTTGTCCAGGCCGGCGGGCGGCGTCGAGTCGTCGGGGCTGGTGGGGGTCATGGGCGGAAGTGTGCCCCGGTCCGGCGTGGTAACGGCTTGCGGGTTGCTAAGTGAAAACCCGTAATTTGATCGATTGACGAACTATAAAGATCGATGATCGAGCGTTTGACGGCTCATGTGCCAGCACGTCCTTCGCGAAGGGTCTATAAAGCCCGCTGATCCGCCCCGAAACGAGCGATTGACGAACGGAAGCACGCCCATGAGCCCTTTCATCACTGGCAGCACCCAGGTTTACCTCATCCCCGGCGACCCGGTGCGCAATGTGCGGCTGCCGCGCATGTTCAACGCCGCCTTCGCGCGCCACGGCATCGACGCTGTGCTGGTGCCCATGCAGGTGCCGGTGCGCGACTTCGCGGTGTTCTTGAAGTCGGCCTTCCTGGCGCGCAACGTGCGCGGCATGGTGATTGCGCCGCCGCACAAACCGCGCGTGGTCGACCTGCTCGACGGCTGCGGTTTGTTCGGCCGCGTGGCGGGTTCGGTCAACGTGGTGCGCCGCACCGAGGGCGACCAGCTCGAAGGCGACCTGTTCGACGGCGAAGGCCTGATCGGCGCGCTCGACCGCTGCAATGTGCCGTTCCGCGGCAAGCGCGTGCTGATCCTCGGCGCGGGCGTGAGCGCCGCGGCCATCGGCGTGGCGCTGGCCGAAGGCGGCACGGTGAACGGCGCGGAGCACATCGCTTTCTTCGACACCGCCTCCGGCAAAGCCGCGGGCGTGGCCGCCAAGCTCGACGCCTTCTTCGACGCGACCGTGGTCGCGGTCGACAGCAACGCGCCCGAGGGCTACGACCTCGTCATCAACGCCACGCCACTCGGCCTGGCCGAAGACGACGCGCTGCCGCTCGACGTGGCGCGCATGGAACCGCATGCGGCGCTGTTCGACATCTTGCTGCGCAACCAGCCCACCCCGCTGGTGCGTGCGGCGCGTGCGCGCGGGCTCAATGCGCAGGCCGGCTTCGAGATGCTGGTGCAGCAGATGCCGCACTACTTCCGCTACTTCGGCCACCTCGACGCGGCGGATGCGATGCAGGCCGACGCCGACTTTCTGCGCGAGCTCATCTACCCGCCGGCGATGCACGCCGAGATCGCAACACCGTTGCGTTACCAGTCTCCGAGCGTGGCCTGAGCCCGCACCTTCCTCAACAAGACGACTCTCATGATCTCCGGCAAGACCACGCTCATCGCCCACATCGGCTATCCCACCGAGGCCTTCAAGGCGCCGATGATCTACAACCCCTGGTTCGACAAGCAGGGCATCGACGCGGTGGTGGTGCCCATGGGCGTGAAGCCCGAGGACTACGCGGTGTCGCTCGCGCAGATCTTCAGGTTCTCGAACCTGCGCGGCGCATTGGTCACGATGCCGCACAAGGTGACGACGATGTCGCTGGTCGACGAGGTCACGCCCACCGCGCGCGTCGCGGGTGCCTGCAACGCCGTGCTCAAGCGGCCCGACGGCAGCTTGCTGGGCGACCAGTTCGACGGCGCGGGCTTCGTGCGCGGCGTGGAGCGCAAGGGGCGCCTGTTCAAGGGCACGCGCGTGATGGTGTCGGGCACGGGCGGTGTCGGGTCGGCCATTGCGGCGTCGATTGCGGCGGCCGGCGCGGCCGAGCTGATGCTGTTCGACATGAGCGACGCCTCCGCGCAGGCACTGGCCGCGCGGCTGCGCGAGCACTACCCGCAGATGAAGGTCGCCACGGGATCGAAAGACCCGGCCGGCTTCGACATCGTCGTCAACGCCACGCCGCTGGGCATGAAGGACACCGACCCGCTGCCGTTCGACGTGGACCGCATCGCCCCCGGCACCTTCGTCGGCGAGGTCGTCATGAAGACCGAATACACGCCGCTGCTCCAGGCTGCCAAGGCCAAGGGCTGCCAGGTGCAGGTCGGCACCGACATGCTGTTCGAAATGATCCCGGCCTACCTCGAGTTCTTCGGCTTCGGCACCGCCTCGCCCGAAGAACTGCGCGCCGTCGCGCAACTGAAATACTGAAAACACCGGAACACGCATGAGCATTTTTGAAGGCTTCCTTTCCACCTCCGAAACGCTGGGCGCCTTCAGCGACCGCGCCTTCGTCGACGCCATGCTGCGCTTCGAAGCTGCGCTCGCGCGTGCGCAGGCGGCCGAGGGGGTGATTCCCGAAAGCGCGGCGCATTCGATCGTCGGCAGCTGCAAGGTCGAGCTGTTCGACGTGGCCAAGATCGTGCGCGAGAGCGGACGCGCGGGCAGCGTCGCCATCCCGCTGGTGAAGGCGCTGCGCGAGGCCGTGGGCCTGTTCAACGCCGAGGCCGCGCCCTTCGTGCACTTCGGCAGCACCAGCCAGGACGTGATCGACAGTGCGATGGCGCTGGTCACGCGGGAGGCCGTCGCGCTCGTCGAGACCGATCTCGCCAAGGCCGCCGACGCGTTGCTGCGCCTGGCCGTGCAGCACGCCGAGACGCCGATGCTCGCGCGCACGCTGATGCAGCCGGCCTCGGTCACCAGCTTCGGCTTCAAGTGCGCCGGCTGGGCCGCGCCGCTGGTGCGCAGCCGCATGCGCCTGCGCGCCGCCGCGAAGCACGCGCTGCAGTTGCAGCTCGGCGGCGCCGTCGGCACGCTGGCGCAGATGAAGGGGCAGGGCGCCGCGGTGCGCCAGCGCATGGCCAAGGAACTCGGCCTGGGCGACCCCGGTGCGACGTGGCACACGCAGCGCGACGAATGGGTCGCGCTCGGTTGCGAACTCGGCCTGATGACGGGCAGCCTGGGCAAGGTCGCGGTCGACATTTCGCTGCTCGGCCAGCACGAAGTGGCCGAGGTCGCCGAGCCCAGCGAACCTGGGCGCGGCGGCTCGTCGGCGATGCCGCACAAGCGCAACCCCGTGGCCTCGATGGTCGCCATTGCCGCCGCGCACCGCGCGCCGCAGCGCGTGGCCGCCTTGCTCGGCGCCATGCCGCAACAGCACGAACGCGCGCTTGGCGCCTGGCAGGCCGAGCTGGCCGAGTGGCCGCAGCTCTTGATGTCGGCGCACGGCAGCGTGCGCGCCATGGCCGGCGCCTTGCCCGGCCTGCAGGTCGATGCGGCGCGCATGCGCGCCAACATCGACCGGCTGCGTGCCGAGCTGCCGCGTGATGCGGCCGACGAATGGTTCGACCCCGCGCTCGCCGTGAACGCGGGGCAAACCGCTGTGGCAGAGGTGAAAGCCCTGCAAGCCCAACTCTCATCCGACAAGGAACTCTCGCAATGACCGCCCCCGACGACACCCCGAGCAACCCCTACGAAGACGGGCTCGTCAACCGCCGCCGCGTGCTCGGCGACGCCTGGGTCGACAAGTCGCTCGCCAACCGCAACGGCTTCAACGCCGAGTTCCAGGAACTCATCACGCGCCATGCGTGGAACGACATCTGGGGCCGCCCCGCGCTGGGCGACAAGACGCGCCGCTTCATGGTGCTGTCGATGATGCTGGGCATCCATGCCTACGAAGAATTCGCGATGCACGTGCGCGCCGCGCTCGACGGCCCGCCCGAGTCGCGCCTCACGCCCGACGAGATCAAGGAAGTGATCATGATGGCCGCCATCTACTGCGGCGTGCCGGTGGCCAACCACGCGTTCGGCATCGCCACGAACATCCTGCGCGAGAAGGGCCTGCTGCCCGCAACGCTCGCTTCGTCCGCTCCGCCCGCGGCGCAGTGAACGCGCCGGTCGCCCCGAAGAAGGGCCGGTTCGACGTCAGTTTCACCTTGCTGCTGCCGCTGCTGCTGGCCGCGCAACCGGTCGCCACCGACAGCTATCTGCCCGCGCTCCCCGCCATCGCGAGGGAACTGGGCTCGGCCAGCACCAGCCTCACGCTGTTCGTGCTGGCCTTCGGCTTTGCGCAGTTGCTGTGCGGTCCGCTGGCCGATCGCTTCGGCCGCCGGCCGGTGCTGCTGGCGGGGCTGGCCTGCTATGTGGTCGCGGCTTTCGGCGGTGCCTTTGCGGGCAGCGTGGCGGTGCTTGCGGGCTGGCGCACGCTGCAGGGCTTTTCGATGGCGGCCATTCTCGTGTGCTCACGCGCCGCGGTGCGCGACCTGTATCCGGCGCACGAGGGCCCGCACGTCATGGCACGCGGCCTCACGGGCCTGGGCATGGTCGGGCTGGTGGCGCCGCTGTTGGGCGCCTGGCTGGTGCAAGGTGCAGGCTGGCGCTGGGTGATGGTCGCGATGGCGGTCTATTCGCTGGCGCTGTTCGCACTGTGCTGGCGTTCGTTCGATGAAACGCGCCGACCGATGACGGGCGAATCGTCCGCACCGCGCGGCAGCACGCGCGCTGTGTTCGCGAGCCGCTCGTTCCGCGCCTGGGCCTCGGTGGCGGCGACCACCTATGGCGGGCTGTTCTGCTTCCTGCTGCTCTCGCCGATGGTCTACATCGGCTACCTCGGCTGGTCGCCTGCGTGGTACGGCTGGATTCCGGCCGGTGGTTCGCTGGTCTACATCTTCAGCACCACGATGTGCCGCAGCCTGCTGCGCCGCTTCGGGCCGATGCGCACCGTGCGGCTCGGTGCCGTACTGAGCATCACGGGCGCCGTCATCCAGGCGCTGGGCTGCTGGCTGATGCCGCACAGCGCCGTGCCGCTGCTGGCGGGCCACGCCGTGTACTGCCTCGGCCACGGCATTCACCAGCCCTGCGGGCAGGCCGGCGCCGTGGGCGACCTGCCGCACCTGGCGGGGCGGGCCGTGTCGTGGTCCGGTTTCGGCATGATGATGGTCGCGTTCTGCGTGGGGCAGGTCGCCGCGCTGTTCGTCGACACCAGTTTTTCGTACGGCGCCTGGCCGATGGTCGTGCCGATGCTGATGGCCGGCGTCGTGCTGCTGGCCATTGCATTCCTGTGGCTGCCACGTCTCCCGCAACCTGCTTCTCCATCCTCCCCAAAGAAGGACTCCACCCCATGACCACTTCCACCCCCCGCCTGAACGTCGTGCGCGAAGGCGAAGGCCCCTTCGTCGTGCTCAGCCACGCGCTCGGCTGCGACCTGCACATGTGGGACGGCGTGGCCGCGCAACTCGCGCGCGCCCACACCGTGATCCGCTACGACCACCGCAACCACGGCGGCTCCGAGGTGGTGCCGGGCGTGCTGCGCGTGGAAACGCTGGCGCAGGACGCGGCCGACCTGATCGCGCGCGAGACGGGCGGCGAGCCCGTGCACTTCGTCGGCCTGTCGATGGGCGGCATGACCGCGCAGGCGCTGGCGGTGCGGCATCCCGGGTTGCTGAAGTCCGTGGTCATCGCCAATTCGGCCGCCCACTACCCCGACCAGGCGCCGTGGCGCCTGCGCGCGGAGACCGTGGCCGCCAAGGGCGTGGCCGCCATCGCACCCGGTGCCGTGGCGCGCTGGCTCACGCCGGCCTATGCCGGCACGCCCGAAGGCGCACTGGCGGCGCGCACCTTGCACGACACGCTGGTGCGCACCGACGCGCAGGGCTACATCGAGAGCTGCAACGCCGTCGCCGCCATCGACTTCCGCGACAGCAACCGCCGCTTCGCCACGCCCACGCTGGTGATCGGCGGGCTGCAGGACGAGGCCACGCCGATGGCCATGTCCGAGGCCATGGTGGCGCAGATTCCGGGCGCGCGGCTGGCGACCATCGACGCCGCGCACCTGAGTGCGGTGGAGCGGCCGGTCGAGTTCGCGCAGATGCTGATCGATTACTGGCGCAGCCTCTGAAAAAACACCCGGCCCGCACCCTCGTGTGGGCTAGGTGTAACCCCTATTTCGTGCGAATGATGATCGGCAGCGTGCGATCATCGATCAGAAGGGGCTGATTTGCGTTGTGGCGCGCCCGGGCTCTTTCTACAGTCCATCCCATGCACCGCGCCATTGCCACCGTCTCGCTCAGCGGCACCCTCCGTCAGAAGCTCGAAGCCATTGCGGCGGCGGGCTTCGACGGCATCGAGCTGTTCGAAGCCGATTTCGTCAACTTCCGCGGCACCGCCGCCGAACTGCGCCGCATCGCGTCCGACCTGGGCCTGGCGATCGACCTGTACCAGCCGTTCCGCGATTTCGAAGGCATGCCGCAGGCGCAGTTCCAGCGCAGCCTGGAGCGCGCCGAACGCAAGTTCGACCTCATGGAAGCCATGGGCGCACCGATGGTGCTGTGCTGCTCCAACACCTCGCCGCTGTCGGTGAACGACCCGGCGCGTGCCGCCGCCCAGCTGCACGAACTGGCCGAGCGCGCCGCGCGCCGCAACCTGCGCGTGGGCTTCGAGGCGCTGGCCTGGGGCCGCCACACCTCGCGCTACGCCCAGGCCTGGGACATCGTGCAGCGCGCCGACCACCCGCATCTCGGGCTGATCCTCGATAGCTTCCACACGCTGTCGCTGAAGGACGACCCCGCGGGCATCGCCGCCATTCCGGGCGAAAAAATCTTCTTCGTGCAGATGGCCGATGCGCCGCTGCTGTCAATGGACGTGCTGCAGTGGGCGCGCCACCACCGCTCGTTCCCGGGGCAGGGCGACTTCGACGTGACCGGCTTCTTCGAGCAGGTGCTGCGCGCGGGCTACACGGGGCCGCTGTCGCTCGAAATCTTCAACGACATCTTCCGCGAGACGCCGAACCGCCGCACAGCGGTCGATGCGATGCGCTCGCTGCTATACCTCGAAAGCGAAACGCGCGAGCGGCTCGCTGCCAGCGATGCGCCCGTGCAGCCGCAGCGCGTGGAGCTGTTCAACCCGCCACCCGCGCCGGTGCTTTCTGGCCTGTCGTTCATCGAGTTCGCGGCCGACGAGGCCTCGGCCGTCGCGCTCGGCGCGCTGCTCGGGCAGCTGGGCTGCCGCCGTGTCGGCCGCCACCGCTCCAAGGCCGTCACGCTGTACCGCCAGGGCGGCATCCACTTCATCGTCAACGCGCAGCCCGATTCGTTTGCGCGCCGCCGTTTCGAGGCGCACGGCACCTCGGTGTGCGCGCTGGGCGTGCGCTGCGCCGACCCGCTCGCCGCCGTCGGCCGCGCGACCGCCATGCGCTCGCTGCGCCACGACAGCCCGGTCGGGCCCAACGAACTGCGCGTGCCGGCCATCGTGGCGCCGGGCGGCAACCTGATCCATTTCGTGCCCGAGGCACTGGGCGCCAACGGGCTGTACGAGGCCGACTTCATCCTCGAAGACGCGGGGCCCGACGACCGCGATGCCGGCCTCACGCGCATCGACCACGTCGCGCTGGGCCTGGCGCTCGATCAGCTCGACACCTGGGTGCTGTTCACGCGCGCCGTGCTCGGCCTGGAGCCCGGCGAGAGCCTGGAGCTGGCCGACCCCTTCGGCTTGATTCGCAGCCGCGGCGTGGCCAATGCCGACCGCAGCCTGCGCCTGGTGCTGAACGTGTCGCTGAGCCAGCGCACGCGCACCGCACGCACGCTGAGCGTGACCGGCGGCGGCGCGGTGCACCACATCGCGCTCGACTGCGACGACATCTTCGACACCGTGGCCCGGCTGCGCTCCAACGCCACGCGCTTCGTGCCGATCTCGGACAACTACTACGACGACCTCGCCACGCGCATCGACGTGGCGCCCGAGCTGCTGGCGCGCATGCGCGAAGCGGGCGTGCTGTTCGACCGTTCGGCGGCCGGCGACTACCTGCACATCTACACCGAGAGTTTCGAAGGCGGCCTGTTCTTCGAGGTCGCGCAGCGCATGGGCGGCTACGACGCCTACGGCGCGCTCAACGCACCCGCGCGCATGGCGTCGCAAGCACAGCAGCAGCAGCCACAGCAGCCACAAGACTGATTTTTCCCCCTCGCATCCGTCACCTTAGTCACACCCCTGGAGACAACCCATGGCCAACACATCCGCCAAAGAGCCGCAAGGCAGGCACCAGTCGAAGAAAGCCGCCGCCAGCGGCTGGATCGGCTCGGCGCTGGAGTACTACGACTTCTTCATTTACGCGACCGCCGCGGCGCTGATCTTTCCGCAGATCTTCTTTCCCAAGGGCGATCCGACCACGGCCATCATTGCGTCGCTGGCGACCTACGGCGTGGGCTATGTGGCGCGCCCCATCGGCGCCTTCGTGCTCGGCCACTGGGGCGACACGCACGGGCGCAAGCAGGTGCTGGTGCTGTGCATGTTCCTGATGGGTTTTTCGACCGTGGCCGTGGGCCTGCTGCCGACCTACGACCAGGTCGGCCTGCTGGCCCCCGCGCTGCTGGTGCTGCTGCGCCTGGTGCAGGGCTTTGCGGTGGCCGGCGAGATCTCGGGCGCGAGTTCGATGATCCTGGAGCACGCGCCGTTCGGACGCCGCGGCTTCTTCGCGAGCTTCACCCTGCAGGGCGTGCAGGCCGGCCAGATTCTGGCGGCCGCCGTGTTCCTGCCGCTCGCGCACTACATGCCCGAAGAAGCCTTCAACTCGTGGGGCTGGCGCATTCCGTTTTTGTTGAGCTTCCTCGTGATCGTGGCCGGCTACATCATCCGCCGCGAGGTCGACGAAACGCCGGCCTTCGCCGAGGTCGACAAGAAGGGCGAAGTGGCGAAGTCGCCCATCGTCCAGGCCTTCACCGACAGCTGGGCCGACATGCTGCGCGTGGTCTGCATGGCGCTGATGAACGTGATTCCGGTGGTCGCCACCGTGTTCGGCGCGGCCTACGCGGTGCAGGCCGCCTACGGCATCGGCTTCCAGAAAGACGTGTACCTGTGGATTCCGGTGCTGGGCAACATCCTGGCCGTGCTGGTGATCCCGTTCGTAGGCAACCTGTCGGACCGCATCGGCCGCAAGCCGCCGATCATCGTGGGCGCTCTGGCCTCGGGCCTGCTGTCCTTCGTGTACCTGTATGCCATCAGCATCAAGAACGTGCCGCTGGCCATCTGCATGTCGCTCTTGATGTGGGGCATCGTGTACCAAGGCTACAACGCGACCTTCCCGAGCTTCTACCCCGAGCTGTTCCGCACCCGCAACCGCGTGTCGGCCATGGCCATCTCGCAGAACATTGGCACCACCTTCACCGCGCTGCTGCCCGCGCTGTTCGCCGCCGTGGCGCCTCCGGGCTCGACCAACGTGTGGTTCACGGTCGGCGCCATCACCTTCGCAGTGACCGTGCTGGCCGCGCTGGCCGCCATGAGCGCCCGCGAGACCTACCGCATCCACATGCGCGACCTGGGCGACCCGAACGCCGTGCCCGTCGACAAGGCCGAGTACGACCGCCTGCGCGAAGAGACGATGGCCAGCGCCCGCACGGACCGCGAACGCCGCAAGGCGGTGGCCTGAGCTGAAGACCCCGCGCGCACAAAGGGGTTGTGGCGCCATGAAGAATGGCGCCATGACCGCCCATCTCAAGATCGATTTCGTTTCCGATGTCTCCTGCCCCTGGTGCGCCGTGGGCCTTGGCGCACTCGAGGCTGCCCTGAAACGGGTGGCGCCGGAGGTGTCGGCCGAGCTGCACTTCCAGCCCTTCGAGCTGAACCCGCAGATGCCGCCCGAAGGCCAGGACACCTTCGAGCACCTGAACCAGAAGTACGGCTCCTCGCAGGAACAGCAGGCGCAGGCCCGCGAGGCGATCCGCCAGCGCGGCGCGGCCGTCGGCTTCGAGTTCAGCCCCGGCGGCCGGCCCCGCGTGTACAACACCTTCAACGCCCACCGGCTGCTGCACTGGGCCGAGCTGGAAGACCCGGCCAAGCAGGTGACGCTGAAGAAGCTGCTGCTGAAGGCCTACTTCACCGACAGCCAGAACCCCTCGGACCCCGAGGTGCTGGTGCGTGCGGCGACCGAGGCAGGGCTCGATGCGGCGCGGGCCCGCGAGATTTTGGCCGGCGATGAGTTCGCGGCCGAGACCCGCGAGCGCGAGCGCATGTACACCGATGCCGGCATCCACTCGGTGCCCGCGATCATCATCAACGACCAGCACCTGATCTCCGGCGGCCAACCGGTCGAGGTGTTCGAGCGCGCGCTGCGGCAGATCGCGGGCGCGGAACCCAGCCGCGTCGCGACAGCCTGACAGACGCGCTCGTTTCGCCTTGAAACGAAGCTGACCCTCAGCTTTACCTGCGCACGGCCGAGGTCGGTCAACCGCCTACATCGCGCGGCGGTTGATCGGTTCATGATGAGCCGCATGCCGTTGTTCCCGAAGCTGCACCGTTCGCGCGCGATCGCCGTGGCGCTGGCCGCCGTGCTGTCGCTCACCGCCTGTTCCATCGGCCTGCTGCGCCCCGAGGGCCCGCCACTCACCGCGCTGGGCCATGCGGCCGACACGCCCGCCGCGCAGCTGCGCTGGCTCGATCGCGTGAGCTGGGGCGCCAACGCCAGCAGCCAGGCCGAACTGGCGCGCGACGGCCTGCCGCGCTGGATGGGGCGCCAGCTGCGCCCCGCGCCGCGCCCGCTGCCCGCGGCGGCGCAGGCGCAGATCGACGCCATGGCGATTTCGCGCACGCCGCTCGACCAGCTCGTCTTCGCGCTCGACGCGCGGCGCAAGGCCGCCGTCGCGCTGACCGATGACGCAGAAAAGACGGCTGCGCTTGCGGCCTACCAGCAGGAACTCAACACGCTCGCACGCGAGGCGCAGCAGCGCTTTCTGCTGCGCGCGCTGTACGCGCCCAATCAGCTGCAGGAGCAGATGACCTGGTTCTGGATGAACCACTTCAACGTCAGCATCCGCAAGGACCTGGTGCGCGCGATGGTCGGCGACTACGAGGAGAACGCGATCCGCCCGCACGCGCTCGGCAAGTTCCGCGACCTGCTGGGCGCCACCGCGCGGCATCCGGCGATGCTGCGCTACCTCGACAACGCACAGAACGCCGCGAACCGGATCAACGAGAACTACGCACGCGAACTCATGGAGCTGCACACGCTTGGCGTGGGCGGCGGCTACACGCAGGCCGACGTGCAGGAGCTGGCGCGCGTGCTGACCGGCGTGGGCGTCAGCGTGCAGCCGCCCGATGTGCCACCGCCCGCGGTGCGTGCGGCCGTGCGCGCCGACTACGTGCGCCAAGGCCTCTTCGAATTCCACCCGAACCGGCACGACTACGGTCCCAAGACCTTCCTGGGCCAGCCGATCCAGGCGCGCGGCCTGGCCGAGACCGACGAGGCGCTCGACCGCCTCGCGCGCGCGCCGGCCACGGCACGCTTCATCTCGCGCAAGCTCGCCGTCTATTTCGTGGCCGACGAGCCGCCGCCCGCGCTGGTCGATCGCATGGCCGCCACCTTCACGCGCAGCGACGGCGACATCGCCGCCACGCTGCAGACGCTGTTCGAATCGCGCGAGTTCGCGGCCTCGCTGGGCCGCAAGTTCCGCGATCCCGTGCACTACGTGGTGGCGGGCGTGCGCCTGGCCTACGATGAGCGCGTGGTGCTCAACAGCACGCCGATGATCGGCTGGATCAACCGCATGGGGCAGACCTTGTACGCCCACGAAACGCCCGACGGCTATCCGCTCAACGAAGCCGCCTGGGCCAGCGCGGGGCAGATGAACACGCGGTTCGAAGTGGCGCGCGCCATCGGCATGAGCGGCGCCGTGCTGTTCCGCACCGACGACAAGGCCCCGCTCGAGAAGCCGCCGTTTCCCCCGCTGGCCGAGTCGCGCGCCGTGCGTGCGCTGCAGCCCGGCCTGAGCACCGACACGCAGCAGGCGCTCGCGCAGGCGAAGAACCCGCCGGAGTGGAACACCTTCCTGCTCGCATCGCCCGAGCTGATGCGGCGGTGATTTGATTTTCTCCCTCCCCCGTTGGGTGAGGGCAGGGGTGGGGGCCAGCGGCGTTCGATGAAGCACAGCGATGAATGCCAGCGCCGCCGACCCCCCATCCCAACCTTCCCCGGAAGGGGAAGGAGCAAGGCATTTGGTTTTCTCCCTCCCCGCTGGGGAGGGCAGGGTGGGGGCACGCGGCGCTCGCTGAAGCACAGCGATGAATGCCAGCGCCGTCGAGCCCCATCCCAACCTTCCCCAGAGGGGAAGGCGCAAGGCAAGAAGAAAGGACAACTTTGATGCAACGCCGACACCTGCTGCAACTCATCGCCGCCGCGCCTTTGCCGGCGCCGCCGCACGCGTGGCCGCTGCGCCCGCCGCCCAGGGCACCAAGCTGCTCGTCGTGTTCCTGCGCGGCGCCTACGACTGCACCAGCCTGCTGGTGCCCACCGGCAACGCCGACTTCTACTACGCCTCCCGCCCCAACATCGCCATTCCCGCCCCGGCGCGGCCGATGGCGCGCTGCCGCTCGATGCCGACTGGGGCCTGCACCCCGCGCTCGCGCAGAGCGTGCTGCCGCTGTTCCAGCAGAAGCAGGCGTCTTTCATCGCCTTCGCCGGCACCGACGACCTCACGCGCAGCCACTTCGAGACGCAGGACGCCATCGAGCTCGGCGTGGCGCCCGACAGCGCGCAGCGCGACTACCGCTCGGGCTTTCTCAACCGGCTGGCCGGCGTGCTCGGCGCCGGCCCGCTGGCCGACGTGTCGCCCATCGCCTTCACCGACCAGCTGCCCATCGTGCTGCGCGGCGACGATGCCAAGGCCGCCAACATGGCGCTCGCGGGCGTCGCGCGGCCGGGCGTTGATGCGCGGCAGAGCCAGATCATTGCGTCGATGTACCGCAACACCGCGCTCGCACAGCCCGTGGCCGAGGGCTTCCAGCTGCGCGACGAGGTGGTGCGTGCCATGCAGGCCGAGATGCAGGCCGCCAGCCGCAACGCCATGAGCCCCAAGGGCTTCGAACAGGTCGCGCGCCGCATGGCGCTGTTGATGCGCGATCGCTTCGACATCGGCTTCGTCGACGTCGGCGGCTGGGACACCCATGTGGGGCAGGGCGCAGCCAAGGGCTACCTGGCCAACCGTTTTGAAGAACTCGGCCGCGGCGTGGCCGGCTTCGCGCAGGAGATGGGCGACACCGCCTGGCGCCAGACCGTGGTGGTCGTGGTCAGCGAGTTCGGCCGCACTTTCCGCGAGAACGGCAACCGCGGCACCGACCACGGTCACGGCACCGTGTACTGGGTGCTCGGCGGCGGCCTGGCTGCGCAGGCGGGCGGGCGTGTCGTGGGCGAACAGCAGCCGCTGACGCAGGCCACGCTGTTCCAGAACCGCGACTACCCGGTGCTCAACGAGTACCGGGCGGTGCTGGGCGGGCTGTTCCAGCGCATGTACGGGCTGTCGCCGGCGCAGGTGGCGAAGGTGTTCGGCGGGGCGGCGGTGAAGGACCTGCGGCTGGTCTAGCGATTCAGCTGCGCATGCGGTCCACCGAGAATCGCCGCATGCCTCATGCCGTCTCCCTCCTTCGCGCCGCCCGCCTCGCGCGCAGCGCGAAGCCTTTTCTCGCCCGTGGCGGTTTCAAGCGCGAGCGCTGTGCGGGCTGCCGCCTGGTGCCCAGCCATTGCATGTGCGCCGTGCGCCCTCCGGTGGCCACGCGCGCGGGCGTGTGCCTGCTCATGGCCGACATCGAGCCGCTCAAGCCGACCAACACGGGGTGGCTGGTGGCCGATGTGGTGGCCGACACCTTCGCCTTCGGCTGGGCCCGCACCGAGACCGATCCCGCGCTGCTGGCGTTGCTGAATGACCCGCAATGGCAGCCCTACGTGGTGTTCCCGGGGCAGTACGCGGCGCCCGAGCGCGTGGTGCTGGGCGTCGTGCCTTCGTCGCCAGATGGGGCCGATGGCGGCGCCGCGAAACGCCCGCTGTTCATCCTGTTCGACGCCACCTGGGGCGAGGCACGCAAGATGTTTCGCCGCAGCCCGTATCTCGACGGGCTGCCGGTGCTGAGCCTGCAGCCGGAGCAGATCACGCAGTACAAGCTGCGCAACTCGGGCCGCGACGACCATTTCTGCACCAGCGAGGTGGCCGCGATGTGCATGGACCTCGCAGGCGAGCACGCGGCGCAGCAGACGCTGGACGCGTACCTGGGCGTGTTCACGCATCACTACCTGTGCGCGAAGAACCAGCAGCCCGTGGCGTGGGACGGTGCCGCGCACCAGCGGCTGCGCGAGGTGGTCGCGCTGCGCAATCAAGAAGCCTGAGAAATCCTGCGCCGGTCCGCCTCAGCGCATGTCGAACAGCGCCGCCGCATTGCCCCAGGCGATGCGCTGCGCCACGGCGGGCGGCAGGTCGCCGAGCCAGGTGCGGTAGCCGCGCATGATCTCGTCGTAGGCGCTCCAGCGCTGGTTGACCCAGGTGTCGGAGCCGACCATGAAGCGCTCCGGGTACTTGAGGATCAGCGCGCGCCATTCGGGGCACAGGCGCCCGCCTTCGCAGGTCAGGCCCGGGCGGTACGAGAGTTCGCCCATCAGCAGCGGGTAGCGCTCCAGCATGGCCTGCACGCGCTCGACCGGCGTGCCGCCGATGCCGGTGTGGGCCCAGACGAGGCGCAGCGATCGGCCCTTCGACGGCGCGTTCGCCATCAGCAGGTCGACGGCCACATCGTCCACGTGCGCGAGCACGGCGAGCTTTTTCTCTTCGGCCAGCGCGATCAGTTTCTTCGCCACCGGGCCGTTGGCGTTGGCGCTCTCGTACAGGTGGAATTCGCCGATGCCGCGGTAGGGGCCGCTGGCCGTGCCGCGTGCCAGTTCGGTCTGCACCATCTCGTAGATGGTCTCGTCGCGGAACCAGTTGCTGTAGTCGTCGCGGTTGCGGTACAGGCGCACGAAGGGCACCACGGTGACGCCGGCGGCGCGTGTCTCGCGCGCGGCGGCCAGGGTCTGCGTGCCGGCGTTGGGACGCGAGTTCGCGATGATCGCCTTCACCTGGTTGCGCTGCATGCGCGCGAGCGCCTCGGTGGGCGGGAACGGGCCGGTGGTGCCGTCCCAGGCTTCCTGGTTGTAGTGCAGGTGGGTGTCGAACAGCGGGCCGTCGTAAGGCGCGGCAGCCTGACCGTGGGCAGGGGAGAAGACCAGGGCCGCGCAGGCGGCGAGCAGCGGGGCAGCAATGAGGCGCATGAGGTTCTCGCGGTGATGACCGGACAGCCGGATTACATCACCGCGCCGGCGCAGCCGCGCCCTTGTCGCCGGACGCGACGTCGAAGCGATCGCAGCGCGGGCCGGCGTCAGCTGCCGGCCGGATGCGTCGTCGCCTTGCGGCTGCCATCCAGCGAATACAGCTGCGGGCGGTCTTCCACCGCCACCGCGACCGCTTCGGTTCCGTGCTCCGCGGCGCGCGGTTGCCGGTACAGCTCGTTCTCGAGCCGCCGTGCACGTTCCGCGTACATGCGGGCGAGGGCGCTGTGATGCTCTGCGGCAGCCTGGTGTTCGATGCGCGCCATCTGGGCCTCTTCGAGCAGCGCCGAGGCACGTTTCAAATAGGCCGTGTGGGTGGGCCGAAACAAGAAGTCGAACATGATTTCACACTCCTTTCCGCTGCAACAACGGTGCAATCATTGTGAACGAATGGCCTCAAAACGCCATCGCTTCCTGTGGCTGCGACGCATCGAAGAAGCGTTCTGTTTCACTTGATTCGGACAGAATCGGTGGCAGAGAGAGGGTTCGATCACCGATGAGCAATGAGGTTCGTTTTTGTCTGGAGTACCGGCTCGCCGCCGGCGGTCCCGCGCATGCCGTGCAGACCGCCTGGATGGTCGATTCGCCGGCCACGCGCGCGCAGATCGACGAGATGATCGCCAATGCGCGTGCGATGAATGCCGTGGAATCGAAGTGGTGGGTGGAGGAGCGGCAGGGCGGCGAACCCGCGCGCTGAAACAGCCGGAGGTCAGTCGCGCATGTTCGCGAACTTCACCAGCGTCGCGTACTTCGCCGTGTCCTCGCGCATGATCTGCCCGAGGTCTTCCTTGCCCGTGGCGGGAATGGAGCCGCCTTCTTCCAGCCGGCGGCGGATCGCCGGGTCGGCCAGGCCGGCCTGCAGCGCTGCGCGCAGGCTTTGCACGACGGGCGCGGGCAGGTCCTTCGGGCCCGCGAGCGCGAACCAGCCGCTCAACTCATAGCCTTTGAGCTGCGGATGCTCGCCGAGCGCCGGCACCTGCGGCAAACCGGGAAAGCGCTTGGCCGACGAAACACCCAGCGGCACGATCCGCCCGCCCTGGAGGAAGGGCGCCGCGGCAGTGGGCGACACGATCGCGAAGTCCAGCGTGCCGCCGACCAGGTCGCTCGTGAGCGGCGCGGTGCCGCGGTAGGGAATGTGCGTGAGGAACAGGCCCGCGCGCTGCTTGATCTGCTCGCCCACGAAGTGCAGCGTCGAGCCCACGCCCGAGCTGCCGTAGCTGTACTTGCCGGGGTTGCGCTTGGCCAGCGCGATGAACTCGTCGAGGTTCTTCACGCCCACCTTCGGCCCCGCCACCAGCAGCACGGGCGCGGCGGCGAGCAGGCTGACCGGGGTCAGGTCTTTCACCGGGTCGTAGCGCTGCGCCGGGTTCACCATCACGGTGGCCGCCATCTCGTTGCTGGAGCCGACCAGCAGCGTGTAGCCGTCGGCCGCACTGCTCACCGCGCGCTGCGCCGCGACCACGCCTGCGGCGCCGGTCACGTTCTCGACCACCACGGTCGCGCCGAGCCTGGCCGACAGAATGTCCGCCGCCACGCGCGCGGCCATGTCGACCGAGCCGCCCGGCGCGTAGCCGACCAGCAGCTTGACCGGCTTGGCCGGGTAGGCACCCTGCGCGAACGCGGGTGCGGCGGCGCAGAGGGCGGCGGCGCCGAGCGCATTCAAGGCCACGCGGCGCGAAACGGAGGAAGGAAGACGGGTCATCGCGGTTCCAGTACGGGAAAGTGGAAAAAGAGAAGGCCTGCTCAGGCGTTCGCGCTCAGGAAGCGCCGCACCAGCTGCACCCAGTAGCTGGCCGCGATCGGCAGGATCGCGTCGTTGAAGTCGTAGCCGGGGTTGTGGACCATGCAGCCGCCGGTGCGGTGGTGCTCGCCTTCGCCGTTGCCCACGATCAGGTAACTGCCCGGGCAGCGCTCCAGCATGAATGAGAAGTCTTCGCTGCCCGTGAGCGGCGCCAGCGGCGGCAGCAGGCCGTCGTCGCCCAGCCAGTCGAGCGCGACCTGCCGTGCGAAGCGCGTGGATGCTTCGTCGTTGACCAGCGCGGGGTAGCGCCAGTGGTAGTCCACCTCGGCCTTCACGCCGAGCGTGGCGGCCTGCGCCTGCGCCAGCTCGGTGATGCGCTCGCGCAGCATGGCGCGGATCTCCGGGCGGTAGGCGCGCACCGTGAGGCGCATCTGCACGCTGTCGGCAATCACGTTGGGCGCGTCGCCGCCGTGGATCGCGCCCACCGACACCACCGCCATCTCGCGCGGGTCGACGTTGCGCGACACGATGGTCTGCAGCGCCACGACGATGTGCGCCGCAGCCACCACCGGGTCGGCCGACAGGTGCGGCGCCGAGCCGTGCCCGCCACGGCCGTTCACCGTGATCGTGACCGAATCGGACGAGGCCATGAACGAGCCTTCCTTGAAGCCGAACTTGCCCGCTGGAAAGCCGGGCATGTTGTGCAGCGCAAAGATGGCGTCGCAGGGAAAGCGGTCGAACAGGCCTTCCTCGACCATGCGGCGCCCGCCGCCCAGGCCTTCCTCTGCCGGCTGGAAGATCAGGTGCAGGGTGCCGTCGAAGCTGCGCTCCTGCGCGATGACGCGCGCGGCGGCCAGCAGGATGCTCGTGTGGCCGTCGTGGCCGCAGGCGTGCATCTTGCCCGGCACCTGGCTGGCGTAGGGGAGGCCGGTCGCCTCTTGAATCGGCAGCGCGTCCATGTCGGCGCGCAGGCCCAGGCGGCGCGTGCCGGTGCCGCACTTCAGCGTGCCGACCACGCCGGTGCCGGCCAGGCCGCGGTGCACCTCGTAGCCCCATTCGGCCAGGCGCGTGGCCACCAGCTCGCTGGTCACGTGCTCTTCGTAGGCCAGCTCGGGGTGGGCGTGGATCTGGTGGCGCAGGCCGACCATTTCGGGCGCGACCTCGCGCACGGCGGGCAGCACGTTCTCGAGGGCGGCGGCGTTGTCGACGGTGTAGGTCGTCATGGGGAATCTGTCTTGTTGCTGTCTTGCGGCGAGTCTAGGAACTGCGTGCCTGCGGCGACAGACAGGCGCCGCCATGCGGAGGCGGGCTGCGCCTGTCGCTGCGGAGGGCTGCGGATAATCGACCGCCATGAAGCTGCACCAGCTCCGCTATCTCGCCGCCGTCGCCTCCGAGGGCAGCATCCGCGCCGCCGCGCGGGCGCTGGGCGTCACCCAGGCCACGGTCACGCAGGGCCTGCGCGAGCTGGAGGCGCATGCGCAGGTCGCGCTGTTCACGCGCCACGGCGGCGGCATCGCGTTCACGCCGGCCGGCCAGGAACTGCTGGAGCATGCCCAGCGCGTGCTCGCGCAACTGCGCCAGGCGGAAGACACGCTCTCACGCCACCGCGACACCGGCGCGCAGCAGCGCCTGACCGTGGCCATCACGCCCTGGGTCACGCAGACCCTGCTGCCGCGCGTGGTGTCGCTGTTCCGCGCAGAGCTGCCGCATGTGCAGCTCGAGATGTTCGACGGCCTGTCGGCGCTCAGCTATGCGCGGCTGCGCGAAGGCAGCCTCGACCTGCTGATCGGCCGCATCGGCCCTGACGAGGCCATGCAGGGGCTGCAGGCGCAGCCGCTGTTTCGCTACGACATGACGGTGGTGGCGCGCCGCGGCCATCCGCGGGCCGACGCGCAGTCGATGGCCGAGCTGCTGCAGGACGACTGGGTGCTCAACTTCACGCCGGGCGAGGGCGCGAGCTTTCTCGACAACCTGTTCCGCCAGCACGGCCTGGCCGCGCCCGTGCAGCGCATCCAGCTGGCCCACTCGCCCTCGATGATGCTGGGCCTTGTGCGCAAGACCGACATGCTCACCTTCTGCCCCTGGCCGCTGGTGGAAACCGACAGCCTGCGCCACGCGCTCGTGACGCTGCAACTGCGCGAGCGCTTCCACAGCAACGTCGTGGGCATCGTGCGCCGCGCGCAGGAGGCGCCGTCGCACGCGGCGGCGCGTTTCATTGCGCACTTCCTGGCGCAGCTGCCGGCGTGGCAGGCCTCGGACGATCCGGAGCTGCGGCGGGTGCTGCACTCGGTGGATTTCATCGAGGCCATGCCGGGCGCCTTGCCGCCTCAACCGTGATAGTCCCCCCACGACATCCGCACCATGCCCGGCGGCGTGGGCGCATCGGCTGAGGCCAGCGTCACCGGCGGGTCGTCGTCGACGCGGCTTCTGGCGCGCGAGTCCCAGTCGTCGAGAAAGACCTGCTGGTAGTACTGCGCCACGTCCTCGTTGTGGATGATCAGGCCGGCGTCGCGGTTGCGCAGCACGCCGTCGCCCGACCAGTTGGTGCTGCTCACGAGCACCGTCTGGCCGTCCACGATGATTCCCTTGTTGTGGATGCTGCCCTGGACGCGGAACACCTCCTGGTTGCAGCCCGCCTCGACCAGCTTGCGGATGTTCTCGGCCGCGCTGGTGCTGCCCAGGATGATGCGCAGGTCGAGGTCAGGCTCGGTGCTGCGCTGAGCGATCTTGTGCAGCAGCGCTCGAAAGTCGGCGTCCTTGTCCGCATCGCTCCAGGTCATGTAGGCGAGCTGCAGGTACAGCGAGGTCTGCGCGCTGTCGATGAGCGCGTTGATGTGCGGCAGGTAGTTGTCCGGCGTGAGCACGGGCTGGACCTTGACCGTGGTTTTCACCGACGGCAGCCGTGCCGGTTCGACCGGCACGACAGGCCCGGCGAAGGCCACGGCCTGTTCCAGCAGGTGGTCGAGCGGAACGAACAGATCGGGCAGCGTGAGTTTTTGCGCTACGTCCAGCGCCGCATCGGCCGCACCGTCGGCTTCTTCCTTCGCGGACGCGGCGAGGTCGTGCCGGATGTACTTCTCGAAGACCTTCGAAAGCACGGCGTCGTTGCAGATCACATGCCACTCGCGGTTGCCCTTGCTGAACATGCCCTTGGCCTGCGCGGGCGTGGCCACGGGGTCGATGTCGGGCTGGCTGCGTTTGCTCCAGTTGCCGCTGGAGAGCCAGAAGGCCTTGCCGTCGCGCACCGCCACCTTCTCGTGGTACGCGCTGGCGAAGCGGCGGCCCTTGCCGCACTGCACGAGCCAGGCCGTCAGGTCGGCCTCCTGTTGCAGTGTGCGCAGCTTCTTGCGGATGACCTGTTCTTCTTTCGTCATGCCGTCATCCCAGCTCAGCGAGGCTTGAATGCCGCCGTCGCGCACGAGGTCGATGAAGACCTGCGCGATGTGGTCGGCGTTGAAGTCGTACATCGCCACCGAGAGCGAGCGCGTGGTGCCCTCGAGAAAGGGCCGCAGCACGGGCCACCCGGCGTCGGGGCCGACGTGGCACAGGAAGGGCTGCTTCACGTTGTAGGGCTTGTCGATGGGCTTGCCTGCGGGCGGCTTGTAGACGAGATTGACAGCCGTTTCGGCGAGCGCGTTGACCGTGTCCTCGAAGTCTGCGCTGGCGGCAAGTTGCCGCTCGGGGTCGGCCTGCATCACGCAGACGCGGTACGGGCCCAGCTGCCGGGGTGCGCGCTCGGCCACGGGCACCTCCGACAAAGGGCGCTTGCGGTCGACCAGCACGATCACGGCAGGCTCGCGCAGGAACCGGCCATCGACCAACGGAAAGCCCGGCTCCGCCGCCACGTAGCCGGGCAAACCGGTCAGCTCTGCCTGATGGGCCGCGATCACCGAACGGACCGCCGCGCGCGCGGCATCGTCGAGCACTCTCATGGATGTTCCTTGGGAGGGGTTGTCGTGCACGCGTGTGCGGGCGCCTGCCGGCACGGCACGCGCGAAGGGAGCGGCCCGGTTGGGCCGCGTGTCAGGAGATGTTGGGCAGGCGGCGCGAGAGCTCGACCGATTCGACGGCCGGGTCGGCTTCGAGCTGCTGGAGCTTGTCGAGCGGAATCTCCGCCGAGAACAGGCCGGGCGAGATGTCGGCGCGCGCGGCGATGTAGTCCGGGCGCTCGGCGCCCTCGCACAGCTTGACCAGCACGACGACGCGCTCGCCCGACACCGGCGCGGGGGCGGCCGAAAAGTCGAGCTTCTTGAGCGAACGCAGATCGATGGTCATGAGAGGGCAGATGGGGGCCGGAACACAGATTACACCCCCCGTTCAGGTTCGGCACAACCGCACCGGGAGTGGGGGCCATGGCTGAATCGTCAGATCGCGCCGCTGCCGGCGCGGCCATCGCCGCGCTGCGGGTCCCAGCCGGCCGGCCCCGTGCCGGGCTTGACGCCCGCCTTCAGCCTGGCGCGGATGTCGGCAATGGTCAGCTTCTTTCCCGCTTTGTGGGCCTTGGCCAGCATCAGCGCCACCAGCCCGGTCACCGCCGGCGCCGCCATGCTGGTGCCCGACTTCTTCACCATGCCGTCCTTCGTGCGCGACTGCGCGGCCTTCACCTGCACGCCGGGTGCGCTGACCTCGGGCTTGGGCCGGCCGTCGCGCGTCGGGCCCGCGCTCGAGAAGCTGGCGGCGGGCTCGCCCGTCTTGCGTGCGTCGTACGCGCCGACCACGATCGACAGCTTGCCCGTCGACAACGAGCCCAGCAGGTGCGACTTCACGGGGTTGCCGAAGTACGACTGGCCGATGTCCAGGCGCTCGAGCCAGGCATGGAACGGCACGTCGTCGGCGGCCAGGGCGTGCAGCCGCACCTTGAACGCGCCGTCGGGCCAGTTGGGGGCGAGCCAGATGCCGATCACGTTGTCCTTGTTGTTCGGGTCGGTGATGCGGCTGCTGAGAAACGCGGCGATCTCGCCGTTGCCCGCGCCGAGCGGAAAGTTTTCGCCCGGCGCCACGCTCGCCAGCACCTCGTTGTCGGGCCCCAGCAGTTCGGCGCGCAGGCGATGGCTGCCGCCGTACCAGAGCTCGAACTCGCCGCCCCTGCCGTTGACCAGGGTCCACGACACATCGAGGTGCCCGTTGCCGGGCACGGTGCCCGCCGTGTGCGTGTCGTCTTCCTGCGAATTGCCGGCCGCCAAAACGATCGCGCGGTTGGGCTTTTGCGACACGAGCGCGTCGAAGCCCTGCTCGACCAGCGAGGTGCCGTCGTGCGGGCCGCCGTTCGTGCCCAGGCTCAGGTTGACGACGCAGGGCTTGTCGCCGGCCCGGTCGAAGATGAACTTCACCGCTTCGAGCATCTGCACCGAATCGCCGAAGGAGCTGAACACGGCGTTGTGCCCGGTCCACGCGATGTCGCGGGCCGACATCTCGACGAAGATCAAGTCGGCCTTGGGTGCCACGCCGGGTTGCAGCGACCCCCGGCCGTTGCCGCCGGCAATGTCCATGACGTGCGTGCCGTGCGAGCCAGGGCTGCCCGGGCTGCCCGCGCCGGGGTCGTAGCCGAGCGCCTTGTACGGGTCGGCCTTCTTCAGCGCCTTGTCGATGTCCGCCGCCTCGAAGAGCCGGCCGTAGCCGTAGGGGCTGTTGGCCTTGGCCGGCGCGCCTTGCTGCCACAGTGCCAGCAGGCGCGTCTTGCCGTTGGCCTTGACGAAGTTCTGGTGCGCGAAGTCACCGCCTGAATCGACCACGCCGATCACCACGCCGCTGCCGCCGGCCGTGCCGGCGAGCGCGGGGTTGTCGGCCTGCACGCCCATCGAGGCAATCGTGTTGTTCAAGGCCGGCAGCACGGGCTGCGAGGCCTTCATGCTGAGCACGGCCGGATGCTGGCGAATGGCTTCTGCCTTGCCGAGCGGAATGCGGCCCGTGACCAGCACCGTGCCGTCGTCCGCGGTGCCGATGTCGGAGCCCGCGTCGACGTCGGGAATGTCCGCCCACTCGGCATGGCTGGTCACGCGCGCCACGACCGGCACCGAGTCGCCGTCGGCGGACGAGATCGGCATGCTCTGCTTGCCTGCGCGGCGGTTCATCACCGCCAGCTGCAGGCGCGGGTCCATCGAGGTTTCCACGTCCATCGGCAGGCGCTGCAGTTGTGCGAGCCCGAAGGTCGACACCGGCGAGAGCCGCGTGCACAGCGCGTCGGCGGTGCCGGCAAGCGCGGCGGTGAGGGCGGGGGAGGCTTCGCCCGGCAGATGGCCTGCGGCGGGAGCGTCGGCCTGTGCCGATTGCGCCACCATGGCCGCGGCCATCTCGGGCGGAAGGTCGACCCAGCTGTTGAGCAGCTTGATCTGCCCGGTCACATGAAGCCGCACGTTGCCCGACGACAGCGCCGGCGTCAGCACTCCGTGCGGCATCTTGGGGACTTTCGTATCAGCGGGCGATTGCTTCTTCGCGGCGACGCGCTTCTTGGCTGGGGCCATCGGTCGAATCTCCTTGCGCACAGGGCGTGGACGAGTACCGCGAGGTGTAGCAGATTGCCATGTCATCTGTCACCCCGACCGGGCGAGAAGGGCGGTCAGAATCGCCGCATGAAAGTGGTCTTCAAGCTCCTGCTCGCATACCTGGTGGCGAGCTTCCTGGCGGCAGGTCTTGCGCTGGTTCTTTTCCCGTCGCACGCGCATGTGCCTGCGGTGGTGGTGCTGCTCGCGTTTCCGCTGGTGCCGTGGACTTTGCTGGCCAACCTCGTGAACGAGGGCTTCAGGGCGAGAGAGGTGTGGCCGCTGCTTGTGTTCGTGCTGGCGTTTGGCGGTGTGGCCTGGCTGGCGTTTCGCGCGTCATCGAAGGTGACGACGCAGCGATAGCAACGCCGGGCTCACTTCGCGACGATCTCGAAGACATCGCCGTTCGTCGGCGTCGCGTTCTCGTGATAGATGTCGTAGAGGTATTGCGCGAGGTCGGCCGGCGCCACGTCGGGTGGAATCGCGAGCTGGGCGGGGCCCAGTTTGCCATCCGCGCCGACCCAGTGGCCGCGCCAGCGGGCATCAAGCATTTCGACGCGCAGGGTGTGGCCGAACACATTGAAGAGGTAGCGCATCGTCGGGCTCCGGGCAGGCACGAAAAGGGATGAGGAGACTGCCACTGTAGCGTGCGCGTCGTATGCACAATGGGTCGAATCGCTCCTCACATCCATCCCAGAGTCCGCATGGCAGACCCCAACGTACGCAAGACCTACGAAGCAGCCGTCGCCGCGCTCGGGCCCGCTGCCGCGCGGATGCTGGCCGATGGTGTGGATGAAGAACAGGTGGCGCGCTGGATCTTCGCGCAGCGGGACGACCTCAAGCTGCACTACCGCACGCTGACGCCTTCCGCCGAACTGCAGGCCCTCGAAGCCAGATCGCACAGCCGCTACGGCAACACGCTGGGCCCGTCGATCGCGCAACTGCGAAGCGCGGGAAAGTCGTGGCGGGACATCATCGATTCGGCATCGCGGCCGGGGACTCACTACCGCCAGGGCGATTGACTGCTACGGGGCGCTGCGCCAGCGACCGGAGCTCGCGCAGACCTCGGCCGGTTCGCCGTTCACGCGGACCTGTTCTTCCTCGAGCCGCGATGCGGTGACCGGATCGACATCGAAGTTGATGCCGAGCAGGCGCGCCACCTGCGCGTCTTCGATCGGCAGCTCCCAGGTCAGGAACAGCTGCGTGAGGTCCTGGCTGTCCGGGAAATCGGCCGCATCGAAGACGTGGTCGCTGCCGCGCGGCACGACGGCATGGGGCTGGCCCGTGTCGAACAGCAGCGCCGTGCCCCGCGTGAGCGCAATGCGCTGGCCCGTGACGGGGAAATGCACGTCCAGGCCCTTGTCGTCGCTGAGAAAGAGGTTGCAGAAGGCCGCGCCGCCGTACTGCGCGCCGTCGTGGTGGTAGCGGGCGCCGCGGCAGGCCATCAGGGCGACGTCGCTGGCGGGCAGCAGCGTCGCGGGCAGGCCGAGCGTGGCCAGCCAGTCGGACATCGCGCCTACGCATCGCGCGTAATCGGGCCAGCGCGTGCGCGCGCGGGCCAGCGGCATGGGTTCGACATCGCCGGGTTCGAGCGGCACGTTCGTGGCAATCTCGCGCTGCCAATCGGCCACGAGGCGGGCCGGGGGCTCGGGCACGTCGAGCAGGGCCGCGTGCACGACGCCGCCCACGCTGCGGCTGCGCAGCGTGTCGCCATGCCAGAAATAGGAGGTCAGCAGGTCGTGCATGCGGGGGCTTTCAAGGCACGCAGGGTACACGCGCCGGGGCGCGCCACGCCCGGGGGGCATGCCCGATGCGGCATACTCCCACCCCCTCCCAACTCGCCAGAATTCCGCTGAATGGACAAGGAAGTCGACCCCTCCGTGCTCGCCGCCATCGATGAGATGCGGCTCTCCGGACCGCGCCTCACGCCGGTCGAAATCGTCGCCAAGATGGGGGTGTTCGACGCACGCGACAAGCCGTTCGAGCACGCCTGGCTCGCCACGGGCGACAACGTCATCGCCACCATCTGGGGCGAGTACGTGAGCGTGGCGGCCGGTGGCCGCTGGTTCTACCTGGAATCGCTCGACGCCCAGCGCCGCCCCGGCGGCGGCGTGCGCAGCGCCCAGCAGGCGCAGCGCGCCAAGGACCGCCTGGCCCTGCTCAAGCGCACCTTCGACGCCGGCCAGGGCTTCCGCGCCGTGCTGCAGACCAACCGCGTGGCCATTGCCGAACTCGAGAGCAACAAGAGCGCCAAGGTGTCGACCCGCGTGCGCGACGACGCCGAATGGCATGTGGCGAGCTGGGAACCCGAGCAGCAGCTCGCGGTGCTGGTGCGCGGTGCGCGCGGCTGGGTGCCCACCGAGGCCGACATCGCGGCCGCGAAGGCCCGTGGCAGCGTGGCGGCGGATGACGACGCAGACGCCGCCCCGGCCGGCCCGACCACGACGGACGCCGTCCAGGCCGCTGCCATGGCCTATGTCATGGGCCATTTCAAGGGCTATGGCTACAACGCCGAAGACGTGACCAGCAAGGCGCTGGGCTACGACATCGAGGTGTCGAACGCCAAGGGCGCGATGCTGCTCAAGGTGGTCGTGAAGGGCACCGCCCCGGCGCTGCCGACCTTCGCGCTCACGCCCGAGGAAAGCCTGTGCGCCGTGCGCGAGCCGCTGTGGCGCCTGCTGGTGGTGGCCGACGCGGGCACCGCGACGGCGGCGCACAAGATCTACAAGCCGACCGAAGTCGACCAGGCGCCGGGCTTCCAGCGCAAGGCCTGACGGGCCTTCCAGATAACGCCGCGGCCGCACCTGTGCGCCGCGTGCGTATCCAAATTCTTACAACTGAGCCCCCGGAAACCCGTCGTTTCCAACGGTAAAGTTCCGCCGTCCGGCGCGAACAGTTCGTGCCTTCGCCCCCTCTGTTCGCCCCCTTCATGTCCAACCTCATCGTGCACGGCGGTACGCCCCTTCGCGGCCGCATCATTCCCTCCGCCAACAAGAACGCGGTGCTGCCGGTGCTCTGCGCCACCTTGCTCACCGGCGAACCGCTGCGGCTGCTCGGGGTGCCCGACATCACCGACGTGCGCAAGATCCTCGACATCTTCCGCACGCTGGGCAGCGAGGTCCGCATGGACCACGAGAGCGGTACGCTCGAGCTGCACCACCGCGAAACCGCGTTCGACGCGGCCCGCCACCGGCTGCCCGAGGAAATGCGCTCGTCGATCATGCTGGTGCCGCCGCTGCTGGCGCGCTTCGGCGTGGCGCGGCTCGAAGACAACGTCAAGGGCTGCACGCTGGGCGTGCGCGAGATCGATCCGCACGTCGAGGTGTTCCAGCGCTTCGGCGGCGAGGTGGAGCGCACCGAGGGCTCGCTGCTGGTGTATGCGCCCGGCCGCCTCACGCCCACCGACCACTGGCTCGACTACGCCTCGGTGACGACCACCGAGAACTTCGTGCTGTGCGCGGCTGCCGCGGGCGGCACCTCGACGCTCACCAACGCCGCCTCGGAGCCGCACGTGCAGGAGTTCTGCCGCTTCATGGCCATGATCGGCGTGCGCATCGAGGGCATGGGCACCTCGCGGCTCACGGTGCATGGCGGCGCCACGCTGGGCGGCGGCGAGTTTCGCTTCGACGAAGACTTCCACGAGATCACCACCTTCCTGGCCCTGGGCGCGATCACGGGCGGCGACGTCGTGGTGCGCAACACCGCGCCCGGCAACTTTCCGCTGATCGACCGCACCTTCGCCAAGTTCGGCGTGCAGATCGAGCATGCCGACGGCTGGTCGCGCGCCATCCGCACCGGTCCGCTGAAGGTGCAGACGCCGTTCACGAGCAACGTGCTCACCAAGGTGGAGGCCGCGCCGTGGCCGTACTTCCCGGTCGACCTGCTGCCGATCTTCATTGCGCTGGGCGTGCGCGCGCAGGGCAACGCCATGTTCTGGAACAAGGTGTACGACGGTGCCTTGGGCTGGACCGGCGAGCTGTCGAAGTTCGGCGCGCACGTGTTCTCGTCCGATCCGCACCGGCTCATCACCTTCGGCGGCCATGCGCTCACGCCGGCGGTGGTCGAGAGCCCCTACATCATTCGCGTGGCGATCGCGCTGTTCATGGTGGCCGCGAGCATCGAAGGCAAGTCCGAGATCCGCAACGCCACGCCGATCCGACGCGCGCACCCGCGCTTCGTGGAAAACCTGCGCAGCCTGGGCGTGCAGGTGGAGTGGACCAGCGAGGAGTAAAGCGCTGAGCCGACGGGCGGCTGCGCCCGCGATGACCCCGCAGCCACGGCGCCCACCGGCTTCGCCGCAGAATGCCGCCATTCGACACACGGACACAGGAGCGCCCCCGAATGACGACCTTGCAACAGATCCTCGGCACCGAACTTCCATTGATCCAGGCGCCGATGGCCGGCGTGCAGGGCAGCGCGATGGCCATCGCGGTCAGCAACGCCGGCGCCCTCGGGTCGCTGCCGTGCGCGATGCTCGCGCCCGATGCGATGCGCAGCGAACTTGCAGCGATCCGCGCCGGCACCGACAAGCCCTACAACGTCAACTTCTTCTGCCACACGCCGCCGGTGCCGAGCGATGCGCGCGAAGCCACGTGGCGCGGCGCGCTGGCACCGTACTACGCGGAGTTCGGCATCGATCCTGCCGCCATTCCGACCGGGCCGGGGCGCAACCCGTTCAGCGCCGACGTGGCCCACCTGCTCGCCGAGTTCAAGCCGCCGGTGGTGAGCTTCCATTTCGGCCTGCCGCCCGAGGCGTTGCTGGCGCAGGTGCGCGGCTGGGGCGCGAAGGTGCTGGCCTCGGCCACTACCGTCGAAGAGGCGTTGTGGCTCGAGGCGAACGGCGCCGACGCGGTCATCGCACAGGGGCTCGAGGCCGGCGGGCACCGCGGGCACTTCCTGTCGCACGACCTCACGAAGCAGATCGGCACTTTCGCGCTGTTGCCGCAGCTGGTGCGCGCCCTGAAGGTGCCGGTGATCGCGGCCGGCGGCATCGCGGATGCCGACGGCGTGGCTGCGGCCATGGCGCTGGGCGCGGCGGGCGTGCAGGTGGGCACGGCCTATCTGCTGACACCCGAGGCCACGACCAGCGCGCTGCACCGCGCGGCACTCAAGGGCGAGGCCGCGCGCCACACGGCGCTCACCAACCTGTTCACGGGCCGGCCCGCGCGCGGCATCGTCAACCGCGTGATGCGCGAGCTCGGGCCCATCGGCCCGGCGCCGGAATTCCCGCTCGCCACCTCGGGCATCGCGCCGCTGCGCGCCAAGGCCGAGGCGCAGGGCAGCGGCGATTTTTCTCCGCTGTGGTCGGGGCAGAACGCCACCGGCTGCCGCGAGGTGTCGTCGGCCGAGGTCACGCGGGCGCTGGCCAAGGGCTTTCGCTGAGCCGCGCCGCCCGTCTTTTTTTCGAGCCACTTCTCACCCATGACATCGCTCCATCTGCCTCTGCAGTTCCTGCACCATCCCGCACCCTCGGGTGGCCCTGAACCCTGGCTGCTCGTGCTGATGCACGGCGTGGGCAGCAACGAGCAAGACCTGTTCGGTTTGGCGCGCATGATGCCGCCGCAGTTCCATGTGCTGAGCCTGCGCGCGCCGTACGTGCTGTCGCCTGGTTCCTATGCGTGGTTCGAGTTCCAGGTGCTGGCCGACGGCGGTCGCCGCATCGACGAGGAACAGGAGCGCGAAAGCCGCTTCCTCATCGGCGAGATGGTCGCGTCGGCGTCGCAGCAGTTGGGCATTCCGCCTGAGCGCGTGGTGGTCGGCGGCTTCAGCCAGGGCGGGATCATGTCGCTGTCGCTGCTGCTCACGCAGCCCGAGAAGCTGCGCGCCGCGCTGGTGTGGCACAGCCGGCTGCTGCCCGAGGTGGTGCCGCACATCGCTTCGCCCGAGGCCTTCGCGGGCAAGGCGCTGTGGGTGAGCCACGGCAGCGCCGACAACGTGATTCCGCCGAGCGCCGCGCAGGCCACGCGCGAACTGGCGCGCGGGCTGCCGCTGGCGCTGTCGGGTTCGGACTTTCCGGGCGCGCACGAAATCCGCCCGGCCGAGCTGCAGGGCACGCTGGCGTGGCTGCAGGCGCTCAGCGCGGGCGCAACCCCGCACGCCACGGCGCGCTGATCCGCGCGCGTGCGCCGCATGATGCGGGCGTGCTGAGCGACTGAACTTCGGCGCGATCGGGGCGTCACAGGGGGTTACGAGAACGTGGCGATCGTGCGGCCCTTGCGGGCCATCCTGATGCACCATTGCCTTTCGTCTCCCCACTGCCATCCCGCAAAAGGAAACCGCCCATGTCCGACGCCGAGTCCCCCCGCGACACCCCCGAATTCCGACCCCGCAAAGAAGCGCCGATGGGCACCATCATCGGCCTCGCGCTCGTCGTGTTGGTGGCCGCTTATTTCGGCTGGCGTTGGTACCAGCAGCAGCAACTGGCACCGCTGCCGACCGCGCCCGTGGCCATCGCTCCGAACGACGCGCCGCCCCCCGAGCCGCTCAAGGCCGCGGAACTGACGGGCCCGCAGAACCCGGTCGAGGTGCTCGCACCGCCCGACGCCGCATTGCCCGCGCTGCCCGGTTCCGATGCGCGCGTGATCAAGGCGATCACCGAGTTGCTGGGCGGCAAGGCCGTGGCGGCCTATCTGCAGCCTGACGGCGTGGTGCGGCGCTTCGTTGCCACGGTCGACAACCTGCCGCGCGAGCAGGCGCCCGCAAGCAAGTGGCCGGTGCGGCCCGCGCCGCAGCGCTTCATCACCGAAGGGCCGCCGCAGGGCGGTGTGCAGACCATCGCGGCGAACAACGCGGCGCGCTACAACGGCATCGTGATGCTGGCCGGGTCGGTCGATCCGGCCAAGGCGGCGGCAGTGTATGCGCGGCTGTACCCGCTGTTCCAGCAGGCGTACGAAGAGCTGGGCTATCCGGGGCGCTACTTCAACGACCGCTTCATCGCCGTGATCGACCACCTGCTGCAGGCGCCGGAGCCCACGGGGCCGGTGCAGGTGAAGCTGGTCGAGGTGAAGGGCGACATTCCCTCGCAACGGCCCTGGGTGCGTTACGAATACGCCGATCCGAAGCTCGAATCGCTCTCGGCCGGCCAGAAGATCCTGGTGCGCATGGGCCCCGAGAACGAGCGCAAGATGAAGGCCAGCCTGCGCGGCTTTCGCGAGCGGATCGCCACGGGCGACCTCGCGAAGAAGAAGCAGCCCTGACGCGAGAGGGCGTGCAGCGCGCGTGCTGCGCGCCTGCACGCCGTGTAGGCGCAGGCCGATTGCATGCGCAGCAAAGGGCCGAGATGATTTGTGCTCCAGACTCCGAGGGCAAGCCATGAACCTGATGAGCGTCGATCTCTACCAGAGCACCACCGACCCCGAAAAATTCCTGGCGCTTCCCGCCGGCACCGACCCCACCGAACTCATGGGCCCGATGACTTTCGACCGGGACTACGCGCACATCAAGCGCTACCAGGCGGGCTTCGAGTTCGATCCGTCCGAAGCCTATGCCGGCGTGAACGCCGCGAAGATCGCCGCGGACCTGCTCACCGTGAAGTGGGCGATGTACCGCCGCGAAGGCTGACGGCGGCCAGGCGCCGCCGCCTGCACCTTCGTCAGGCCTCTTCGGCTTCCTGGTAGTCGCCCACCGGCACGCAGCTGCAGAACAGGTTGCGGTCGCCGTAGACGTTGTCGACGCGGCCGATCGGCGGCCAGTACTTGGCCTGCTTGAGTTCGGCCAGCGGGAACGCGCCGAGTTCGCGCGAGTAGGGGTGGCTCCACTCGCTGCCGAGCAGGCTCGCGGCGGTGTGCGGCGCGTGCTTGAGCGGGTTGTCGTCCTTCGACCAGACGCCTTCTTCGACGCGGCGGATCTCGCCGCGGATGGCGATCATCGCGTCGACAAAGCGGTCGAGCTCGGCCAGCGGTTCGCTTTCGGTCGGCTCGACCATCAGCGTGCCGGGCACGGGGAAGCTCAGCGTGGGCGCGTGGAAGCCGTAGTCGATGAGGCGCTTGGCCACGTCTTCGGCGGTGACGCCGCTGGTGTCCTTGAGCGGGCGCAGGTCCAGGATGCACTCGTGCGCGACGTGGCCGTTGGGGCTCGCGTACAGCGTGGGGTAGTGGTCCTTGAGGCGTGCGCTGATGTAGTTGGCGCTGAGGATGGCCGTTTCGGTCGCGGCCTGCAGGCCCTTGGCGCCCATCATGCGGCAGTACATCCAGCTGATCGGCAGCACGGCCGCATTGCCCAGCGGCGCGGCCGACACGGCGCCCACGCCGTTCGAGGGCACGCCGGCCGTCGCATGGCCCGGCAGGTACGGCACGAGGTCTTCGACCACGCAGACCGGGCCGACGCCCGGGCCGCCGCCGCCGTGCGGAATGCAGAAGGTCTTGTGCAGGTTCAGGTGGCTCACGTCGCCGCCGAACTCGCCCGGCGCGGCCACGCCGACCAGCGCGTTCATGTTGGCGCCGTCGACGTACACGCGGCCGCCGTGTTCATGCACGAGTTCGCAGAGTTCCTTCACGCGCGTTTCGAACACGCCGTGCGTGCTCGGGTAGGTGATCATCACGGCGGCCAGGTGGGCGCTGTGTTTTTCGCAGGCGCGCTTCAGGTCGTCCATGTCGACGTTGCCTTGCGCGTCGCAGGCCGTCACCACCACCTGCAGGCCCACCATCTGGGCGCTGGCCGGGTTGGTGCCGTGCGCCGACGAGGGAATCAGGCAGATGTTGCGGTGGCCCTGGCCCTTGGCTTCGTGGAACGATTTGATGGCCAGCAGGCCCGCGTACTCGCCCTGCGAGCCCGCATTGGGCTGCAGGCTGATGCCCGCGTAGCCCGTGGCCTCGCACAGCCACGCGCGCAGCTGCGCGTCGAGCTGGGCGTAGCCCTGCAGCTGGTCGGCGGGCGCAAAGGGGTGGATGTTCGCGAACTCGGGCCAGGTGATGGGGATCATCTCGCTGGTCGCATTGAGCTTCATGGTGCAGCTGCCCAGAGGGATCATGCTGCGGTCGAGCGCGAGGTCCTTGTCCGAGAGGCTGCGGATGTAGCGCAGCATCGCGGTTTCGCTCTTGTGGGTGTTGAACACCGGGTGCGTGAGGAAGGCGCTGGTGCGACGCAGGTCGTCGGGAATCAGCGGCGTGGTGCTCTCGGCCAGTTCGTCGAAGCGCGGCATCGCGGTGCCGGCGGGCACGAACAGCGCCCACAGGGTTTCGATGTCGGCGCGCGTGGTGGTTTCGTCCAGCGAAATGCCCAGGTGCTGCTGCAGGCGCTGGCGCAGGTTGACGCCGCCGGCCTGCGCGCGCTCGATGATCGCAGCCGTGTCGTCGCCGGTGCGGATCGTCAGCGAGTCGAAGGCGGTGGAGTTCACCGGCTCGCGGCCCATCTGCGACAGGCCCTTGGCGAGGATGGCGGTGAGCACGGCCACGCGCTGCGCAATGCGCGTGAGGCCGTCGGGGCCGTGGTACACGGCGTACATGCTGGCGACCACGGCCGGCAGCACCTGCGCGGTGCAGATGTTCGAAGTGGCCTTTTCGCGGCGGATGTGCTGCTCGCGCGTCTGCAGCGCGAGGCGGTAGGCGGGCTGGCCGTGCGTGTCGACGCTCACGCCGACGAGGCGACCGGGCAGCGAGCGCTTGAACGAATCGCGGCAGGCCAGGTAGGCGGCGTGCGGGCCGCCGTTGCACAGCGGCATGCCGAAGCGCTGCGTGGTGCCGCAGACGATGTCGGCATCGAACTCGCCGGGGGCGACCAAGAGAGTCAGCGCCAGCAGGTCGGCCGCGACGATGAAGGCGGCGTCGCACTGGTGCGCGTGGCCCGCGAGCGGGCGCAGGTCGTGCACGTGGCCGGTGGTGGCGGGGTACTGCGCGAGCACGCCGAAGAACTCGCCGCTCACCATCAGGTGCGGCAGCGTTTCCGACACGGTGCTCACCTTGACCTCGATGCCCAGCGGCGCGGCGCGCGTCTTGATGACCTCGATGGTCTGCGGGTGGCAATCGCCCGACACGAGGAACACGTTGCTCTTGCTCTTCACGCTGCGCTTGGCGAGCGTCATGGCCTCGGCGGCTGCCGTGGCCTCGTCGAGCATCGAGGCGTTGGCGATGGCCATGCCCGTGAGGTCGCACACCATCGTCTGGAAGTTGAGCAGGGCTTCCATGCGGCCCTGCGAGATTTCGGCCTGGTAGGGCGTGTAGGCCGTGTACCAGGCGGGGTTCTCGAGGATGTTGCGCAGGATCACGCCCGGCGTGTGCGTGCCGTAGTAGCCCTGGCCGATGAAGCTCTTGAACACCTTGTTCTTCGACGCCAGCGTCTTCAGCTCGGCCAGCGCGTCGGCTTCGGTCACCGGCGCGGGCAGGCGCATCGGCCGGGCACGGCGGATGGCCGCCGGCACGATGCCGTCGATGAGCTCCGCACGCGTTTCCGAGCCGATCACCGGCAGCATGCGCGCCTCGTCCGCTGCATCGATGCCGATGTGGCGGGCGAGAAATTCTTCGGCGTTCTCTAGTTCTTGCAAAGAGGGAAGGGCGGGAATCGGCATGGCGGTGAAGGCTCGGGGGGAAGGAACGAAGGTGCGAAGAAACTGCTGCGGTTCAGCGGATCAGGATTCGGCGGCGAACTTGTCGTAGGTGGCCGCGTCGAGCAGGGCGTCGAGCTGCGCGGGCTCGCTCAGCTTGACCTTGAAGAACCAGCCGGAGGCCAGCGGGTCGCTGTTGGCCAGCGACGGGTCGGCGCGCAGCGCTTCGTTCACTTCGGTGATCTCGCCCGACACGGGCATGAACACATCGGCGGCGGCCTTGACCGACTCGACCACACCGGCGACTTCGCCCTGGGCGAAGGTCTTGCCGACTTCGGGCAGGTCGACGAACACCACGTCGCCCAGCGCGTCCTGCGCGTGCACGGTGATGCCCACGGTGGCGGCGCCGCCTTCGGCCGCCACCCATTCGTGGTCCTTGGTGTATTTGATGCTCATGAAAAAACTCCTCGTGGAAAAAATTGAATCGGGGTGCAGAGCCTAGCCGGGTCTGCGGTGTTCAGTGGCGCTCAGCCGCGGTAGTAGCGCGTCGGCACGAAAGGCATCGTCGACACCTCCATTGGCACCGGCTTGCCGCGCACGATGGCCTGCACGCGCGTGCCGGGTTCGGCAAAGGCGGCGGCCACGTAGCCCATGGCCACGCAGCGGTCGGCCGTGGGGCCGAGCAGGCCGCTGGTGACGGTGCCGATGTCCTGGCCTTCGAGCGACTGCAGCAGCGTGCCGTCGCGCACCGGAATGCGTTCCAGCGCGACGAGGCCGACGCGCTTGCGCGTGAGCGTGTCATGGTCGGTGTGGCCGGCCGCGCCCGAGGCGACGGCGGCCAACTGGGCCAGCACCTTGGCCGCGCCCGGAAAGCCGCCTTCGCGCGCGCCGCCCGCGCGGCGCACCTTCTGGATCGCCCAGTTGAGCGAGGCTTCGACCGGGGTGGTGGTGGTGTCGATGTCGTTGCCGTACAGGCACAGGCCGGCTTCGAGCCGCAGCGAGTTGCGCGCGCCCAGGCCGACGGGCTTCACCTCGGGCTGCGCGAGCAGCAGGCGGGCGAGGGCGTCGGCGTCCTTGCCGGCCACCGAGATCTCGAAGCCGTCTTCGCCGGTGTAGCCGCTGCGCGTGACGAAGGCGGGAATGCCGCCGATCTGCACCGCGCCGCCGGTCATGAACACGAAGCGCTCGATGCCGGGCGACAGGCGCGCCAGCGTGGCGGCGGCCTGCGGGCCCTGCAGCGCGAGCAAGGCGTGGTCGGGCAGGGGCTGCACCTCGCAGCGCGCGCCGATCTTCTGCTGGATGTGGGCGATGTCGGCCACCTTGCAGGCGCCGTTGACGATCACGAAGAGCGAACCGTGGCCTTCGTTGAAGAACATCAGGTCGTCGAGGATGCCGCCCTCGTCGTTCAGCAGCAGACCGTAGCGCTGCTTGCCGGCCGGCAGGTCGATCACGTCGACGGGCATCAGGGTTTCGAAGGCGGCGGCGGCATCGGGGCCGACGAGGCGCAACTGGCCCATGTGTGAGATGTCGAACAGGCCGGCCGCGTCGCGCGTGTGCTTGTGCTCGGCCATGAGGCCCGCGGGGTACTGGACCGGCATCGAATAGCCGGCGAAAGGCACCATGCGCGCGCCGAGCTCCACGTGGAGGTCGTACAGCGGTGTCTTGAGAAGTTGGGCGTCGGAGGAAGCGGAAGAAGCGGCCACGGGGCACTCCAAAGGGGCAGTCGAAATCCATGGCTGCAACGCCACGGGCCACCCCTGCTGTCCGCTTTACCTGAGAGATTCGCCCCACGATCGGGGTTTGCTCCTTCGGTGGGCCGCATGCAATGCCACGGCCTCTCTCCAGCAAGGAAACGCCGGTGGTGGCCGGCGTCTTGTCAGTCCTTTTGCCTGAGCGTTCGGGGATCCCCTGCGCCTTCGGCGGCCCCGTCATGCGGGGCTCTCTCCTGACCCGGCGAGTGTAGTGGATCGCGGGGCCGGGGCTGGTGTCGAAGTGCTCGTGGGGGCCTCAGGTGTGGCAGCACCCCAGCGCCTCGGACGCCGGCAGTTCAGAGAGCGGCTTGGCGGAAGCGACCGCCACGGGAATGGCATCGGCCTCGCCGTTCAGCACCAGATGCTTGAAGCGCTCCCAATCGAACAAGGTGCCCGGATCGGTGCGGCGGTCCGGGTCCAGCTTGGCGTGCGAGACCACGTGGGCGAGGTTGGGGTACTTGGCCCAGCAATGGCGAACGATGCGGGCCGTGATCTCGACTTGCCAAGGGGAGAACGGGTCGAGCTCCTGCTTGTTCACGACCTCGATGCCAAGCGACCAGTGGTTGACGCGCCTGGCGCCGTCGTTCACATCGGGATGCGAGGCCGCATTGCGCACGTGCCATGCCGCGAGCGCCTCCGGCACGCAGGCCCAGACGAGTTCGCCGTGCTGGTCCTCATCTTCATCGGGCACCAGCCAGTGGAAAGAGGCGGCATCGGTCGGCTTTTTCATCACCGAGATGGCGCCGGCAGACGACCCACCGGCCGTTGCGTGAATGACCACCGTGGTGATGCCCATGATCGGATCGACCGATCGCTTCGTCGTGCACGTCGGCCAGTAGGGCTGCACGCCGGGGTACCACGGCTCGTTGAGGGAGACTTCGCCCGGTCGTTTCGACTTGGGAAGCGTGAAGTGATAGCTCTTCGGACTCGGCATGCTGAACCTCCTTGTTTTGGGAGTTGGGTTCTAGCAAGCAGCCCCGGGGGCCCGCGTCCCCTGGTTGAGGGATGGCGACCCGCAGCCGCCAGGTTCAGTGCACGGTTTCGGCCAGCGGCAGCAGCTTGTCGATGCGCTCGCGCAGCGAGTCGGCGCGCTCGGGGCCGGCGGCCTTCTCGATCTCGGAGAGCATGAGCGCAGCGATGGTCAGCATGGCCTCGCGGTCGCGCGCCTCGCGCAGGGCGTCGCGCATCTGGTTGGCGAATCGCGGGTCACGGCGCACGAACATGCGCTCGCAGATGTCGAACAGGAACATGCGCGTGGTGGCCAGCGAGCGCTTGCCGTCGAAGCTGTCGGCCGACGTGGCGACCTGGATCGGCTCGGCGGTCGGAGCGGACGTGGGAGCGGGCGGCGGTTGGACCGGCACCGGCCGCGCGTCCTGGAGGTAGCCGCGCTGCATCAGGCCCTGGATCGCCTGCTCGGCCTCGCCGCGGCTCGGGAACAGCGGGCTGAAGTCGGTCAGCGAGCGCCGCCCGTCGGCCATGAGCAGCAGGGCGCGCTCACGCTGGCTGAGCGTGCGCTGCCCGGCCTGGAGTTCGTCGCGGGCCTTCTCGGTCTTGGTGGGGAACATGGCAGCCACAGCTTTCGGAGGTCGAAGGCTGCAGCATCGTTGCAAGTGGTGACACCTTCGTGAACCATTTGCCTTACAGGGAAATGGCGGCGCGGATCAGTTGCCCGCGCTGTTTTCCTTGCGGATCAGCCAGCGCGTGCCCATGCGTTGCAGCTCGAGTGTCTTGCGGTCGGTTTCGGTGAGCGCATCGGCGCGATAGACCTGCCGGAACTCCGCGCTGGCCGACGTGCCCTGGATGCTGATCACCAGCCCCTCGATGCCCACGCTGATGCGCGACTTGCCCGTGATGCGGGCGCGCCGGTCGGCCTCCCAGCGTTCGCGGGTCTGGCCGCGCGCGGGGGTGAAGTCGGGCGCGTAGGCGGCGAGGTAGCGCTCCACGTCGCGCGCGGACCAGGCCGCGGCCCAGGCGCGCACCGCGGCTTCCACTTCAGCGAGATGGGCGACGGGGCTCGCGGCAACGACGGGTGCTGCCGCAGACGACGGCACAGGCGCGGCGGCCGGCGGGGCCGCGAAACCGGCGGTGGCCAGCAGGCCGGCGGCGGCAAGGCTGCTCCCTTGGGCGACGATTCGGTGCATGGCGTCCTTCTCCTTCCTCTTTCCTTCTTCTTGTCTGTCAGGCTCGACGTCGAAGCTTGCGTCGATTCTGGCAGTGAAAGAGGGCGCGCGCGGCGTTGAATGGCCCACGGATTTCGGTGGTCCGTTGTTCAGGCGTGTGCACAGGACACCGGGTACTTCTCTCCGCGAATGTCCCCCGCCTTCGGCTCCTCCTTGATTTCGCTGCGAGAAGCACCCGGTGCCCTGCGCACGAGAGGCGCGGGGTTGGGGTCAGGCCGCAGCAGCCTCGCCCGCCATCACCTGCACCGCGCGGTTGCGAAGCCGCAAGGCCAGCACGGTCGCAACGCACAGCACGCACAACACCACCGTGAGCGTCACGCCGAGCCCGCGTGCGTCCGACAGCAGGCCGAACAGCGGCGACACCAGCCCGCCGACCGAGAGCGCGAGCCCGAGCGTGATGCCGCTGGCGGTGGCCGGGTTGCGCGGCAGGTAGTCCTGCGCGAGCGTCACCTGCGCGGCGAAGGGCAGGAACATGCTCATGCCAAGCCACGCGGTGCAGGCCAGCGCTGCGCCCGGGGTCGACGCGAGCACGAGGCCCGCCATCGCCGGCAGCGCGAGCAGGTAGCCGCAGCGAATCGTGCCCATGCGCCCGATGCGGTCGCCGAGCCAGCCGCCGGCCAGCGTGCCCACGGCACCCGCTGCAGTGAAGGCGGTGAGCGCCGCGGCGCCCTGGAAGGTGGTGCCGTGCAGGTCGCGCGTGATGCGCAGCGAGAGCATCGACAGCACCGTGACGTACGGGATCGACCAGCCCACGATGGTCGCGACCAGCAGGCTGAAGGCGCGCCAGTCGTTGTGCGGTTTCAGCACCTGGGTGCGGGCCTGCGCGGCGCGCGCCGCCGCGGCGGCCGCGTGGCTGGCGACGGCACCGCGCCGCGCGTTCACCGCGACCCACACCACGCCCATCGCCACCGCAGGAATGCCCAGCAGGTAGCTGCGCGACAGGCTGCCGCCGCCCACCACCGTGGCCGCCAGCACGGGCGCGAACGAGGCGCCGATGGTGCCGCCCACCGAGAACACGCTCATCGCTTTCTGCGACGCGCCCCCGGCCGCGCGCGCCGCCACGGTGGCGGGCGGGTGGTAGGCCGCGATGCCCAGCCCGCACAGCGCGACCGCGATCCAGGTCAGCAGGTAGCTCTGGCTCAGGCCCGCCAGCACCACGCCCAGCGCCGCCACCAGGAAGCCCACGGGCACCAGCCAGGCGCGCGGGTGGCGGTCGGCGTACAGGCCGAACAGCGGCTGCACCACGCTCGACAGCCCGGTGGCCGCCAGCATCAGGCCGCTCACGGCCGTGTAGCTGTAGCCGCGTTCCAGCACCATGAAGGGCAGCAGCGCGGGCACGAGGCCCTGGTAGAGGTCGTTGACGGCATGGGTGCCGGTGAGCAGCCCGAGTCGGCGCGTGTTCATTCGATGGCTTCTTTCTTCGATGTCCGATGGGAGAAAAAGAGGGTGAAAAGCCATCGTAGGAAGACACGGAAAGATGTTCTCGCTATGAATGTGCAAACATCGTCGTGAAATGGACAAACTGAACTTGCGCCCCGAAGAAGGCGAGTCGACCCCGCGCGCCGTGGCCGTGCTGGCCACCGATCCGGCGGGCGACGCCTTCATTCCGCCGCATGCGCACCGCCGCGGCCAGCTCATCCATGCGATCTCGGGCGTGATGATGGTCAGCGCCGCGGCCGGCAGCTGGGTGGTGCCGCCGGGGCGCGGCGTCTGGGTGCCGCCCGGCATGACGCACCAGCTGCGCATGGCGCGCGAGGTCAAGATGCGCACGGTCTTCGTCGAGCCCGGCACGCGCGCCGACCTGGGCACCGACTGCCGCGTGATCCATGTGGGGGCGCTGTTGCGCGAGCTGATCGTCGCGGCCGTGTCGCTGCCGCTCGACTACCCGCCGGGCGGGCGCGACGAGCGCGTGATGGAGCTGATCCTCGACGAGATCGAGGCTGCGCCCGCGCTGTCGCTGCATGTGCCGATGCCGCGCCACGCGCGCCTGGCCGCGCTGTGCGAAGCGCTCATCCGCGACCCCGCGCAGCCCGCCACGCTCGACGGCTGGGCCGCGCGGCTGCACATGAACGCGCGCACGCTGGCGCGGCTGTTCGAACGCGAGACCGGCATGACCTTCGGTGCGTGGTGCCGCCAGGCGCGGCTGCTGCTGAGCCTCCCGCGCCTGGCCGCGGGCGCGTCGATCCTGGAGGTGGCGCTGGCACACGGCTACGAGAGCCCGAGCGCCTTCACCGCGATGTTCCGCCGCACGCTCGGCATGCCGCCGAGCCAGTACCTGCAGCAGGAACCGAAGCGCTGAAACGACACGGCGGGCGGCCCGCGAAGGCCGCCCGCCGTGTGCGGGTGGGCGTGGTGCCTGCGTCTACCGGCTGTAGACCAGGTCGCGCAGCGACAGCGAGACCCAGGGCACGTACGTGATGATGAGCAGGCAGCCCAGGATCACCAGCACGAACGGGATCAGGTGCCTCACGATCCGGTCGAGCGAGATGCGCGCCACCGTACAGGCCGCGAACAGGTTCACGCCGAAGGGCGGGGTGATCATGCCCAGCGCCAGGTTCACCACCATGATCAGGCCGAAGTGCACCGGGTCGACGCCGAAATGCACCGCCACCGGCGCAAGGATCGGCGCCAGCACGATGATGGCCGCGCTGGTCTCGATGAACATGCCGATCACGAACAGCGCCGCGTTCACGCCCAGCAGGAACATCGCGGGCGACTTCAGCACGTCCTGCAGCCAGTGGCCGATGGCGTCGGGCACGCCGGCGCGCGTGATCAGGAACGCGAACAGGCCGGCGTTGGCGATGATGAACATGATCACCGCCGACGACAGCACCGACTTGCGCAGGATCGCGAACAGGTCGGTGATCTTGATCTCGCGATAGATCACCATGCCCACGACGAGCGCGTAGAACACCGCCACCGCCGAGGCTTCGGTCGGCGTGAAGATGCCGCCGTAGATGCCACCCAGGATGATCACCGGCATCAAGAGCGCCCAGCCGGCCTGCCACAGCGCACGCCCGAAAGGCATGCGGCCGTCGCCGTCGGTCTTGCCCCAGCCCTTCCACTTGCAGTAGACCCACACGAAGAGCATGAGTGCCCCGCTGATCAGGATGCCGGGGCCGAAGCCCGCGATGAACAGCTCGCCGATCGAGACTTCGGCGCTCACGCCGTACAGGATCATCGGAATCGACGGCGGAATGATCACGCCCAGCTCGGCGCTCGTGGCCTGCAGCGCGGCCGCGTACGACGTGGGGTAGCCGTGCTTGATGAGCGCCGGGATCAGGATGGCGCCAATGGCGAAGGTGGTGGCCACCGACGAGCCCGACACCGCCGCGAAGATCATGCAGGTCAGCACGCAGGTCATCGGCAGGCCGCCCTGCACGCCGCCCACGATGCTCTTGGCGAACTCGACCAGTCGGCGCGAGATGCCGCCGGTTTCCATCAGGTTGCCGGCCAGGATGAAGAACGGAATGGCCGCCAGCGGAAACTTGTTGATCGAATTGAACATCTCCTTCACGGAGATCAGCATGTTGGCGTTCGTCACCTGGATGCCCAGGATCGACGCCAGACCGATGGACACGGCCACCGACACCGACAGTGCAAAACACAGCACCATCGTTGCAACCATCACGACGCTCATTGCGCGGTCTCCAGCTCAAGCCGCTTGGGATCGAGAAAATTGCCGGCAATGCCGAACAGACAGAACACGGAACCGACGGGCAGCGCCAGGTAGGCCCACACCATCGACAGGCTTTCGAGGCCGGCCATCGACTGCACGCGCCCGCGCATCGCGTAGTCCCAGCCCCACCACAGAATGACCAGCATCAGCGCCAGTGCGGCCAGCGCCACCACGGCGTCGAGCACGCGGCGCAGGCGCGGCGAACTCCAGCGGTAGAGCACGTCGACGCTGACCATCGCGCCCTGGCGGAAGGCCATCGGAATGCCCAGGAACACCATCCAGATCAGGCTCACGCGGATCAGGATCTCGCTCCATTCGGCGGGTTGCTCCAGCACGAAGCGGGTGACGATCTGGAACACGCCCAGCGCCGAGGCGATCACCAGCATCAGGCAGGCTGCGACCATCGACACGCCGGTGGTCCAGCGCTCGATGCCGAGGAATTTATCTTTCATACACAACAGCTCGCATGGTTCGGTTTTTTCGGTTTCTTCGGGTTCTCAACGAAAAAAGCCCGCCAGACAAAGCTGGGCGGGCATCGACGCTGTCAGGAGGACAGCCGCCGGGGAGTTACTTGAAGTTGCGGATCTTGTCCAGGTTGGCCTTGCCGAAGTCCTTTTCGAACTGGGCATTGACTGGCGTCAGCGCCGCCACGAACTTGGCCTTGTCGACGTTGTCGATCACGGTCATGCCCTTGGCGCGCAGGTCGGCCACGCCCTTGGCGTCGTCTTCGTCCACGCGCGCACGGTTGGCCTTGGTGCCTTCCTTGGCGGCGTCGAGGAAAGCCTGCTTGTCGGCCGCGCTCAGCTTGTCGAAGGTGCCCTTGTTCATCACGAAGATGCAGGGCGAGTAGACGTGGCCGGTCAGCGAGAGGTGCTTTTGCACCTGGTCGAACTTGGCCGAGATGATCACCGGCAGCGGGTTCTCCTGGCCGTCGACCGTGCCCTGCTGCAGTGCCGTGAACACCTCGGGGAAGGCCATCGGCGTGGTCACGATGCCGAAGCCCTTGTAGGCGGCGATGTGCACCGGGTTTTCCATCGTGCGCATCTTCAGGCCCTTGAGGTCTTCGGGGGCCTTCACGTCGCGCTTGCTGTTGGTCATGTGGCGGAAGCCGTTCTCGGCCCATGCCAGCGCCTTGAAGCCCTTGGCGTCGAACTTGGTCAGCATTTCCTGGCCGATGGGGCCGTCGAGCACGGCGCGTGCATGCGCCTTGTCGCGGAACAGGAAGGGCACGTCGAGGATCTTGGTCTCGGGCACGAAGTTGGGGATCGGGCCGGTCGACGAGAAGGCCAGTTCCTGGGTGCCCAGCTGCACCGCTTCGATCGACTCGCGTTCGCCGCCGAGCGCGCCGTTGTAGAAGGTCTGGACCTTGTAGCGGCCGCCCGTGCGCTTTTCGACTTCCTTGGCGAAGGTGTCGATGGCCACGCCCTGGTGCGAGTTCTGCGCGGTGGAAATGCTGATCTTCATGGTCGTCTGCGCAAAAGCGGCGCAGGCCATGCCCATGCCCAGAACCAGGCCGGCGGCCAGTCGGGTCAACTTCATTTGTCTGTCTCCTCGGGTGAAAAAAGGGGGCGCGCAAAACAGCCTGAGACCGGTTTCACGCAAAGAATTGACTATGCACGAATAAGCAGTTTCACCGCGTCGGGACTTTCACGGACGTAGGCGCGAATTACCGCGTCGAAGCTCTCGTCGGGCGCCAGGCCCAGGGCCCGGGCGCGCGGCGTGTCGAAGCGGCCCGGCCAGGTCTTCACGATGCGGCCGATGGCGGCGTCGGGCGTGCGGTCGAGCAGGTCGGTGGCGGCGCGGCCGGCCACGCGTTCGAGCGCAGCGGCCATCTCGCCCACGGTGGTGGCGAGCGACGGCAGGTTGAGCGCGGTGCGCGGGCCCCATTCGGCATCGCCGGCCTCCGCGGCGCGCACGATGCCTTCGATGGTGCGGGCCGGCGAGGCGATGGCCACGGGCGTCTCGTCGGGCACGGGGCAGGCCGCGCGCAGGCCGGCGAGCGGCTCGCGGATCATGCCGCTGAAGAAGCCCGAGGCCGCGCCGTTCGGCTGGCCGGGCCGCACGCTCACCGTCATGAGGCGCACGCTGCGCCCCCGCACGAAGCCCTTGCGCGTGTAGTCGGCCACCAGCTGCTCGCCAATGAATTTCTGGATGCCGTAGCTGGTCTGCGGCGTGGGCAGCGTGTGGTCGTCGATGAGCGCGGGCAGCGGCTGCTCGGGCGAATCGCCGAACACGGCGAGCGAACTGGAGAACACCAGCACCGGCCGCGTGCCGAGCGCGCGCAGCTTTTCGAGCAGGCCGTGCGTGGCGGCGAAGTTGCTGCGCATGCCGAGGTCGAAGTCGGCCTCGCATTCGCCGCTGACGGCGGCCGCGAGGTGGAACACCGCGTCGGCCTCGCGCCAGAAGGTGGCGCCGTCGTCGGCCAGTTGCGCGTTGAGGTCGCCGGTGGCGGCTGCGATGCGCGGGTTGGCCGCGAGGTCGGGTGGCGGCGGTGCGCGGTCGACTAGCGTGATGCGTGCGATGTCGCGGGCGGGGGCGCCTGCGAGCGACAACGGCCCCAGGGCCAGCAGGGTGCGGGCCAGTCGCGCGCCCAGGAAGCCGGCGCCGCCGGTGATGACGATGTGCATGAGGTCCTGTCTCCTTGTGTCCTTGCCTCGCGAGGATAGCGTCGGCGGGTGCCGCACAATTTGCGCATGCCCATGCTGCCTCCCGATCTCCTCGCCACCCTGCGTTTGCCTGTGCTGCAGGACGCCGACCTCGACACCCAGGCTTCCTTCTTCAAGCGGCCGGAGGTCCGCGGGCTCTACTTCGAGGTGGTGGAGGGCGCGGCGAAGGACGAGGTGCTGCGCGCCGCCCTCGCGCAGCTCGGCGACCTGCATCCGCACCGGGCCGCGTTGCTGGCGGTGTTCTGCGGCGCGCTGGTCGAGAACGGCGCCGATCCGCAGCTCATGTTCGACGCCGTGCGGCAGCTGGCGGGGCGCCTGCTGGCGTCGCTGGCGCCGTACTGCGCGGCGCAGCCGGACGAACCCGACGAAGACGACGAGGAACCGCAGGACGAGGACGAACTCGCCGCCTGGCAGGCCGCCGAAGCGGCGCTCGCGTCGCTGTCGCCGCAGGCGCGTTTCGAGGTCGATGCGCGCCAGCGCGCGGTCGACCTGCTGGTGCTGCCGCTCATGACCATGGTGGTGCGCGACGTGCGCAACCACCAGTCGCTGGTGGCGGACGAAGGCCTGCTCGCGCACGTCGAGGCCATGTACGCCAACGACTCGCTGCCCTTCGAGGCCTTGCACTTCCTGCGCGCCGCGGCTCTGCTGTCGTACGAAGACGAGCTGGTGGTCCTGCTGCCGACGTCGCGCGCGGGCATGGTCGTTCGCGCCCAGGGCCTCAACAACAACTTCCACGCCTTCACCCTGCTGCAGGACCTGATGGAAACGCACGCCCAGACGCTGGGCATCCGGCAACCGCCGCGCACGCGCCGCGACGGCGACAGCGATGCCGCCTCGTTCCTCTGGCTGCAGGCGACCGCCTACGCCAAGGGCGAGCTGGTGGACCGCATGGCGTGGTCCTGGGGCGAAGGCACGCTGCGCGAGAACGCGCGCAGGCAGGGCCGGCTGGTGCTCGTCGCGCTGGAGACGGACGACAAGCCCGCGCGCGGCTGGAACGGGTTCACCCACGTGCTGCACGCCGAGCAGCACCCGCAGGTGTCGCTGGTGCACTTCCTCACGCCCGACGAGGTCGCCGCGTACCTCGCCTGACGCGCCATGAAAAAAGCCCTCCGAAGAGGGCTTGCATGCATCGATGCGGCGGGGCTTACATGCCCACGTAGTTCGGACCGCCGCCGCCTTCGGGCGTGACCCAGACGATGTTCTGCGTCGGGTCCTTGATGTCGCAGGTCTTGCAGTGCACGCAGTTCTGCGCGTTGATCTGCAGGCGCTCCTTGCCGGCGCTGGCTTCGTCGGGCACGAACTCGTACACGCCGGCCGGGCAGTAGCGGCTTTCGGGGCCGGCGAACTTGGCGAGGTTGACGTTGACCGGCACCGACGCGTCTTTCAGCGTCAGGTGGGCGGGTTGCTGCTCTTCGTGGTTCGTGTTGCTGATGAACACGCTGGAGAGGCGATCGAAGGTGAGCTTGCCGTCCGGCTTCGGATAGACGATGGGCTTGCACTCGGCGGCCGGCTTCAGGTACTGGTGGTCGGGCTTGTTGCGGCGCAGGGTCCATGGGATGTGGCCCTTGAGCAGCCACTGCTCGACGCCGTTCATGAGCGTCGCGATGCCCAGGCCCTTCTTGAACCAGGCCTTGAAGTTGCGCGCCTTGTTCAGCTCGGTGTAGAGCCAGCTCTTCTCGAACGCGGCGGGGTAGGCCGTGAGCTCGTCGTGCTGGCGGCCGGCCATGACCGCGTCGAACGCGGCTTCGGCGCACAGCATGCCGGTCTTGATGGCGGCGTGGCTGCCCTTGATGCGGCTCACGTTCAGGTAACCGGCTTCGCAGCCGACCAGCGCGCCGCCCGGGAACACCGTCTTGGGCAGCGACATCAGGCCGCCGGCCGTGATGGCGCGCGCGCCGTAGCCGATGCGCTTGGCGGGCTTGATGCCCTTGGCTTCGTCGCCCTCGAGGTACCAGCGGATGTTGGGGTGCAGCTTCCAGCGCTGCATTTCCTCGAACGGGCTCAGGTACGGGTTGCTGTAGTCCAGGCCCGTGATGAAGCCCATCGTGACCTTGTTGTCCTCCATGTGATAGAGGAACGCGCCGCCGTAGGTGTCGCTCTTCATCGGCCAGCCGGCCGTGTGCAGCACGAAGCCGGGCTGGTGGCGCTTGGGGTCGATTTCCCAGACTTCCTTGACGCCCAGTCCGTAGGTCTGCGGGTCGCGGCCTTCGTCGAGCTTGAACTTCGCGATGAGCTGTCGGCCCAGGTGGCCGCGTGCGCCTTCGGCGAACACCGTGTACTTGCCCAGCAGTTCCATGCCGAGCTGGAAGTTCTCGGTGGGCTCGCCGTCCTTGCCGACGCCCATGTTGCCGGTGGCGACGCCGCGCACCGAGCCGTTCTCGTTGTAGAGCACTTCGGCGGCCGGGAAGCCCGGGAAGATTTCCACGCCGAGGTTCTCGGCCTGCTGCGCCAGCCACTTGGTGAACGCACCCAGGCTGATGATGTAGTTGCCGTGGTTCTGGAAGCAGGCCGGCAGGAACGCGTTGGGCGTGCGCAGGCCCGACTTCTCGCCGAGGAACACCATGGCGTCGTCGGTCACGGGCTGGTTCAGCGGCGCGCCGAGTTCCTGCCAATCGGGCAGCAGTTCGTTGAGCGCGCGCGGGTCCATGATGGCGCCCGACAGGATGTGCGCGCCGGGCTCGGAACCCTTCTCGAGCACCACGACGGAGATTTCCTTCTCCTGCTGGGCGGCGAGCTGCTTGAGGCGGATCGCGGTCGAGAGGCCGGCGGGGCCGCCGCCGACCACGACCACGTCGTATTCCATGGCTTCGCGAGGGCCGAACTGGGCGAGGATTTCGTCGTGCGTCATGTGGGTTGGGTCGATAATGATTTTTAGAGGCGCGGGGGCGTCCCGGTTCGCCGGGCATTTTATGCGGCGTCCGGCGGTGCTCCTTGTCGCCCGCAGGCGAGGCGCCCTGCGTCACCTGCGCGACTCCACAGGATTCTGCCCATGGCTTACAGCATCGATCTCTCCGGCCGCGTGGCCTTCGTCACCGGCGCCTCCAGCGGACTGGGCGCCCAGTTCGCGAAAACGCTGGCCCGTGCCGGCGCCGCCGTGGTGCTGGCCAGCCGCCGCGTCGACAAGCTCAAGGAGCTGCGCGCGCGCATCGAAGGCGAGGGCCACGACGCCCACGTGGTCGAGCTCGACGTGACCGACATCGGCAGCATCAAGGCCGCCGTGGCGCGCGCCGAAACCGAAGTCGGGCCCATCGACGTCCTGGTCAACAACTCGGGCGTGAGCACCACGCAGCGCCTGCAGGACGTCACGCCCGACGACTACGACTACATCTTCGACACCAACGTGAAGGGTTCCTTCTTCGTCGCGCAAGAGGTCGGCAAGCGCATGCTGGCGCGCGCCCAGGGCACCGCGCCGGGCACCTACATCGGCGGACGCATCATCAACATCGCGTCGTCGGCGGCGCTGAAGGTCATGCCGCAGATCGGCACCTACTGCATGAGCAAGTCCGCGGTGGTGCAGATGACCAAGGCCATGGCGCTCGAGTGGGGCCGCTTCGGCATCAACGTGAACGCGCTGTGCCCGGGCTACATCACGACCGAGCTCAACGAGGAGCACTGGAGCACCGAGCGCGGCGCCAAGCTGGTCAGCATGCTGCCGCGCAAGCGCGTGGGCAAGCCCGAAGACCTCGACGGCCTGATCGTGCTGCTGGCCAGCGGCGAGAGCCATTTCGTGAACGGCGCGGTCATCGCAGCCGATGACGGGTTCGCGATCTGAGTCCGCGGGCGTGGATCGGCATCGCAGCCGGGCTGGCTGCGGGCGCGCTCTGGGGCCTGGTGTTCGTGGCGCCGCGCATGGTCGGTCACTTCGGCATGGTCGACATCACGGCGGCGCGCTATGTGGTGTTTGGTGCGGTGTCCGCGCTGGCGGTGTTCGCGCGGCCTGCGGCGGTGCGCTGGCCCACGGGCCGGCAGGCGCTGGCGGCGCTTGGCCTCAGCGTGCTGGGCTTCAGCGGGTACTACCTGCTGCTGGCCTTCGGCATCGCAGCGGCGGGCACCGAGGTGCCCAGCCTCATCATCGGCACGATTCCCGTCTGGATGATGCTGCTCGGCCGGCCCGCGGGCCTGCACATGCGGGCCTTGCTGCCCGGCCTGCTGCTCACGGGCGCGGGCATCGCACTGATGATGTGGGGCGCATGGTCGGCGCAGCATGGCGGCGGCGGTGGCGGCGGCGGTGCGCGCTTCGGCTGGGGCATCGCGCTGGCGCTGGCCGCGATGGTGAGCTGGACGGTCTACGGCCTGCTCAATGCCGCCTGGCTGCAACGGCACCGCGAGGTGCACGCGGCCGACTGGGCCAACTGGCTCGGCATTGCGACCGGCCTCGGCGCCTTGCTGCTGTGGGCGGTGGCGGGCAGCGATGTCGCCACGCTGCAGTCGCGGCCCGACGGCATGCTCTTCATCTGGGTTGCATTGGCGAGCGGCTTCGGCTCGTCGTGGCTCGCAACCATCCTCTGGAACGTCGCCAGCCAGCGCCTCTCGGCCAGCCTGTGCGGCCAACTGATCGTGAGCGAGACGCTGTTCGCCTTGCTCTATTCCTTCCTCTGGGACGGCCGCTGGCCGCAGGCCACCGAATGGCTGGCGGCGGCGCTGTTCGTCCTGGGCATCCTCGCATCCATCAAGGCCCACCGATGAGAATCGAAATCCCCGAAAAGAAGAAGCTCGTGTTCGAAATGTCGATCCCCATCCGCTGGGGCGACATGGACGCCATGGGCCACCTGAACAACGGCACCTACTTTCGCTACCTCGAGACCGCGCGCATCGACTGGATCCGCTCGCTCGGCGTGGAGCCCACGCCGGGCGGCGAAGGCATGGTGATCGTCAACGCCTTCTGCAACTTCTACCGGCAGATCGAGTACCCGGGCAACGTGCGGCTCAAGATGTACGTGAGCGACCCGGGACGCACGACCTTCGAAAGCTGGGCCACCATGGTCCGCGAAGACGCGCCCGACGTGCTCTGCGCGGCCGGCGGCGCCACCACCATCTGGGTCGACTTCCCGAAGCAGAAGGCGCTGCCGCTGCCCGACTGGCTGCGCGAGATCGTCAGCGACTGAGCCTGACGAAACAGGTTCAGGCCGGCTGCAGCACGATGCGCGCCTCGAAGCCACGCGCCATGCCGGCCGGCGGCGAGGCCAGCTCCAGCGTCGCGTTGTGCTTCTCGACGATGGTGCCCACGATCGACATGCCCAGGCCGTAGCCGGCGCGGTCCGAGCCGTGGCGCACATGGCGCTGGTGCAGCGACTCCAGCTGTTCGGCGCTGACACCCGGGCCCGCATCGCGCACCACGAGCACGCAGGGCGCCGCCACTTCGATCGTCACGCGGCCGTCGCCGCTGTAGCGCAACGCGTTCTCGACGAGGTTGCGCAGCGCGATCGCCAGCGCGTCGACGTCGCCGAAGGCCACGGGCGCCGCGCTGTCGGGCACCTTGAGCTTCAGGCGCTCGTTGGTCTGCGGGTCTTGCCAGAACTCCTGCGCGACCGTGCCCGCCAGCTGCACGAGGTCGACCCGCGCCCGCGTGAGGGACGCGCCCGATTCGGCGCGCGACAGCTGCAGCAGCTTCTCGGTGCGGTGGCTGAGCATCTGCAGCGCCTGCAGCGCGCCTTCGACGTCGGTGCGCTTCAGGTCGTGGTCGAGCGCGGTCTGCAGCCGCAGGCGCGCGGCGGCCAGCGGCGTGCGCAGCTCGTGCGCGGCGTTGGCGGCCAGCGCGCGTTCCACGTCGAGCGACTGCGACAGCCGCTCGAGCAGCCGGTTGACATGGTCGCCCACCGCGCGCAGCTCCTGCGGCAAGCCGGGCAGGGTGATCGGGCGCAGGTCGGTGCCGCTGCGCTTCTCGATCTCGGCGGCCAGTTGCTGCAGCACGCGCAGTTCGGTGCGCGCCACGCGCCGCAACACCAGTGCCAGCAGCGGCAGCACCGCGCCGAGCGGGATGATCAGGCCGAACAAGGTGCGGTTCAGCGCGCGGCGGCGCTCGTCGAGCGGATCGGCCACCTGGAAGTACAGGCCGAGCGTGGGGTGCCGCACGGTGTAGATGCGCCAGGTCTGGTTGTTGGCGAAGCCGGCGGCCAGCGGCACGTCGAAGGCGTCGTTGGGCGCCTCGGCCGAGCGCAGCAGCACGTGCTCGTGCACGTCGACCACCTGGTACAGCACGGCGTCTTCGGAGAACAGCTGCTTGGGCGCGATCAGCGGTGCGTCCCGCGTGCCGTTCTCGCGATGCTGCTTCAGCTTGTCGAGTTCCTGCACCGCCATGTCGAACATGCGGTGCGACACCTCGACCAGCTCGTTGTCGAAGTTGTGGTTGATCTCGCGGTCCACGTACCAGACCACGGCGAACACGCACAGCAGCCACACACCGCCGACCCACAGGATCAGCGTGCGCGTGAGGCGCCCGGCGAGCGAATCGCGGCGGTCGCGAAGGAGGGCGCCGCTCATTCCTCGTCGTCCGCCGAGAACGACAGCCGGTAGCCCAGGCCGCGCAGCGTCTGGATGTGGCTGCGCCCGAGCTTGCGCCGCAGCCGGCTGATGAACACCTCGAGCGTGTTGCTGTCGGCCTCGTCGCCGAAGCCGTAGAGTGCGTCGGCCAGGTTGTCGCGCGTGTGGATGCGTTCGGGCCGCGTGGCCATCACGCGCAGCAGCGCCCATTCCTTCTGCGTGAGCACGACGGGTATGCCGTCCTTGCGCACGCGGTCGTGGGCCAGGTCGATCTCCAGCGTGCCCAGCTGCAGCACCGGCGAGGTGTTGGCGCTGCGCCGGCGCTCCACGGCCCGCAGCCGCGCGAGCAGCTCGGCCGGGTCGTAGGGCTTGATGAGGTAGTCGTCGGCGCCGGCATCGAGGCCGCGGATGCGGTCGGTGACCTGGTCGCGCGCCGTGAGCACGATGACGATCGGTGGCTCGCGCAGCGCACGCACCTGCGGCAGCAGCGAGAGGCCGTCGCCGTCGCCCAGGTGCAGGTCGAGCAGCACCGCCGCGTACTGCACCGACAGCAGCGCACCACGCGCTTCGGCCAGGCTGGGGGCCACATCGACGACGAACGCCTTGGCGACCAGGTAGCTGCAGACCGCGTCTGCCAACGAACTGTCATCTTCGACCAGCAAGATTCGCACGCGGTGGCCTTACAAAAACTCGAAGTCTAGCGTCGCCTCCCTGGCCGTTGCGTCAGGAATCGTTCAGGTTGCTTCAGACGGGGTTCATCCTGCGTGCGTAGGCTCGCGCCCAGTCTGTTCCGAGGCCTGCTTCTTCATGTTCCGTCGTTTCCCGAACCTCCGTCCCGGAGTCCTGACCTTGCTTGCTCTGGCCTTGTTGATGACCTGGGATGCGCTCGGCGGCGACCTGCCGCTGGCCCGCCTGGCCGGCACGCCGATGGGCTTTCCGTGGCGCGACAACCCCTTCCTGGTCCACGTGATGCACGAGGGCGCCAAGAACCTGAGCTGGCTGCTGCTCGTCGGCCTGTTCGCCGCCATCCGATGGCCCGTGGGCGTGCTGCGGCGGCTGCCCACCGCCGCGCGCGTGCAGCTCGCGCTCAGCGTGCTGGCCTCGGTGCTGGCCGTGAGCCTGCTCAAGCACGCGAGCGACACCAGCTGCCCCTGGGACCTGAAGGAATTCGGCGGCGTGGCGCGCCACGTATCGCACTGGGCCTGGGGCCTGCGCGACGGCGGACCGGGCGGCTGCTTCCCGGCCGGCCATGCCTCGGCGGCCTTCGCCTTCATCGGAGGCTACTTCGTGCTGCGGCATGTGGCGCCGCGCGCGGCCCTCGCGTGGCTCGGCACGGCGCTGGTCGCCGGCCTCGTGCTCGGCGTGGCGCAACAGCTGCGCGGCGCGCACTACATGAGCCACACGCTGTGGACCGCCTGGGTCTGCTGGACGGTCGGCTTTGCCATCGAGTTGGCGGTGACGCGCCGCCGGAAACCTCTTCCCACCGAACGCACTTCGCCCCTGCATGCAAGCCCTTGATTTCGCCCTGTTCAGCTGGATCAACGCCTCGGCCTCCGCGCCGGCGTGGAGCATCCGCTTCGCGGTCTTCGCGTCCGATGTGTTGCCGACGCTGCTGGCGCTGTCGATCGCGGCCGCCGCAGCTTTCGATCGCCGCTGGCGCCACGCCTTCTTCACCGCACTCGTCAGCGTGGTCGTGGTGTGGCTGGTGGTGAACGTGTTCCGTTCGGTGCTGCCGTTTCCGCGACCGGCGTTCTACGGGCTTGGCATCCAGTGGGTGCCGCAGGGCGTGCGGCCGGGATTTCCCAGCCTGCACGCGGCCGGCACCTTTGCCGCGGCCTTCTCGCTGTGGTGCCTGCCGTGGCGCACGCCCATGCGGCTGGCGCTCGTGGCGGCGGTGGCGGTGGCCTGGAGCCGGCTGTACCTGGGCCTGCATTTCCCGACCGACGTGACGGCCGCCGCGATCCTGGCGGCGCTGGTCGCGATCGTGGTGGAGCGTGGCATCAGCCGCCCCGCCGGCCGTGCGGTGTCGCGCAGCCCGCGCCTGCGGCTGTTGCGCCGCGCGCGCATCGGCCGAGCCTGAACGCGCTCTGAATGAAGTGTTCAGGCTCTCTTCAGGCACGCTGCCTACATTGGCGGCATGTCTGTTTCGCGTCTCGACACCGCGCTGTTTGCGCGTGCCATCCACCGCTCTGAATCCGGTCCCGCGCCGCTGTCGGATGCCGGCGCCGACGCCACCCTGTGGCAACGCATCGACCGCCGGATCTCGCAGCCCCGCTCGACCCGGCAGGCGATCGTCTGGCTGAGCCTGTACCTCGGCCTCACGGCCAACTGGCCGCTGTTGAACGACCTGGCCCGCCTGGGCGGCGCGCCCAGCACCTACCTGCCGACCGTCGTCGCGCTGGGCATGCTCACCTTCTGCGGCACCGTCGCGATGCTGTCGCTCACGGCCTGGTCGCGCTGGATGAAGCCGCTGTGGCTGCTCGTGGTCGTGATCGCCGCGGTGGCGCAGCACTACATGCTCCAGTACCGCGTGGTGATGGACCCGAGCATGATCGCCAACGCGTTCCAGACCGACCCCCACGAAGCGCGCGACCTGCTGAGCGGGCGCATGGCCTTCAACGTGCTCGTGGTGGTGCTGCCCGCGGCCTGGGCCTTGTGGCGCGTGCGCATCGTGCCGATGGGGCTGCTGTCGCATGCCTGGCGCAACGCGTTGCTGCTGGTGCTGGCCGCCGTCGTGGCCGTGGGCACAGGCGTGGCCATGAACCGGCAGCTTGCGCCGCTGATGCGCAACAACGTGCACCTGCGCTACATGATGAACCCGATCGCCAGCCTCTACTCGGCCGGCGCCGTGGTGCTCAAGCCGATGTTCAAGCGCAGCAGCAAGCTGATCCCGATCACCGCCGGCACCGCGCTGGGGCCGAGCTACGCGGCGCAGAAGCGACCGCCGCTGTTCGTCGTGGTGGTGGGCGAGACCGCGCGCGCCGATCACTTCGGCCTGAACGGCTACGCCCATGACACCACGCCCGAGCTTGCGAAGCGCAACGTGCTGAGCTACCGCGAGGTGCGCTCGTGCGGCACCAACACGCTGGCCTCGGTGCCCTGCATGTTCTCGCCCCTGGGCAAGAGCGGCTACGAGTCGCGCAAGGACGAGTACGAGAACCTCATGGACGTGCTGCAGGCCTCGGGCCTGGCGGTGTTCTGGCTCGACAACCAGGCCGGCTGCAAGGGCGTGTGTGAGCGCGTTCCGAATGCGTCGGCTTTCGACGGCCTCGACGCCGCCACGAAGAAGTCGCTGTGCGACGGCGAAGAGTGCCTCGACGACGTGATGCTCAAGGGCCTCGACGAACGCATCGCCGCACTGCCCGCGGAGCGCCGCGCCAAGGGCATCGTGCTCGTGATGCACCAGATGGGCAGCCACGGCCCGGCCTACTACAAGCGCTCGGCGCCCGAGCTGAAACGCTTCGCACCGGAGTGCAAGACCAACGCGCTCGCCGAGTGCGCGCATGCCGAGCTGATGAACGTCTACGACAACTCGATCGCCCAGACCGACCACTTCCTCGGCCTGACCATCGACTGGCTCCAGGCCCAGTCGAAGCAGTACGACCCGGCGCTGCTCTACATGAGCGACCACGGCGAGTCACTGGGCGAGTACGGGCTGTTCCTGCACGGCGTGCCGTACAGCTTCGCGCCCGATGCGCAGAAGCACGTGCCCCTGGTCACGTGGTTCGGCGACGGCATGAGCGAACGCCGCAAGCTCTCGCGCGCGTGCATGGAAGCGGGCCTGGACGCACCGCTCACGCACGACAACCTCTATCACACGGTGCTGGGCCTCATGGACGTGACCACGCCCACCTACAGGCCCGCGCTCGACGCGCTGGCCTCGTGCCGCGGCAAGGCCTGAGTCCGCTGCGGCAATCGTCGTCGTCTTATTTCTTCTCGCGCGGTAGCCGGCCCATCAGGAAGAACTCCGGGTTCGGCTGCATGCCGCTGAAGCTGGCCAGCCGGTTGCTCAGGCCGAAGAAGGCCGTGATGGCCGCGATGTCCCAGATGTCCTCGTCGTCGAAGCCGTGCGCGTGCAGCGGTCCGAAGTCGCGGTCGTCGATCTCGTGCGAGTGTTCGCAGACCTTCATCGCAAAGTCGAGCATCGCGCGCTGGCGCTGCGTGATGTCGGCCTTGCGGTAGTTCACCGCCACTTGGTCGGCCACCAGCGGTTTCTTCTCGTAGATGCGCAGCAGCGCGCCATGCGCCACCACGCAGTACAGGCACTGGTTGGCCGCGCTGGTGACCGTGACGATCATCTCGCGGTCACCCTTCGTGAGCGAGCCTTCTTCCTTCAGCATCAGCGCGTCGTGGTACGCGAAGAAGGCGCGCCATTCGGCGGGGCGGCGCGCAAGGCCGAGGAACACGTTGGGCACGAAGCCGGCCTTTTCCTGCACGGCGAGGATCGCGGTGCGGATGTCGTCGGGCAGGTCTTTCAGTTCGGCGAGGGGGTAGCGGGGGGCGGTCATGTCTTTGTCTCCTGGGTGGAATGACAAGATCATAGGCAAGCGTCCGCCCCTGCGCCTAGGTGCGGATGCGTTCGTGCTGCTGCGCGATGAACATTGCCACCCGGCGCACGAGGTCGCGGTTGCCTCCAGCCGCCTCGACGCTGGCCGCGGCTTGCACGCCGACGGTTTCTTCGATGGTGTGGATGACTTCGTCCGCCTGCGCAGCGGACAGGCCGAAATGCGGCGCTGCAGCGCGCGCCAATTCGAGGCTCGACGCGTGCTGTCCCGGAAGGATGGCGAGCTCCTGGTAGCCGGTATGGCCGCCCAGCTGCATGACGAGATCGAAGGCCGGGGCCAGCTGCCAGAGGCCATCCTCGCCTCGCAGCGCGCCATGGTTCTTGACGTGATCGTCGCTGTTGCCCACCGCCAGGTTGAACACCAGGCGCCGGAATAGCTCGGCCAGGTCTTCCTGCGGCTGCCGGGAGATGCGGCGCAGCAGTTGCGCCAGCTCGACGTAGCTGCCCCGGCTGGATTCGTAGGGAACGTCGAGCAGTGCCGAGGCCGAGAGGTAGTGAAAGCGCCGCTCGTCGGTCACCGGCCCGGACCGGTCGAAGCGCTCGACCAGCAAGGCGTGCCCGGCGGCGAGAGGTTGGAGCAGGAACGGAGGCACCGTGATGCCGCAGGCATCGGCCAGCCAGAGCGTGGCCGCTTCGATCACCTCCACGTCATGGTCGTCGCCGCGCGACGCGAACTTGGCGATGCAGCGCCGGCCTTCGTGCACGAAGGCGGCCTTGGGGCGCGCACCGCCCAGGCTTCCGCCGCGCAGCAGCAGGTGCATGTCGGGGCCGATGTCCAGGCCGTCCTCGATCCGGCGCGAAGCCTCCGCAAGTTCCTGCAGCGACCAGAGCGTGACGGGCGGCTCGTCGCTGCGGATGGGCAGCGCTTCGGCGAACACCATCGCGCCGACGCGGTCCTCGTTGGTCAGCAGCAGCGCGTCGATGTCGGACAGCGGGCGGCCCTGGCGGATTTCGAGCACCTTGCGGCCCCAGCTGTCGGGCAGCGCATCGCGCAGCGTGAGTGGCATGGCGCCGCCGTCGCGGATGCGTTGCTCGGCCAGCACGAACGCGGCGTCGCGCAGCGGCAGGGTCTCGGGGTTCAGCGGCGCGGCCGCCGGGTCTTCGAGGTAGCGCCGGCCGTAGGCGAATTCGCCGGACTCCACGACCCCGCGACGAACCACCTTCATCAGGCCGGCGGGCTGCACCGGTTCGTCCGTGCGGTGTGCGAGGCCGACGTAGATGCGGCGCTCGGCGTCGGGCTGATCAGAAGTCACGTTCACCCTCCGCGATCACGCCCGCAGCGCCTTGTGCGGCCGATCGGCGCACACGGCGCTTTGCCGCCAGTTCCGCGGGAGCCGGTGCCACGCCGTCGAGTGAATCGATCTGGCCCAGCAGCCACAGCGCATGGGCGAGCAGACCGATGCTGGTGCCGGGCTTGCCGGATTCGAGGGCCCGCAGCGTGTTGGGGGAGCACATCAGCCGCTCGGCCATTTCAGCGACCGTCCACGCGCGGTGCACCCGGTGTGCTCGCAGGCGCAGGCCAAGACTCTCAAGAGGCTTGGCGGTCTGCGACGGCAGGGCTGAGAGGCTTCGGCTGCTCTTTGGCATCAATAAAGTGACTGTTAAGCGGGTTAAAAGTCATTTTATTGCGTATTTTCTCATTGGGGAAGCCCGTCTCATCCGGTCAGGCCTGGCGGCTTTGCTTCGGGCGGCTCCAGCACCGCCAGATCGCTCTCATCCTTGAGCCCCACACCACTCAACCCCCGGCGCAGCGATTCGCGCACCAGCCACGCGAGCTTGAAAGCTGCATGCGCGTACGACAGCCCCTCGGGCCGCACGTTCGAAATGCAGTTGCGCTCCGCGTCATGCCGGCCGCGTCGCGGCGCGTGGGTCAGGTAGATGCCGAGGCTGTCGGGGGAGCTGAGGCCCGGGCGTTCACCGATCAGCATGACCGACAGCCCGGCACCGACCGCTTCGCCCAGTTCGTCGGCCAGCGCCACGCGCGCCTGCGTGGCGATGAACACGGGCGACAGGCGTGTGCCGGGCGGCAACTGCGGGCGCAGCGCCGCGAGCAACGGCACGGCATGGCGCGCGACGGCGAGCGAGGAGAGGCCGTCGCCGATCACGAGGCAGACGTCGCAGCCGCCTGCAGGGCGCTCGTTGCGCAGGTGCGCGGCGTCTTCGGCGTCGAGTTGGCGGCCGAGGTCGGGGCGGCGCAGGTAGGTGGTGCGGTCGGCGGCTTGGCTGCGCACGCGGCTCACGTCCCATTGATCGGCGCGCAGTGCGGCGTCGAGTGCGTCGACATCCAGTGCCGCATGGATCGCGTCGCGCGCCATCGCGTGGGCCCAGCCGAAGCGCAGCGTTTCGTCGGTGGGCATGCCGGCACCGGCGCGGCCGAGAGCGAGCCGTGCGGGCGTGGCGGCGCGCCATTGGGCCCAGGGGTTGGGAGTGACCGGCGAATCGCTCATGGTGCCAGCGCGGACAGCCCGCCCATGTCGCTCAGCAGCCGGTTGGCCGTGGGCGGTGCGAGCCGTCCGGCGGTGTCGGTGATCTGCATGCGCTGCAGCCAGGCTTCGAACTCGGGGGCGCGCTTCAGGCCCAGTGTTTCGCGCAGGAAGAGCGCGTCGTGGAACGAGGTGCTCTGGTAGTTGAGCATCACGTCGTCGGCGCCCGGGATGCCCATGATGAAGTTGATGCCCGCGGTGCCCAGCAGCACGAGCAGCGTGTCCATGTCGTCCTGGTCGGCTTCGGCGTGGTTGGTGTAGCAGATGTCGCAGCCGATCGGCAGGCCCATCAGCTTGCCGCAGAAATGATCTTCGAGGCCGGCGCGGATGATCTGCTTGCCGTCGTACAAATATTCGGGGCCGATGAAACCGACCACGGTGTTGATGAGCAGCGGCTGGTAGCGCCGTGCGAGTGCATAGGCGCGCACCTCGCAGGTCTGCTGGTCGACGCCGAAGTTGGCGTTGGCCGAGAGCGCGCTGCCCTGGCCGGTCTCGAAGTACATGAGGTTGTTGCCGACGGTGCCGCGCGCGAGCGATTGCGCGGCGGCGTGGGCCTCGTCGAGCAACGCGGGCGTCACGCCGAACGACAGGTTCGCCTTTTCGGTGCCGGCGATCGACTGGAACACCAGGTCGACCGGCGCGCCGGCCTCGGCGAGCTTCAGCGTGTTGGTCACGTGCGTGAGCACGCAGCTCTGCGTGGGAATCTCGAAGCGCTGGATCACCTCGTCGAGCATGTGCAGCAGGCGCCCGAGCACCGGCAGGCTGTCGGACACGGGGTTGATGCCGATCACCGCGTCGCCCGCGCCGTAGAGCAGGCCGTCGAGTGTGGAAGCGGCCACGCCGCGCAAGTCGTCGGTGGGGTGGTTGGGTTGCAGGCGCACGGCCAGGTGGCCGGGCAGGCCGATGGTGTCGCGAAAGCGCGTGACCACGTGGCACTTCTTCGCGACCGCGACGAGGTCCTGGTTGCGCATGAGCTTCGACACGGCCGCGACCATCTCGGGCGTGAGGCCCGGCGCCAGCGCGGCGAGTGCTTCGGTGGTGGCCTGCTCGGACAGCAGCCAGTTGCGGAAGTCGCCGACCGTGAGATGCGCAACCGGTGCGAAGGCCAGCGCGTCGTGCGTGTCGATGATGAGCCGCGTGATGTTGTCCTGCTCGTAGGGAATCAGCGCCTCGGTGAGGAACCGCTTGAGCGGCGTGTCGGCCAGCACGTGGCGTGCGGCCATGCGCTGCTGGGCGGTGGCGGCGCCGAGGCCCGCGAGGTAGTCGCCCGAGCGCGCCGGGCTGGCACAGGCGAGCACCTGGCACAGATCGTCGAAGGCGAACACCTGGCCGGCAATGGTGGTGCGGTAGCGCATCGTCTCTTTGAAAGGGGTCAGGGTTTGGAAGACAGCATCTCGTCCGGCGCGGCGGCATCGCGCTGCGCCGAGGTGAGCAGGAAGTAGCCGTAGGCGGCCGCCATCAGCAGGAGGAAGAGCACCGTCAGCATGGTGTTGAACCAGACCATCGCGCCCAGGCACACCAGGCCGAGGCCGAGCGCAATGGCCGGGAACACGGGGTAGAAGGGCGCGCGGTAGGTGCGCAGAAGGTTCGGTTCGGTGCGGCGCAGCTTGAACAGCGCGGCCATCGAAGTCAGGTACATCACGATCGCGCCGAGCACGGCCATGGTCACGATGTTGGCGGTGAGCGTCTGGCCGCCGAACTGCACCCACGTGTCGCTGAAGATGGCGACGATGCCCACCACGCCGCCCGCCAGCAGCGCGCGGTGCGGCGTGTCGAAGCGCGGGCTCAGGCCGGCGAAATAGCGCGGCAGGTAGCCGGCGCGCGCGAGCGCGAAGATTTGGCGCGAGTAGCCCATGAGGATGCCGTGGAACGATGCAATGAGCCCGAACAGCCCGATCCACACCAGCATGTGCAGCCAGCCGCTGTCGCCGCCCACCACCGCTTTCATGGCCTGCGGCAGCGGGTCGTTGATGTTCGCGAGCTGGCGCCAGTCGCCCACGCCGCCCGCGAAGATCATCACGCCGAAGGCCAGCAGCACCAGCGTGACGATGCCGGTGGTGTAGGCCAGCGGAATCGTGCGGTGCGGGTCGCGCGCCTCTTCGGCCGCCATGGCCGCGCCTTCGATCGCCAGGAAGAACCAGATCGCGAACGGGATCGACGCGAAGATGCCCGACACGGCCGCGCCGTTCAGCACGTTGCCGCCGGCCCATCCGTTGGCCACGAAGTTCGCCATCGACCAGCCCGGTGCGACCACGCCCATGAACACCAGCAGCTCGAAGATCGCGAGCACGGTAACGAACAGCTCGAACGCTGCCGCGATGCCGATGCCGATCCAGTTGAGCCCGATGAAGATCACATACGCGCCCACTGCGAACCACTTCGGGTTGATGCCCGGGAACTGCACGTTGAGGTAGGCGCCGATGGCCAGCGCGATGGCCGGCGGCGCGAAGACGAATTCGATCAGCGTCGCGAAGCCCGCCACGAAACCGCCGCGCGGCCCGAAGGCACGCCGCGCATAGGCGAAGGGACCGCCGGCGTGCGGGATGGCGGTCGAGAGTTCGGTGAAGCTGAAGATGAAGGTCGTGTACATCGTCGCCACCAGCACCGTGGCGACCAGGAAGCCGAGCGTGCCGGCCGTGTTCCAGCCGTAGCTCCAACCAAAGTACTCACCCGAGATGACGAGGCCGACGGCGATGCCCCACAACTGGATGGGGCCGAGGACTTTCTTGAGATGGCCGGTGCCGGCGACGGGGACCGGCGAAGCGTCGTTGGAGCGCATGGGGGCTTCCTCTCTTTGTGGATGGTGACAGTGCGTCTGTCCCAAAGCAAGGGCCGTTCCATCGGATACATCGGCGTACAGGCGGCTTCACGGGGGCTGTCCATAATCGGCAGCTCTTCTTTCTTCTTTCAACCACCGAGGTGTTTCGTGAAGTCATTTGTCTGTGCTGCGCTCGTGTCCGTCTTTGCCATCCCCGCCGCCTTTGCGCAATCCGCCGCCGTGACCACGCCCAGCGGCCTGATCTACCAGTCGCTCAAGGAAGGCACCGGCGCATCGCCCGCCGCCACCGACGTGGTCAAGGTGCACTACCGCGGCACCTTCCCCGACAGCGGCAAGGAGTTCGACAGCTCGTACAAGCGCGGTGAACCCACCGAGTTCCCGCTCAACGGCGTGATCCCGTGCTGGACCGAAGGCGTGCAGAAGATGAAGCCGGGCGGCAAGGCCAAGCTGACGTGCCCGCCGTCGATTGCCTATGGCGCGCGCGGCGCGGGCGGTGTGATTCCGCCGAATGCGACGCTGAATTTCGAGGTCGAGCTGGTGTCCGTCACGAAGAAATAACGATCGCGACCGGTTGGAGCCGGCCTGGGCAATGAGCGGTGCGTGCAGTCCATCACGCTGCCCGCTTCGCAATAGTTGCCCGATTCTTTCCTCGCGTTTTTGCGCGCATGGGCCTCCCACAATCCGCCGCCCAACTCCTGATCCACAGGAGCGGTTTCTGGGAGGAATACATGTCCGCATTCATTGCTGCGCCAACGCGCACGCTTCAAATCAACAGCACCGCCTCGCTGCTGTTCCCGGGCCGCCCGGTGCTCTCATGTGCAATCGCATTTGTCGAGGTGCACCATGAGCGCTAAACAAATCATCGATGACCACGACAAATGGCGAAAAGGCGCAGGCGGTGCGCCGGCGGGTCTTTCTGGCCAGAGCGACGGCAATGCCTACGCCGGCCTCGACCTCAACCTGATCACCTTCTCGTCCAGCGCCTTCAACGGCAGCAGCTTCACATCGACCACTTTTCATAACGCCGTCTGGACCGCATGCCAGTTCAGCGGTTGCTCCTTCAGCCAGTGCGACATGCAGCGCATCGCGATCAGCGGATGCACCTTCGTCGACTGCACTTTCAGCGCGTCGCAGTTGAAGGCCAGCACGCTCAGCGATTGCACTTTCACCGGGTGCAACTGGACCGCATTGAATTTCGATGCGAGCCAGTGGTCGCGTTTGAAGTTGCTCGACTGCAGAGGCACACAGGTGAGTGCGACGGGCCTGCAGGGCGAGCAGGTCGACTTCACGGGCAGTCAGTTCGAGGACATGCAACTGACCCACGCGCGAATCAACTGAGGCTGCTGCAAGCGAGATGCCGCCGCTTCCGCTCACCCCGGCTGGTATTGGTACAGCCAGGTCTCCGTCAACGTCTGGTCCCCGTTCTTCAGATACAGCCGCATGTCGATCGGCTCCGTGCCTTCGGGCGTGAAGTCGAACTGGGCGCGCCAGTGGCCCGGCACGCCGTTGGGTACGGCCTCGGCGAAGACGTAGGAGAACTTGCCGCGCGGCGCGGTGAGAACCAGTTGGGGTTTCACGCCGAAGGGCACCGTGGTGAGCGGTTGCCCGATGAACTCCACCATGAACTTGCGCACGCCTTGCGGACGCGGCTGGCCCGGCTGGCCGCCGCGACCGATGCGGGTGGCCACGCAGCGTGCGAGCGGTGACGGAAAGGGCTCCTGGTCGGTCCAGTGCAGCCGGTATTGCAGGCTGTAGCTCGAGCCGGCCTTGGCGTCGGCCTTGGGCACCCAGAAAGCGACGGTGTTGTCGTGAATTTCGTCGTCGGTCGGGATCTCGATGAGCTGCACGGAGCCCTCGCCCCAGTCGCCCAGCGGTTCGATCCACAGGCTCGGGCGCTTCTCGTAGTTGACGCCGTCCTGGTAGTGGTCGAAGCTGCGGTCGCGCTGCAGCAGGCCGAAGCCGCGCGGCTTCGTGTCGGCGAAGGCGGAGGCGCGCGTTTGCGTGGGGTTGTTGAGCGGTCGCCAGATGCGCTCGCCCGCGCCGTTCCAGATCGCCAGGCCGTCGGAGTCGTGCACCTCGGGACGCCAGTCGATGGCGGTGGGCTTGATGGTTTCCGAGTACCAGTACATCGACGTGAGCGGCACCAGGCCCAGGCGCGACACGTCGCGGCGCAGGAACACGCGCGCGTCGATGTCCATGATCACGGCCTTGCCGCGCTGCATGATGAACTTGAACACACCCGTGACGCTCGGCCCTTCGAGCAGCGCATAGACGGTCATCGAGGTGGTGTTGCCCGCGGCGGGCGTTTCGAAATAGAAGCGCGTGAAGTTCGGAAACTCCTCGGGCTTGTCGGGCACCGCGACGTCGACCGCGATGCCGCGCGCCGACAGGCCGTACTGGTAGAGCTCGCCGATGGCGCGGAAGTACGAAGCGCCGAGAAAGGCGACCCAGTCGTTCTTCTGCCAGTCGAGCTTGCCCTGGTCGCCCAGGCGGCTTTCCTGCAGGCGAAAGCCTGCGAAGCCGGCGCCTTCGGGCAGCGAGCGCGCGGGGCTGTCGGTGGGCATCGAAAAGTACGAAGGGCTGTAGAGCACCTCGCGCGCAAAGCTGTCGCCGCCGGCGGTCTCCAGCACGTGCATGCGCACGGGGGTCTGGAAGAAGCGGCCGAGGTGAAAGAAGGTGACCGGAAACGCGCCGGGCCCGTCGCGGAAGAGGGCGTTGGCAGGGTCGAAGCGGATCTTGCCGTGCGCGTCGTAGTCGATGCGTTCCAGCACCTGCGGCGCCAGCGGCGCGCCGGCGTTGTAGGGGCGGGCGGCGAGGCGCTTGGCCTGCGCGACGAGCGCGTCGAAAGAGAAGGGCGCCGGCTGGCTCAGTTGCAGGCCGTTGGCGGCCAGCGCCTCTTCGGGCAGTCCCAGGGCGGCGAGTGCGGCGGCGGCACTGCCGGCGGCGAGGAAGGATCGGCGATCAAGCATGTGTTCTTGAGGGGCGGCGAAAGCCTTTGGAGGAGAAGGGAAAAGAAGCGGCGGTTGAGAGGGCGGGTGAGAGGCGCGGAAAAACGTCAAGCATGCCCCGGGCCACAGGGTACGGCGCGTCAGCCATTCCGCGCAAACGGGGCCGGACAAGGCCCCGCGTTGACTGGCGGCGGGGCGCGCCGATCAGGCCCGTTTCGAGGCGGCGACGGGTATTCTCGCGCCATCGAAAGTGCCTGGAGACAACGGACATGTACACGGAACAAGGCGGCGAAGGCCCGGACCTGCTGGTGCTGCTGCACGGCATGGGCGCGACGGGCGCGGTGTGGTCGCCGCTGTGCGGCGCGGCGGGAGTGCGATGGTGCGGCCGCTGGTTGGCGCTCGACCTGCCCGGGCACGGTGCATCCGACCGGCAGGCTTCGTATGCCATCGGCCAGCACGCCGCCACCGTGGCGCGTGCGGTGCTGCCGCATCTGCAGCCCGAAGGCCGGCTCGTGGTGCTCGGACATTCATTGGGCGGTGTGATCGGTCTTGCGCTTGCGAGCGGGTGGTTCGGCGTCGCGCCGCACGCGGTGTTCGCGGCCGGCATAAAGGTCGCATGGAGCGATGAAGAGGTCCGCCGCATGGAAGCACTGGCGACGCAGCCCGCCAAGCGTTTCGCGACCGAAGAAGAGGCGCGGGACCGCTACCTGAAGGTTTCCGGCCTGGCGGGGATCGTCGAGGCGGCGTCGCCCGTTGTCGCGCGCGGCGTTGCGCACGATGCCGAGGGATGGCGCCTAGCCATGGACCCGCGTGCCAATGCCGTGGGCAAGCCGCCGCTCTCCGAACTGGTCGGATTGGCGCGTTGCCCGGTTCACCTCGGCCAGGGCCGCCACGATGCGCTGGTCACTCTCGCGCAGACCCGCTCGCTCGACCCCGAAGCACGCGACCTTGGCCCGCACGGCCACAACGTGATGGTCGAGGCGCCCGACGCGGTGTGGGACTGGGTGGCGTCGCTCAGCTGACGCGGTCGTCGGCGCGGCGAATCGGCACGGTCACCCGCACCTCGGCGGCGCGCGCCCGCAGCTGGCCGCAGCCGCCGTCGACATCCTGGCCGGCCGAGTAGCGCAGCTTGGTCAGGATGCCGCGCTCGTGCAGCGTGCGCGCCATCTGCTCGCAACGCTCGCGCGACGGGCGGCCGAAGTCCACGCCCTCCACGGTGTTGAACGGGATCATGTTCAGCACGCCGTACTTGCCGGAGAGCAGCCGCACGATGCCTTCGATTTCTTCAGGCCCGTCGTTCACGCCCTCGAGCAACGTCCACTGGTACTGGATGGGGTAGCCGGTGGTGCGGGCGTAGTGTTCGCCCGCGTCGATGAGGGCTTCGGGCGTCAGGTTCGGCGCGCGCGGAAGCAGCTTGCGGCGCAGCGCCGCATCGGTCGTGTGCAGCGAGAGCGCCAGCGCGGGCCGCACGCGCGCCTGCAGCAGGCGCTCGAACACGCGCGCGTCGCCGACGGTCGAGAACACCAGGTTCTTGTGGCCGATGTTGCCGACCGTGCCGAGCAGCTCGATGGCCTCGATCACGTTGTCCAGGTTGTGGGCCGGCTCGCCCATGCCCATGAACACCACCTTGCGCACCGGCCGGCGCAGGCGGGCGAGTGCGACCTGCGCAATGATCTCGGCGCTTTCGACCTGCCGCAGCAGGCCGTCGCGCCCGGTCATGCAGAACTGGCAGCCGACCGCGCAACCGACCTGCGACGAGACGCACAGCCCGTCGCGCGGCAGCAGCACGCTTTCGACGGTCTGGCCGTCAGCGAGCGCAACGAGCAGTCGCTCGGAGCCGTCGGCGCCGGGATGAATCGCATGGATGCGCGCCAGGCCCGCGAGATCGGCTTCGATGCCCGGCAGGGCCTCCATCAGCGACGACGGAAAGAATGTGCCCGGCAGGCGCCGGCCGCTGTTGCGTGGCAGTGCATGCGACCACAGCCGCAGGACGCGCTGCTCGTGGCTCGGGCCGGCCCCGGCCTCGCGGAGTCGTCGTTTCAGTTCGTGGATTCGCATGCGCGGCGCGGGCAGAGGGGCTCAGGGTTCAGGGCTCGGGAGCGCCGATTGTGCACGGCGGGCGTGCGAAGGCGCAGCGCACCGGGGCCGGTGCGCTGCGCCTTCGCGTGCGTGAAAAGGAACAAAGGGGAGGGCGCCGTTGCCGGCCCCTCCCGCCTTCGATCAGCCCAGCAGGCCGTGCAGGATGTTCGTCACGGGCGCCAGCGTGGAGCCGCCGGTGCCCTGATCGAGCAGGCTGGTGATCGGGGCCACGACCTCGCACACCACGTGTTCGACGGTGTGCACCACCTCTGCGACCACCGGGGCGACCCCTGCGCCTGCGCCAGCCAGGATGTCGCTCGCAGGCGCCGTGGCGCCGGATGCGGCCTGCGTCGCTTCGGCCACGACGGGTTCGACGGCATGGTCGAGCACCGACGAGACCGGCTCGAGGATGGCCGCGGCCGGACCCGAGCCGCCCAGCAGCCCGCCGAGCAGGCTGCCCACGAGGCCGTCTTCGCCGACGATGCCGCCAAGCAAGCCGCCTTCGCCGCCGCCGAGGACACCGCCCAGCAGACCGTCTTCGCCGAGCACGCCGCCAAGGAGACCGCCTTCGTCGCCGCCGAGGACGCCGCCCAGCAGGCCGTCTTCACCGAGCACGCCGCCAAGGAGGCCGCCTTCGTCCCCGCCGAGGACGCCGCCCAGCAGGCCGTCTTCACCGAGCACGCCGCCAAGCAAGCCACCGTCGCCACCGAGGACGCCGCCCAGGAGGCCGTCATCACCCAGCACGCCGCCGAGCAGTCCACCGTCACCGCCGAGGACGCCGCCCAGGAGGCCGTCTTCACCCAGCACGCCGCCGAGCAGTCCACCGTCACCGCCGAGGACGCCACCCAGCAGGCCGTCATCACCCAGCACGCCGCCGAGCAGACCACCGTCCCCGCCGAGGACGCCGCCCAGAAGGCCGTCGTCACCCAGCACGCCACCAAGCAAACCGCCATCGCCGCCGCCGAGCAGGCTGCCCAAGAGGCCTTCATCGCCGAGCAGGCCGCCAAGCAGACCGTCTTCGGTGCCAAGGAGACCGCCCAGGAGGCCGTCGTCACCCAGCACGCCGCCGAGCAGGCCGCCTTCACCGCCGAGGACGCCGCCCAGCAGTCCACCCTCGCCACCGAGCAACCCGCCCAGCAGGCCATCACCGTCGCCGCCGAGAACGCCATTCAGCAAGCCGCCGACGGGGCCTTCGGCACCGAGGATGCCGTCGTCGCCCAGGACACCACCGAGCAGGCCGTCGTCGCCGAGCACGCCGCCCAGGAGTCCGTCGTCGCCCAGCACGCCACTGAGCAGACCGCCCTCGCCGCCGAGCAGGCCGGCCAGCGGGGTTGCGTTCAGCAGAGAGCCGACGGCGCCGTCAGGACCGAGCAGGTTGTCGACGAGCCCGTCGCAGCCGAGCAGTCCGCCGGTGAGGCCTTCGCTGCCGAGCAGGCCGGACAGTGCGCCGTCGCCGCCGAGCACACCGCCCAGGATGCCTTCGTCGCCGAGGAGGCCGTTGACCAGGCCGTCGTCGCCCAGGACTCCCCCGAGCAGGCCGCCCTCTCCGCCGAGCAAGCCGCCGAGCAAGCCGTCGTCACCCAGCACGCCGCCCAGCAAGCCGCCTTCGCCGCCGAGCACGCCACCGAGCAAGCCGTCGTCACCCAGGACGCCGCTCAGCAAGCCGCCTTCGCCGCCGAGCACGCCACCGAGCAAGCCGTCGTCACCCAGCACGCCGCCCAGCAAGCCGCCTTCGCCGCCGAGCACGCCACCGAGCAAGCCGTCGTCACCCAGCACGCCACCCAGCAATCCGCCTTCGCCGCCGAGGACGCCACCGAGCAAGCCGTCGTCACCCAGCACGCCGCCGAGCAGGCCGCCGTCGCCGCCGAGGACGCCACCCAGCAAACCGTCATCGCCGAGGACGCCGCCCAGCAGGCCGTCTTCACCCAGCAGTTGCGCGATCAAGCCGTCTTCTCCGAGCACGCTGCCCAGCAGGCTGCCTTCGCCCAGCAGTCCTTCGAGCACCTGCCCGACGACGCCGTCGGTGCCGAGCAGGTCGTCCACCAGTCCGTCCAGGCCCAGAGGCGCAGTGAGGCCGCCGAGCAGGCCTTCGCCGCCCAGCACGTTCTCGAGCACGTTGCCCAGTGCGTCGGTCAGGTAGTCGACCTGGCCGATCAGCGAGCCGACGAGGGCGTCGGTCAGGCCTTCGCCGAGCACGCCGTCGACCACGGGGGTCAGCACGCCGCCCACGTGAATGGCAACGTCTTCGACCACGTTGTCCACGGGCTCGAATTCATTTGGGTCGTCGGCCGTGAACTCCTCGCCGGTGACCGGCGAGAGCAGGTCGTCGACCAGGTCGGTGAGACCATCGGCCACGGGCATCAGCGAGGCCAGCGTGCCCGACGAACCGGACGCACCGCCGCCCAGGCCGATCGCTTTGTCGATGGCCTCGACCAGTTGGCCGGCAAGGCCGTCGCCCGGATCGAGCAGGTGGTCGCCATCGGCATCTGCATCTGCATCCGCATCCGCGTCCGCGTCCGCGTCCGCGTCCGCATCGGCATCGGCATCGGCATCGGCATCGGCGTCCGCGTCCGAATCGGCATCGGCGTCCGCATCGGCATCCGAGTCCGAATCGGCGTCTGCATCGGCATCCGAGTCGGCGTCCGCGTCACCGTCGCCGACGCCCGAGAGGAACAGGGGGAACCCACCGCCGTCACTGCCGCCCCCTCCGCCCAGCGCCGCGCCCAGGCCGATGGCGCCCAGTGCGCCGAGTGCGAATTCGCCCAGGCCGATGCCGCTGCCGGCCGCGGTCTTCTTGCTGACGGCGAGTGCTGCGGCTTCCGCGTCGCTGTCGGGCGAGGTGACATCGAGGTTGCCCGCGGCCACGTCGACATTCACCTGCTCCAGGCCGCTGGACAGCTTGGTCGAGGTGATGGTGGCGTCGGTGCCGCTCGCGAACACGCCGGCCAGCGGCGCCTTGTTGGTGGCCGAGCCAGGGAAGAGCACGTTGGCCTGCCCGCCGTCGGGCACGATCACGCGGTCGCCTGCAATGAGGTTCTGGTTGCCGTCCACCGGCATGCGAAATCCGTCGCGCATGACGACCGTGCCGGGCGTGGCATTGGACAGCGTGCCCAGGCTGGTCGGCGCGGCAGGCGCGGCCATGGCGGCGCCCGATCCGACGGGGCCCAGGGGCGTGACGCTGGCCTGCGCAAGCACCACGGGAGCACCGCTTTCGGCGGCTGCGGGGATCGAATCGATCGGCGATACGGTGGTGGTCATGCGGCCTCCTCGTCAAATAAATGACTACAGAGGGCAACATGCGTGCCGCCTTCGTTTTCGGCTGTCAGTGCCCGGCTGAAAACGCCTTATCTCGTTGATTCAAAACGATTTTTTTCGAAGGGCGCGGTCGGGGCAGTCGTGCAAAACGGGCAGCTGTCGCCACCCGTTACGTAACACGGCGCAATTTCTTGCCGGAACGTCGAGGGCGTTCGTCGGTGCTCAGCTGCGCAGCCGCGCCCGCAGGCTTTTCAGGTTCGCCAGCCACGCGAGGTAGTCCTCGTCGTCCTCGCCCAGCTCGGCCCAGGTGTCGTGCCCGTCGGCATCGGGGTCGTCGAGGATGGCCTGCAGCGCGTCGGCGGCGGCATGGCGCAAGTCGGCAGGTGGCGCGGCCTTGCCGGCGCACCAGTCGACGGCCTCCGGGTGCACGTCGGCACTGCCTTGGCCGGCAAGCAGCGCCAGCACTTCGGCCGCGGCAACGGTGCCTTCCGTCGAGCCGGATGCCAATGTCTCCCGGATGAACGCGAGCGCGTCATTCGCTTCCTGCAATTCAGCCAGCCAATCGAGAGCCTCGTCGTTGCCGAAGCCTGCTGTCGACCATGTACCCATTCGTATGACTCCCGTGTGTGGCGTGGCCACGGTTTGCAGATTCAGTGATGCTAGCGACCCGACAGCGTGATCGCGCGCCCTCGCAGAATTCGTCAGAATGCCAAGCGACGCTTCCAAGTCGCATGGCTGCGCCTCTGAACAAGGGGCGCGTGATCATCCAGTCCGTGAGCCGCCGGGGAACACTTCCCTTGGGCTGGCATTGCGGCGGTGTCCTTGCAGGACACGCCGCGATCACGACCGATCTGCCGTGCAGTGCCAACGGAAGCAGATGTCAGGCCGCTTACCCATTCATAACCACGGTTTCAGGGAGAGATTCAGCATGTCATTCGTTTTTTCGTCGTTCACCGATCACCTGGGCGCGCTGCCGCCCGAACGCTCGCGCCACGGCGATGCCTTGCGCGCACGCGTTCAGCAGCAGGTGCAGGCACCGTTGCATGCCGACCTGTCGGCCTTCGCTTTCCTGCCCGACCAGTCCGACCATCCCGACCACGACGATGCGCCGCAGGTGTTCGCGCAGGCGGTCGAGCAGATGTACCTGCCCAAGCCCTGGCTGGGCGACGAGATCCCGCTGTTCTTCCTCGGCTACCACGCAATGAACCGGCTCAGCGGCAAGCGCACATCGCAAGGGCTGCTGCTGACCGACCAGGCGATGTACGTGCAGGACGACTTCACCGTGCTGTTGGCCGCGCCGCCGCCGGCACAGGGCCATGCCTTGCCCGCGCGCGCGGACGACGCGCCGTCGTTCGTCTCGATGCTGCTCACGCGCTACAAGGCCTGGAAAGACTGGTCGGGCGTGGCCGACGAACCCGAGCCGGTGCTGCTCAAGCGCTGCGGCGAACTGCTGGCGCCAGCGGTCGCGGCGGTGGTCGCGTACCACGCGGAGAACGGCAGCCAGCGGCAGGCGCAGCAGCGCGTCTGGACGCTGGCCGAGCTCGTGGCCGAGTACGGCGCGGCCGACACCTTGCTCGACCCCGCCAACCCGAAGCTGGGCAAGGTGAGCGACAAGTTCCAGATTCCCACGGGCGAAACCTTGCAGTTCGCGCTGGCCGACTTTCCGCTGTTCGGCGGCCCCTACGGCGTGGCGCTCACGGCGCAGGCGCTGTACGGCAAGGACCTGATGGAGTCGCCGCTGCGCATCGCGCTGGAGCGCGTGGAGGAGCGCTCGCTGCAGATCGCAGAGAAGGGCGATCAGCTGCTGACCGGCTCGACGCCGCCGATGGCCCTGCCCGCGCACATGACGGAAGCGCTGCGTGCGCCGTTCCTCGCGTTCCTGCAGCAAGAAGTCGTGCGCCTGCAATCGCGGGCCTGAACCGCTCGCGCGTCAGTCATTCGACAACTTCAACACGTCAACACTTCGGGAGGAGTTTTCATGGGGTTCAAGGACACGCTCGCGCACTCGATGCTCGACAACAAAAAGCTCAAGTTCGACGCCGCCGCACCGGCGCTTTCCGCGCAGGAGCAATGGCTGGTCGCGCTCAGCACACCGCTGTCGGCCTTCAACGGCGACTGTGTGAATGCCGTGCTCACCGGCAGGGACAACGACACGCTGCGCGAAGGCGTCGCGCAGGTGTGGAACGTGACCGATCGCGCGAGCTTCGAGCAGACCGCACGCTGGCTGACCGAAGAAGGGCAGCGCGCCAAGTACCTGCCGTCGTGGAAGGCCATCGGCGCGATCGACAAGGCGGTGCAGTCCACGCCGGGCGTGCTGCGCCTGGTCATGGACGCGTGGTTCCCCGCGTTCTTCCAGATCAAGGCGCGCGAGCACCTGGACATGCGTGCGCTGTCCGCGCAGACCGGGCATTCGAACGCCGAGCTGGGCCAGTTGATGACGGGCAGCCAGAGCTGGGTCAAGGCTTTACGCAAGCACTTCGGCGTGGCGCCGGAACAGCTGACGAGCCTCGTAGCCTGGGATGCAGTGCGACTGGCCAACCTGTCGCGCTGGGCGGTGCAGCTGGGTTACATCGATCGCGCGGAGTTCACGGGCTTCGCGGGCGGCCTCGAATCGCAGGTGCGTGCGGCCTATGCCAACTGGTCGCAGGTGAGCGCGGCATACATCGCGGGCGGCCTGATCTGGCAGTACGCCGATGCGCGCGAAGAGCACCTGCTGCGCACCAACCGCCTGCTGCTGAGCGACGCGCGCAGCCCTTGGCGCAGCGTGCCCTTTGCCTGAGCCGGCAAAGACGCGTCAGTCCTTCGCGCTCAGCGCGTACACCGCATAGATCGGCACGCCGAGAAAGAACAGCACCGCCGGCGCGAACAGCGTGTAGGGCCAGCCGATGCCTTCCATCACGCGGTAGGTGCCATCGAGCTGCAGGCGCGGATGCGGCCGCGTGAGATCGTCGTAGCGACGCAGACCCCACTGGAACTCCGCGCCCGTCGCGCGCACCGACGGGTGCTGGCGCGCGCGGCCCACGGCCAGCCAGCACATCGCATCGAAGGCCAGCACCGAGCCCGCGGGCGCGCGTTCGCCGAAGGTGGCGAGCACGGCGTTCACCTGTTCGGGCGTGAGGTACATCAGCACGCCCTCGGTGAACAGGAAGACCGGCTGCGCCTGGCGCTTGCGCGGCAGGCCGAGCTGGTCCCACCAGTCGGGCGCCGTCAGGTCGAGTTCGCGCACGTCGTGGCGCGGGTGGGTGTCGGGCAGCAGCTCGCGGCGCAGGTCCAGCACCTCGGGCAGGTCGGCGTCGGTCATGCGCGACTTGCCATCGTCCAGCCACTGAAAGTAGTGGCTCAGGCCGCAGCCCATGTTCACGACGCGCGCACCCGGGTTCGCCTTGAGAAAGTCTTGCGCCAGGCTGCGAAAGCGCCGCGTGCGCGCAAGGATGCCGAAGATGGTCGTGCGGTCGTCGGGCAGGGCGTGGTCGTCGTCGCGGATCTGCTCGAGGATGCCGGCGGCGTAGGCGTCGCGCACGGCCATCTGCGGAAAGAGCGCATCGCCCGAGGCCCGCGCGGCCAGCGGAATCCGCAAGGTGGACGGCACGGCCGAGAGCTTGCGCGCGGGTTTGCCGGTGGTCATGGAGGCGGGAACAGGGCCATGCGCAAAGTCTGGCCGGTCCCACGCGTGCGGGCAAGTCAGTCTTTGGTGTTGCCCGCGGGCGCCCGTTGGCGCGCGAGGTGGCGGTACACGGTGCTGCGGTGCACGCCGAGCCGGCGGGCGGCGCGCGCCACGTCGTGGTCGCAGGCGCGCAGTGCTTCGTCGATGGCGTGGCGCGTGATGGTCTGCAGCGGCGCGTTGGGTTGCGACGCTGTGGCTTCGCTGAAGTCGGCAACGGGCGCGGCGTCGTGCAGGTGCGCGGGCAGTGCGTCGGCCGTCACCGCATCGCCCGGGTCGGCCAGCGCGACGAGTGCGCGCAGCACGCTGCGCAGTTCGCGCACGTTGCCGGGCCAGCGGTAGGCGGCCAGGCGCTCGAGCGCGTCGTTTTCCAGGCACAGGTGCTTGGCGGCACCGCCCGATTCGAGGAACAGCCGCGCGATGAGTGCGCGCCGGTCGGCACGCTCGTGCAGCGCGGGCAGGGCGACGGTGAAGCCGGCCACGCGGTACATCAGGTCGGCGCGGAAGCGCCCAGCCTCGACCAGCGCGGGCAGGCCGGCGTGCGTGGCGCAGACCAGGTCGAAATCGACCGCCACGCCCTGGCCGCCGCCCAGCGGCGTGACCACGCGGCCTTCGAGCACGCGCAGCAGGCGCGTCTGCAACGCGAGCGGAATCTCGGCGATCTCGTCGAGGAACAGCACGCCGCCGTGCGCCTCGCGGATGCGGCCCGGCATGCCCTTGCGGCGCGCGCCGGTGAAGGCGCCCTCTTCGTAGCCGAACAGCTCGGCCTCGATGAGCGTCTCGGGCAGCGAGGCGCAATCGACCGCCACGAACGGGCCCGCGCTGCGGCGGCTGGTGGCGTGCAGGCGGCGCGAGAACACCTCCTTGCCGCTGCCGGTCTCGCCGTTCACCAGCACCGGCACGCCTTCGTTGAGCACGCGCACGGCGCGCGCCAGCAGCGGGGCCACCACGTCGCCGGTGTCGACGGGGGCGGCGTTGGCGGCCATCGCCTGCCGCGCACCGGTGCTGCGGCCCGCGCCGCTGTTCGCCGTGCCGGTGCGCTCCATGACGGTCGCGATCTGCCGTCCGCCCGGCAGCGTGAGCAGGCTGCGCCGGTGCTCCATGCGCGGCCATTGCGCGCCGAGGAATTCTTCGGCATCGAGGTCCAACAGGCTTTCCCACGAACGGCCGAACAGGTCGAGCGCCACGCGGTTGGCCGCGACGATGCGCCCGCCCTCGATGACCATCAGCCCTTCGCGCGCCGTGCCGATCAGCGCCGGCCGCGCATGGAAGCGCAGCACATGGCCCGAGGCCTCGGCCAGCAGCATGCGGTGCTCCACCTGCTGCGCCGCCATGCGCACGAGGCCGAGCGCGTGGTGGTTCACGCGCGCGGTTTCGCCCGAGATGTCGAGCGCGCCGGCCAGTTCGCCGCGTCCGCTGAAGATGGGCGCCGCCGCGCAGCCCAGCCGGCCGTTCTGCGCCAGGTAGTGCTCGCCGCCCAGCACCATCAGCGCCACACGCTCGGCCAGCGCCGTGCCGATGGCGTTGGTGCCGCGGTGGCTCTCCGACCATTCCACGCCGGGCTGCAGCGCCACGCGCTGCGCCTTGGGCAGGAAGTCGGGGCTACCGATTTCTTCGAGGATGAGGCCGCTCGCGTCCGACAGCGCGACGATGCAGCCGTTGCCGACCGCATGCTCGGCGAGCCCGTCGAGTTCGGGCTGCGCGCAGCTGAGCAGGCGCATCGCCTGTTCGCGCCGTTCGTTGAGCAGCGACGGCGCCATCGGCGTGGAGTCGATGCATTGCGGGTCGACCGGCCGGCTGCGCTGCCACGAGCGCGAGATGTGCGGCGCGATCCACGGCGCCGGGTCGCGGCCCTGCGCGAAGAACAGCTCGCGGGCCTGCGCGATGCTGGTTGATGGTGCGGAAGCTTCACTCATCTTGCGGAACTCCGTGGGCGGGATTGCCGGCGATTCGCCTTGTGCGACATCGTAGTCGCGGCCGTCGCGCGCATCTGTCGCAGATTGCGAATGGAAACCCTCTGCGCGGGCCGCGCCCCTCTGGCGCGGGGCTTGGGGATTGTCCCGATCCGCGCGGGTATGCCGCTTGCGGTACCTGTGCGGGCCGCCGCATGTCGTGGCGCCGCCTGTTCACACCTTACCTACCCAACGGAGACAACCCATGGACATGCTCGAACCGGGCAAATTCGGCACCGCAGTGCCTTTCAAGGCGCGCTACGGCAACTACATCGGCGGCGAATGGGTCGCGCCGGTGGAGAACCAGTACTTCGGCAACATCACGCCCGTCACCGGCAAGGTCTTCTGCGAAGTGCCGCGCTCCAGCGCCGCAGACATCGACCGCGCGCTCGACGCCGCCCACAAGGCCAAGGCCGCCTGGGGCCGCACCTCGACCACCGAGCGTGCCAACATCCTGAACCGCATCGCCGACCGCATGCAGGAAAACCTGGCCATGCTGGCCGCGGCCGAGACCTGGGACAACGGCAAGCCGATTCGCGAGACCATGGCCGCCGACCTGCCGCTGGCCATCGACCACTTCCGCTACTTCGCCTCGTGCATCCGCTCGCAGGAAGGCGGCATCAGCGAGATCGACCACGAGACCTTCGCGTACCACTTTCATGAACCCATCGGCGTGGTCGGCCAGATCATTCCGTGGAACTTTCCGATCCTCATGGCCGTGTGGAAGCTCGCGCCTGCGCTGGCGGCCGGCAACTGCGTGGTGCTCAAGCCGGCCGAACAGACGCCGGTGTCGATCCTGGTGCTGATGGAGGTCATCGGCGACCTGCTGCCGCCGGGCGTGCTCAACGTGGTCAACGGCTTCGGCGTGGAGGCGGGCAAGCCGCTGGCGTCGAGCAACCGCATCGGCAAGATCGCCTTCACCGGCGAAACCACCACGGGCCGGCTGATCTCGCAGTACGCGAGCCAGAACCTCATTCCGGTCACGCTGGAGCTGGGCGGCAAGTCGCCCAACGTCTTCTTTGCTGACGTGATGGAGCGCGACGACGCCTTCTTCGACAAGGCGCTCGAAGGCTTCACGATGTTTGCGCTGAACCAGGGCGAGGTCTGCACCTGCCCGAGCCGCGCGCTCATTCAGGAATCGATCTACGACCGTTTCATGGAACGTGCATTGAAGCGCGTGGCCGCCATCAAGCAGGGCAGCCCGCTCGACGCGGCCACCATGATCGGCGCGCAGGCCTCCAGCGAACAGCTGGAAAAAATCCTGTCGTACCTCGACATCGGCCGGCAGGAGGGCGCGCAGGTGCTCATCGGCGGCGAGCGCCAGCAGCTCGACGGCGACCTGGCCGACGGCTATTACGTCAAGCCGACCGTGTTCCGCGGCCACAACAAGATGCGCATCTTCCAGGAAGAAATCTTTGGGCCCGTCGTGTCGGTCACCACCTTCAAGGACGAGGAAGAAGCACTGTCCATCGCCAACGACACGCTCTACGGCCTGGGCGCCGGCGTGTGGAGCCGCGACATGAACCGTGCCTTCCGCATGGGCCGCGGCATCCAGGCCGGCCGCGTGTGGACCAACTGCTACCACCAGTACCCGGCGCATGCGGCCTTCGGCGGCTACAAGCAGTCGGGCATCGGGCGCGAGAACCACAAGATGATGCTCGACCACTACCAGCAGACCAAGAACCTGCTCGTGAGCTACAGCGAGAACAAGCTGGGCTTCTTCTGATGACCGGCGAGGTCCTGCGCGTCACCGCGACCGATGCGGCGCTCGCGCTCATCGACGACCTCGCCGCCCGGCACGGCCCGCTGTTGTTCCATCAGTCAGGCGGCTGCTGCGACGGCAGCGCGCCCATGTGCTACACGCAGGGCGAGTTCATCGTGGGCGACCACGACCGGCTGCTGGGGCACCTCGGCGGCATGCCGTTCTACATCAGCGGGCCGCAGTTCGCGTACTGGCAGCACACGCAGCTGATCATCGACGTGGTGCCGGGGCGCGGCGGGATGTTCTCGCTGGAAGGGCCGCTGGGCGTGCGCTTCCTGACGCGCTCGCGGTTGTTCACGGCGGCGGAGTGGGCGGTGCTCGAGGCCGAGGCAGCGAAGCAGGGCTGATCGCGTTTCAGTTCGACGAAGCGAGCAGCTGCCGTACCAGCAGTTGCGCCGCCGGCGACAGCGCCGCGCCCGTCTTCGTCGCCATCAGCAGGCGGCGCGTGGCCCACGTGTCCTTCAGGTGCACCACCTTCAGGTCGAGCGCGGCCACCTGCGCCTTGCAGGCGGCCAGCGGCACCACGCCGATGCCGAGGTTGGCCGCGATCATGTGGCACATCGCATCGAAGCTGCGCACCTGCACGCGCAGGCGCATCGGAATGCCGGCCTGCTCGGCCGCGCGCGAGGTCAGCTCGAGCAGCGAGCTGCTGCGGTTCAGCCCCACGAACTCGTGCGCCAGGCAGGTCTTGAAATCGATCTTCTTCACGCGCAGGCGTGCCAGCGGGTGCGCTTTGGCGCACAACACCACGAGCTCGTCGGTCTGGAAGGGCGCGACGTCCAGGCCGTAGGCAGGCGTGTTCTCGGCGAACACGCCGACGTCGGCAAGGCCGTCGACCAGCGCGCGCACGATGTCGCCGCTCAGCTGCTCCTCGACCTCGACGCGGATGTCGGGATGCTGCCCGAGGAAGGCGGCCAGCGTGGTCGGCAGGAACTCCGTCAGCGCCGACATGTTGGCCCACAGCCGCACATGACCGCGCACGCCGCTGGCGTAGTCGCCCAGCTCGTTGCTGAACTGCTCGAAGCCCTGGAAGAGCCGCATCGCATGCTGCATCGCGACATGCCCGGCGGGCGTGAGCGCGATGCCCTGCGCGCTGCGTTCGAGCAGCTTCGAGCCGGTGGCGGCTTCGAAGTCGGACAAGCGCCGGCTCGCCGCCGAGAGCGCGAGGTGGCACGCCTCCGCGCCCTTGGTGATGCTGCCCGACTGGGCCACTGCGCAGAAGAGGCGAAGCGTCACGAAATCGACACGCGCGGGGTTGATGGTGCGGGGCATCGGCGGATTCTAGAGAGCGCGCCAGTGTCGAAAGTCATGCGCATGGGCTAAAAGAATTTTTGACATGTTATGTCGCTGCACCTATAGTGAATCCAGCGAAGCATCGCGCGCTTCCAACGGTAGACAACCCAAAGGAGAGGTATGCAATCACTGCTCGATCAACTCAAGGGCCTCGATGCGCTGGCCGGCGCGGCGATGGGCGGGCTGCCCGTGCAGCTGCAGCCCATTCCGGGCAGCACGCCCGTGGTCCAGGTGAGCATCGAAGGGCGCGATGAGCTGCCGATCTTCGTCACCAGTTCCGACATGCAGATCATCTGCATCTGCTACCTCTGGACCGAGGAAGAAGTGAAACCCGAGCGGCGCACCGAGTTGCTCGAATCGCTGCTCGACCTCAACCCGTCGGTGCCGCTGTCGTCCTTCGGGCGCGTCGGTGGCCGCTACGTGCTCACCGGGGCGCTCGGGCGCAACGCGAGCGTGGAAGACATCGCACGCGAAGTGGCCGTGCTCAGCGACAACGCGCTCGATGCCCTGGACGCCTTGTCCGAATTCCTGAACTAAGCGGAGATCACCATGACAGTCATCAAGAAGCTGGTCACCTTGCTGCGCGGCAGCGCCCGCGAAATCGGCGAGAGCGTGATCGACAGCAATGCCACGCGCATCTACGAGCAGGAAATCATCGACGCCAAGCACAGCATCGAAAAGGCCAAGGGCGACCTCACCGGCGTCATGGCCAAGGAGATGCAGTCGGCCCGCGAAATCGAACGCCTGAAGGGCGAGGTCACGCGCTACGAAGGCCTGGCGCTCGAAGCGCTCAACAAGACCCAGGAAGGCCTGGCGCTCGACGTGGCGTCCAAGGTCGGCACGCTCGAGCAGGAACTCGAGGAGCAGGCCAAGGCCCACGCCTCGTATGCGCTGCAGGTGTCGCGGCTCAAGGACCTGATCAAGTCGGCCGAGGCGCGCATCCGCGAGCACGAGCGCGAGATCGGCATCGCCAAGACCACCGAGAGCGTCTACCGCGCCACGCAGTCGATTTCCGAGAACATCGGCAGCGGCGGCTCGCGCCTGGCCAGCGCGCGCGAGTCGCTGGAGCGCATCCGCTCGCGCCACGAAGACCTGTCCGATCGCATGACGGCGGGCCAGCAGCTCGAAGACGAGTTCGGCCATAGCGCGCTCGAAAAGAAACTGGCCGCTGCGGGCATCGGCAACGACGCGGACCGCACCGGCAAGGTGATGGAGCGCATCCGCGCCCGGCAGGCCAAGCCGTCTGGGCCGTCCGAACCGGCTGCGGAGTGACGATGGTGCGGGTCAAGCCGGTTCGCTGGCAAGGCTCGGACGAGGCGATCCGCGCGGTCCAGGTGGCCTTCGACGTGGAAGAGGCCGTGCTCGAGGCCGTGCGCACCGCGGCCTTCGAGCAGCACGTGTCCACGCCCGACCAGATCCGGCAGGTGCTGGGCCTGGCGACCACCTCGAAGCCGAAGCGGCCGCGCCTCACGGTGTCGCTGAACACGGCCGACTACGAATTTCTGGCGGCGCGTTATGGTCTGGCACCCGACGACCGCCTGGCCATCAAGGAGAAGGCCACGCGCGAACTGATTGCCTTTGCGGGCAAGGCGAACAAGAAGAACACCGGCACAAAAAAGCCGGGCGGCAGGTAAGAAGAAAAGAGAACAACAACCAACCCGCACGCGGGAGGATCAATGGGCGATTTCATGGGAGCGGTGACGGGGTACCCCACCGCGATCTACACGGTGCTGCTCGGCGTCGTGGTGATCTATTGGGTGCTCGCGGTGGTCGGCATGGTCGACTTCGAGAGCAGCGGGATCGACGTCGACCTGCAGACGCATGCCGATGGCGACACCAGCGACATGGGCCAGATCGCGAGCTACGTGGTCGCCTTCGGCCTGAACGGCGTGCCGTTCTCGGTGGCCGTGAGCCTGCTGGTACTGGTGGCCTGGACGCTCTCGTGCCTGGGCGGCGAGTGGCTGCTGCCGCTGGTGCCGACGATGGTGCTCAAGCTGCTGGCCGGCACGGTGCTGCTGGTGGTCAGCGCGGCGCTTGCCATTCCGGTAACGGCGGTGGCGATTCGCCCGCTCAAGGGCCTCTTCGTGAGCCACACGGCCGTGAGCAATGCGGCGCTGGTGGGCCAGGTCTGCCGCGTCGTCACCGGCGTGGTGAACGAGAAAGACGGCCGCGCCGAAGTGGCGCGCCGCGGCGCCAGCCTCAACATCCGCGTCTGGGCGCCCACGCCCAACGCCCTCAAGCGCGGCTCGCACGCGCTCATCCTCGAATACGACGAGGTGGCCGCGCGCTACCTCATCGCGGCGCACGAAGACATCGTCTGAGAAGTTCTGACCGCGCGCACCCCTCACCCAAGTTCGTTAGCTCGCTCTTAAAAAGCATCTGGAGAAAAAATGGAGCCCATCATCTTTGCCGTGGTCATATTGGCCGTGGTCATCCTCGGCCTGTTCGCGATGTTCGCCAAGTTCTATCGAAAGATCGAACAGGGCCACGCACTCATCGTGAACACGCTGCGCGCCGAGCCCGAGGTGACCTTCACCGGCCGCATGGTCTACCCGATCATCCACAAGGCCGAGCTGATGGACATCTCGGTCAAGACCATCGAGATCGACCGCTCCGGCAACGAAGGCCTGATCTGCCGCGACAACATCCGCGCGGACATCAAGGTGAAGTTCTTCGTGCGCGTCAACAAGACCGCCGACGACGTGTTGAAGGTGGCACAGGGCATCGGCTGTGCGCGCGCATCGAATCACGAGACGCTCGAAGAGCTGTTCTCGGCCAAGTTCTCCGAAGCACTGAAAACGGTCGGCAAGTCGATGGACTTCGTCGACCTGTACCAGGCGCGCGACGGCTTCCGTGACCAGATCATCAGCCAGATCGGCAACGACCTCTCGGGTTACGTGCTCGAAGACGCCGCCATCGACTACCTCGAGCAGACCCCGCTGTCGGAGCTCGACGCCAACAACATCCTCGATGCGCAGGGCATCAAGAAGATCACCGAGCTGACGGCGGTCGAGCATGTGCGCACCAACGAACTGCGCCGCAACGAGGAAATGCAGATCAAGAAGAAGAACGTCGAGACGCAAGAAGCGCTGCTCGAACTCGAGCGCCAGCAGGCCGACGCCACCTCGCGCCAGCACCGCGAAATTGCCAGCGTGCGTGCCCGCGAAGAAGCCGAAACTTCCAAGATCCAGTCCGAAGAGCGCACCAAGTCCGAAACCGCGCGCCTGCTGTCGGAGCAGACCGTGGCCGTGCAGCAGGAGAACGTGCAGCGCGAAAAGGAAGTGGCCGAGAACAACCGCAAGCGCGCGGTGGCCGTCGAGGAAGAAAAGGTCACGCGTGCCCGCGACCTCGAGATCGTCGATCGCGAAAAGGAAGTGACCCTGCAGCGCATCGAGAAGGACAAGGCCGTCGAAGTGCAGAAGAAGGCCATTGCCGACGTGATCCGCGAGCGCATCGTGGTCGAGCGCACCGTGGCCGAGCAGGAAGAAGCCATCAAGGAACTGCGCGTGGTGGCCGAGGCCGAGCGCACCAAGAAGTCGGTCGTGATCATGGCCGAGGGCCAGGCCGACGAGAAGATGGTGATCGACGTGAAGGCGGCCGAAACGCAAGAAAAGCGCGCACGCCACAAGGCGGCCGAAGAACTCACGCTGGCCGATGCCAAGCTGAAGGTGGCCGAGCGCGACGCGGAATCGAAGAAGCGCGAAGCCGAGGGCATGGAAGCCATCTCCGCCGCACCGGGCCTCGCGGCTGCCAAGGTCGAAATCGCCACCGCGCAGGCGCGCCTGGCCACCTTCGAGGCCGAAGCCTCGGGCAAGGAAAAGCTGGGCCTGGCCGACGTGCATGTGCGCCAGGCCGATGCCGACGCGATCCTCAAGGCCGGCCAGGCCGACGCGCAGGTCATCGAAGCGCGCTCACAGGCCGAAGCCGCCGGCATGCGCGCCAAGTTCGACGCCGAAGCTTCGGGCAAGGAAAAGCTCGGCCTCGCCGACGTCAACGTGCGCACGGCCGATGCCGAAGCCACGCTCAAGTCGGGCCAGGCCGATGCGCAGGTGATCGAAGCGCGCTTCAACGCCGAGGCGAAGGGCCTGCACGAGAAGTTCGAGGCCATGAAGTCCATGAGCCCCGAGACGCGCGACCACGAAGAGTTCCGCATGCGCCTGGAAAAGTCGCACATCGAAACCATGAAGGGCATCGACGCGCAAACGTCCATTGCCAAGGAACAGGCCGACGTGCTCGGCACCGCGCTCGCCAACGCCAAGATCGACATCGTGGGCGGCTCGGGCGACTACTTCGACAGCTTCGTGCGCTCGCTCTCGGTGGGCAAGGGCATCGACGGCGTCATCTCCAAGAGCCAGGCGGTGCAGGTCGCCTTCAAGGAGCAGCTCTCGGGTGAGCGCGACGTGGTGAAGGACCTGCGCGACATCGTCGGCGCGCTGGGCAACTCGTCGGGCGAAATCCAGAACCTCAGCGTCGCCTCGCTGATGAACAAGATCGCCAACGACGGCACCGAGAGCCAGAAGTCGGCGCTGCAGAACCTGATCTCCACCTTCCGCCCCTTGAACGGAAACGCGCAGTGAATCCGAATCTGAAGTGCAGCTGCGCCGGGCGCGCGGCGATGCAGCCCGTGGCGCTGGCCGAAGCGCTGCTGGGCGTGCAGTGCGGCGACTGCCATGGCATGGTGATGGACATGGACGACTGGCGCAGCTGGAAAGCCGCCGACCCGAAGCGCGTGCCGCATGAGGTCGACGACGAAGTGATCGAGGTGTTCGACCTCGCCGCTGTGCGTCACTGCCCCGAGTGCGAACGGCTGATGCAGCGCCTGCGCGTGAGTGCGGGGCCCGACTTCCGCATCGACCGCTGCGTGGCCTGCCAGAACCTCTGGTTCGACCAGGGCGAATGGCGCGCCCTCGTGAGCCGCGGCCTGGCCGGCCGGCTCGACGAGCTGCTGTCCGACGGCTGGCAGCGCCGCCTGCAGACCGAGGAGGTGCGCGAGGCGCGCTTGGCCGCGCTGCGCCGCCGCTACGGCGACGACTGCATCGACGAGCTGGACCGCATCCGCACCTGGCTCGACACCCAGCCTCACCGCGACGAATTGCTCGCACTGCTGCGCGCGGACTGACCGCGCCGATCCATGCAACCCACTGACGACACCGGCGCGCCGCCCGGCGCCCAGGCTCCCATCGACGCCACCGAAGCGCTGGTCTCCGGCAGCGGCAGCTACGACCTGCTGAAGAAGCGACTCGAAACCCAGGGCGAAGGCCTGCTCAAGAAGACGCAGGCGCTCAACGAGCAGCGGCTCGCCGAGTTCGGTCGCTCCGACCAGGCGCTGATTTTGCGCACCCGCGCGCGCACCGAGAACAATGCCGTGGCGCGCGACATCGTGCGCATCGGCGACCTGCTGCTGTTCGGCTACAACGTCTTCATCGGCCTGCGCAAGGAAACGGCCGTGGGCGACGTGTTCGGCCTGTACCGGCTCGCAGCGCCGGGCGAAGCCGCCACCGAAAACGACGAGCTGCAGCCCGTGCCGCTGGCCGGCTCGTTCCTGGAAGACACGCGCTTCGTCTCCGACTTCCGCGAGCTCTACGCCTACTACAAGCAGGCCACGCTGCTGCAGCTGCGCGTCACGCAGGACAAGCTGCTCGCCTCGTTCCAGATCGGCCAGCAACTGAGCGACGTGCGCGTGTTCCGCTGGGCCATCGAGCGCGACGGCAGCATCCACTACGTCGACAACCGCGGCGAGCGCGACATCGCGCTGCCCGCCAGCCACGACTTCGAATGGACCGTGGCCACGCGCGAAGACCACGTGGGCGGCAAGCACCCGCACGTGAACGTGCTCGACACCGTGTTCGTCGAGACGCTGGGCGGCGACCTCACGATCAAGATCGAGAACAACACCGAGACCGGCCTGGGCATCTACAGCGAGCCGGTGGAAGACAAGAGCCAGTCGCTCACCGACGCCGAGATCGCCTGGGCCAAACTCGGCATGCTGATATTGCTGCGCGTGAAGCCCTACCGCGAGCAGACCACGCGCTATCTGGTGTTCAACATCCGCACGCAGCAGGTCGAGCGCATCGACGCCATCGGCGGCTCCTGCGTGCAGCTGCCCGAAGACCACGGCATCATCTTTCCCGGCGGCTACTACCTGCAGTCGGGCGAGCACAAGCGCTTCGACCTGCCCGCCGAGGTGGTCGAGAGCCTGCGCTTCAAGCGCATGCTGCGCTCGCCCAACGGCGAGGACGTGGCCTATGTGTTCTACGACCGCAAGCCGGGGCGCTACGCGCTCTTCAACTACAACCTGATCGACAAGAAGCTCGCCACGCCGATCATCGCCAACGGCTACGCGCGCTTTGCCGACGGCCGCATCCTGGTGTTCAACGGTGACAACGGCGAGCCCACGCGCGTGCACCCGATGCAGCTGTGGCAGACGCCCTTCGCCAGCGAAGAGCACGTGAGCGCGCAGCCGCCCGCCACCGGCTTCTTCGGCAAGATCGGCAATGCCGAACTGGTGCGCGGCGTGAGCGACCTCATGGGCATCGCCCGCGCGGTGCGCGAGCAGGCGCCCACGCGCGCGGCCTACGACGACCTGATCCGCCAGTGCACGCGCGTGAGCGACGCCTACTTCTGGCTCGACGCGCCCGAGGCCGCCGGCCTCATGGGCGAGCTGCGCAGCATCGCCGAGGTGGCGCGCAGCACGCTGGCCGAGTTCGAAAAGGTCGACACCATCCGCCGCGAAACCGCGCGCGCGCTGGCCCGTGCGGAAGACGAGCAGCACGCGCTGATGGTCGACATCGCCAGCACGCTCTGGCGCGCCCCCGACGATTTCGTGAAGGCGCTGGGCCGGCTGCGCGAACGGCGCGGCGCGCTGCAGATGCTCAAGGAGCTGCGCTACGCCGACCTGCCGCGCATCGCCGCCATGGACGCCGCGCTCGAAGCCGAACAGCAACGCATCGGCGAGCGCGCCATGCAGTTCCTGGCGGCCGACACCGCCTTCAACGGCCAGCGCCAGGCACTGGACAAGCTCGCGCTCGAACTGCCCAACCTCGCCACGTCGCCCGCGCTCGGGCAGATGCTCGCCACGCTCGATGAGCAGGCGGCCGGGCTCGACCTGCTGACCGAGCAGCTCGGCAGCCTGCCAGGCGGCGACGCGGTGATCCGCACGTCGATCCTCGACCGCATCTCGCTCATCTATGCCGACATCAACCGCATGCGAGCCGACGCGCGCATGCGGCGCAAGTCGCTGGGCGCGACCGAAGCGCGTGCCGAATTCGGTGCGCAGTTCAAACTCTTCAGCCAGGCGGTCGAGAACGCGCTGGAATTCGCCGACACGCCCGAGAAGTGCGACGACGCGCTGACGCGCCTGCTGGCCCAGCTCGAAGAGATCGAAGGCCGCTTTGCCGAGCAGGAAGGCTTTCTGGCCGACATCGCCGAGAAGCGCGAGACCGTCTACGAAGCGCTGTCCGCGCGCCGCCAGAGCCTGGTGGAAGCGCGCCAGCGCCGCGCGCAGGGCGTGGTCGATGCGGCGGGGCGCATCCTCGACGGCATTCCGCGCCGCATTGCGCAGTTCGGCGACCTGACGCAGGTCCACAGCTACTTCGCGGCCGATCCGATGATCGGCAAGCTGCACACTCTGATCGCCGACCTGCGCACGCTGGGCGCCGCGGTGCAGGCCGACGAGCTCGACACGCGCCTGAAGACCGCGCGCGACCAGGCACTGCGCTCCATCCGCGACAAGCGCGAGCTGGTGAGCGAAGGCGGTGACACGCTGCGCCTCGGCCGCCATGCCTTCACCGTGCACCGCCAGCCGGTCGACCTGACGCTCGTGGCCCGCGACGAGGGCATGGCCTACCAGGTCACGGGCACCGACTACCAGAGCCCGGTCGATGAGCCGCGGCTGCTGCCGCTGCAGCGCTACTGGAACCAGTCGCTGGTGTCCGAAACGCCCGAGCTGTCGCGCGCCGAGTACCTGGCGGGCCGCCTGCTGGAGGCCTTGCTCGACGGCAAGACCGAGCGCAGCTGGGCCGAGGTGCTCACGCTGCTGACCGAAGATCCACTGCATCCGCAGCTGCTCGACATGGTCCGCCGCTTTGCCGCGGCGCGGTATCAGGAGGGCTACCAGAAGGGCATCCACGACGACGACGCGATGCGCCTGCTGGGCGCGCTCGTCGGCATGCAGGACCAGGCCGGTCTGCTGGCCTGGGGCCCGACCGAGCGCGCGCTGGCCTTGCTCTACTGGCAGCACGGCCACCTCATTGCGCACCGCGAATCGATGCTGCGCCGCGCGCGCGCTTCGATGCAGATGCTGGCGCTGTTCGGTCGGCGCGATGCGCTGGAACAGCTCGAAGCCGACATCGCACGTGCCCTGAACCACTTCGCCCGCGACGTGGTGCCCGATCTGCTGCCGCTGGCCGACACCGCGAGCGATGAAACGCGCGATGCGCACGACGGCCGTGTGACCACGCTGTGCGACCAGGCCGCCGCGTACCTCGTGCGCGAACTGGCCAGCGAACATGGCGGCGACGCCTGGGCCGTGTCCGGCGCGGGCGAAGACCTGGCGGCCGCATTGATGCGCGAGCTGGAGCGCGGCGGCCGACGCGACGCGTGGCAGCACGACCTCGATGCCGCACCGCCGGCCGAGCGCTGGCGCCTGGCGCGCGACTGGGTGCGCGCCTACGCGACGCACCAGGCACCGCAATCGATCGACTGGATCGACGACGCGGCCAGCGTGCTGGCGATGCCGCTGCAGCGCACCCGCGTGAATGCGGCACTCGACCGCACGGTCGAAGGCCTGCGCGGGGAGCACCCGCGCGTGGTCGAGGGCCGCCTCACGCTGAACCTCAACGACTTCTGGCGCCGCTTCCTGTTCCATACCCTGCATGCGGTGCCGGGCTACGAGGCGCTGCACAGCCTGCGCCACGAGCTGCTCGAGCGCGAGAAGGCACGGCTCAAGCTCGGCCAGTTCCAGGCCAAGCCGCTGTCGACCTTCGTGCGCAACCAGCTGATCGACGAGCTGTATCTGCCGATCATCGGCGACAACCTTGCCAAGCAGATCGGTTCGGCAGGCGAGGGCAGCCGCACCGACCGCATGGGCCTGCTGCTGCTGATCTCGCCGCCCGGCTACGGCAAGACGACGCTGATGGAGTACGTGGCCGACCGCCTCGGCCTGATCTTCGTGCGCATCAACTGCCCGGCGCTGGGCCATGGCGTCACGGCCATCGACCCGGTCAACGCGCCCAACAGCGCCGCGCGGCAGGAGCTGGAGAAGCTCAACCTGGGCCTGGCGATGGGCAGCAACGTGATGCTGTACCTGGACGACATCCAGCACACCAGCCCCGAGTTTTTGCAGAAGTTCATTGCGCTGGCCGACGGCACGCGCCGCATCGAGGGCGTGTGGAACGGCGAGCCGCGCAGCTACGACATGCGCGGCAAGCGCTTCGCGATCGTGATGGCGGGCAACCCGTACACCGAGTCGGGCGACGTGTTCAAGATCCCCGACATGCTGGCCAACCGCGCCGACATCTACAACCTGGGCGACGTGCTCTCGGGCCGCGAAGCGGCGTTCGCGCTCTCGTACATCGAGAACAGCCTGACTTCGAACCCCACGCTGATGCCCCTGGCCTCGCGCGATCCGAAGGACGTGCAGCTGCTGGTGAAGATGGCGCAGGGCCACGACGTGCCGAGCAGCGCGCTGTCGCACGCCTACAGCTCGGTCGAGCTGGAAGAGATCAAGGCGCTGCTGCAGCGGCTGTTCCGTGCGCGCGACCTGCTGCTGAAGGTCAACCTGGCCTACATCGCGTCGGCCGCGCAGCAGGAGAACTACCGCACCGCGCCGCCGTTCAAGCTGCAGGGCAGCTACCGCAACATGACCAAGCTCGCGGGCAAGATCACGCCGCTGATGCGCGACGATGAACTCGACGCGCTGCTGCGCGACCACTACCGCGGCGAAGCCCAGACGCTGACCACCGGCGCCGAAGAAAACCTGTTGCGCCTGGCCCAACTGCTCGGCAGCCCCACGCCCGAGGAAAGCGCGCGCTGGACGGCCATCTGCGACGAGTTCGTGCGCCAGCGCAAGCTCGGCGGCGCCGACGTCGACGGCAGCCAGCGCATCGCGAGCAGCATGCTCGACGTGGCGCGCGCGGTCGATTCACTCAAGCCCGAGCCCACGCCGCCGGTTGAAGGCCCGAGCGAAGGCCAGCGCCTGGCCGACGCCATGCTGCAGATCGCCGTGACCTACCGCGAACTGATCCTGCCGCTGGTGACGGCCACCGAACGCCGGCTCGAACTCGACCGCTCGATCAAGCAGGACATGGAGCGCCTCGCCGCCGAGGTGCAGGCCTCGCGGGCCGTACCCAAGCGCGCGCCTGCACCTCCAGCTTCACCCAAAGCCGACAAGGATCACTGATGTCCGCATTGCCCGAACTGCTGGCCCAGCTCGACGCCACGATGGCTGACGCGCGCCTGAGCGACGACGAGCGCCGCGTGCTGGTCCACACCCTGCGGGAAGCCTCGCCGCCCGAAGACGGCCTGCGCCAGTTGCGCAACCGCGCCTTCGACCTCGTGCGCTCGCGCACCGCCGACCCCGAGCAGCTGTCGCTGCTCAAGTGGCTCGAAGGCGTGGTGCGCGCGATCGACACCGGCCGGTCGCCCGACAGCGTCACGGTGCGCTCCCAGGCCTACTTCAGCCCCGGCACCGCCTGCCTGCAGGCGATCAACGAGCAACTGCGAACGGCCAAGCGTGCGGTCGACCTGTGCGTGTTCACGCTCTCGGACGACCGCATCACCGCCGAGGTGCTGGCCGCGCACCGGCGCGGCGTGACGGTGCGCTTCGTCACCGACAACGACAAGGAGTTCGACCGCGGCAGCGACGTCGGCCAGCTGCGCGCGGCCGGCATTGCGGTGGCGGTGGACCGCACCGAGGCCCACATGCACCACAAGTTCGCGCTCTTCGACGGCGCGCGGCTGCTCAACGGCAGCTACAACTGGACCCGCAGCGCCTGCGAGTACAACGAAGAGAACCTGGTGCTGAGCAACGACCCGTCGCTGGTGCGCCGCTTCGCGGACGAATTCGACACCTTGTGGAAAGAACTGCAGGCCCCCTGATGGCAAGACGAATCGACTACGACTGGGAACTGCCCGCTGCCATGCAGCAGCGGCTGGGCGGCAGCACCTACGGTGCGCAGCGCATCATCCATGAGCAGGAGCACCTGATGGTGATCCTGCACGAGCCGCCCTCGGGCACCGGCGCCGAGCGCAAGCCCGTGGTGTTCCTGCGCAAGCCCGACGGCGCGTGGCTGCACAAGGGCAACAACCCCGGCGAGCGCGCGCTCGCCAAGCTGCTCGACAGCTACCGCACGGCGTTCAGCACCTTCGAGATCCGCCACCAGGCCGCCGAGACCTCGGAAGACCTGTTCCAGGTCCTCGGCCCGCTGATCCCGCTCACCCGCGCCGCGCGGAACATGCAGGACACCCTGCAGGCCGCGCGCGATGCTGTCAAAGGCGACCTGATGCTCATCGACCAGCGCGACCTGGCGGTCGAGATTGCCCGCGGCTTCGAGCTGCTGCTGGCCGACACGCGCATGTCGCTCGACTACCGGCTCGCACGCGCCGCCGAAGCGCAGGCGGGCTCGGCCCTCGACATGAGCCGCGCGCAGCACAAGCTCAACACCATCGCCGCGCTGACCTTTCCGCTGATGGCCGTCGGCGCGGCCTTCGGCATGAATCTGCACAGCGGCGTGGAGAACCTGCCGTCGTGGGTGTACTGGCTGATCTTCGCGGCCGGCATCTGCCTGGGCGTGATGCTGCGCGGCTGGGTCAAGACGCCGGCCGCGCCGCCGGTGGTTGCCAAGCCTGCGTCCACGCTGAAGAAGAAGTAGCAGCAGGGCGCATGGCACGCCTTCGCGTTTCGCGAAGGCCTGCTGCCATCAGAGCAATTCCGTTCATCGCGATCTGTTTCTAGAGTAGGGGCCACCCACTTGGAGACAGAGACAGACATGAACGCACTCGAAGGCCTGAAGGTGCTGGAGCTCGGCCAGCTCATCGCCGGCCCGTTCGCCGGCAAGACGCTCGCCGAGTTCGGCGCCGACGTGATCAAGGTCGAGCCCGCCGGCGTCGGCGACCCGCTGCGCAAGTGGCGGCTGCTGCGCGATGGCACCTCGGTGTGGTGGGAGGTGCAGTCGCGCAACAAGCGCTCGGTGTGCCTCGATCTGCGCAGCGCCGAAGGGCAGGAGGCCGTGCGCGCCCTGGCGCTCGAGGCCGACGTGCTCATCGAGAACTTCAAGCCCGGCACGCTCGAAGGCTGGGGCCTGGGCTGGGAGCAGCTGCACGCGCTGAACCCGCGGCTCATCATGCTGCGCATCTCGGGTTACGGGCAGACCGGCCCCTACCGCGACAAGCCGGGCTTCGGCGTGCTCGGCGAATCGATGGGCGGGTTGCGCTACCTCAGCGGTGAGCCGGGCCGCGTGCCGGTGCGCGTGGGCGTCTCGCTGGGCGACACGCTGGCCGCATTGCATGGCGTGATCGGCGTGCTCACGGCGCTGCACCACCGCACGGCGCATGGGGGCGAAGGCCAGTTCATCGACGTCGCGCTGTACGAGTCGGTCTTCAACGTGATGGAAAGCCTGCTGCCCGAGTACGACGCTTTCGGTGCCGTGCGCGAGCGGGCCGGCAGCGCATTGCCCGGCATCGCGCCGACCAATGCCTACCGCTGCAGCGACGGCCACTACGTTCTGGTGGCTGGCAACGGCGACAGCATCTTCCGCCGGCTGATGCGCGCCATCGACCGCACCGACCTGGAGAACGACCCCGGCCTCGCGCACAACGACGGCCGCGTGCAGCGCGTGGAAGAGATCGACGCCGCGATCGAGGCCTGGACCCTGCAGCGCAGCCGCGACGATGTGCTGGCCGTGCTCGACGTGGCGGGCGTGCCGGTCGGGCGCATCTACACGGTGGCCGACATCGCCACCGATCCGCAGTACCTGGCGCGCGAGATGATCGTCGAGGCGCGCGGCTCCGACGGTGCGCTGCTCAAGGTGCCGGGCGTGGTGCCCAAGCTCAGCGCGACACCGGGGCGCATCGCCCACGCGGCGCCGCGCCTGGGCGAACACACGGCCGATCTGAAAAGCGCGGGTTGGCCGGTGCGTGGCGCCGAAAGCGAGGCCGTATGAAAACTGGCAACGGCACCCGACTGTTCATCAACGAAGTCGCCACGCGCGACGGCTTCCAGATGGAAAGCCGCTTCATTCCCACCGACGACAAGGTCGCGCTGATCGATCGTCTCAGCACGCTCGGCTACGCCAAGATCGAGGTGACTTCGTTCACCTCGGCCAAGGCGATTCCCGCGCTGCGCGACGGCGAAGAAGTGATGCAGCGCATCGCGCGCCGACCAGGCGTGGTCTACACCGCACTCGTGCCGAACGTGCGCGGCGCGGAGCGTGCATTGGAAAGCCGCATCGACGAGTTCAACATCGTCATGTCGGTCAGCGAGACGCACAACCTCAGCAACCTGCGGATGACGCGCGAGCAGTCGTTCGCGCAGCTGACCGACGTGATCGCGTTGGCGCAGCAGGCGAGGGTGCCGGTGAACGTGTCGCTCTCCTGCGTGTTCGGCTGCCCGATGGAAGGCGACGTGCCGCTCGAGACGGTGCAGGGCTGGATCGATCGCTTCGCTACGCTGGGCGTGCAGGGCATCACGCTGTGCGACACCACCGGCATGGCGCATCCCACGCAGGTGCAATCCGTGTGCGAGGCCGTGCGTGCGCGGCACCCGGCGCTGGAATGGACGGCGCACTTTCACAACACAAGGGGCATGGGCCTGGCGAACACCATCGCCGCGGTCGAGGCGGGCATCGAGCGGCTCGACATGTCGCTCGGCGGCATCGGCGGTTGCCCCTATGCACCGGGCGCGACGGGCAATGTCGCGACCGAGGACGTGGTCCACATGCTGCAGTGCATGGGCTACGACACCGGCATGGACCTCGACGGGCTGATCGGCGCTGCGGCAGAACTCGAATCGCTCGTGCAGCACGAGCTGCCCGCCCAGGTCTCGCGCGCCGGTAACCGGCTCACGCGGCATGCGCCGCCGGCCGATTTCAAAGAGATCGTCGAGCGCGCGAAGGCACGCCCGCTCAAGAAGGAGAACGCATGATCGAACACCTGGATCACCTGGTGCTCACGACCGCGAACGAAGAAGCCTGCATGCGCTTCTATGTGGAGACGATGGGCATGACGCTCGAAGTCTTCGGCGCCGGCCGCAAGGCCTTTCGCTTCGGTCAGCAGAAGATCAACCTGCATGTGAAGGGGCACGAGTTCGAGCCGAAGGCCGACGTGCCCACGCCCGGCTCGCTCGACCTGTGCTTCATCGCCAGCGTGCCGCTCGAAGAAGTCATTGAGCGGTTGATCGAGCAAAGCGTGCCGATCATCGAAGGCCCCGTGATGCGCACGGGCGCCACGTCGCGCATCCGCTCGGTCTATGTGCGCGACCCCGACCTGAATCTCATCGAGATTTCGGAGCTGGCACCCTGAGACATGCAGCCCGAAGACAGTTCACAAAAACCACTGGAGACAAATTCATGAAACCCGTTCACCGCCTGCTCGCGGTCGGCCTTGCGCTGGCTGCCACTGCCTCGCATGCCGACACCTGGCCTGCCAGACCCCTGACCTTCGTGGTGCCGACCGCGCCCGCGGGTTCCACCGACATCATGGCGCGGCTGGTCGCCGACCCGCTGCAGCGCGCGCTGGGCCAGCCGGTCGTCATCGACAACAAGCCCGGCGCCAGCGGCAACATCGGCACCGAGTTCGTGGCCCGCGCCGCGCCCGACGGCTACACGCTGCTGATGCAGTACTCGGGCTACCACGTCGGCAACCCGTCTCTGTACCCGAACCTGCGCTGGAGCCCGACCAAAGACTTCGTGCCGGTGGCGATGGTGATGCGCGCGCCGCACGTGGTCGCGGTGAGCGGCAAGCTGCCGGTGACCTCGATGAAGGAACTCATCGCGTACGGCAAGAAGAAGGAGGGTGGTTTGTTCTACGCCTCGTCGGGCAACGGCTCGATCCAGCACATCGCGGGCGAACTGCTGTCGCGCCAGACCAAGCAGCCGGCCACGCACGTGCCCTACAAGGGCTCGGGGCCGGCCATCAACGACCTGGTGGCGGGCAATGTCGACATCTTCATCACCACGCCGCCGTCGGTCATCGGCCACTTTGCGGGTGGGCGCATCAAGGCGCTGGCGTACACGGGCAGCAAGCGGCATGCGTCGATGCCGAACGTGCCGACCTCGGCCGAGGCCGGGTTTCCGGGCTACGAGGTCGAGTCGTGGTTCGCGGTGTTCGCGCCGGCGAAGACGCCGCCCGAGGTGGTGAACAAGCTCAGCGCCGAGATCAGGAAGATCGTCGAGAGCGAGGCCTTCCGCAAGAAGGTGGACGACCAGGGCGCCTTCGCGACCTACATGGACCCAACAACGCTCGGCAAGTTCGTCGACCAGGAACTCGCGGCCTGGTCGAAGGTGATCAAGGGCGCCGACATCAAGCCGGAGTGAGCGAGATGCCCAGGCTCAGGGCTTGACGCCCAGCACCGACAGGATCACCGCCGCAAGGCCGAGCGCCACGGGCACCTGGTGCCCGGCCAGCGCGCGGGCTTGTGCGACGGTCAGCCTGGTTTGCTGAAGAAGGTTCTTTTCGGAGTGAAGGGGTGTGGACATGGTGTCTGCTCCTGTGTGGGGCGAACGGTGTGTTCGCGTGGTTCCACGATAGGCCTCCCACAGCGCGATGACGCACAGGTTTTGTCGACACGGCGTTTCCGTTTTCGCAACGATCCGGGGTCCCTGGCAGGGAACTTCTGCTCAGAACTCAGAATAGGGTCATGCAAAGGAAAGCACGAAACACACACACGACAGGTCTGAAGATGCGCCGGGCGACCCCGGCCGACGCGGTGCCCTGGACGCTCCTGTTCGACGCGGACGGCCCGCGCCCTGAAGTCGAAAAGTACCTGCTGCGCGGTGAGCAATGGTTGGCCGAAAAGGCAGGCGAAGTCGTCGGGCAGATGGTGCTCATGGCCACGCGCGTCGACACCTGGGAGATCATGAACATCGCCGTGGCCGAGTCGCACAAGGGCCAGGGCATCGGCACCGCAATGCTGAAGAAAGCAAAGGCCCTTGCCAAGCAGCGCGGCGCACACCGGCTCGAAGTCGGCACAGGCAATAGCAGCCTGCGCGAGCTGGCCTTCTACCAGCGCTTCGGCTTTCGGATCGTCGGCGTCGATGTCGACTACTTCGTGCGCCGCTGGGGCAAGGCAACGAAGCAGAACGGCATCCCGCTGCGCGACCTGGTGCGCATGGAGATGGTGCTGTCGCGCGCCGCGGGCTGATCGCCCCGCACGACGACAGCGCCCAGCGGGCGCAGGACACTGGGTGCTTCCCGCAGCGAAATCAAGGAGGAGGGCGAAGCCCGGGGGACATTCGCGGAGGGAAGTACCCGGTGGCCTGTGCACGCGCCCTGAAAAGAATCACCCCGCGATCAGCTTCTGCACCAACTCCGCAGTCGTCGCCGCCGCGTACTTGCGCATCAACCGCGCCCGATGCAGTTCCACCGTGCGATGGCTGATCCCAAGCGCCTTCCCGATCTCCTTCGACGTCAGCCCGCGCATCACCTGCGCCGCCACCTCTCGTTCGCGCGGCGTGAGCTCCGCCTTCACCGCGCGGCGCGAGCCCAGGTCTTCAAAAGTCCAGATGCCGGCCTCATGCGGCGCCGCGCGGTTCATCGCGTGCCCGGTGACGTGGCACCAGAAAGTCTCGCCAGCCAGCGCCCCGTGCAGCCCGCCCAGGCGCTTCATCATGCGGTTGTCCGCATAGTGGCCGCTGGCGTTCAGAAAGGGCTCCATGCGCTTGCCGATGCGCTCGAACTCGGCCACGCTGGGGTACAGGATGCTGAACGAATGCCCGACCAGCGCAGAGGGCTCCGCGCCGAAGATCTCGCACACGCGCTGGTTGCAGGCGACGATGGTGCGGTTGCTCGACACCACCATGCCGACGGGCGCATGCTCAAAAGCCAACCGGTAATCGATCTCGGGCATCAGGAGTCACCATTACGAAATACTACGTATACGAGTAGGTAGTATCGTTGACGCCTTTCCCACCCACTCTCCACACCCATCAAGGAGCCCGAGTGAACAAGATTTTTCCCTCCGCAGACGCGGCACTCAAGGGGGTCGTGGCCGACGGGCAGACGCTCGCGGTCGGCGGCTTCGGCCTGTGCGGCATTCCCGAAGCGCTGATCGACGCGCTGAAGGATTCCGGCGTGCAGAACCTCACCGTCATCTCGAACAACGCGGGCGTCGATGGTTTCGGCCTCGGCAAGCTGCTCGAGACGCGCCAGATCAAGAAGATGATCGCGTCGTACGTGGGCGAGAACAAGGAGTTCGAGCGCCAGTACCTGGCCGGTGAACTGGCCCTCGAATTCACGCCCCAGGGCACGCTGGCCGAGAAGCTGCGCGCCGGCGGCGCGGGCATCCCGGCCTTCTTCACGAAGACCGGCGTGGGCACGCAAGTGGCAGAAGGCAAGGAACTGCGCGAGTTCGACGGCGAGACCTACGTCATGGAGCACTCGCTGGTGCCCGACGTCGCGCTGGTCAAGGCCGACGTGGCCGACAAGGCCGGCAACCTGCGCTTTCGCCTCACGGCGCGCAACTTCAACCCGGCCGCTGCCATGGCCGGCAAGGTCTGCATCGTCGAGGTCGAGAAGATCGTCGAAGTGGGCGAGCTGGCCCCCGACGACATCCACCTGCCCGGCATCTACGTGCACCGCCTGGTGCTCAACGCCACGCCTGAGAAGCGCATCGAGAAGCGCACGTTGAGCGCGTCGGTGGATGCCGCCGCCGCCAAGGTCGAAGCGCAGACCGCCATCGCCCAGGCCGCCGCCGGCAGCGAAGCGCCCGTGAAGGCCGTCAACAAGAAAGAAGGAGCCTGAGATGCCCTGGACCCAAGACCAGATGGCGGCCCGTGCCGCGCAAGAACTCGAAGACGGCTTCTACGTCAACCTCGGCATCGGCATTCCGACCCTGGTGGCCAACCACACCGGCACCAAGGAAGTGTGGCTGCAGAGCGAAAACGGCATGCTCGGCATCGGCCCGTTCCCGACCGAAGACAACGTCGACGCCGACCTCATCAACGCCGGCAAGCAGACCGTGACCACGCTGCCTGGCTCGGCCATCTTCGGCAGCCATGACAGCTTCGCGATGATCCGCGGCGGCAAGATCAACCTGTCGATCCTCGGTGCGATGCAGGTCAGCGCCAAGGGCGACCTTGCCAACTGGATGATCCCCGGCAAGATGGTCAAGGGCATGGGCGGCGCCATGGACCTCGTGGCCGGCGTGAAGCGCGTGATCGTGCTGATGGAACACGTGGCCAAGAAGAAGGACGGCACCGAAGACCTGAAGATCCTCGAGCAGTGCTCGCTGCCGCTGACCGGTGTGGGCGTGGTCGACCGCATCATCACCGACCTGGCCGTGATGGACGTCGTGCCCGAAGGCCTCAAGGTGATCGAACTCGCGCCGGGCGTGAGCTTCGACGCGCTGCAGGCCAAGACCGGTGCGAAGCTGATCCAGTAAGCCATCCGCACAAGGTCGCGAACGCAACGACACACAACAAGGGCAGGGCCGCGCAAGCGGACCCTGCCTTTTTCATTTCCTGTTCATTTCTTCTTGTCCCTGAAGGGTTGACGCATGGCAACGAGTGAAGAAGTCCTGGCGGGTCTCTGGCAACTGGCGGGGCTGCCCGCCGAGGCGTTGGCCTTCGCGCGGCTCACGGGCGCCGACCCGGTGCTGCCATCGTCCTTCGCGGTCGGCCTCGCGGCGCAGGCCAGCATTGCTGCGGCCGCGCTCGCCGCCTGCGAACTGGGGCACCGGCGCGGCGTGGCGCGGCAAGAGGTGGCGGTCGACACGCTGCATGCCGCGCTCGACTGCACGGGCTGGTTCAGCATCGACGGCCGCGTACCCGAGCTGTGGGACACCTTCTCGGGCATGTACCGCTGCGCCGACGGCTGGGTGCGCATCCACGCCAACTTCAAGCACCACCGCGAAGGCGCGCTGCGCCTGATGCAGCTTGACCCGGCCAGCGCCACGCGTGCCGATGCCGAGGCCGCAATGGCCGGCTGGCGTGCGGTCGATTTCGAATCGGCCGCCGCCGCGCAAGGCCTCGTGGCCACCGCGCTGCGCCGCTTCGATGAATGGGACGCCACGCCGCAGGGGCAGGCGGTCGCGGCCCAGCCGCTCTTCACCATCGAGCGCATCGGCGATGCACCGTCGCGCGCGCTGCCGCCGTTGCAGGGCGACCAGCGCCCGCTCGAAGGCCTGCGCGTGCTCGACCTCACGCGCATCCTCGCGGGGCCGGTCGGCTGCCGGGCGCTGGCGGCCTATGGCGCCGACGTGATGCTGGTCAATTCGCCGAACCTGCCGAACATCGAATGCATCGCCGACACCAGCCGCGGCAAGCTCTCGACGCATGTCGACCTGTGCACTGACGAGGGTCGCGCCGTGCTGCACGGCCTCGTCGCCGATGCACACGTCTTCGTGCAGGGCTACCGCCCCGGCGGCATCGCGGCGCTGGGCTTCGGCCCCGAGGCGCTGGCGCGCGAGCGGCCGGGCATCGTCTGTGTGTCGCTCACGGCCTATGGCACGCAAGGGCCGTGGGCCGATCGGCGCGGCTTCGATTCGCTGGTGCAGACCGCCATGGGCTTCAACCACGCCGAAGGCGAAGCGGCGGGCGACGGCAAGCCGCGCCCGATGCCGATGCAGATCCTCGATGAGGCCAGCGGCTACCTGATCGCCCTCGGCGCCGCCGCGGCGCTGTGGCGGCAGCAGCAGGAGGGCGGCAGCTGGCATGTGCAGGTGTCGCTGGCGCAGACGGGGCAGTGGCTGCGCGGGCTGGGGCGCGTGGACGGCGGGCTGTCGATCGCGCGAGCCGGTGTCGAGCCCTATGTCGAGACGACGGCCTCAGGCTTCGGCGAACTGACGGCGGTGCGCCACAGCGCGCAGCTGTCGCGCACGCCGGCCGCCTGGCCGCGGCCTTCGATGCCGCCGGGCAGCCATCCGCCCGTGTGGCCCGCCGCTGCCGGGGAATGAGAAACTGGGCGCATGGCCTACCTAGACATCGACAACCTCCAGAGTATTTTTCTTGACGACGAGGCGCTGCGCGCACGGCATCTGCAGCGCCAGCCTTGCGGCGCTTTGCACCTCACGAGCGGCCGCATCGTGGCCTGCGATCCGCTGGTACAGCCCGAGCGCGAGCCCTTCGTTCGCAGCGTGAGCGGGCGGGGCGCGTTCCCCGTCGAGGTGCTGCAGGGCGGCGGCCGCCATGCGTTGGCCGTGCTGTGGCTGCGTGAGCGCGGCAGCCTGCAGGCAAGCGACCTGCACTGGGAGGCGGCGCTGCTCGAAGGGCAATCGCAGGACGAACTCGGCAGCGACGAGTTCTACGGCTACCCGGTCGATGCCGGCGTCGGCTGCTTCATGGACGCCGACGGCGCCAAGGCCATGGCTGAGCGCGAGGCGCGCGAGTCCGCCACCAACCCCGAGTACGTGAGCTACTACGACGACGTGCTCGGCGCCGACCTCGCCTCGGCCGACATCGCCGACCACTACCCGCTGGGCGCGGGCAGCGCGAACAACGTGCTGATCTTCAGCGCGGGCTGGGGCGACGGCAGCTATCCGAGCTTCTGGGCGCTCGACGCCGCAGGCGAACCCGTGGCGCTCGTGACCGACTTCATGGTCATGCAGGGCGGCGACGCGCGCGACGAGGACGACAAGCGCAGCGACGCCTACCTGGCCAGCCTTTCGCCCGAGAAGCTGGCGGCGCTCGAGGCACTGGGCGCGGCCGCAGTCGCAGGTGATGCGGCGGCGATCCAGCCCCTGCTCGACGGCGGGCTCGCGCAGTCCAACGAGATCATCCCCTCGCTCGGCGAGACCGCCATCATGAGCGCCATCCGCATGAACCAGCTCGACGCATTGCGCGTGTTGCTGGCGGCGGTGGAAGGCCCGCTGCCGATGCCGCCGCAGTTCTATCGCATGGACACGGAAGAGAGCTACATCGACTACGCGCGCCGGCTCAAGAAGCCGCGTGTGGACGGGCTGATCGAGCTGCTGGAAAAGGCTGCATCACCAGCGGCCAAACCTGGATTTCTGAAGCGCCTGTTTTCCTGAGCGCGCGAACCGGTCACTGGGTGTTCGCCGTGCTCGTGGGCAAGAGCACCTGCTGTTGCGCCGCAGCCGTCGCACGCAGAAATTCCCACACGGTCTGCATGCGCGCCAGGTGCTTGGTCTCCGCAGGCATCGACATCCAGAAGGTCCGCGTGAAGTTCGCCGCGTCCGGCAGCACCGGCTTGAGCGCGCGGTCGTCCTGCGCAATGAACGCCGGCAACACCGCAATCCCCGCACCCGCCGCCACCGCCCGGTGCTGCGCCAGCACGCTGGTGCTGCGCAGCGCAAAGCTGTCGGGGCGATGCAGCTCATCGAGATACTGCAGTTCCTTGCTGAACAGCAGGTCGTCCACGTAGCTGATGAAGGTGTGGCCGCGCAGGTCTTCGCGGGTCTTGATGGGCTTGTGCGCGGCCAGGTACTGTTTGGAGGCGTAGAGCCGCAGCGTGTAGTCGGTGAGCTTGGTCACCACCACCGGCCCGCGCGCCGGCCGTTCGAGTGAGATGACGATGTCGGCCTCGCGCCGCGACAGGTGCACCAGCCTCGGCATCGCGAGCAGGTCGATGGTGAGCTTCGGGTGCTGCACCGCAAACAGCGCGAGCTGCGGCGCCAGCACCACGGTGCCGAAGCCCTCGGTGGCGCCGATGCGCACCAGCCCCGACAGGCCCTCTTGCGACGCCGGCGCGGTGCTCTCCACGGCCTGGAAGGCGCTCTCCATCGCCTCGACCTGTGGCTGCAGCCGGCGGCCCGCCTCGGTGAGCCGGTGGCCGCCGGACTCGCGCGAAAACAGGGGCGCGCCCACCTCTTTTTCGAGCGCCTGGATGCGCCGCGCGACGGTGGTGTGGTCGACCTCCAGCCGGCGCGCCGCACTCATCAGCGTGCCCGAGCGGGCGAGTTCGAGAAAGTAGCGCAGGTTGTCCCAGTCCATGTGCGTCCGGCCTTGTGTGCGGTGGGATGCGGTGCTTTGCATTTTTGCAAAGCGATGACGCATATTTGTCTATTGTCATGGCAAATCTGCAAAGCTAGGATGCGGGCTGCACCGGCTCAATCCGGTACCGAATTTCACAGGATCACAGGAGACAAACCCCATGGACGCCACCACCACCCCCTCGACGCAAGTCGCCACCGTCAAGCTGCTGATCGGCGGCAAGTTCGTCGAATCGAAGACCACCGAATGGCGCGACGTCGTCAACCCGGCCACGCAGCAGGTGCTGGCCCGCGTGCCGTTCGCGACGCAAGCTGAACTCGACGCCGCCGTGGCCTCCGCCAAGGAAGCCTTCAAGACCTGGCGCAAGACGCCGCTGGGCGCCCGCGCACGCATCTTCCTGAAGCTGCAGCAGCTCATCCGCGAGAACATGGACGAGCTGGCCGCGATCCTCACGGCAGAGCAGGGCAAGACGCTGCCGGACGCCGAAGGCGACGTGTTCCGCGGCCTCGAAGTGGTCGAGCACGCCTCGAACATCGGCAACCTGCAACTGGGCGAGCTGGCCAACAACGTGGCCAACGGCGTCGACACCTACACGCTGCTGCAGCCGCTGGGCGTGTGCGCCGGCATCACGCCGTTCAACTTCCCCGCCATGATCCCGCTGTGGATGTTCCCGATGGCCATCGTCACCGGCAACACCTTCGTGCTCAAGCCCTCCGAACAAGACCCGATGGTCACGATGCGCCTGTGCGAACTGGCGCTCGAAGCCGGCGTGCCGCCGGGCGTGCTGAACGTGATTCATGGCGGTGAAGCCATCGTCAACGGCATCTGCGACCACGCCGACATCAAGGCGATCAGCTTCGTGGGCTCGACCAAGGTCGGCACGCACGTCTACAACCGCGCCACGCTGGCCGGCAAGCGCGCGCAATGCATGATGGGCGCGAAGAACCACGCCATCGTGATGCCCGACGCCAACAAGGAGCAGACGCTCAACGCACTGGCCGGCGCGAGCTTCGGCGCGGCAGGCCAGCGCTGCATGGCCGTGTCGGTCGCGGTGCTGGTGGGCGAGGCGCGCAACTGGGTGCCTGAACTCATCGAGAAGGCCAAGACGCTGAAGATCGGCGCGGGCACTGAAAAGGGCGTGGACGTGGGCCCACTGGTGTCGTGCGCAGCGTACGACCGCGTGAACAGCCTCATCGAACGCGGCGAAGCCGACGGCGCCAAACTGGTGCTCGATGGCCGCAAGCCCACTGTGCCCGGCTACGAGAAGGGCAACTTTGTCGGCCCGACGATCTTCACCGGCGTGAAGCCCGGCATGACGATCTATGACCAGGAAGTGTTCGGCCCCGTGCTGTGCATTGCCGACGCCGAAACCATCGACGAAGCCATCGAGCTGATCAACAGCAACCCGAACGGCAACGGCACGGCGATCTTCACGCAGTCGGGTGCCGCGGCGCGCCGCTTCCAGGAAGACATCGACGTGGGCCAGGTCGGCATCAACGTGCCGATTCCGGTGCCGGTTCCGATGTTCTCGTTCACCGGTTCGCGCGCCTCGAAGCTCGGCGACCTGGGCCCGTACGGCAAGCAGGTCATCATGTTCTACACGCAGACCAAGACCGTGACGGCGCGCTGGTTCGACGACAGCACCGTGAGCCAGGGCGTCAACACGACGATCAGCCTCAAGTGAAGTGCGTGAGGTGCGCGTTCCGCGCTGTCGCGGCATCGGCCGTGCTGCTGCTCGCCTTTGGCGCGCAGGCGGCCGATGAAGCGAGTCCGCTGGACTGCAAGCCCGACGGCAACCAGCAGCAGATGAACGCCTGCGCGGTGCGCGACTTTCGCGCCGCCGACGCGGCGCTCAACATCCGCTACGGCGAGGTGATGAAATCGCTGTCGCCGCAGCAGCGCACCGCCTTGCGCACCGAACAGCGCGCCTGGCTCAAGGGCCGCGATCCGGGGTGCAAGACCGCCGCCAAGGACAGCGAAGGCGGTTCGATCTGGCCGCTGGAGTTCTACGGCTGCCTCGAACAATCGACCCGCAAACGCACCGCCAAGCTCGATCTCTGGAAGGGTCGCTCCCAATGAATTTCGAACTGTCCGAAGAACAGAACGCCTTTGCGCAGACCGCGCGCGATTTCGCGCAGGCCGAGTTCGCGCCGCACGCCGCGCAGTGGGACGCGGAAGCCATCTTTCCGAAGGAAGCCATCGCCAAGGCGGGCGAACTGGGCTTCTGCGGCCTGTATGCGCCCGAGCGCATCGGCGGCCTCGGCCTGCCGCGGCTCGACTCGGCGCTGGTGTTCGAGGAAATGGCCGCGGTCGATCCCTCGACCACGGCCTTCATCACGATCCACAACATGGCGACGTGGATGCTCGGCACCTGGGCCACCGACGCGGTGGCGCAGCAGTGGGGCGAAGACCTCACGAGCGGGCGCAAGCTGGCGTCGTACTGCCTGACCGAACCGGGCGCGGGCTCCGACGCGGGCTCGCTCAAGACGCGGGCTGAATTGCAAGGGACGGAATACGTCATCCACGGCAACAAGGCGTTCATCTCCGGCGCCGGCTCGACCGACGTGCTGGTGCTCATGGCGCGCACGGGCGGCGCGGGCGCGAGCGGCATCTCGGCCTTCGCGGTGCCGGCCGACGCCCCGGGCGTGAGCTACGGCAAGAAGGAGCACAAGATGGGTTGGAACAGCCAGCCCACGCGCACCATCAACTTCGACAACGTGCGCGTGCCCGCGCAAAACCTGCTGGGCAAGGAAGGCGAGGGCTTTCGCATCGCCATGAAGGGCCTGGACGGCGGGCGCATCAACATCGCGACCTGCTCGGTGGGCGCGGCGCAGGGCGCGCTCGACGCGGCGCGCCGCTACCTGCACGAGCGCCAGCAGTTCGGCAAGCCGATCGCGAGCTTCCAGGCGTTGCAGTTCAAGCTGGCCGACATGGCGACCGAGCTGGTCGCCGCGCGGCAGATGGTGCGGCTGGCCGCCAGCAAGCTCGACGCGGGCCATGTGGACGCGAGCACCTATTGCGCGATGGCCAAGCGCTTTGCGACCGATGCGGGCTTCAATGTCTGCAACGACGCGCTGCAACTGCACGGCGGCTACGGCTACCTGAGCGAGTTCCCGCTCGAGCGTCTGGTGCGCGACACGCGCGTGCACCAGATTCTGGAAGGCACCAACGAAATCATGCGCGTCATCGTTGCGCGAAAATTGCTGGAAGGCGACAGCGACATCCGATAGACAAGGCACACCCCCAGGCTTGCCCACTTCGTGTGGCCTCCAACCCCCTTGCAGGGGGCAATACCAGCGGCCCGGCAAAGCCGGTTCCGCGGTATTCCGCGCACGTATCCTTTGGGGTTTTCTTTTCCGTGAATGACATGACCGACAACGTAGTTCTCTTCAACGAAATCAAGACCGCCGGCGGCCAGCGTTTTGCCGTGGCCACGCTCAATGCGCCGGCTTCGCTCAACGCGCTGTCCGTGGACATGGTGCGCCTGCTCACGCCCAAGCTGCGCGAGTGGGCCGCCGACGCCGGCATCATCGGCGTGCTGCTCGATGCGGCGGGCGAGAAAGCCTTCTGCGCCGGTGGTGACCTGCGCCAGCTGTATCAAACGCTGCTCGACTGCGGCCCCGAGCGCAACACCTACGCCGAAGATTTCTTCCGCGAAGAGTACGAGCTCGACCACCTGATCCACACCTTCCCCAAGCCCTTCCTGTGCTGGGGCCACGGCATCGTGATGGGTGGCGGCGTGGGCCTGCTGGCGGGCGCCTCGCACCGCGTGATGACGCTGCAAAGCCGCATCGCCATGCCCGAGATCAACATCGGCCTGTACCCCGACGTGGGCGGCAGCTGGTTCCTGCGCCGCACGCCGGGCCGCACGGGCCTGTTCCTGGCGCTCACGGCCGCGAACATCAACGCGCACGACACCATCTTCTGCGGCCTGGCCGACGTGCTGGTGCCGCAGGAGCGCAAGGCCGACGTGCTCGCGGCCATCGCGTCCACACAATGGGCCGGCGGCGATGCCCGGGCCGACCGCGCCACGCTGTCGCGCATCCTTGCCAAGGCGGGCGAGGGCACCGAAATGCCCGCGTCGAAGGTGCGCGAGCACTACGACACCATCAACGCGCTGATGGCCGGCGACGACCTGCTCGACATTGCCAGGCGCCTGCGCGACGTGCAGAGCGACGACGCGTGGCTGCAGACCGCATCGAAGACTTTCACCAAGGGCGCACCGAGCTCCATCGCGCTGAGCTTCGAGCTCTGGCAGCGCGTGCCGCGCATGTCGCTGGCCGAGGTATTCCGCCTCGAATACTGGGCTTCGCTGGGCTTCTGCGCGAACAAGGATTTCGCCGAAGGCATCCGCGCCGTGCTGGTCGACAAGGACCGCAACCCGCGCTGGAGCCCGGCCACGCTCGAAGAGATCACGCCTGCTTTCGTCGAAGACCACCTGCGCCCGCGCGGCGAGATGCCGGCCGAGCTGGCGTCGCTGGTCTGACCCGACCTATTCCCTGCACAGAACAACGGAGACAAGACACATGAAGATCGCATTCATCGGCCTGGGCAACATGGGCGGCCCGATGGCCCTGAACCTGCACAAGGCCGGCCACACGCTCAGCGCCTTCGACCTCTCGGCCGACGCCTGCAAGAAGTTCGGCGCCGAAGGCCTGCCGATCGCCAAGTCGGCCGCCGAGACGGTGGCCGGCGCGGAAGTCGTCATCAGCATGCTGCCCGCCAGCGCGCACGTCGAGGGCCTGTTCCTCGGCGGCGCCGGCAAGCCTGGTCTGCTCGACAGCATCCAGGCCGGCACGCTCGTGATCGACAGCAGCACCATCGCCGCCGCCACCTCGCGCAAGGTGGCCGAGGCCGCCGCTGCCAAGGGCATCGCGATGATCGACGCGCCCGTGTCGGGCGGCACCGGCGGCGCCATTGCCGGCACGCTGACCTTCATGGTCGGTGGCGAAACGGCAGACCTGGAACGCGCGCGCCCGGTGCTCGAGAAGATGGGCGCCAACATCTTCCACGCCGGCGCAGCCGGTGCGGGCCAGACCGCCAAGATCTGCAACAACATGCTGCTCGGCATTTTGATGATCGGCACCTCGGAAGCGCTCGCACTGGGCGTGGCCAACGGGCTCGACCCGAAGGTGCTGTCGGAAATCATGCGCCGCAGCTCGGGTGGCAACTGGGCGCTCGAGAAGTACAACCCGATGCCGGGCGTGATGGAAACGTCGCCCGCCTCGAAGAACTACGCCGGCGGTTTCGGCACCGACCTGATGCTCAAGGACCTGGGTCTGGCCCAGGAAAACGCGAGCGCGGTGCGTGCGTCCACGCCGTTGGGCGGCCTGGCGCGCAGCCTGTATGCGGCGCACAGCCTCGCGGGCCACGGCGCGCTCGATTTCTCGAGCGTGCTGAAGCTGGTTCAGAAAGCCGGCTGAGCGGCGCGCCGGCCGCGTCGCGCCATCGCGAGCAGCAGGCTGGCCGCCACGAGGTTGGCGCCGATCGCCACGAGGATCGGCAGCAGGTAGCTGCGTGTGAGGTCGAGGGCGAAGCCCGCGGCGCTCGGCCCGATCAGCGTGCCGATCGCCACGCTGGTGTACAGGATGCCGATGATCGCGCCGATGTGGCGTCCGCCGAACCAGTCCATCACCAGCGCGGGCAGCAGCGCCACGAAGCCGCCGTAGAACACGCCGTAGGCGAAGGCGAACAGGGCCAGCCCCCAGAACCCGCCCGACACGGCCCACACCATCAGCGACAGCGCCATGCCCGCCGACATCAGCGGCAGCGCGTAGTGCCGGCCCATGCGGTCGGCGAGCCCGCCCAGGAAGAAACGGCCCGCCGTGCTGCCGACGCCGATCGCACCGAGCAGCAGCACCGCCGACGACGCGGCCACGCCGTGGTCGAGCGCGTAGGGCACCAGGTGCACGAAGGGCACGAACAAGCCGAACGAGCTGATGAGGCAGGCCGCGTACAGCCCGGCGAAACGGCCCGAGCCGATGGCCTCGCGCACCGAAGCGCCCGGTGGCAACGCGGTGGAGGCTTGCGCCTTCGGCGGATCGCCATCAGGGCCGAGGCCGCGTGCGCGCGGGTCGTTCTCGACCAGCAGCGCCAGGCCCACGCCGACCACGGCCGCGAGCACACCGAGCGCCAGGTAGGCATCGCGCCAGCCCAGCGTGTCGATGAGCCACGAGGCCAGCGGCGGCATCGCCAGCGTGCCCACGCCGATGCCGCTCACGGCGAGCCCCGAGGCGAAGCCGCGCTGGCGCACGAACCAGCGCTGCACCGCGCCCAGCACCGGAACGTACGAGGCGCCCACGCCGAGGCCGACACCGAGCCCGTACGCCCAGAAGATCTGCGTCAGGCTGCGCGCCTGGCTCGCGAGCGCCAGCCCGAGGCCGACCAGCACCATGCCCGCGACCGCCAGCCGCCGCGCGCCCCAGCGGTCGGCAAGCGGGCCGCTGAACACGCCGAGCCCGAAGTAGAGAAAGCCCGCGAGGGAGAACACCAGCGAGACCTCGCCGCGCGAGGCGCCGAAGTCGCGCTGCAGCGCATCGAGGAACGCGCTGAAGGTGTAGGCGCAGCCGAAGCCCACGAACATCACGGCGAAGGCGCCGGCGACCACGAGCCAGCCGTGGAAGAAGCGGGGGCGCGGAATGGCAGGGGTGTCGAGCGTCTTCGGAGAGGTCATGGGGCGATCCGTGGTGGTGGTCGATCTTCAGGCCGTGCACCAGCCTGCACTGGCCGGATTCGGACGTGATCCTCCGCCCGGGTTCACAGCAATTCGATCCCCGGCAGGCTCTTGAAGCATGTCTCGCGCGTGACGCGCACGAAGTCGTCCAGCCAGGGCCGCGCCGAGGTCGCCTGCGCGCAGGCCATGTAGAGCCGCCCCGTGAGGCCCCTGGCGCCCACGCGGCGCGCCGTGACGTAGCCGCGGTCGAGGTAGTTCTGCACCGCCCACAGCGGCAACGTTGCCACGCCGCGCCCGCTCGCCACCAGCTGCAGCATCGCCACCGTGAGCTCGGTCGTGCGCCGGTGCGCGGGCTCGACGCCGGCGGGCGCCAGCACCTGGCGCACGATGTCGAGCATCTCGTCGGGCACGGGGTAGGTGATGAGCGTCTGGTCGGCAAAGTGGCGGGCCGTGAGGTGCGGCTTGGCCGTCAGCGCGTGGTCGTTCGCCAGCAGCGCGACGATCTCGAAGCGGAAGAGTGCGTGATAGTCGACGGTTTCATCGGGGTCTTCCTCGGAGACGATCGCCACCTCGGCGCGGTTCTGCATCACGAGCGCGATCGGGTCGGGGTGGAAGCCCGAGACGATGTCGAGTTCGATCTCGGGCCAGCGCTGGCGAAAGGCGTCCATCGCGGGCATCAGCCAGTCGAAGCAGGTGTGGCACTCGACCACGATGCGCAACTGCCCGCTGCGCCCCAGCGCGAGGCGCGCCACGTCGCGCTCGGCCTCTTCGATGAGCGGCAGCGCAGTGTCGGCCAGCTGCAATAGCCGCAGACCGGTGGTGCTGAACTGCGGCGGCACCGACTTGCGCTCGAACAGCTGGGCGCCGTAGCGGTCCTCGAGCAGCTTGATCTGGTGCGACAGCGCCGACTGCGTGAGGTTGAGCAGCTGCGCCGCACGCACCAGGCTGCCGGTGTCGCGCAGCGCGGCCAGCGTGCGCAGGTGGCGGATTTCGAG